>NZ_JADEXG010000019.1 GCF_015207255.1 Vasconcelosia minhoensis LEGE 07310
GGGCTGTCCAGATCGGGGAGGGCTTCCCCAGTCAGGTGAAATGGCGTCACCTCAACTCCCGGTAGCACCGCCAGACTCAGGCTTAAAGCAGGCTGGTCCTCCGCCTCTAGCGGGGTTTGAACCGGCTGCATACCAATCACCCCGCTGCCGCTACAGCCGACAATGGGAGACGTTTGAATCTGCTGGCGCAGCAGCGGCAGCAGACGGGCATATTCGCTGGCAAAGGCGGTCGATACAAATACCATTGCCAAGTCTGGCTCCTCACCCAGCTGTGAGATCGCCTGGGATGCGACCTCCTGCACCGCCGCTTCTAGCGAAGGCTGAGTTGAGATTGCACTAGCCCATTTCATCGTTTGGGGAGGAGTTTGAGCAGCCGCTGCCATAATTGAAAAGATAGCTTTTGAATCGCTACACCAGTCTAAGCCTGATGCCAGTCTAAAGCTGCCAGTCTAAAACTGATGGTAACGAAGCGGTTATCCGTACCGGGCAAAAAGTTAGCCGTGATAAAATCAAGTCTGTCCAGCGCACTTCTAGCGCACTTTCTAGATAAATTCTAAAATTGACGCTTGTGATACGATAAGTACAAATGCTTAAGGTTACAATAGTCAATACAGCATATTCTGGATATTAAGCGTCCAGTCAGGTCAACCTCTCGATCATAGAACATTAGTACGGTTTGTTATGAGCGATATTCAACAGCAAATTGAATCTGAAAAGGAAGCGGCTCGGGCTGCTTGCAGTACCGACGGCAGTGATTCCGAAGCTTGCGCAGCGGCTTGGGATGCCGTTGAAGAGCTTCAGGCGGAAGCGTCGCACCAGCGTCAAACAAAGCCCAAAAAGTCCTCATTCGAAGAGTACTGCGAAAATAACCCCGATGCCGATGAGTGCCGGGTTTACGATAACTAGGCCATCGGGCTCAACACTGGGCGATAGTATTCTCCGCTCGGGCAGCCGGATAGAAGTCGTATAGAGTTCCGATAATTTGATAGACTCAATAGTTCGATAGACTCAAGGGCCGAGCTTCAGCCGAAGTTCGGCCTTGGCTACTGTACGACCAAGCTCATGTGCCAACCTCAATGGGACCGTTTGGAGTGGTGCCGCATTCGAGTGATACTCACGAGTTCCTTGCCTAACCTCGCCGTCAGGTTGATATGTTAGACCCCTCAATTCTGCGCGCTTTAGTGTGGACGGACTATCGATTAGCAGTACTGTTTACAGTCTTAGCACCGCTGGTGTTGCTGCTCTGGGCTGTAATCAGACGCGCTGATGCGATTCAGCAGCTGCTGATTATCTACTGGAAAGTAGCGAGCCTGCTAGCAATCACGGTCTATCTGATGATTGGCGGCTTTTCAATTAGCTTTGTCGCTGCGCTGATAGCCCATGCGCTGATTCCGCTCAGCCTCTGGTTTTGGGCCGACCTCAACGAAGAAATTAGAGAGCAGCCGAACAGCCTGCTGAAGCTGCTTTTTTCGGCCTGGCGCTGGGCGATCACCGTCTTTAGCAGCGTCAACATCGTTATTCAGCTGTTCTTCCTGCGCTGCGCTTTTTCAAACTCAGCCTTTAGTTCTGCGGCCTGCCAGACCTGGCTAGAGGCCCCAAGGCTATACCGCGACTATTTTCACGGCAGAACGACGAGCGGCTTTCTCGGCTTTTTTGGGATTGTCGGGCTGGTGATCTATATGGCCTGTCTGGGCTATTTCGTTCTGGTGAAGCTGGGGCGGCAGGGGCGCTCTGCGACCAATCAATAGCGCTTTGGGGAGAGTGATGATCACCGAACCGATTGGTCAGCGGCTAGAGCAGTACAGCCTTAAGCATCCGCAGGAGGTTTTGCTGGTGCAGGCAAATATTGCTGGCGGTCTCGACCAGATTATTATTTTCAGAGGCTTCTCCAGCTCGCTGATGCAGCCGACGGCCTTTGATCCAGATGTTCCTGTGCTACCAGACACCGCCGACATTTTGCAGATCGATCGGTTAGCTGGTCCCTATCGGCCCAACTCACCGGTTTACCTCGAGCAGGGGCTCAGCCTAGCTGAGTTTTTGTCTCGGCTAGACCAGGCTGGCGTCTGAAGCGCGAAGTTCATTGCGGTTCAGCATTGGCCTTACTCCCATTCGGGTCGAGACCTGTCACAATGGGGATGGTTTTAACCGTATCGGTCGATACTGAGCTGTCGGCTCACTGCTATGCCTATCCATAACACCATGCAAAAAACGCAAGATCTCCACGTGGTTGAGACCCGCCCGCTGGTCGCCCCCGACCTGCTACATCACCAGCTGCCGATCAGCGAGGCCGCTGCCGCGCTAGTGGCCCAGACGCGCGATCGCATTCGCAATATTCTCTACAACGAAGATCGTCGCCTGCTAGTGATTGTCGGTCCCTGCTCGGTGCATGACGTCAACGCCGCCTACGAGTATGGCAAGCGTCTGGTGAAGCTGCGGCAGGCGTTCTCCGACCAGCTGGAAATTGTCATGCGAGTGTACTTCGAGAAGCCCCGCACCAGCATTGGTTGGAAAGGTCTGATTAACGATCCTCACCTCGATGGCAGCTATGACATCAACGCTGGTCTAGGACTCGCCCGTAAGCTGCTACTCGACCTGGCCGACCTAGGGTTGCCCGCGGCGACTGAGCTGCTCGACCCGATTACGCCCCAGTACATCGCCGATGTGATTTCCTGGACGGCCATTGGCGCCCGCACGACCGAGAGCCAAACCCACCGTGAAATGGCCTCTGGGCTGTCAATGCCGATTGGCTTCAAGAACAGTACTGACGGCAGCCTTCAGGCGGCTTCTAACGCGATGTTGGCAGCCAGTCGTCCCCATCATTTTTTGGGGATTAATAAGAGCGGCCTGGCCAGCATTGTCGCCACGACCGGTAACCCCGACGGCCACCTAGTGCTGCGGGGCGGCAAGCAGGGGCCAAACTACAGTGTCCAGCATGTGGAGGCCGCGGCTCAGACTCTGGTCAAGCAGGGCCTGAACCCACGGCTGATGGTGGACTGTAGCCACGCCAACGCCAATAAGGACCACGGTCGTCAGGTAACGGTGCTCAATGACGTGGTGCAGCAGGTGATGAATGGCTCCAAACACCTGATTGGGGTAATGATTGAGAGTCATCTGGTCGCCGGCAACCAGCCAATTCCCAGGGACTTGCAGCGTCTGATCTACGGCCAGAGCATTACCGATGCCTGCGTTGATATCGATACGACGGCAGAGATGCTCCAGTCCCTCGCGGCGGCGGTGGGTCAGTCAGCAGAAGCCGTAGGTCGGCATTAGGCTTTGACTGCGGCTTTAGACGACGGTCAAAACAGCGGTACGTTGAGGTTGAGGCCGATGCCGTAGATTAAATCGTCAAAGTCTACGCTGCTGCTAGTAGAGTTGCCAAACTTGACGCCGCCAAACAGCGTCAGCCGACTGTTGGGGGTGATGCTGTAGTTCATCAGTCCCATCACCTGATGATAGGTGTCGAAGCGCTCGATCTCAGTGTAGTCGTCAAAGTTAAGCTGGTAGAGCAGCGTGGCGCGCAAATCGGGGCTGAAGCCATAGTTCAACGAAAGCGTCAGGGTTTGGTGAAAGCGGCTAGAGCTGGTCGGTTCGACAAAGCTGACAAAGGCCTGGTAGTAGCTGTCGAGCCACAGCCGTCGGTTCAGCACGTCGCGGCGGCTGAGCAGTAGGTCAATGTAGTTGGCTCGCAGCAGCTCTTTACGCAAACCGTCCTGGTAGAGGTACCGGTTGCGCCAGCCCAACTGGGCATAGGCACGCTGGCTGAGACGCTGACGCAGTCCCAGCTGAAACTGAAGTTCGTTGTAGTCCACGCTGGAAAATTCGCTGTATCGGACCGCATTGCTCTCCGCGATCGCGTACAAACTCGTCCGCTCCGACAGCTTAGGAAAAGCGTAGAGCGCTAGCCCCAGCTGAGCCACCTGCTCATCCACGGAGACCGGCGAACGAAAAACGTTGTCGCTGTCAAACAAGCCGACTCGGCCGCCAATAAAGACGGTGGGGGCGGGCGGCTCAGCTGCGGCTTGGGCCTGCTCCAGCAGGCGCAAAATGCCCAGTTCTTCATCCCGGCGCGATCGCAGCGTCTGCAACCGCAAAATGCCCAGGTCTGGATCGGCCGTCGCTTCGGCCAGCGGCTCGGTCAGCCCAGCCAGCGGCTCAAGCCGCAGGGTACCCAGCTCGGGGTTGGGCGGAGGGCGGTCGGCCAGCAGCTGAGTCAGCTGATCTTCGTGGCCTACAGCCGACTCAGTAATATCCTCGGCAGGCGGAGAAATATGCTCAACGGACAGCGCAACGTCTGGACTTGATGGGTTGCTATTGGCCTCTGCACTGGGCACAGCATCCGGATTTGGAGCTGGCATTTCAGCAGCCAGGGGCGCTGGCAGAGCGGGGGGCGCGATCGCGGATTCAGCCTGCTCTAGAACTGGCAGCGGCTGAGCCAGGTCAATATCCAGCATTGGCTGAACCAGCGTTGCCGCTCGGTCGGGGTCGGGCTCCGCTAAATCCGCTTCTACTATTTCTGGTATTTCTGGATCGGCGATTGACTCGCTGGTACTTTCCGGATGAAAACGCCGGGTTTCAACTTCGAACTCAGCTTCAGCCGGAAGATTTTCGTAGAGCGCCATTACAGCTAGCAAAATGCTGAAGGCAATCCGCCAGCGCCGGGAACGGCGTCTGGTCTTAGAGCGGGTCATTTTACCGAGCCAGATCAGCGGCAGCAGCCCCCACCTCAGCCCAGTCCGATGTAAAGAATCTGTCAAAACTGACCCATCAGCAAATTGGGCACAGCAGCACAGACGGTAATATATAAGACAAAAGGCCGGTTATCAGACCGAATCTTACCCATCGTCCCTGCCCAAAGCTAAGTAAACCTATAGAGTCAAGCATATAGCGATACACTGCTCAGACGCTTTTATACTTTTCAGTCAGCCCTATAAAACTTATCAGTCGGATCGATACCAGCACAATCCCAGCCTACCCTGGCCAGAAAAATCTCCAAACATCTATGAATCGGCATCCCTTTAGACGAAGTCCCTCGACATGGCTATTCTCAGCGCTTTTGGCGGCAGCCGCAGTTTTGGGCCTGCCGAGTCAAGCCGCTGCCCAGCAAGCTCTGACCTGGGCTCGGATTGACTTTCTGCGCAATCGAGTGCAGCTGATTCCCCGTGGGAGAACTGCCCGGACAGCGCGACTGGCCGATGTGATGGGGATTGGCGATGCCCTCAGAACTGCGCCTGCCGCCCGGGCCGAGCTCAGGTTCAACGATGGCTCACTCGCACGGATTGGCGAACGAGCGACCTTTCGCTTTACGCCCAATACGCGAAATTTTCAGCTCTCAAACGGCACGATTTTGCTACTCATTCCACCGGGGCGAGGCCGCACCACAATCCAAACGCCTAACGCCGTTACCGGCATCCAGGGATCGGGGCTCTTCACCCGCTACATTCCAGAAACGGATACGACCATTGTTGGCGCGCTGCCGAACAATCCCCAGGGACCCATGGTGGTCTACAACCAGTCCGGCACAGAACAGCAGTCGCTCTATGCCCACCAGATGGTCGTCGTCGAAGGCGATCGGATCAGCCGCCTCTATAATTTCGACCTAGAGCTGTTTTACGAAACCAGCGGCCTAACCGAAGGGCTCAACCTCACCGATCCGGCGGCCTCGACCGGCTCAGACGCCCTAGACGGCGTCCGTCAGGAAATTTTAGACGCGCTGGAGCAGCAGCCCCCGCTAGAGGGCGAGGGCATTATCGAAAATCCTGACTTCATTGCGCCCCCGCCCGCCGTCTCTTCTCTCCAGAATGACGTCAGTCCTGCGGCAGCCCCGCCGACCGCAACCCCGCCAGGTGGGGATACGGCTGCCTCGGCTAGCCCGGTACCCGAGATGAATAGTCGCGAGCCGATTGTCGCTCCACGGGAGGCCAATCCAATCGAGTCGTCAGCCCGAACCGCTCCGGCTGAAACGGCTCCGGACCCTGACAACGATGCAGTTGAACTACTGGAGCCAGAAGCCGCACTGTCGAGCGCCGACGCCGAGATTGATGCTGAATTTCCCGACTTTGAGGATTCTCCCGCCGATCAGTTTCTAGATACTGATCCTGACCCGACTGCCCTCGAGTCCCCAACCGAAGTGCCGACGGCGGTCGATCAGCCGGCCCAGCCAGATGCGTCAATCACCAGCGATGCTCCCACAGACCCTGGTCTCGAGCCTGAAGTCTTCCCCGCCGACCCTGAGACAGCCGAGAATGTGCTACCCAGAACCGTCTTAGAAAATGCCACTACCGTTCCTGACAGTACAACCGACCCCAGTTCGGTCTCACCGGTCGAGACCGGTATTCCCAGCGAAACGCTGACCGAAGCGCCGATGCCCAGCGAGGCCATGCCGCCAGCCGAGCCACCGCCAGCCGAGTCACCGCCAGCCGAGCCACCGCCAGCCGAGCCACCGCCAGCCGAGCCGCCAGCCGAGACGCCAGCCGAGCCGACTGAGGTCGTTCCCGAGGAGGCACCGCCCGCACCACCCGAGCCCACCCAGACCGTTCCCGAAATAATCGAGACGCCCGATCCAGAAACCGTAGAGTCAATAGAGGAGGAGGGTCAGCCAGAGACAGTCCCCCCGGAACCCCAGTAGCCTTCCTGATGCAGCTAGCGGGGCAAAGTCTTGCAGTTAGCTCTGCGACTGATGGCTGGACCGATACTGTTCCGGCCAGCTTTCGGGCAAAATTTCAGTCGGGGCCAGGTTTTCACTGGTTTCTGATGCTCCATCGGGTGCCGCTGGGTCGGTCAGCCCCAGGAAAACGGCTTGATTGTGAGGCAGAGTAGCCAGGTTGAGCTGCTCTAAATTGGTCAAAGCTTCTTGGGTAGAGCGATAGCGCTGGTTGAAATCATAGCGCACCATACGGTTAATCACCGCCGCTAGCTCAATCGACAGCCCCACAACTTTATAAGTCCAGATGATTTCACCGGTCGAACTTCGCTGAATGGCGTGGGGTGGGAGCCCGGTCAAGGCCTCAATGGCGGTGATACCCAGGGCATAGAGGTCGCTGCTAAAGTTTGGCAGACCGGCTGACTGCTCGCTGGGCATATAGCCCTGGGTGCCAATTCCAATCGTTGAGGTCACCCGCGCGCTGGTATCAGCCAGCTGATTAGAAATCTGCTTAACAGCACCAAAATCAATCAGCACAAAGCGACCATCCGCAGTCCGGCGAATAATGTTTGAAGGTTTGATATCGCGATGGATGACACCCTGCTGATGGACAAAGCCAATCACCGGCAGCAGGTCGATCAGCATTTCAGTAACGGCACGCTGCGACATTGCCGACTGTTGACCTAGCAGCTCCCGCAGCAAGACGCCTTCGACCCGTTCCTGAACCAGATAAAAAGAATAGTTGACTTCGAAATAGGCCAGTAGCCGAGGAATTTGTTCATGCTCACCCAGTCGCTCCAGGGTATCGGCCTCAGCTCTAAAGAGCCGCTGAGCCATCTGGTGAGACTGGGGATTGTTGCTGACAATCTTCAGCTGCTTGACGACGCAGGTTGGCGCACCCGGACGTTGAGTATCTGAGGCCAGGTAGGTTTCACTAAAGCCACCCGCCCCTAAGACCTGAAGAATACGGTAGCGATCGCACAGCAGCGTGCCAATAATATCAGCCTGTCGCAGCACCAGCAAATCCTGAAAATCATCTTGTTGGCTGATAATTTCCTGCACAATCGGCGAGGTCACATAGCGCGCCAGCGTGCTGCGGAACCGCTTACGCCTAGACTGCCCAGCTACAAAGCCTGAGCCCAGATCGACCAGCGCCATGCTGACGATGCCCATCATCGGCGTAGCCGTCATCAAGATCACCTGCCCTCCGACCAGAGCACCGTAGCCCACCAGCCCCCAGCAGACTAGGCTGGCCATGGCCCAGCTAAAGCGCTGCCAGGGCTTATGGGACAGCTGCATCAGCCCGATTACGCCAATTCCCAACAGCAGCACGGCAATCCCATTCAGCCATGGCAACCGAATCAACGGCCGAATGGCCCGCCCAGCGGCGGCAGTCGCCACCGTATTAGCCAGGATCTCTACCCCTGCCATAGATTGGGGGTAGAGCAGCGTTTGGGAAAAGGGAGCCGAATGAAAATCCTGATGAATAGTTGCCGTCGTGCCAATCAGCACCGTCTTGTCTTTGAAGAAGGCACCAGAGTCCAGCTGATTTTGCCAGGGGTCAGGGTCAAGTACGTACCAGAACGGAATTTGGGTAAACGTCCCACCGGGGCCATAGAAATAGATGCTCTCTCCCACATCCGGTGGCGGCTCGATTTTGGCCGCGCTCAGCGTCGCCTGGGCGAAACTGAGAATTGAGCGATCGGAGCTAGGCCCTGAATCTATCTCTGGGCCAGGCGCTGCCCCGGTTAGCCGCTGTTCAGACTGATGGAGCGCCGATAGGAAAGCCTCACTAAGTCGATGAATCCTGCCATCGGGCTCAACCAGAAAATTGATGGCGCCGATCTGCACTGGCGTCTCTCGGAACCGGAGCAGCGGCAGTAGCGGCTGGATTAGCTCCCCCTGCCGGATATCGATATTGCCATATTCCGCCGCCAGGACGACGCGATCGCCATAGGTTTGCAGTGTCTGGGTCAGCGCTGCGTCATCGGCTTCGCCGTAGGTACTGGGTGCTGAAAAGACCACATCTAGAGCCACCGCCCTAGCTCCCGCCCGCAACAGTTTTTCAATCGCGGTGGCATAGGCCTGCCGCTGCCAGGGCCAGGCCTGAATGGACTGTAGCTGGGGATAGCGCTGGGGATCGTTGAGATAGTGCTGGCCCTGGGCTAAAGACTCTTCATCGATCGCCAGGATGACCACGTCATCAGGCGGCGACACCGGCCCTCTCAGTTCAAAAAAAAGGGTCTGTACCTGCCGCTCCCAAAGCGCCACTAGCCCCAAATTTAAGCCGGTTGCGGCCGCCGCTGCTGAGATACAGAAGCCCAACAGCGCCAATCGCCAATGGCGAGTCAGCAGGTTTCGTCGCCAGTAGTGAGCAAGCTTATCTTCCGGGGTCAGCGGTGTCGTTTCCCCATTCGGCGGCACATCCATTCAAACCAGGTCAAGCAAATTACACAAAGCCGAAGTCCGGCGATCTGACAGCCAGGCTCAATGCCTGTTGAGAAAAAAGAGCCTATAATAGTCAGAGTAGAAAAATGAGGCTATACAATTCTATCGAGACTTGCGAGCGTTAGGGGTAGATTAGTATTGAATATTTGCATTCGATATTTTCATCTAGCATGTACCCAATATCGACGAACAGCTGATAGGCGTTTGCAAAGCAACGATTTAAGTCGAACGATTTAAGCCGATGGTGGGGGTTGTGAGCGAATTGGCTTAGCGTTTTTGAACTTTGGGTACTTTAAGATCGGCGATTGCAGATATTTTCAATTATATAAAACTGGCTTGAGTTCGTCTATGCCATTTTAGTTCACCGACATAAATTCTCTATGCTTTTGACAAAACCGTGCGTGGGTCAAGATCTAAGCAAGGCCACCTTTAGTTTAAAGCTCAACTCAATTCTATCCGACTGCTGCTGATGGACGCTCACAAAAATTAGGGCATTCTGAATAAGCGATGGGAGCGTTTTTGAACAGGGCTATGGCCTGCGCTTCCCAACCCAAGCTTTGCTCGCACCAAACTTTAGCTGCGACAAAAGCCTGATTTCAGAGCTGGCAAATGCCCTTTAAATCGGCAATTTCTGAAGCAGTTTTAGTTTGGCAGCGTTTATTTACTTTAAAGTTTAACCTAGTATATGACCTCTTCATCAAATCGATTGTCGATCTTTGTAGATGGCAATAACATGTTTTATGCCCAGCAAAAAAATGGCTGGTTCTTTGACCCCAAGCGGGTTTTAGAATATTTTTTAAATGAGTCAGGCGCGCTGAGTCTAGTCAATGCGTTCTGGTATACCGGCCTCAAAGATCCGCAGGATCAGCGAGGCTTTCGAGATGCGCTAATTAGTCTGGGCTATACCGTTAGATATAAGATTCTGAAGGAGTATTATGACGATAGCTCAGGTCGCTATTCGCAAAAGGCTAACTTAGATATTGAGATCGTAATTGACATGTTCAATACGGTCGAGCAATATAATCGGGTTGTCTTGTTTAGCGGTGATGGAGACTTTGAGCGCGCCGTCGAGCTCCTACGGTCAAAAAACACTCACATCACGGTCGTTTCTACCGAAGGAATGATTGCCCGCGAGCTGAGAAATGCGACTGACCGCTACATCGACCTCAATACAATTCGAAAAGATATCGAGAAGACCGACAGCTTTGCAGCCTGATGTTCACGCTTGCAGCTGAACTACTCTAGGTCAGGCGACTGGGTCTCTTGGTTGACTGACGGAGTCCCTAACTGCAGCCAATCACCCAGCTCCAATGGCGGACTGATAATACTGGTCAGAATGCCGATTACTACAGTCGAGACCGCGCAGAGCAGAGCGACAGCAATTGGACTTAGGCGCGGGTCCAGCTGATTCAGGGTCACCGTCGCTGGAGCATTAGTGTACTTTTTAGCGACCGGCTGGGCGGCTGGCGGAGCGGCCGGCTGGGCCACCGTCAAAGCTCGCAGCCCGCGCCGCAGCATTAGCTGTTGCTGATAGAGTTGCTGGGCCGCAACGTCGCTAGAGAGCCATTCGCTGACCCGCTGGCTTTCTTCGACGGAGACTTCACCGTCTAGATAGGCACTCAGCAGCTCAAATTGGTCTTGGCTGATGGCTTTTGCCGGAGCTGATTGATCCTGCTGAGGAAAGGGAGAAGAGGGGGACGGATTGACAGGAACAGAGCGGTCTGAATTAGATGTCATGGTGTAAGGACGACCAAGAATAAGTCGAGTAAACCCCAGATGTGGGAGCCGCATAGGTCAAACCCGCCAAAAAAATTCAGCAGCTGCTAACTGCTGCTTAAGCCAGCGACCTTTGCTAAAGCTGCTTAAATCATAGACGCATAGAATTGAAAATGTGTCCAGATAAAGCTAAGGCCGCGATTAAATCAACAAAGTTTAACGCAATGATGAAGCTTACCCATCCAGATATTTGCTGAGCTCGGCCTGCAACCGATGCCGAGCCCGAGCAATTCGAGACTTGACCGTACCCAGGGAAACCTGCGTGATTTCAGCAATTTCTTCATAGGACAGGCCCTGAAGCTCTCTCAGGATGATGGTTGTTCGGAATGCTTCGGGCAGTTCCGAGATCGCTTGGCGCAGCCGGTCGTAAAACTCCTGTGCCATCATATGCTCAACCGGGCTGGCATCTTCGGCCGCAATTTCCCAATCGACCTGGCCGTCACTCAGCAGTCGGGGCGCATCTAGGGAAAGGGGTAGCTCAACGCGCTTGCGCTTACGCAGCTCGTCGTAAAATAGATTGGTTGTAATCCGACCTAGCCAACCCTTAAACTTGATGGGCTCCTTCAATCGGCAGACATTTCGATAGACTCGAATCCAAACTTCCTGGGACAGATCGGCCCGATCGGTCCAGTCGGGCGCTAGGCGATAGAGCAGGCGCTCGACATGGGGCTGATAGCGACGCATCAGCTCAGAAAAGGCTGACTGATCCGGCCGAAGCTGGGTTTGACAGCAGAGCACTAGGTCAAAGTTGGAGAGCTGCTCGGGACGATCTGCGATCGCGCCTGAGCCCGCTGCGGGGGAAGCCGATGAGACAGAAGACCAGGGTACAGATAGGCTCAACTTTATCATAAGCAGTTCTTATACCCTCAAAGCGTACTGCAAAATTTGTTAGGTCATTGAAAAAGCAGGACTGCTTCAACCTGGAGCTAAAAAATTCCAGATTTCTTTGCAGTTTTAACATGAAATTTATTATGTAAGAGAATAGACTCCAAAGCTTTTCATTGTGCCTGTCATTTTTTTGTCACAGTATAGATGGAGTGGTTTCAATGGGGCTGTTACCCGAAACATCTGTGAGTAGCCATTTGAGCAAGATAGCTCAGGGTATACTCAGCTTGATCTGCGTCACATTTTCCGAAACTCGGCGATGACCATGCGATATCTGGCCAAAATTCATCAAAAATCTGCTACAGGCGAAGTGCTGATTCAGCTCTTAGCTCATCAGCGGGCCGAATATCTGTGGGAAACCGTTACCGAGGAAAAACTGGTGATGCTGGAAGCGGCCACTCCTTTCAACGAGGGACTGCTGGTCATCCTCGACCTGGACAGCCAGGAGGCGGTAACGGATCTTCAAGATGCGTCTGACTGGGTCATGGAGATCGTCTCTCAATACCTCAGTCAGGGCATGACGCCCGGCGCGCTGCGAGAAGAGTTCAATCGGGTGGAGCAGTGGCGTCAGTCGCTGACCTTACAAGGTCAAGAAGTCCGTCGCCGGGCGCTCGAAACGGCGGCCCGGCGAGATGAAATTCAGGAGCTTGAGAAAAATCTCAAGCGCAAGTATGAAGAGCTGGAGCAGCGCGAGTAGCTACTCTACATGGCTGAGGGCAACGCCGCCGGTCGCGTTGCAACGGCGGATGGAGCCGCCGGAACGGCTTTTAGCGGAGGCGTTGCCGGTGGCCGGGCCAGTAGAAATTCGCGAATCATTCGGGCGGCGGCTCGCTGTGCCAGCCCACTGACGATCCGGCGGCCCAGATCTCGGGTCTCGGGTTTAGCCACAATCTGAGGCAATAGAGCCGCCAGCGTAGAGGCATCGAACCCCTCTGTGTCGCGCAGAATACCCAGGATGCGAACGACATGTTCCCAGTTACTCGGCTGATTCGACTGGGCCTGGAAGGCAATCGTCGGTTCTGTCCGGCCGTTGAGCTGAACCTGACGATAGAGCCTTTGGATGAGGCCGTAGCCCAGCTTGTCGAGCTCCTTAACAAGTTCATCGGCCACTCGCACCCGGATAAACTCACCTCGCTCTGAAAATAGGAAATCAACCGTTTGGTTGAGCACCTTATCCAGGTCATATTCGTCGCTGTTGCGCGCGTTCTTTAGCAGGTTTTCCAGCCGATTCCAGCGGAAGCCGCCCTCTTCGAACAGCAGCTCCTGCAGCGAAGCCCGCAGTTCGGGGGCCGGATCGGTCAGCAGGCGGCGCGCCACGTAGGGGTAGGCCTTACTCAGCACCTTGAATTCTGGGTCAACGCTGATGGCGATGCCGTCGAGGGTCACTAGGGAACGAATAATCAGCGCGTAGTAGGCCGGCACCCGGAAAGGATACTCATACATCAGCTCAGAAAATTCGTCGGTAATGCTCTTGAGGTTGAGCTCGGCGACGCTGGCCCCCAGGGCGTTATTAAAAACGCCAGCGAGGGCTGGAATAATCGGGGTGAGATCCGTCTCTGGGGTCAAAAACTCGAGCTTGATATAGTCCCTGGCCAGGCCGTCAAAGTCGCGGTTGACCATATGGACGATGGCTTCAATCAGGCCGTAGCGCTGGTAGGGCTGAACTTCGCACATCATGCCAAAGTCTAGATAGGCCAGCTTGCCTTCTGCGGTGACCAGCAGATTGCCGGGGTGGGGGTCAGCGTGGAAAAATCCATGTTCTAACAGCTGGCGCAGGGAGCATTTGACGCCGACTTCAATCACGTGGGTAGCGTCGATGCCCTGGGCCTCTAATGCGTCTAGATTAGTTAACTTAGTCCCCTCAATCCATTCCATCGTCAGCACGCGGCGATTGGTGAATTCAGGGTAGATATGCGGCACAATCACCTCGGGCAGGTAGCCGTACAGATCGGCAAAGCGCTCGGCGTTTTCACCCTCGTGGTTATAGTCAATCTCTTCGAAAATGCGGGCGCCAAACTCGTCCATGATGCTGACCAGGTCGCTGCGCACCTGGCTGACGTTGTTGGTAGCCCATTCGGCAATCCAGCGCAAAATCACAATATCTCGGGTAATCTGCTGCGCCAGTCCGGGCCGCTGCACCTTAACCGCAACTGCTTCGCCGCTTTTCAACTGGCCCTTATAAACCTGCCCCAGCGAGGCGGCGGCAATCGGGTTAGGGGAAAGGCTGGCGTAGATTTTAGCCGGTGGCTGACCGAGCTCTTCTTCAATAAAGCGGAAGGCAATCTCGTTAGAGAAGGGCGGCAGCTGGTCTTGCAGCTTGACTAGCTCTTCCATCACCAGCGGCGACACCAGGTCGGGGCGGGTCGATAGGGCCTGGCCTACTTTGATATAGGCAGGTCCCAGCTGGGTCAAAATTTCGCGCAGGCGGGCGGCTCGCTTGCGGGCATTGATCGCCTGCTGCTTGAACTGACGATCCCACAGCAGCTGCAGGCCATAGCCCGCAAACAGCCAGAGAATTTCAGCTAGGCGAAAGACGATCTGAAAGGGACGGCGGCGATAGTAAGCCGCGATCGCGTCCGGATCGTAGACCAGAATATCTGCCAGCGACTGGGGCAGAGGCACCGAGCTGGGAACCTTAACCGCAGATTTTTCTATACTGGTTAAGCTCTCAGCCGCCGGTTCAGCCGTCTGCTCCAGCGGAGTGGGCTCAGACGACTGAGTCGGCAGCTGCCGACTTTGCGCCGAGTCATGCGGGCGGATTTCAGCCTCAAGGTCAGTCCTTTTCAGCGGGTTAGGCGTCACCGTTTTAGTCATATTTAGAGATGATATATAGAGCGTCAGTCTGTCAGCAGAGCAAATCTTAGAACCTACCGGGGCCTACCCGAGTCTGATAGCACCTTTGTAAACTATTGTAACAACTGAGAGTAAAAATCGGACAGTTTTAGCTGTCGCGATCGCGCCTTCATCGAAGATAAACCATGGACATCCCTCTGCAATCGCCAAGAAGACACAGGCCCGAGCCGCCTAACGCGCCATGCTAGTCTCCCTAAAGATTGAGAACTTTGCGCTGATTGAGCAGCTCGACCTGCGGCTGCAGCCGGGGCTAAACGTCCTGACGGGCGAAACCGGGGCGGGCAAGTCGATTATTTTAGACGCGATCGACGCGGTGCTGGGCGGTAAGGCGTCTGGCCGTTTGGTACGCACCGGTACCCCCAAGGCGCTGATCGAGGCAACCTTTCAGTCGCAGGCGGCGATCGACCAGTGGCTAGGCCAGCACGATCTGCCAGCGGCAGACGGGCAGCTGGTTTGCAGCCGCGAGCTAACGGCAGGGAAGGGGGCCGTCCGCAGCCGTTCGCGACTGAACGGCGTGGTGGTCAACAAACCCCAGCTGGAAGAGCTGAGGCGTCTGTTAATCGAGATTACGGCCCAGGGCCAGACCCTGCAGCTGGGTTCCGCCGACCTGCAGCGCGACTGGCTCGACGGCTTTGGCGGCCCAGAGCTGAGCGCCCAGCGACAGGCGGTGGCGGCAGCCTATGCTGCTGCGACGACGGCTAAGCAAAACCTGGATCGCCGACGGCGGGCCGAGCAGCAGCGCCAGCAGCAGCTCGACCTGTTTGAGTACCAGGGCCGGGAGCTGAGCGCGGCTCAAATCGAAGATCCAGAGGAACTGGACCAGCTACAGGTCGAGCAGCAGCGGCTTAGCCACAGCGTCGAACTCCAGCAGCAGAGCTACCAGGTCTACCAGATTCTCTACGAAAACGACGGTTCTGCCGAAGCCTGCTCCGACCTGCTGGGTAAGGCAGAGGGCATTCTCAGCGACATGCTGCGCTACGACCCAGAAGTCGGCCCGGTGCTAGAGCTGGTCGGCGAGGCCCTGGCCCAGATTGAGGAAGCGGGCCGTCAGATCAATGCCTATGGCGAAAATATTGAAACCGATCCGGAGCGGCTGCAAACGGTTGAGCAGCGGATCGTTCAGCTCCAGCAGCTCTGCCGCAAGTATGGCCGCGACCTGCCCGATCTGGTTGACTATTACCAGGAAATTCAGCAGTCGCTGGCGGCGCTGAACGGCGATGGCCAGTCATTAGAGGCCCTGGAAGCCGCTTTTAAGGCTCGTCAGGCCGAGCTAGAGTTGGCTTGTGCCCAGCTTACTCAGTATCGCCAGGCCGCCGCGACCGTCTTAGAAAATAAGCTGGTCAACGAGCTGAAGCCGCTGGCGATGGAGCGAGTTAAGTTCAGGGCGGATCTCCAACCCCAGCCGCCGACCGCAGCCGGAGCCGACCAGGTATCGTTTTTATTCAGCCCTAACCCCGGTGAGCCGCTGCAGCCGCTGGCGGAAATTGCCTCGGGGGGTGAGATGAGCCGATTTCTGCTGGCGCTCAAAGCCTGCTTTTCCCAGGTTGACCCGGTGGGGACACTGATTTTCGATGAAATTGACGTCGGCGTCTCGGGTCGGGTGGCCCAGGCGATCGCGGAAAAGCTGCACGAGCTCAGCCGTCAGCATCAGGTGCTGTGCGTTACCCACCAGCCGCTGGTAGCGGCAATGGCCGATGCTCATTTCCAGGTGGGTAAGCAGGTGGTGATGCCGACCGGGACATCCCATAAATCAAAAGCCGAACGGCCCGATGAAGAAAGGACGATCGTGCAGGTGACGCCGCTGGATTCCCATTCGCGCCGAGAAGAGCTGGCCCAGCTGGCCGGGGGGCGATCGCACCAGGAAGCGATCGCGTTTGCCAACTCTCTGCTGGCCCAGGCTGAGACGATTCGCCAGTCAGCCCCCCAACCTGATAGCCAGTCTGGCCCCAAACCGAGCCGCCGGTCGGCCTCAAAATCAAACGGCAAGTCTCGCAAATCGGGTTAACCTATATCTTCTGTGTTTCATACTTAAACTATGACCTGGTTAACCGCCGTCCAGCCTGCCCTGGAAGACCCCGCCATTGAGCAAAATCTCCGTCAGTTCCTGCTGGTGCTGTCGGTGTCTTTGGGTGTCGCGACGCTATCGCGAGTCCTCAGCTGGTTTCGCAATATTCCCTATACGCTGCTGCTGCTGCTGGTCGGGCTCGGACTCGCGGTCTTAGATGTGCGGCTGGTCAATCTGTCGCCCGAGCTGATTTTGTTTATCTTCCTGCCGCCGCTGCTGTTTGAAGCGGCCTGGAATATTAAGTGGAGCAATTTGCGGCGCGACCTAGTGCCAATTTGCCTATTCGCGATCGTCGGCGTGATGATCTGCGTCGGCGGGCTAGTGCTGGGGCTGCTCCAGTTTGCCACCGACTCGCTGGCGGTAGCGCTGCTGGTCGGGGCCAGCCTATCGGCGACGGATCCGGTGTCGGTGGTGGCGCTGTTTCGAGAGCTCGGAGTCGATAAGCGGCTGACGACGCTGATGGAAGGCGAAAGCCTATTCAACGACGGGGTCGCGGTGGTTGCTTTCAATCTGCTGCTGGGGATTGCCCTGGGCTACGAGCAGTTTGACCTTTCGGTGACGGTGGCGCGGTTTCTGGTGTTTGTCGGCGTCGGCGTCAGCATCGGCGGCCTAATTGGCTTTGGCATTTCGTTTTTAACCCAGCGGTTTGACCTGCCCCTAGTGGAGCAGTCGCTTACCCTGGTCTCGGCCTATGGCACTTACCTGGTGGCTGAAGAGCTGGGCGGCTCCGGCGTAATTGCGGTGGTCACGACCGGGCTAATTCTGGGTAACTTTGGCTCCCGGATTGGCATGAACCCGCGCACCCGGCTGGTGGTGTCGGAATTTTGGGATTTTCTAGCCTTTTTCGTCAACTCGATTGTGTTTCTGCTAATCGGCGACCAGGTCAAGTTTGACGGCCTGATTGAGCATCTGGACTCGATTGGAATCGCGATCGCGACCATCATCATCGCCCGGGCGGTCAGCATTTTTGGCCTGGGCTTCCTGAGCAATCAGGCGGTCGAGTCGGATCTTTCCTGGCAGGGGCAGACGCTGCTCTGGTGGGGCGGGCTGCGCGGATCGGTTTCAGTGGCGCTGGCGCTGAGCGTGCCGGTGGCCCTAGCCGAGCGGGAAGAAATTATCGCCGTGGTCTTTGGCGTCATGCTGTTTACCCTGCTGGTGCAGGGGCTAACCACTAAACCACTGCTGGCCTGGTTGAATCTGCTGGGCGACCAGCCGCTGCGGCAGGAGTACGTTCAGCTAATTGCCCATCGGGTAGCGCTGAATCGCGTTCTGGACCGGCTGCGGCAGCTGATCCAGCGGCAAGAAGTGGATGAGGAATATGCCAAGTATCAGATTGCCCTAGTCGAAGGGCAGCTGGAGGAGCTGCAGGACGACGTACAGCAGCTGACGCGGCAGAACCCAGAAATACTGACCTTTGCGGCGGAACAGGTGCGGGATGAGCTGATGGCGATTGAGTCGGATACCTACGCCGAGTTTATTCGCGCCGGTCAGCTCAAGGACGAACTCTCACCACTTTTGCCCAATGTCCTGCCAGAAAAAGGGGCGGCTGCTTAGTTGGGCTGGTTTTTGATAGGCGTTTACGGGGGCGTTGACAGGCGTTTACTAGGGGTCTGCGGGGCGGCTGCGGGGCACTACAGCTTGTCTTTTGTTTCAGGAGCGACTTCAATCCCCTGGGTGCGCTTGGCGATGGACTGATCGGTGATCAGGTCTTCGATTTCTTTGACCTCGACGCCCATATGGTCCGCTGCCTGCTTCAGCGCGGTCATAAATTTTTCCAGGTCGCTGCCATAGCCGCACTGTTCAGCCGCGACCCGACTTCCCTGGGGCGCGTTTGCTTTAGCACAGTCGATCAGATCTAAACCTTCTAAGGGTTTTGAAGCAGCCATAGAGAAACCAAATATTACAGCGGGTGGGAGCAGTGCTAGCGCAGCTAATCAAATTTTAACTACATTTAGGATCGGCTCACCAACCAGCCTTATTTTAGTACAGCTGGCGGTACCCCCTGAGCATTCTCTCTTAGCTAACCTATGACTTCAATCCTAAATCCCCGGGCGCAGTTGCTCCAGACTATCAGTGAAGGACTGCGGCCTGGGCAGCGCGAGCTGGCTGACTGGAGCGGTGGGCCGCTGGCGGTGTCGGCGGTGCCGGGTTCGGGAAAATCCACCGGGATGGCGGCGGCGGCCGCGATCGCGATCGCCCGCCATCAGCTCCACGCCCGCCGTCAGCTGGTGCTAGTCACCTTTACCCGCTCTGCCGCCGCCAATCTCAAGGCCAAAGTGCGGCAGCATCTACGCCAGCTCAACCTGCCGCTAACCAGCTTTACCGTCCAGACGCTGCACGGGCTGGCGCTCAACATCGCCACCCGTAATCCCGAAATTTCGGGAATCAGCTTAGAAACGACAACGCTAATTTCGCCCAACCAGGGCCATCGCCTGATTCGCGCCGCCGTAGAGCAGTGGCTTGGGCTCAGCCCCGTTCTGTATCACCGGCTGATCGAAGGCCGCCAGTTCGACGGCGAAGCGGCCGAACGGCTGCGGCGGCAGTCGGTTTTACGGACGGAGGTGCTGCCGAGCCTGGCCTATACGGTGATTCACGAAGCCAAAAGCTCGGGCTTGCTGCCATCCGACCTGGCGACGCTGGCGCAAAATTTTACCCAGCGGCTGAGCGACGATGTGGAGGACTACCAGGTGCTCGCGATCGCGGCGGGCCTCTACGAGCGCTACCAGGCGCTGCTAGGGGAGCGCAGCCTGATTGACTACGACGATATGATTTTAGCGGCGCTGCGGGTGCTGGCCGATGATGACATTCGGCGGCTGTGGCAGACTCGCGTTTTTGCTATTTTTGAAGACGAAGCCCAGGATTCTTCGCCCCTGCAAACGCAGCTGCTGGAGGTGCTCGCCGCCGATCCTGAAGGTTTGGCCCCGGCGAACCTGTTGCGGGTGGGCGATCCGAACCAGGCGATTAACTCCACCTTTACCCCAGCGGACCCGGTCTTTTTCAACCAGTTCTGCGATCGCTGCCAGCAGCAGGGCCGTCTGGCGACCATTGAGCAGGCCGGTCGAAGTACGGAGCGGATTATGGCGGCGGCGAACTTTGCCCTAGACTGGATGAATCGCTCTGGCCTCAGCGGCGGCGAGCAGCCCTTCCGACCGCAGGCGATTGTGCCGGTGGGGCCAGACGACCCGCAGCCCCAGGCCAATCCGGCACCGCTGGGCCAAGGGGTAGAGCTGGCCCGACCCGAGCAGGTGACGGATACCGTGAAGCGGATTGCAGCGCGGGTAATGGAGCTATTTCAAGCGGAGCCGAACCTGAGTATGGCCGTGCTGGTGCGAGAGAATCGGCAGGGTCGATTTCTCCGCGCTCTGCTGGAAGACCCGGAGCGGCTGGGATTCGACTTTAGCCACGGGCCGCCGATCTATGACGTGGGGCAGCGCGATCGCAACAATCAAATTCCTACCGAAATGCTGGCCCTGCTGCAGTTCATCGAGCGACCCCATTCGCCCGATGCGTTGAAGGCAGCTTTGCGCGTGCTGGTCAGCCGCGATCTCCTGCCCAAGCAAGACCTCAACCCGCTGACCCCAACCCCAGAGCAGTTTCTCTACCCCGGCCCGCTGGAACCGCCGCTCCAGGCAGAACCGGCAATCCAGGCTCGGCGCTACTGTACGGGGCTGCTGCGATCGCGGCTAGAGCTGCCACCCTATCAGCTGATTCCCTTTCTAGGGCTGACCCTGAGCTATAACCAGAGCGAACTCGCTACCGCCGATAAGCTCGCCGCTCGGATTGCTCAGCAAACGGCGGAAGACAGCAGCCTGGCAGCGATGCTCCAGGCGCTGCAAGAAATTGTCGGCAGCGAGCAGTTCAGCCCGATCGAGGCGGAAGATACCGAATCTCAGTACATGCGACCTGGCCAGCTGACCATCATCACCATGCATAAGGCTAAGGGCCTCGACTGGGACGCGGTCTTTCTCCCCTTCCTACATGAGCGGATGATTCCCGGCAAAGTCTGGATTCCGCCGCAGATGGAGTTTTTGGGAGATTTTGACCTTGCCGAAGTGGCCCGCGCCCAGCTCCGCGCCCATATTCACGCCGAGCATCAGTCCCAGGCCCAGCCCATCCCCGATATCTGGGACGCCTGGCAGCAGGCGGGCAATCTCAAAAAGGCAGAAGAATTTCGCCTACTCTATGTCGCTATGACCCGGGCCAAACGCCTGCTGTGGATGTCTGCCGCTAAGCAAGCTCCCTTCAGCTGGAGCAATCCTGACAATTTACAGGCCGCCGAACCCTGCCCGCTGCTGCCAGCCCTCCAGCGATCGCTTAAGTCCTGAATCTGGCGACGTCAGCTGGTTAACTGAACAACGGGGAAGTTTTTTTGTTTTCATTGCTACTGGCCATAGTGTTTGGGAATGCTGAGGCCGTAGTCAGAAGCAGATGTATTAGCAAGGAAAGCATTTTTCACTCGCATGTCTAGCCAAAACCCGTACCATCAAACACTCATCCCCATGGGTCTATTCCTGATCCTGACGGTCACGGCCTGTGGAGGATCTCCAAATGCCGTCGATGCAAATAGTGAACCCGCTAGCTTGGATCCGAAGACAGAGGTTTCCGAAACGGCATCAGCAGATGCGGCTAATGGTGCAGAAGGCGCTGTCGCCACAAATTCGGCAGAAGTAACGCTGACTCTAGCTGGGGACGGCGTTCGAGCAACCAACGCTCAGACTGGGGAAACTCAAGATGTAGCGTTTGAATCTGATATTGCTCTAGCCCAAACAGCCGTCGCTGCCGCTCTGGAAGAATCCGCCGAGATGGGTACGAATGCTGAATGTGGTGCTGGGCCAATGACGTTTGCGACCTACCCAAATGGCTTTACCTTAAATGCTATGCAAGATCAGTTTGTTGGCTGGAGTGTTCGTGACGAGATGGGAAGTGCGGAGCTGACGACGGCTGAAGGGATTCGCGTTGGTAAGACGCTCGCAGAGTTAGAAAAGGCCTATCAGGTTGAAGTTTTTGAAAGTTCTTTGGGAACAGAGTTTAATGCGGAGGATCAGCTATTCGGACTGCTTTCCTCGAATCAGCCGGATGCTGTCATCACCTATCTCTGGGCTGGAATAGGCTGCAATTTCCGGTAGTGAGAGCAGATTGATTTGCCAGAGAATCTATAAAGATGTCGGCATCAAAGCCGCCAGAGTGAGACAACTGACTAGGATTTGGCTGCAAGGGGCGATGGGCGAGTGCCGGATTATTCATAGCAGAAGACAGAACCGAAGCTCACTCAACTGGCCATAGTCTACTTTTATCAGTGGTCTGGAAACTGGTCGAAACTGCCTTGTGATAGACCCGATCGCAGCGGTCAGTCTCCACACCATTTGCCGCCACATAGCCATTTTGCTCATACAGCGCCACCGCCTGCTTGAGCACGCTGGCGGTTTCTATCCAGACCTCTTCAAAGCCTTTTTCGACAGCGGCGGCTTCGAGCTGGCTAAGTAAAAACCGACCCAGCTGCTGACCCCGAGCTTCTGGTAGGAGATACATCTTGCGAATTTCAGCTGCTTTTTCGCCCCGAGCAATCGGGTAGTAGCCACCCGTTCCCACAATCTGCCCCTGGGACTCAACTACCCAAAATTCGCCGCCGGTCGCCCAGTAGTATTTTTCGACCTCGACCGCATCTCGATCGGTACATTGGCCGCAGTCAACTTCCCAACCCAGGCCATACTCTGCCAGCACCGAGCGGATGACGTTAGCGGCGGCGGCGCGATCGCGCTCCTGCCAGTCTCGAATTAGAAACCCTTTGAAGGAAGTTGATTTAGTCACACGCTGACCATACGCAGACATCCGAATGAAGAACCGAATCAGTTACCCTCATTGTACTGGTCAGTACTGATAGTCAAAACTACGCTCGGCACCTCCGGCATCAGGCTAAAAATCGGTAACCGTTCAGGGAGTAATGAGAGAATCGGGGTTTTAGGCTATAAAATTGGGTGTGCCCTAGAGGTAATAACTTTGGAGTAAGGATGTGCCGCACTCCGCGCTGCGCATCCTTACTTTTTAGGGCTATCCATCGTTAAACACTCTTGCCAGCTAACGCCGCCATCACCGGTGACAAAATCGCAGCGAAGCGGAGATTTTGGCATCCGGTGCATGGCCTTGTTAGAACCGACATTCCGCAGGTTGACAGGGAATAAAAAATGTGGGGTTAGTCTAGGCTAGAAAACGTTCCTTCTGGCGGTAGCGACTTCCCTTGCAGATTGAGAATCTAGACCATCTGGGCTTAGTAGCCGGACTCATTGATGAACTTGGCCTAGTAGAGCTGACCGATGAGCAGATTGAGCCCCATTGCTTGGAGCACGTCAGTGCTGGCCAAGTGGTGAAAGCAATGATTTTGAACGCACTAGGCTTTCTCAGTGCACCGTTGTATCTGTTCAGCGAATTTTTCGAAAGTAAAGCGGTCTCTCACTTATTGGGAGCGGAGGTCGAGGCTCATCACTTGAATGATGACCGTTTGGGTCGTGTCTTAGATGAACTCTACGCGGCGGGCACCACCTCATTTTTTCTGAAGGTGGCCCTGCAGGCAGTCAAACGCTTTGAAATTGACATTCAGCAGCGCCATCTCGATGCCACCTCTATTTCGGTGCAGGGTGAGTATCCGCCCCCCTGCGAAGCCGGAGCGGAAGCCAGGCCTGAGTTGAAGCCCTCCAGTGAGACCCTGGCAGAACCGACTCCCCTGCGGCTCTGTCGCGGGTATTCCCGAGACCATCGTCCGGATTTGAAACAGTTTTTGATGACCCTGGTGTGTGCTGCCGATGGCGGCGTGCCGTTGTGGTTGCAGGTGGCCAGCGGCAATGAACATGACACTCAGCAGTTTGCCAGGGTGATGAAAGCGTTTGGAGACCAGTGGACCAGCGATGGCATCTTTGTCATGGATGCGGCCTTCTATAGCGAGCCTAATTTGCAGCAGGTAGGCTCGCTGGGCTGGTTATCGCGGGTGCCGCTGACGCTGAGCGCGGCTCAAGACCTGGTGCACTGCGAGGTTACAACGCTGGTTGAGGTGCCCACAGGCCGCAAGGATTACCGAATGTGGGAGGTAGAGCAGACCTATGGCGAGGTGCCCCAGCGCTGGATACTAGTGGAAAGCCAGACCCGCAAAGCCAATGCCGCCCTCTGGCAACCCGAATTAGACAAGCTCGAGAGCCGGCTCAATCGCCAGCTGAAATCGCTTACTCAGCAGGTGTTTGCCTGTAAACCCGATGCCCTAGAGGCCTTGATGCAGTTTCAAGATGGCCTAGAGATACATCAACTCACTCAGGTTTCCGTCCAGAGCGTGCGAGCCAAGCGCCCCCCCGGTCGTCCGGCCAAATCCGCCGAACTTACCCCGGTGCAGGGCTATCGGCTGCAGGCCACGCTAGCGCGTACCGCCACGGCTGAAGACACCTTAAGCCGTCAGCGCAGTCGCTTCATTCTCGCCACCAATCAACTCGACAAAACCCTTTGGCCAGCTCCAAAGTGCTTGAGCGAATACAAAGGGCAACAGTCCGTAGAACGAGGGTTTCGCTTCCTCAAAGACCCGCTCTTCTTTGCCAGTAGCGTCTTTGTCAAAAAGCCGCAGCGCGTCGAAGCCTTGGCTCTCATCATGGCCCTTACCCTGATGGTCTATACCCTCGCCGAACGGAAACTGCGACAGGCTCTGGCAGCCCAGCACCAAACCGTGCACGACCAACGCAAACAGCCCACCGCCAAGCCGACCTTCCGCTGGATTATGCAGAAGTTTCAAGGCATCCACTGGGTCACCCTGGACGGGCAACGGCTGATTAGCAATCTGAATGATGAGCGGCGGTTGATTATTCACCTCTTGGGACCACCCGTTGAACGCTATTATCATGCATCCGGTTAATTATTTGTCAACCTGCGGAATGTAGGTTAGAACCTATTCTTCGTCCACTGAGTCATCCGCTGTTACTTGTGGTAACTCGTAGTCACGGCCATCAATTACATGATCAAACTCTCTCCAGGCTTCCTTTAGAGCATGGTTTGATTCTTTTAGGTCACTTCTCGCCCCAACAATCTCACTAACCAACCTTTTTTGCGTATCGATGTTTTCTGGAAAACAAATCTCCAGACTCTCAAAATCGCCTACCTGGGTCCTGCGTCTATTGCTATGTCCAGTCGTGATAGCTCGAAATGCCCTTTGGTAGTACCGACTTCTCAACAAGCAAGATAGGAAATCAGGGTCTATTCGTTCATCTACCACTTGGTATATGGGGAACTCTTTAGTAACTAATGCACCATTGAAGTCAGTTGGCACCACCGATATACAACCTTTCCAGAGGTCAATCCCAGAAAAAACGACATCGCCGGCAGTAGCTGCATACCAAATTGAAGAGCTATCACCAAAGTACATGCCCAGCCACTCAGGAGGATTGTTTCCCTTGCCGGCTTCACGCGGTCGAATGTCTCCAGTTTGAGACAAAGTCATTACAACTACTGGCTCATCGGGATAATCCTCGGGATGAACGATATTTTCTCGACGAACCATGACCTCGGAGATAGGAACCTTGATCCATCCCTCAGGAACATGGCTCTGCTCCTCCTTCTTAAAGAGAAAATATTTTGGGTCCATTCTGTGGCTGCAGTGTGCTTCCCACATATCAAGGACGTCAATTGACATGCAGTCAGGAAGCTCCGAGCCGTCGTAGCCCTCACTATTCTCTGAGAACCTTAAATACTCACCGTATATGGTGCCTTGCTGATCATCCTCTAGTCGTCCATCCTGATGTGCTTTGTATAGATCATTTTTTGCGCTAAGAACGCCGGTTGTTGTGTAGCCAACATTGATGGCCTCCGCCAGAAAAACATGATACCGGATACCATTTAACGCTGCGCGGATAGCTATATCTTCATCAACCCCTGACGCCACCTCCCTGTCAAAAACTCTATCAAAACGAGCTTTTTCTTCTAATGAGAATTTTCTGAAGAATAAGATAGATGTTTTATTCTGCGCACCAGATTTCCTAAAAGCATGATCAGGGAGTGAAACAATCGCTTCTATTTGTCCGTTTTTAACGAGAAACCTTCTAGTTTTCGGACAATTAGAAAGTTCTCCATGGTTGTTGAATAGACCGTCAGGAAGAATCAAGCCGAACCTACCATTGGGCTCAAGGAAATCTACACAACGCTCAATTATCGCATGCTCTGATGGGACTTTAGACCTGCCATCCGCCACTTGAAAGTTTTCTAGTGTGTTGCTTCCAAGTAAGTCGTCATCACCGTCAGCTACTTCGTCTCCAAACGGTGGATTTCCTACGACCTTTGTAAATTTGTTTCCGAATGGCGACAGTCTAGTTAGATTAAAACGTTGATCGAGACAACTCCTATCACCTTCGATATTTGTATGACCGTCATGATGTAATAATAGGTTTATTTTACAAATTCTGGCCAATATCTCATGTATTTCAATACCAAAAACTTTGTGGAGAGCAAAGTCATTTTTATAACGGGATAGCTCTGCTCGGCCTGCATACTTAATGTCAAGCGAGTGCCAAACTTGCAGCAAGACCTCTAGCAGGAAACCACCACTGCCAGATGTGGGGTCAATAACGTAATCATTATTGTCGATGTCAAGCATAGCAACCGTAAACCTGGCGAGTTGGCGCATAGTAAAATACTGCCCTAGCTCACCTCGGAAAACAGATCCAAAAAAGCTTTCAAATGCTGCTCCAATACTATCGGCAGAAGCATCTGTGATGCTTACCGCTTGCAGCACTTTCACCACTTCAAATATTTTGCCATCAGACAATTCGAGCTTTGTACCTTCAGGAAAGATAGTGCGGTCATTTCTACACGCCTGCTCAAATAGAGAATGAATCTTAGTTGCAACGGAAGCTGTGGTCTCGCTGCTCCCAACTTGAAATTGCCTAGGGGCATCATTCGGTGTGGTTCGCTCATCCTCCACCTTTGCAAAAAGCAACTTGCTCCATTGATCAAAAGCGGTCAGCGGGTCTCTCTTCCCGCCTGCCCAAATAATGGAGTGGGCTCGTTTTATTTTTGCTTCTAACTGCCTGGCGCTGACCGGAGCAATATCGTTATTTCCAGGGCCAGCTATGTAGGTAAACTCAGAAACCTCACCATATTGTTCCGGAAGATGTCGCCTACTCCCTTTGATATTCTCCGCTCGCTCACCCGCTGGATAATTCTGAACATCAAAAACGGTAGAATTCTCATAATCCTCGTAAAGACCGAATTCTGCTCTCAAGGAGTTAGAGTTGCCAAAAAGCTGCTCTACTCCCTGCGCTACGTTCGTTGCGTTTTGGCCCGTCGATTTGCATTCAACAACAATATAGGGGGTTCTGCATGCGTCCTCTTTGTAAACGACAATATCCGCCCAGTCGTTTGGTGTTCGCCTCGGGACCTTCACTTCAGTTTTTATTCGAGTGGCAGGATAGCCCTTCTCAAGCACGAGAAAGCTGATAGTGAAAGCTCTTACCCACTCTTCGGGATCAGACCATACGTATTTCTTACGCTGTTTGACATTATAGGTGATCGAGTTCCCGTCTATCTCGATGATACCCCGTGCCAACGCCTTGATTATAAGTTCATTTCCTTCTGCTTCTTGCTTCGAGTACATGGTAACCTTTTTTTTCGGAGTGCAATGCTCTGAATCCTATATTCACCCGAACCTCGAGTCAAATCCTATTTCAGAGCGTGGCACTCTAAAAAAATAAATTCGGTAGTTTGCAGGATAGCTAGGCGGATGAGGGAGGGTTCTAACGCCTGAGTTGAGGGGCTTTTGTGGAGCGTAGCGCGAAGCGCGTAGCGGAACAAAAGTCCCTCTCCAACGATTTGTTGGGCGGCAATTTCGCCGACTCGTACTGTTGCTGGAGATTATCCAATTGAACTCTTCCTTTTTTCGAGCCGATAACGCAAGAACGTTTTATCTGCGACCTCTAATTGCCCATTTTTACGGAAGCCTAACCGCAGCAAGCCTTTAATATTCTTCCTCGTGGGCGGGAGCAGCACCGTGACCGCCTCGAAACCCATTTCTCCAAAAGCTCGACGAATTATTTCGCTGTAGAGGATTTTCCCTAATCCCCAATGATCCGGGTGCAGTACTAATCCCAAGTCAGCTTCCCCGTTCTCGCGTTGTAATCCACCCCAGCCGACAAACTGACCATCAACGACAAACGCCCAGGGACCGTAACCATCTTCTTTCCATAGCCGTTCTTTTGCAGCAATAAATTCCTCGCACTCGCTTTCCCCGAAACAACTGGTTGCCAAAGGCATATGCCGCCGCACCAACGGATTATTCATTAGTTCGATAATGTCAGAGCTATCGACTTCCGTTAGCCGCTTAAATTCAGTAGTCATCACTGTTCACTTTGCCGCCCAACTATTGATTAGAGGGAAAGTTTCCACCTAAGATCCCAACACGGGTAAATAGGTGGAAATGTTTCAGCCTAAGATCCTTTCTGGGGTAAATAGGTGGAATTACGTCCGCCTAAGATCCCGATACAGGTAAATAGGCGGAATGTTTCAGTATAATCAGCCCTCCGGTTCTAGGTCGCATCTGCTTAAGATTTATTTGTCATCTTTTTTCAGGTGCCTCCCAATGCCGGCAGAGCCTCGTTCCAAAAAGTTACTCGACCAGGTTCGAGACGCTGTTCGCCTAAAGCATTATTCGTATCGCACGGAGCAAACCTATGTGCAGTGGATTCGTCGCTACATCCTGTTTCATAGCAAGCGCCATCCCCAAGAGATGGGTGTCCCCCACATTGAAGCCTTTCTTACCCATCTAGCCGTTCAAGGGCAGGTTTGCGGCCTCCACTCAGAATCAGGCATTGAGTGCCCTGCTCTTCTTGTATCGACTGGTTTTGCAGATGCCCCTGGACGATCGGATTGATGCTATTCGAGCAAAGCCTTCGCGTAAGCTTCCAACCGTTTTAACCCCTGAAGAAGTGCGGGCAGTGATTCAGCAAATGTCAGGGGTGCATCGACTAATTGTGCAGTTGCTCTATGGTAGTGGCTTGCGCTTGCGGGAGGCGATGCAGCTCCGCATCAAGGATTTGGATTTTCCTCAGTCTCAGGTCGTTGTGCGAGACGCTAAGGGTCAGGAAAGCCGAGTCACGATGTTACCTAGCAGCGTGCAGACAGCGCTTAAGGAACACCTCCAGCAGGTCAAGCGCATCCATCAGCAAGATTTAAGTCAGGGATATGGAGCAGTCACTCTACCCTTTGCGTTAGCTCGAAAGTATCCGAATGCCAATCGTCAGTGGATTTGGCAGTTTGTCTTTCCCGCCTCCTTGCGATGTAAAGATCCTCGCAGTGGAGCGATTGTCCGCTTTCACCTGCATGAAAGCGGATTGCAAAAGGCTGTAAAGCAAGCTGTGCGAAATGCTGGAGTAGAAAAACGAGTCGGCTGCCACACCTTTCGCCATAGCTTTGCGACCCACCTATTGGAAAGTGGCTACGATATCCGCACGATTCAAGAGTTGCTGGGGCACAAAGATGTTAAGACCACAATGATTTATACCAAAGGTATTTCAGAGCACGAGACAACATTGTCAGGTCTGAAATGCCTTTGAATGTCCTCAATCGTGGTGGGCGTGGAGTGCGGAGCCCTCTGGATATCTAGCCGAATAGATTCGTATAGGTTATCTGAGTCGGATTTAAGCCCTGCTCTCCAGCAATTTCGTTGACCGTTTTGAGTCCTTCAATGGCTTCGAAGACGATCTCAACGTTGAGTTCTGCACTGTATCGTTTGCGCTGTATGAGTTTTATTGCTCAGCATTTTCAAGCGGGTATCGATTAGCTATGTACCCGAGGTTCAGGATGTAAGGTAGCGAGCAGCTCGCTTTCCACAGTCGCCAGCTCTTGCAGCCGCTGATTGACCTCATCGGTTTCAAAATAGGTGGTCGCTAACACCCAGTAAGCGCCGTAGTGGCGGGCTTCTGACGACATCAGGCTGCGGTAGAAGCTGGCGAGTTCGGGGGCTGGGCAGTGGTCGGCAAGGAGGCCCAAGCGCTCATGGCTGCGGGCCTCGATCAGGGCTGAGACCAGCAGCATGTCTAGCATCCGGCAAGGCTCATCCCGCCGTACCTGAGCCTTGAGCCCAGCGCCGTAGGGTGACGGGGCCAGCGGCCCCAGCGGGATGCCGCGCCGGTCTAGCCACTGGTTGACCTGCTCAAAATGGCTGAGTTCTTCTTGAGCAATGGCGGTTAGCGATCGCACCAGCGCCGCGCTAGAGGGATAGCGAAACATGAGATTGAGCGCTACCCCGGCTGCCTTGCGTTCGCAGTGGGAATGGTCGAGCAGCACAGTGTCGAGGTTAGCGACGGCCTGGTCAATCCAGTCGGGGCGGGTAGGCGACTGGAGGAAGCGGATGGTTTGAGGGCGAGTCGCGGTAGTCATCAAAAATGGGCTAAACGTCGCTGTCCCATTTTAGACCGGTTTGTCAGGCTGACGGCGCAGCTGGGTGACCAGCGCATCCAGGCCGAGCCGATAGCTGTCAGCCCCAAATCCGCAGATTTGCCCCACCGCGACCGGGGCAATGTAGGAGTGGTGGCGGAAGGTTTCGCGCTGGTGAATATTGCTGAGATGCACCTCAACCGTGGGTAGAGCCACCGCCGAGATCGCGTCGCGGATGGCCACGCTGGTGTGGGTATAGGCCCCCGGATTGATCAAAATACCCTGGTGGAGATCCAGCGATGCCTGAATCCGGTCCACCAGGGTACCTTCGTGATTGGATTGAAAAATTTCAAGCTGGGCATTCAACCGTTCTGCTTGGGAACGGAGAGCCGTGTTGATGTCGTCTAGCGTTAGCAGGCCATAAACCCCCGGCTCGCGCCGCCCCAATAGGTTGAGGTTAGGACCGTGCAAGACCAGCAAGCTGAGCAATGACAGGCTCCGAATTAGCGTCGGCGCTCGTCTACCGGCAACGGGATCGGCTCGCGCTCAGGCTCAGACTGGGGACCAAATAGGGCATCCATAATCCTATCTACCCATTCTCCAAGTCTTTCTAGAGCCTTTTCGATGTAATCCATCAGCCGGGTTACTCCTTCTCTTTTCTGCTGAGTCCGCTTTCCCATCTAAAACCCGTCCCAAACACGGTATAGATGAGGATAATCTAGCTTGCCCAGAACGAAGATATAGACAACTTATGTATTTATAATAACGAATTGCCGGGAATGGTCAAGAACGCATTAGTCATATAAATTAAAATTAATCATTCTACCGCTAGATAGAATTTCACTGCGATCCCCGAACCTTTCATTGGCCGCAGGTTAGAGCTAGGTCGGCGTAAACACATCTAAAAGCGTTCGGCGAAGAAAATCCAGCGCGCTGCAGGCGCTGATGTAACGAATCCAGTCGCGATCGCCATAGCCGCCGAACTGCCGCTCCAGGCTCTGCACAGCCGAGCCATCGGCCAGACCGATATACACTAGCCCCACCGGCTTGGCCGCCGTACCGCCATCGGGGCCAGCAATCCCGGTAATGCTGAGGCCCCAGTCGGTGCCCATGCGCTCGCGCACGCCCAGGGCCATCTGTTCAGCCACCTCCGCGCTGACCGCGCCGACGGTCGCCAGCGTTTGGGGATTGACCCCGAGCCAGTTTTCCTTAATCCGATTGTCATAGGAGATGATGCCGCCCCAAAAGTAGCTGGAGCTGCCGGGTACGGCGGTAATCATCTGCCCCAGGCCGCCGCCGGTGCAGGATTCGGCGACGCTGAGAGTCTGCTGCCGAGCCTTGAGCAGTCCGACGACGACTGAAGCTAGCGTATCGTCGTCCTGGCCGTAGCAATCGACGCTAGTAATGTGCCGCAGCTCGGCTTCGATCGGGGCAATCAGGCTAGCCGCCTGCTCGGGAGAGGCCGCGCGGGCTGAAATCCGCAGCTTCACCTCGCCGCCCCCGGCATAGGGCGCTACCGTCGGATTCTCCAGCTCAAAGAAAGGGGCCACCTTCTCAGCCAGACTCGACTCGCCAATCCCCCAAAATTTTAGCGTCCGGCTGTGGATGATACTGCTGGACCAGCCTTTAGCTTCCAGGTAGGGAGCGGCAGTGGTTTCCCACATCGCCTGCATTTCCCTCGGTACGCCGGGGAAGGTCATCACCAGCAGCCCTGGGCGCGGTTCCCAAATCAGGCCCGGAGCCGTGCCTCCCTGGTTTGGCAGCACCTCGGCTCCGGCAGGCAGCAGCGCCTGCTTGCGATTGTTCGCCGTCATCGTCCGGCCCCGCTGGGCAAACTTTTGCTCGATGTCGGCAATCAGCTCGGGTCGCTCCACCAGGGGCACACCGAAGAATTCGGCCAGGGCCGCCACCGTCAGGTCGTCCGGGGTGGGACCCAGGCCGCCGGTCAGCAGCAGCAGCCGCGATCGCTCGCAGGCAATCGCCACCGCCCGCTGTAATCGCAGTGAATTGTCACCAACGACGGTTTGATAGTAGTGCGGAATGCCCAGCTGAGCGAGCTGCTGGGCCAGATACTGAGCGTTGCTGTTGAGGATATCGCCCAGCAGCAGCTCTGTCCCTACGCAGATAATCTCGGCGCTCGCGTCCATGCGATTTCTAGCTGATACGTTAATAACGGATATGGCTCGATATTAGTCCATTTCAGGCGACCAGGGCCGATGCTCCGGTAGCCCAGTAGCAAATTAGCAGGGTCGCTTGACAGTTTGTGAGAATTCCAATGGCGCAGATAAGCTTTAAGCCGTCTCATCAAACAATTAGATGGATTGGGCCGTGGCTCCTGGGCGGACTCCTCTATCGCAGCGTCATCGCCTGGGCAATGCCGCCGGGGTTTGATGAAGCCTACTACTACCTCTACACTCGCCATCTTGACTGGAGCTACTTTGACCATCCGCTGATGGTGGCGCTGACCAGCGGCTTTGGCCTCTGGCTGACGGGAATGGTGTCGCCGCTAACGCTGCGGCTGGGCGCTCTGGGGCTGTTTACCGGCAGCCTGTATCTGCTGTACCGAACCGGGCAGCGACTGCTGGGAGAATCTGCCGGGCGGTGGAGTTTAGCGATCGCGAGTCTAATCCCAATTTTCTTCCTGGCGCTGGGCACCTTCGCCGCGCCGGACAACGGGCTAATTTTCTTCTGGACGGCGGTGCTCTGGGTATCGGCCTGCGAGTTTTTCCCCAGTGGCCCCTATCGTCCGACGGCTAGGATTGTTCTGATTGGATTACTGCTGGGGCTGGCCTGCCTGAGCAAGTATCACGGCTTTGTTTTCGGGCTGAGCCTGGTGGGTTTCTGCGCAACTAGCCCAGAGCATCGGCGGGCGCTGCGATCGCCCTGGACGGCTCTAAGCCTGCTGCTGTTTGGCCTGGTGCTGCTGCCCCTGCTGTACTGGAATGCGACCCACGGCTGGATTTCGTTTCGATTTCATCTGTCCAGCCGATTTGATAGTTCTCTCACCTCGACCTATTCGCTGTCCAATCTGCTGGGCGTATTAGCGGCGGAGCTGGGCTACCTGTTTCCAACCCTGGGACTGCCGCTGTGGTGGGTGAGCGTTCGAGAGACCCTGGCGCAGCTGCGGCGGATGGTGGCAGTCAAACCGCACAAGCCCGACCCGCTTCTGGCTCAGAAACGGTTTTTGCTCTGGTGCGGCCTGCCCACGGCGGTGGGGTTTACCCTGCTGGGCGGGCTGACGCCGATCTATCCGGCCTGGCCGACGCCGGGGCTGTGGAGCCTGACGCCGCTGCTGGGTCAGACGGTGGGGGAATGGCAGGCGCGATCGCGGCCCGCCGTCCGGCGCTGGCTCGGCGGCAGCGGTCTTGCCATTGGCAGCCTGCTGCTGTTTGCGCTATTACATATCACTTTGGGCACGCTGCAAAAGCCCAGCCAGTATGCCCTGTTCGGCGGCCTGATTGCGCCCCAGGCCGATCCTTCGACGACGCTGATCGACGTCATGCAGCTGCGGCAGCGGCTGATAGAAGATAGTGAGGTGAGAAGCGCGATCGCGGCGGCGGACTTCCTGGTAACGCCGGAATTTTGGCTGAGTGGCTATGTGGCGATCGCGGTTGAACCGCTGACAGAGGCACCGGTGATGGCCTTTAGTCAGGACCCGCGCGGCCATGCCCTGTGGTTTCAACCAGCGGACTGGCTGGGACAGGATGCGATTTTTATCAGCATTGCCGACTTTTCCCAGGCTGAGACGATTGAAACCTATCAGCCCTACTTTGAAACATTTAAAGAAATTGCTCAGGTGAAGACCCGGCGCGGCGGTGCTGTAAGTGAGGTCTTTTATCTCTATCGCGCCGCCAACCTGGTCAAAGCCTATGAATACCCTTACTGATGGGCCCAGATCGAGCAGGTTGGGTTAAGTCCACGAAACCCAACCGCGACACAAGTTTCGTTGGGTTAGCGAATGCGCAACCCCAACCTACGGCTGATGGTGTCTTGCTAGCGGGCGTGGCGCAGGGCTCGCCAGCCGGTGTAGCTGAGCAGCGCGGTCGAACCCAGGGCGTAGACGATGCCGCTGGGCATACCCGAGAAGGCTAGGGCCAGGCTGCCGACCCACAGCGTCAGGGCATAGATAAACAGCACCGTAAACCGGTGGGAAAAACCTGCCTGAAGCAGCCGGTGATGCAGATGGCGCTTATCGGCGACAAAGGGCGACAGGCCCTGACGCATCCGCAGCAGGATGACTGCCGACATGTCTAAAATCGGTACGGCCAAAATCAGGTAGGGCAGCAGCACCGCCGCCGTCGTCACTCCCTTAACCAGGCCAATCACGCCGACCCCGGCCAGAGTAAAGCCCATATAGTAGGCCCCGCCGTCGCCCATAAAGATCTGAGCCGGGTTGAAGTTGTAGCGCAAGAAGCCCAGCGCTCCGCCCGCCAGGGCTGCTGCCACCAGGGCGGCGGCGGGCTGATTCATAAACAGACTGACCACCAGCATGACCACTGCTGCAATTCCCGAAACGCCAGCCGCCAGACCGTCGAGCCCATCAATCCAGTTGATCGCGTTAGCCATACCGACCAGCCAAACGACCGTCACCGGCAGGCTGAGCAGCCCCGGCAGCTGCACTAGGCCAAAAAAGGGAATGGTCAAGAATTCAATATCTACGCCGACCTTCCAGGCCAGGCCGGCAGCCACCGACTGCATCACCAGCCGACTAATCGCTGACAGGCCAAACAGATCATCGAGCAGGCCAATCAGAAAAAAGACCAGCCCGCCAATCGTCACGCCCCAAATCTCGTATTCCGCCACCGGGTCGAGGGCATCGCCTGCAGCGTCAATAAAGCCACCCGAGGCCCAAACGGTGAGCAGCGCCACCAGCGTCCCCAAAAAAATAGAAACTCCACCCAGGCGCACCATGGGCTGCTGATGAACTTTGCGGCCTCCCGGTAAATCGACGCGACCGCTGTGGAGACCAATTCTTTTAACAATGGGCGTCGTGATCAGGACGACAATGGCCGAGAGGATAAAGGCAAGCAGATGGTACGGCTGAAGCATCTGAACTGACTCTATAGAGGTTGACAGGGCCTGCCGTCGAGCAACGAAGCCAAAGGATTAAAGTCGTTTAGGCCAATTTTGGGCCGTAAATCAGGGTCGAGGCCAGAGCCGGTCGGTGCAGATAATCTGGAGGATGCGGATAGCTGTACAGACATAAAAACTCCATCCAGAGAACGATAGACCTAGCCCGGTTCGGCGCTAGTATACCTCGGTTATTCTCTAGATGGAATACTGAATTTAAGCGGTCTTCTGTCTCCAATACCCGGTTCCAAAGGCCGAGGTTGTGTCGGCCAAACGCGAGCCTAGACCAGGGCAGGCGCGGCGGCGGCGTTCAGATGCGGATACAGGGGGAAGCGGCGGCAGAGGTCGGCGACGCGATCGCGGCAGTTCACCATCGTCACCTCATCCTCAGGGCTGAGCAGACAGTCGGCAATAATGTTGGCAATTTCTACGAACTCGCTCTGGCCCATGCCCCGGGTGGTCATCGCCGGAGAGCCCAGCCGCAGGCCGCTGGTGACAAAGGGCGACTCGGGGTCGAAGGGTACCGTATTCTTATTGGCGGTAATGTGTACCTGGCTAACCAGCGCATCCGCCCGCTTACCGGTCATGCCGATGCAGCGCAAATCTACTAAAACAAGATGGTTGTCGGTGCCATCTGAGACAATTTTGAAGCCCCGCTGCTGGAGCTGCTGAGCCAGCGCCTGGGCATTCTGAATCACCTGAGCCGAATAGGTTTTGAACTCGGGCCGGAGGGCTTCCCCAAAGGCGACGGCTTTGGCTGCAATCACCTGCTCCAGTGGTCCGCCCTGGCTGCCCGGGAAGACGGCCTTGTCAAATCTTTTGCCCAGCTCCGGGTCGGCGGTCATGATCAGGCCGCCGCGCGGGCCGCGCAGGGTTTTGTGGGTGGTGGTGGTAACTACGTGACAGTGAGGCAGCGGGCTGGGATGGCAGTCTGCCGCGACCAGACCGGCGATGTGGGCAATGTCGGCCATCAGGTAGGCGCCGACTTCATCCGCGATCGCGCGGAAGCGGTCGAAGTGAATGGTGCGGGGATAGGCCGAATAGCCGCAGATAATCAGCTTCGGCTGATGCTTCAGGGCTAGCTGCCGAATCGCTTCATAGTCCAGCTGCTCGGTCTCCGGGTCAACGCCGTACTGGGCTACGTTGAACCATTTGCCCGAAACATTCACCGGCGAACCGTGGGTGAGGTGCCCGCCGTGGGAGAGATCCATGCCCAAAATCGTGTCGCCGGGTTCCAGCAGCGCCAGAAACACGGCGAAGTTGGCCTGGGCGCCCGAATGGGGCTGCACGTTGGCGTGGGCGGCGCCAAATAGCCGTTTGACTCGATCAATGGCCAGCTGTTCAGCCTGATCGACAAACTCGCAGCCGCCGTAGTAGCGCTTGCCGGGCAGCCCTTCCGCATACTTATTCGTCAGCACGGAGCCCTGGGCCGCCAGAACCGCCGCGGAGGTAAAGTTTTCGCTGGCAATCAGCTCTAGGTGGTCCTGCTGACGCTGGAGCTCGCGCCCAATGATCGCGGTCAGCTCGGGGTCAGACTGTTGCAAAAAGTCAAAGTTGGTTCTCATACGCTTTTGGGTATCTAGGGCAGGTGTCTGGGCGATTCGCTTGCAGATCTCTATCATATGCGGTTTCGCTCAGCCGTTTAATCGTGACTATCGAAGTTAAAGCTCGGCTCGATCAGGCCACCGCGCTGACAGGAAGTCGATAGTTTCGCCAAAATGTAAGGCTTTGAAACCTATAATGAAAAACTGAGACCATTGACAAAGCAAGTGAGGAATTGAGTTTAGATGCGAGTTGCGATCGCAGGAGCCGGTTTAGCGGGGCTGGCCTGCGCTAAATATTTGGCCGATGCTGGCCACATCCCCATTGTGGTCGAGAGTCGAGACGTGCTGGGTGGGCTGGTGGCGGCCTGGCAAGACGAACAGGGCGACTGGTACGAAACGGGACTCCATGCCTTTTTTGGGGCCTATCCCAATATGCTTCAGCTGATGCGAGAGCTGGGAATTGAAGACCGCCTGCAGTGGAAGCAGCACACGCTGATTTTCAACCAGCCCGAAAAGCCAGGCACCTATTCCCGCTTTGACGTGCCCAACATTCCGGCCCCGTTCAACGTGATCACTTCGATCATTCGGAACAACGACATGCTGACCTGGGAGCAAAAGCTACGGTTTGCCGTGGGACTGCTGCCCGCCGTCGTGCGCGGTCAGAAATATGTTGAAGCGATGGATCGCTACTCACTGCTGGAATGGCTGCAGCGGCAGGGGGTCGATGAGCGGGTGAGCAGCGATATCTTCATCGCGGCCTGCAAGGCGCTGACCTTTATCAACCCGGATGAAGTCTCGGCGACAATTCCGCTGACGGCGATCAATCGCTTTATGCAAGAGCGCTACGGGTCTAAGATTGCGTTTCTGGATGGTTCCCCCACCGAGCGGCTGTGTCAGCCAATCGTCGATTACTTTACCGAACGCGGTGGCGAAGTTCACCTGAATGCGCCGCTGAAGAAAATCAGACTGAACCCAGACGGCACCGTGAAGCATTTCCTGATTCGCGGCCTGAACGGGGTCGCCGACTGGGAACTCGCAGCCGATATCTACGTTTCGGCAATGTCGGTGGATGTGCTCAAGGTGCTACTGCCCCAGTCCTGGCGGGAGATTGACTTTTTCGCCAAGCTGGAAGGGCTAGAGGGTGTGCCGGTGATCAATGTGCATCTGTGGTTTGACCGCAAGCTGACCGATATTGACCATCTGCTGTTCTCGCGTTCTGAGCTGCTGAGCGTGTATGCCGACATGAGTAATACCTGCCGGGCCTACGCCAATGACGAGCGCTCCATGCTAGAGCTGGTGCTGGCTCCGGCTAAGGATTGGATTGAGCGGTCGGAGGCGGAGATTGTCGAGGCGACGATGCAGGAGCTAAAGCGGCTCTTCCCGCAGCATTTCGACGCTGACCATCCGGCTCAGCTGCTGAAATCGAAAGTGGTCAAGACACCCCGCTCGGTTTATACGGCCAGCCCGGGGCGGCAGGCCAACCGTCCCACCCAGGCGACACCGATCGAAAACTTCTACCTGGCGGGGAGCTATACCCTGCAGCGCTATCTCGGCAGTATGGAAGGGGCCGTCCTTTCCGGTAAGCTGGCAGCAGAGGCGATTCAACAGGCGCCGCCCGTGGCCAACAAGCCGCTAGCCGCGATCGCCTCGTGAGTCGCCCAGTCAGATCGCTCAGCCACATTGCTCAGCTAATAATTGGCCGAGTCAATAGTAAACTGACAAATTAACCCGTCAGCTTCGTCCAAGTTTCCAGTTTGAGGCATTAATGCTGCAACTGACTCAATCCCCCTCTGCCCGCGTACTGGCGTCTCTCGAAGAGTCGTACGAGCGCTGCCGGCAAATTACCGCGAAATATTCCAAGACGTTTTACCTCGGGACGCGGTTAATGCCAGAGGCCAAGCGACGCGCAATCTGGGCGATCTACGTCTGGTGTCGGCGGACGGACGAGCTGATTGACGGGCCACAGAGCGAGTTTACGACGGAAGAAACCCTGGACGACTGGGCCGCTCACCTCGAATCGCTATTTCAGGGACAGCCGCTGGACGACCTGGATGTGGCCTTAGTCGATACGCTTCAGCGCTTTCCGCTAGATATGCAGCCCTTTTGCGACATGATCGAAGGCCAGCGGATGGACCTGCATCGGTCGCGCTACGAGACGTTTGAAGAGCTCCAGCTCTACTGCTATCGGGTGGCGGGAACGGTAGGCCTGATGTCTACTGTTGTGATGGGAATTGACCCAGCGGTGAATACAGCCCCTTGGATGCAGGCTCAGCCGCTGCCCAACCCAGCGGAGGAAGCGATCGCGCTAGGCATTGCTAACCAGCTCACTAATATTCTGCGCGACATCGGCGAAGATGCCCAGCGAGGACGGATCTACCTACCGCTAGAAGACCTGGAGCGCTTTAACTACAGTGAGCAAGACCTGTTTGACAACGTCATTGACGACCGCTGGCGGGCGCTGATGCAGTTTCAAATCCAACGCGCCCACCGGTTTTACGAATCGGCAGAAAGCGGTATCAGCGTCCTCAGTCCCGATGCTCGCTGGCCTGTATGGTCGGCACTGATCCTCTATCGAAAAATTTTGGATGTGATCGTCGAAAACGACTACGACGTTTTCAATCGGCGAGCCTTTGTTCCTAAGGTGCGCAAGGCGCTCTGTCTACCCAAGGCGCTGCTGCGAGCCCGCGTTTCGTAGGGGGATTGCTTTGAGTCTGATTAATCTTCGTTTTCCGAAAAGCAAAAAGGGGACTGTCTGTAGAGAGTCCCCTTTTTGCTTCAAACCCTATCCCAGGCGAGCCGACACAGCTAGGAAGCAGTCGTTTGGGTCGCCAGCATTTCCTTGAGCTTGGCCAGATCCTGCGCCCAGCGCGGATCGGGCTGCGCTGCCGCAGCGCTATCTGCGGGGCTTGACGAGCTGCTGCGCCGATCGCTGCCTTTCTTACTGCTGCGCCGACTACCGCCGCGATCGCTACTTTCGCTGCTATCACTGCGGGGCATAGCTTTTTCAACCTTCAGGGCCGAATCTTGAACCGTATGCCCGTTATATTTTTCAACTAGGGCATCGGCGACTTCTTCGGTTTTGGCAGTGACAAAGCCAAACCCCCGACATTTGCCGGTTTTGCGGTCGGCAATTAGTTTAATTGAAACCAAATTTTCTGACTCTTCAGCAAAAACGGCTTCAAACTCTTCCCGCTCTAAATCCTTTGGCAAATTACCCACGTACAGACGAATTGACATTTAGATACCTCTAACTTTTGTTTCAAAAATGGAGCTTGGACGGCTCATTGACTAAGGGCTGACAGACAACGTTGGGTGCGAAGCTTCTGTTCAAAGCTGCGGACAATTCTCTATCTGATTTCACCCTAGCTGAGGGCTTTTTTTGAGTACCTGAGTCATTGTTCCAATCGCAAAAGACAGGCTTAAACAACTGACAACCCAACTCGAGTGAGCCTTACAGCGCACGTTTGAGGTCGCGACTCAGCCCTCAATCAGTAAGACCGCTGTAAAGCAACCCGCCCAATTAGAAACTCTTATGCTGCTTAAATGCTTTTCCAAAGTAAACATTCATACCTTTAATTAAGGTATCACGCCCGCTGACTCCAGACTAGGGCAAAAAGGCAGATCTTTATTTATCCTATTTGAGGATGCATGACCCACGGAAAAGTTGCCCAAACCCCCTCTGAGCTATTGGAATTGAGAATCAAATTCCAAAGCGAATCAAACCAAAGCAGCCAAAGCAATCAACGATATAGCTTCAAGAATCAGCCCGATAAAACCAGCCGGCTGCTCCCGCCACAATGCACAGCGCAACTAGAGGCTAGGCCGATCCGCGGACTAAAATCCACAGTCCGCTGCCGCAGGCAGCCGCTAGAATTAGCGCTGACCAAATCGGTGCTTGGGCCGGAATAAATCGGCCTGGCGCGGTCTGAATTTGACTGACGTCAAGCCAAATCAGACAGCCGCGACGAAACCAACCCCGGACCTGTACTGTCTGGCCCAGATATTCAATCGGCTTGGGCGCGTTCCCCAGGCTGTTACCGATGCTGCCCCAGGCTGAGAAAAAGTGCAGCTTGAGCAGACCGTGGGCCGTCTGGAGCAGTAGGTCCTGCCCCAGCCAGTTGGCCGCGCCGGGTCTGCCCAATAGGCGGCCCGAAATGTTAGCAGCTGAGCTATCCAACGGAAGTTGCTGCGGCGCGTTGATCCAGGTCGGTAGAGCGTCATCCGTCGGCGGCTGGGCCGGCGGCAGGTCTGGGAAAAAGCGGTTAATCCGCAGCAGGATGCCTATACCCAGCCCCAGCAGAAGCGCACTTTTGATCAGGCTCAAGTCGTGATAGAGCCAATCTAAAAAGGCCCAGCCAATGGCATCGGCAAAGGCTCCCAGGCTCCAGAGTAAGAGCGCCGCACCCAGCCCAATCAGCAATCCAAAGTAAGGTGCCCCCTGAGCGAGCAGCGTTCTCCACTGCTGGGCTGACAAGGCCCGATGTTTGGGCCGAGCGGGCAGGTCAAGCTCGGGCTCTAGCCGCCAGTGACGGGCAATCGCCATCAGCAGCTGCAGCCGGTCGCCCAGCGGCGGGTGGCTATTATTCAAACTCAGCCAGCTGCGATAGGGATTCTGGCAGTCCCAAGCAAATAGGTCGGCCAGTGGTACCTGACCATAGAGGGCCTGGCGGCTGGGGCTGCCGCTAACGGGCAGAAGCAGGTCAAGGCTTTCTACCCAGGGCGGCGTATAGCCCTGCCGAGCGACGCCCTGGGCTAAGCCAAAGGAGAGTTTGGCCAAGGCCCGGGTCAGGCCGTTGGGGTTGCCGGTGAGCACGACGGCGGCGCGATCGCTTTCGTAGGTACGCCGCCGCGCGACCCAAAGCCCCGATTTCTGTACTAGCCAGAACAGGCCGTAGCTGACGTTGGCCAATACACCTGTGGCCAGCTTCACCATTCGCGGCTGGCGATTGCTCTGGAGGGCTAGACTCCAATAGAGCTGGTGAAACCCCTGGGCAATCAGGCCGTGCCAGGAGAGCACTGTCCAGTCCCAGCGTCGCCAGTGGCTGATTTCATAGGCGCAAAGCGCGGCAATTTCGTCTGGCTGAAGCTGGTCCAGCAGCCCTTGGCTGACAACTAGCCGAGCGGTTCGGGGCAGACTGCCGTAGGAAAAAATCAGCGGCAGGTCGGTGGGCAGGCACTTCAGGCTAGGAAACGGCCAGCGCCGCTGTAGGCACTGCTTCCGCAGCAGGGCCAGGGCTTCCGCAGAGGAGGCAGAGAGCTGTCTAGGAGCGAGGGGTTTGAGGCCAACCGTAAGACCCAGCAACCGCTCCCACAGCCAGGGCAAAATCACCAGCATGGCCACCAATAGCGCTACCAGCGGCCAGGTCAAGTCGCGGCTCAAGGCTGAAATGGGGCCGATGCCAATCGGTAAAATTCGCCCCATCATTCCTAGATAGCCGTTGACCAGGGCCAGAAAATGGTGCAGCAGCCAGCGTAGCAGCCCGAAGGTCAGCAGCGGCGTCGCCAGCTGGGCGACCCAAAGCCAAAATTTGCAGCCCTCGCCCAGCCGCCGCCCTTTTTCTAACCGGCCTGCCGATCGCCAGTGATGAATGTCAGCAGAGACGGCTAGCGGATCGTTATCCAGCCGGGCAGCATTCTGGTTTAAAGCCTCATAGTGAAATAGCGAAGGCGGGCTGTCGGCGGGCGCCGCTGCGGTTTCGGCGATAGCAGACGGACTGCTGGGGGCAGAAACCAGCGGCGGGTCGGCTGGACGGATCGCAGCAGGCGGGCTAGCGGCGGGAGATAACGGCACAAAGCCTGACTGGTCTAGGGGAGAGGTCGGCGAGTTAGCAGGCGGTGGGGTCATCGCCGCGACCGGCAGCGGCTGGAATCCGCTGTCAGGAACCGTAGTCGTCTGCTGCGCTAGCCGCGATCGCATCGCCTTGGCCCAGCCCTGCAGCGCTGAATTTTTCGACCGCAGCAGCGGCTCGCATAGCGCGATCGCGGCGGCCCAATCTGCCTGCGCCGCCCGCACTTGAATCTGCCCCATCCGAGCTTTGACCTGGTAAGACGGCGGCACCTCGGCCTGGGACAGTGTGGTCAAAGCAGTCATGGCCTGCTCATAGGCCCGCTGCTTGAGGGCGCTGAGCCCGGCCTGTAGCAGCTGTTCTGGATCGGTCTCCGGCATAGCTCCCCTGCCAAAGGTCCCATTGGCCTTTGGAATGCGCAATCGATGCAGTCAGGGTACGCAAATTTGCCGAAGATATAACGCTTTCGGTGAAATTAGGCTGAGCGTTATGGCGAAAGCTGGGCGAAATCAGTCTGAAGTATCGGCCAGCAGCGTATCAATCCAGTCATAGAGCGCTGCTTCAGTCTCGCCTTCGAGCTGTCGCTGCTTCAGGTCGATCAGGCCGTAGGCCAGGTCGCTGGCTCGCTTTTTGTAGACCGCATTGCCAGCCAGCAGGTCGGTGAAGACCTCCTGCTCGATCTCCAGGCGGCTAGCCTCTTCTGAAAGCGGCGAGGCGAAAGCAGCTTCGTCTACGTCGTACTTTAGCAAAAAGATTAGGGCCTGGCTGCGGTCTTGCAGGGTCTGGCGCAGCTGGCGAATGTCCAGCTCCAATCGGTCAAAGCCGACGGTACCGGTGATTTTAAGCTCGACGATGGGCTGCTCAGCAGGAATTAGACGCTGGCTTTGGATGGCGGTTTCTAGGGTTGCGATCGCGCCCGATTCTACCAACTCCATCGGGTCCTGGCTGCGAGCCACGTACTCCAGGCGCACGATCGGTCGTTGAATATAGTCTGTTTTCAGCTCAGCCTGAATACCTTGTTCGGTCAGCTCCACCAGATAGGCGCCACGCTGGAACTGGCCTTCCTCCACATTGTTAGCCTCCAGCGAACCGGGATTAAAAATCCAGCCCTCGACCGCGTAGTGCTTGTGGATGTGACCCAGGGCCAGATAGTCCACACCGACCCGCTGCAGGGGCACCAGATCGCTGTAGCGCAGTGCCCCTGCATAGCGGGCAATCTGCCCTTCTAAGCCGTGATGAAACAGCAGCAGCTTGTGCGCTGGTCCCGGCGGCAGTGCCTGGATGGCTTCAGCAATCTGCTCGATCGCTTTGGGCGCAGCGGCCCCATACCAGTTAGAGCCGAGCACCCGGACGCCGCAGTCTAAGTCAATATAGCCACCCCGCCCAGTTGGCTCATCCCAGGGCGCATAAAACGGCTCGCCTTGAGAAATGTTGCCCGGCTCCAGCAGCTTCAGCAGCTTCCAGTCAGACAGATAGCGCAGCCAGCTGGTTTTGGTGCCGTAGGGACAGCTGTCGTGGTTGCCCTCGATTGCCAACACCGGAATCTGGGCCTGCTGGAGCATTTGCAGACAGAGCTGGGCCTGGTTGAGAATCGCGGGCTTAATCGTGCGGTGCTCAAACAGGTCTCCCGCAATCACGACAAAATCTACCCGTTCGTCGATTGCATAGCGCTGGACGACGTCCCGCAGCGCCATAAAAAAGTCGCGGGTGCGGATGGGGCTGTCGTAGCGGTCAAACCCCAGGTGAATGTCAGAGATATGTAGGAAACGGGCCATGGGCGGGGCTATACCGAGGTAGCGGCGGCCAGCTCCTCCAGGCGCTCCTGCTGGTCTTGAGAAATGCAGGACTGGACAATCGTTTCCAGGTCTCCCTCAAGAATCGGCGCGAGGCTAAAGTTCTGGTTCAGGCGATGGTCGGTAATCCGGTTGTCCTTGTAGTTGTAGGTGCGAATTTTTTCTGAGCGCGAGCCGGTGCCGACCTGCGATCGCCGCATCGAAGTCACTTCGGCCTGCTGCTCTTGCAGCTTAATTTCATAGAGCTTGGCCCGCAAAATCTGCATCGCCCGCTCGCGGTTTTGCAGCTGCGATCGCTCCTCCGTACAAAAGACGCGAATCCCGGTCGGCTTGTGGAACAGGTCTACCGCCGTCTCCACCTTGTTGACGTTCTGGCCGCCCGCCCCGCCGGAGCGAGCCGTACTCATCTCAATATCTTTAGGGTCGATTTCAACTTCGACGTCATCGACTTCGGGCATAATCGCCACTGTTGCCGTTGAGGTATGTACCCGACCACTGGCCTCCGTCATCGGCACCCGCTGGACCCGGTGCACCCCCGCCTCAAACTTCATCTTGCTGTAGACCTGGTCGCCCTGGATTTCGAGGATAGTTTCCTTTACCCCGCCCATGTCGGCAGCGGATTCGCTCACCAGCTTGGGCCGCCAGCCCTGACCTTCGGCATAGCGGGTATACATCCGCACCAGGTCGCCCGCCCAGATGCCCGCCTCGTCGCCGCCCGTTCCAGCCCGAATTTCGAGCATGACGTTCTTGTCATCGTTAGGGTCGCGGGGCAGGAGCAGCACCTTCAGCCGCTGCTCCAGGGTGACGCTTTGTTCTTCCAGCGTTTCCACCTCCAGCGCCGCCATTTCGTGCAGCTCCGGGTCATTCGCCGACTCCTTATAGACCTCCCGAGCGCCGCGCAGCTCTTCCTGCGTGTCTTTCCACTCGTGGTAGGTGGTGACCGTTTCCTCTAGTGAAGCGCGCAGCTTAGCAATCTCTTGAAACTCGTCCGGGTCGCTGGCCACATCGGGGTCGGCCATCCGCCGGGTGAGTTCGTGGAAGGTCTGCTCGACGGACTTGAGTTTTTCTAGCAGGTAGGCTTCAGCCATGGGAAAGCTCCGGTCTAGCGAGCAAAAATCGCTTAGAGATCAAAATATCCGAGTAATCAGGGGACTACTCGGATAGGGAGAAGCGCGTTCGCTATTTCTCGTCGCTGCCGGTGGCATTGCTCGTATCGGTCATGCCGTACTTCCGCAGGAAGCGCTCTACCCGGCCCTCAGTGTCAATGATTTTCTGAGTACCGGTGTAGAAGGGGTGATTACCCGACCACACGTCAACATGGAGTTCTGGCTTGGTCGAGCCGATCGTCATGACCTGCTCGCCATTACAGAACACCTTTGCTTCTGGGTACCATTCGGGATGAATATCAGACTTAGCCATGGGTGTTAGATAGGGATATGATCTGTAAGCAATTTTAGCGTACGCCGATGAAAGCGTTTTACCGCTTCGAGAACTGAGGGGCCTTACGGGCTTTCTTCAGGCCGTACTTCTTCCGCTCCTTCTTGCGCGGATCGCGAGTCAGGTAGCCTTCGATCTTCAGCGGCGCGCGGTTGTCGGGATCGAGCTCGCACAGCGCCCGAGCGACGCCCAGCTTAATCGAGTCAGCCTGGCCGGTGAGGCCGCCGCCCCGCACGTTCACCAGGATATCGTAGTCGCCTTCTAGCCCCAGGGTCTCCAGCGGCGCTTTGCTGGCGTCGAGGTAAGCCGGGTTGAACTGGAGATATTCTTCTCCCGCCCTGCCGTTGACAACGAGCTTGCCGCTGCCAGGAACAAGGCGCACCCGCGCTACCGAAGACTTGCGGCGGCCCGTCCCCCAGTAGACGGCGCGGTTGGACTGATCGGTTGCCTGCATTAGCGAGTACCTCCAGGAATCGTGTTGATGGTCAGGGTTTCAGGCTGCTGAGCCTGGTGGGGATGGTCTGGGCCAGCATAGACGTTGAGCTTGGTAAAGAGCTTCCGGCCCAGGGCGTTCTTGGGCAGCATTCCCTTCACGGCCTTTTCAACAATCCGCTCGGGAATCCGATTCTGAAGCTGCTCGAAGGTCTCTGTCTTCATGCCGCCGGGCCGGCCCGAGTGACGGCGATAGACCTTTTGAAAGCGCTTTTTGCCGGTTACCACCACCTTATCGGCGTTGATAATCACCACAAAATCGCCCGTATCCATGTGGGGGGCGTAGTTGGGCTTGTTTTTGCCCCGTAGCACCTTGGCAACTTCGGTCGCCAGCCGCCCCAGGCGCTGGTCAGCGGCATCTACTACGTACCAGCTGCGTTCGACCTCCAGGGGGGGAGTCAGATAGGTTTTAGTCATCGCGGTCACCATAGTCTTGAAATCAGGTTAGAAAAACGGCAGATTGATTGGGGTTGGCTCAAACAGCGCTCGCTAGCTCAGCTGAGTCCGGTAAAAAAAACTGGGGCTGGGTATCGACCCAGACTGCGGGTGGGAACGGAAAGTTGGGATAGCCCACGCGCAGCAGGCACAGGCCCTGAGGTGGGGCGGAATACCGGACCAGATCTCGCCGCCGATCTTGCCAAATCTGCGTGAAATCAGCTGGCGACAGCTGCCCATTCCCAACCTGCACCAGCAGTCCCATAATCAGCCGCACCATGCCGTAGAGAAACCCTTTGGCCTGGAGCTCTACTTGCACAAAAACGCCTCGCCGATCGCAGGCCGCCGCCTGTAGCTCAACCCCAGAGTGAGATCGCCCCGACCCGGTCCGCTGAAACGCAGCTAGATCATGATAGCCCACCAGCGGCTCAAGTGCCGACTGCATCAGGGCAGCATTCAGGGGATGGTGGTAGTAATGCCAGACGTAGGGCTGCACAAATAGGTTGGGGTAGGGCTGGGTATAGAGGGTATAGCGATAGCGTCGCCACAGGGCCGAAAATCGGGCGTGCCAGTCGTCGGCCACCCGGGCTGCGGCCCGAATCACAATGCCTGCGGGCAGACGATGGTTGAGAATGTCAGCCCAGCGCTCCGCCGGAATCAGGGCCGGAGCGTCAAAGTGGGCTACCTGCGCTGCGGCATGGACGCCGCTGTCGGTGCGACCTGCCCCATGTAGCCCGGTCTTCATACCAATGACGTCGCTCAGAACCGCCTCAATCTCAGCCTGCACCGTCCGCTGGTTCGGCTGCCACTGCCAGCCGTGGAAGGCCGTACCACGATACTGGATCACCAGGGCCACGCGCTGCCGCCGCTGCGCTTTATCAACTGGCGCAGCGGCTAGGTTTTGCGATAGGGAGCGGTTTGCCATAGGTCAATAAATTTGAGCGGGCTATCAAAGACTGGCCCTAGGTCAGCTCAATAATCGCCATGCTGGCATTGTCGCCCCGACGGCTGACTGTCCGCACGATGCGGGTGTAGCCGCCGTTGCGATCGCCATAGCGCTCGGGAGCCTGGTCGAACAGGGCATGAACAAGCTGCTTGTCGTAGATATAGCCGATCGCCCGCCGCCGCGCCGACAGCGTCCCCGCTTTGGCCAGGGTGATCATGCGCTCGACCTCGCAGCGAACCGCCTTGGCCCGGGTCTGGGTAGTGGTGATCCGGCCATTGCGGATGAGCTCTGTGGTCAGCGATCGCAGCAGGGCGCGACGCTGGTCGGCGGGTTTGCCGAGCTGGGGAACACGACGACGGTGACGCATGACATTTCCTCTTAATGGACGATGAAACTTGAACAGTGGATAAGGATGGATTTGAAATTAAAAACTCCGGAGCGATCGCTCCGGAGAGAGGCTTCTGGGCGACATAGCCCAGAAGCGCTAAGGCTAGGCGGTCTTAGCAGGCTTCTCCAGCGGCAGGGTAATTCCCAACCGCTCCTGAAGGGCCTCAACCACTTCTTCTGCTGACTTTTGACCAAAATTCTTGATCTCCAGCAGGTCTTCCTGGCTGTAGTCCAGCAGGTCAGACACCGAGTTAATCTGAGCCCGCTTCAGGCAGTTATAGGCCCGCACCGACAGCTGCAGCTCCTCAATTGGAATTTGGTAGGTCGGGTCTTCGTCCTTGGTCTCATCGTCGCGCTTGGGCTCCAAGGTAACGTCCTTGAGCGGGCTAAACATCTCGACTAGCATCAGCGCCGCCTCGCTCATCGCCTGCTGAGGCGTGAGACTGCCATTGGTCGAAACCTCTATCGTCAGCCGGTCCTTTCGCAGGGAACCGCTGCTGATAATATCTTCGACGCTGTAGTTGACCTTGCGGACAGGCATAAAAATGGCATCGATCTGCATGAAGTCAATCGCGCTGCCGTCTTCCTTACTCCGGTCAATCGCCCGATAGCCCTGCCCCTGCTCGATCCGAAACTCCATCTCCAGCTTGTGTCCAGCCGCAACCGAAGCCACATACTGATCGGGGTTAATCAAATCGACTTCAGAAGACAGGTCAAAATCGGCTGCGGTCACCCGAGCGGGTCCATGCACCTCCAGCCGACCAATCTGGGGCTGCGGCGAATAGCTTTTGACGACAATTTCTTTCATATTTAAGAGAATGTCGAGCACGTCTTCTCGAACGCCGGGAATCGTCGAAAACTCATGGCTCGCGCCCTCAATTCGCACCGCAGTCACCGCCGAACCCTCCAAATTGGAGAGCAGCACACGACGCAGGGCATTACCAACCGTAATCCCTTGATTCCGCTCTAACGGCTCGATTACAAATCGGCTAAACTGACTCTGATCGTCTTCAATCACCGACTCTACGCATTCAACCTGGAACTGTGCCACTAGAAACCTCCCTACTTCCTCTTAATCCTTGGCGCTGCCTGTAATGTCGCGCCCTGCTGCCCGCGCCCTAAGTCCCACTTCGTTTTTCTAAGGCTTTGCTCAAGCTAAACCCTTAGAGTCAAACGCTGGACTATCGGCCCAAACGCCTACACCCGTCGCCGCTTGGGGGGCCGACAGCCATTATGCGGGATGGGCGTAACATCGCGGATTACCGTGATTTCTAGCCCGGCTCCCTGCAGAGCCCGAATGGCCGTTTCTCGACCAGAACCCGGGCCGCTGACCTGCACCTCGATCTGTCGCATGCCCTGATCCATCGCCCGTCTAGCTGCGCCATCCGCCGCCGTCTGAGCCGCAAAAGGCGTTCCTTTTTTGGCTCCCTTAAAGCCGCTAGAACCTGCCGAGGCCCAAGATACGGTACCGCCGTTAGCGTCGGTAATCGTGACGATCGTGTTGTTGAAGGTAGACTGAATATGAGCAACGCCGTTGGGAATATTTTTCTTCTGCTTCCGCGGGCCTGTTTTTCTAACGGGTTTTGCCATGGGTTATTTCCAATAAAACGTTCAAAGAACTGCTGACACACCAAAAATCCGGAACGGTTCGCTGGAACAGCGCCACACCTGACCGGACAGCCGTATTTAGGCGAACTCAGCTGAGTTCGCCTAAATACATTATTTCCTGGGTGCTTTTTTCTTGCCGGCGACGGTCCGCTTCCCGGCCCGCCGGGTACGGCTGTTGGTGCGGGTCCGCTGACCGCGAACGGGCAATCCAACCCGGTGCCGACGCCCGCGATAGCAGCCGATTTCCATCAGCCGGTTGATGTTCATCCGCTGCAAGCGGCGTAGATCACCTTCAATCTCGTAGTCAGTTTCAACCGTCTCACGCAGCTTTACAACATCAGCGTCGCTGAGGTCTTTGACGCGAATATCAGGGCTGACGCCCGTTTTTTGCAAAATCTGTTGCGAACGGCTGAGTCCAATTCCGTAAATATAGGTCAGCCCAATTTCAATTCGTTTATCTCTTGGCAGGTCAACGCCAGCAATCCGTGCCACCGATTATTTCTCCCTCAATTTGCCAATTCGCTCTGGGCGAATTCAGTCTATCTACTGCCGACCAATACGCTTTGCCCCCAACGGGGCTAGCTGAATTCTAGCGCTTCACGATTTTGTGCGAATACACTAGAATCTGAGCCCAGTCCTGAAGACCAGGCTCGGGGAACAGATTAAATCTTCGCATCCCCCACCGCATCTACTGCTAACCCTGACGCTGCTTATGCTTGGGGTTAGAGCAGATCACCATGACCCGACCTCGACGGCGGATCACGCGGCACTTCTCACACATTTTTCGAACGGACGCGCGGACTTTCATGTCCCAAAACTTTTTCTTTACTACAGAATCGCTATGTTAGCAAAACCCAAGGAAGTTAGCAAATTAAATTTACTTGTCAACCGATGAACTGATCCTCTAGCCAGCAGAGCAAACCTAAACCCCGCTGCTTAGGCAGCGGCATTTTTAGCACTGTAGGGTTCGTTCAGTCCCTAATTGGCTTAAGCTAAGCGCCTCTTTTCAGAGCAGATTCTACCTGCTTAAACTCCTGATTCAGCCGATCTTGAAGCTTTTGCGGAACGGGCCGATTGGGATATGAACTGTAATGACCGGCCAGAGCGTTGAGCGCGGTTCGCATGGTTGAAAACGAGCTAAGGCCAGCAATTTCGCGATCGCGGCGGTAGCGAGAGGCAAAGTCGTTGATCTGCTGCTTGGCTTCGGCCTGGAGGGCCATCTTGTCGGGGGCATCATCGGGTAGCGCGATCGCCTTTTGCAAGCTGTCGATCAGCGTCAGCGTGTCCTGGCGATAGTCGCCCGACAGGCCATCCGCCGGACCAAGGGCACTACAGCCGCTGAGGCCAATTACAGCCACCAGCATCAGGGCAAATAAGCGAGACAAAAGGCTTCTCATAAAACTCGTTTCCTACCAAATAAATCTAGCTGCCAGCACTTTTGAGCCCAAAAGCACCAACCTGCCGCTCATTTTATCTGAAGAAGGAACCGGGATAAATACGTCGGAAGATAGGAAAGGGCTGCCGCCAGAGTTCTAGGCCGGGTAAATCCGCAGTCGCCGATTGGGCTCGTCGCCAAAGCTTAGGGACTTGAGCCGGTAGTGCTCAGCCAGCTCATGCTGCATCTTACGAATTTTGGGAGAGCGAGGCAGCAGCTCCACCGGCTGGCCCTGGGGAATGACGATCTGCTCAACCGCCAGCCGGGCTTCTTCCAAAGCTTCGAGCTCGTCGTTGTCGCCGCTGCGGGAGAACAGCTCTAAATTGATTGCCTCAGGGCTAGATTCATCCAGATCGAGCAGGTGACGCAGGGAGCGAGTAATTTGCGGAATGCTGTTGGCCTTAACCGTGTAGATCGGAATCTGACGGGCTTTGGCCACATGCCTGAGCTTGGAGTGGTTTTTGACGTGCGATCGCAGCGCCAGCACCGCATCGGCGGTTTCCAGATCCTTAGTCAGCAGCACCGGCAGATTCAGGGTGCTGACCACATGGTCGAGCTGCTGGCGGCTGATGCCGTAGGGATAGATTTGGGTCAGCTCCTCACCATTGGGACCAAAGGCGCTCTGCGTCCCTTCGGCCTGGGCGACCAGGTCGGTCGGGGCGCTGAGGGAACGGTCGAGCAGGGCTTCGAACTGCTGCTCAGGGCTTTCGACGACGACCGGTCGGCTGGCGGCGCGAAAGCGGCTGGGCTCGCTATCGAGGGACACCATCCGGCCCGCCGATCGCCAGCCGCGCGGGGCCTTGGATCGCGACCGGGAAGGCCCACGGCGGGGCGGGCCCGCCAGCTCTGAGCCGCTGGGCAGTTCGTGGGTCACCAGGGTCTGGCCAGACTCGCCCATGGTCCGCACCTGGAGTTCGGGCAGCCGTCCCCGCAGCAGGGCGTCAACCGTGTCTGCCACTTTTTCATGCACTACCCAGCGCTGGCGCTCCAGCATTTCAATGGCAATATCAAAGGTGGGCGGCGCCTTGCGCTCCAGTACGCTCTTCTGGCTGCCGCGCCGCCGGGCTTCGTCATCGCCCAGCGTCACCGACTGAATGCCGCCGACTAGGTCAGACAGGGTGGGGTTTTTGATCAGGTTGGCCAGCCGGTTGCCGTGGGCCGTTCCTACCAACTGCACGCCCCGTTCGGCAATCGTGCGGGCAGCCAAGGCCTCCAGCTCAGTGCCAATTTCATCGATCACAATTACCTCGGGCATGTGGTTTTCCACCGCCTCGATCATCACCTGGTGCTGCTGCTCGGGGCGGGGCACCTGCATCCGCCGCGCCCGACCAATCGCCGGGTGGGGGATATCGCCGTCGCCCGCGATCTCGTTGGAGGTGTCAATAATGACGACGCGCTTCAGCAGGTCATCGGCCAGCACCCGGGCAATTTCTCGCAGCGCCGTCGTTTTGCCCACGCCGGGCCGTCCCAGCAGCAGGATGGACTCGCCGGTCTCTACTAGGTCGCGAATCATGCCAATCGTGCCAAAAACGGCCCGGCCCACCCGGCAGGTCAGACCGATCACCTCTCCTGCCCGGTTGCGCAGGGCGCTAATTCGATGGAGGGTCTTCTCCAGCCCGGCCCGATTATCGCCGCCAAAATGGCTCACTCGCTCGATGCAGTACTGTAGGTCTGCCTGGGAAACGACGGTTTCAGCAAGGTATTCGGCGCCGTCTGAGAATCGCGCTTCGGGCCGTCTGCCCAGATCTAAAATCACCTCGATTAGCTGATTTTTCTGGGGGTGCCGGTCTAACTTTTGACGAATTTGCTCGGGCAGAATTGCCAGCAGCAGCGGCAGGTCGTCAATCGGCTGGGGTGGGGAAGAAGGCGGGGCTGAAGCGGGAGAACGGTCGTCGAGCGGACTGTCGTTGAGACTCACCATAGAACGTTGGTTACAAACGTTAGTTACAAAAGAACGGCAGAGAAATTGGGCTGAGGGCGTGGCAGCCTGGAGCTGGCCAGCTCTACCGACCGACTTGAGCAGCCGGTCGGGCGACCAGCTTCAGCGGTTGAACCAGGGACCGGGCCAGGCGAACGGTTGGCCAGAGCAGATCGGGCATCGTTTCTAGGGTGGTGAAGGTTTCCAGGTGCGGCATCAGTAAGCTGCGGGCAAAGCTGCCGTAGGCAATGCCCGCGATGTGGGGTGGACGATCGGGAGTGGTCTGGGCTGGGCCTAACAAGCCCAGATCTTGCAATTTTTCAACCGTATGCCGGTTCGTACCCCCTGCCAGCTGAACATAGCCGGGTAAACCTGCGGTTAAGAGCTTCTGACCCAGTCGAATGGCGGCGTGGGTAGTGCCTTTACCGATATCACCGCTCATCGGGCGACCGTCAGCTTGCCAGATTAGGATGGCAGGTCGGGGCTGTATCTGAGCGTAGAGCTGGCGCAGGTAGTCAGTCACGCCCGCCCCATCTGGGCAGCTAACCGAGACGAGCTGAAGCTGACGTACCCAGGGCCGCAGCTGGTTCCAAAGCTGGGTGAACTCGACTACGCGGCCGACCTGGGTGTGAATTTCAACGGCATCTACCTGGGGCAGCAGGGTCGGGGCCAGCGTTGCCAGCGGGACAGTCTGAGATCGCGTCTCAATCTGCCCAATCGGACAGACCGGCAGACAGCGGCCGCAGCCGTAGCAGCGTTCCGCCGTGACACCGCCGTTGGCAAACCCCGATTTAGGATTAAAGACAATGGCTCCGGCCGGGCAGATCGCCTCACAGGGCCGGGCACAGTCGGCCGGACAGCGCGCCGGGTCAAACACCGCTTTGCGGAAGTGTGGGTCTTCCCCGTCATTGAGGCTGACCATTAGCCAGGGACGGGCAAGCGCGCTGCCCTTCTCAGCTGCAATCTGAATAGCGGCCTGCACGCCGGCACGCGCTTCCGCGACGACTGCCGCATCGGCGGCCACATCAATGCAGTCGGCACCGGCTAGACTATAGGCCAGCGCCAGATTTCTAACCGCAGGCAGGTGCTGATAGCTGGCACCGCAGATCAGCTTGAACCAATGACCCGACTGAAGGGACTGTAAAGGGTTAGGTAAATTCCTCACCCTTCTATGCTAATGGGTTCAAATCTAAATGACGAGTTGGGCTAAAAAACTTTGCGATGCTCAGACCCGGTCAGGCGGAGCGATCCTCCGCAGCCCGGATGAACTCAGGCGGCCGCTAGCGCATCCTTGAGGGGAAACCACTTGAAGGCGCGATCGCCGCCGAGCTCAACGACGACCTTGACTCGAGGCTCGATCTGCGGCAGCGATACCAAGAACTCCAGTTCCTGATTCGTCAGGACGTAGCCCTCTAGCAGCCAGAGCAGCAGTCCCTTGTTTTCAGCGGGCAGATGTTCTAGCCGATAGCTGACGACCGGCGGTAGAAAGTAGCGATAGCCCACCGCCGCGTCCTTACTTTTCTTGCCCAGGTGGGGCGGTCGGACGCCGTGAATGTCTAGTAAATAGGCCGAAAGATCGCCCAGCCCCCGGGCTGACATATGGACGCACTCATACCCTGCGGTCCGGATGCGACGGCGAAAACGGCCCTCGAATCCCCCTTCAGGCGGCACTCGGACGGCCAGCGCCCCGTGCTGCTCTACGTCGCGAACTATTTTGTTGCCAGCTACCAGCAGTACCATAGGGCCTCAAGATTAAGCGTCGGGATGATTGGGATGATTAACCGATATCGTACTGTATTATTCGGCATTGTTTTGGCGCGATGTCGTCGGCTAACCCCAGCTGAATCTGAATCATCAAAATCATTTTGCAGAAACGGTGGACAAAGCCAGATTATCTGTGTAACATGCTTAATTGTCGCCAAAATTTAGATACTGGATGGCAGGCTGCTACAGTGAGCTGTTCAAGTCTAGGCTGATTTATCGACTGGGACTCACTGAGCTAGAGTTCTAAAGTGTCGAAAACGGTTTAAGTATCAGTTTGGGTCTATCGCGATCGCGGCCATTTGCTTGGGCAGCGCGATTTTGTTCCCGTGTGAGCTGAGTCCTCTAGCAGGATTTTCGGGCAGGGTGTTCAATCCCTGCCGTTTCAGGCGTGTTAATTTTCGGAGACGTTGCTGTGTCTGTCGGTATTCTTGGTACCAAGCTGGGTATGACCCAGATTTTTGACGAGGCTGGAAATGCGGTGCCAGTCACCGTCGTCCAGGCGGGACCCTGCGTGGTGACCCAGGTTAAGACCGAGCAAACGGATGGCTATGCCGCCGTTCAAATCGGCTATGGAGAGGTTGCTGAAAAGGCGCTAAACCGGCCCAAGCTGGGACACCTGTCTAAGTCCAGCGCCCCGGCCCTGCGGCATCTGCGGGAGTATCGAGTCAGCAACCCCAGTGAATTTGAGCTGGGCCAGTCGATTACCGCAGACCAGTTTGCCGCTGGCGAGCTGGTTGACGTTAGTGGCAAGAGCATTGGCCGCGGCTTTGCGGGCTATCAGAAGCGCCACAACTTTAAGCGAGGGCCAATGGCTCACGGCTCTAAGAATCACCGGCTACCCGGTTCAACCGGTGCCGGTACCACGCCGGGCCGGGTTTACCCCGGCAAGCGGATGGCCGGGCGGATGGGCGACGAGCGCGTCACCACCCGCAAGCTGAGCATCGTGCGAGTAGACGATGAGCGCAATCTGTTACTGATCAAGGGCTGCGTCCCCGGCAAACCCGGGGCGCTGTTGAGTATTGCGCCAGCGACCATCGTAGGCCAGCAGGTAGGGAGATAGTCATGGTTGATTGTATTGTTCGAGACTGGCAAGGAAACGAAGCGGGCAGTGCCTCCTTCGAGCTGAAGGTCGCCAAGGAAGAAAATGCGTCCCATATTGTTCATCGGGCGCTGGTGCGGCAGATGAATAACGGTCGCCAGGGCACCGCTGCGGCAAAAACCCGGGCCGAGGTGCGCGGCGGCGGTCGCAAGCCCTGGCGGCAAAAAGGCACGGGCCGGGCCCGAGCAGGCTCTAACCGCTCGCCTCTCTGGCGGGGCGGCGGCGTCATCTTTGGTCCCAAGCCCCGGGACTACAGTACCAAGATGAATCGCAAGGAGCGGCGGCTGGCGCTGCGCACAGCGTTCCAAAGCCGAGCAGAAGATTTGACTGTAGTAGAGAATTTTGCCGCTCAGCTGACCCAGCCGAAGACAAAAGAAGTTCTCAGTGCGCTCGAACGGTGGGGCCTTAACGCCGGTGAAGAAAAGGTGCTGATCATCATCGACGAAAAAAACGAGACGATCTATCGCTCGGTGCGCAACGTGCCTAACATCAAGCTAATCTCAGCGATTGGCCTGAACGTCTACGACCTGCTGGCCGCCGATCGGCTGGTAGTGACCGCTGCGGCACTGGAGAAAATTCAGGAGGTATACGGTGAGTAAGCCAGTCGATACGCGCGACCTGCCCGACATCATTCGACGCCCGATTGTGACCGAAAAGGCAACGCTGCTGCTCGAAAACAATCAGTACACCTTTGAGGTGGCCCCGAAGGCAACTAAGCCGCAGATCAAGGCCGCCGTCGAAAGCCTGTTTGATGTCAAAGTGCAGGGGGTGAGCACGCTCAATCCGCCCCGTAAAAAACGCCGTGTAGGCCGTTTTATGGGATATCGGCCGGTCTATAAGCGAGCCATTGTGACACTGGCTCCCGGCGATACAATTACTCTCTTCCCTGACGTTTAGACGATTTGATTAGCCATGGGTATTCGTTCCTATCGACCGCTGACTCCCGGCACCCGCGAGCGCACCGTCTCCGACTTTGCCACGATTACGCGGGATACGCCTGAAAAGTCTTTGACCCAGTCGGTCCATCGCCCTAAAGGGCGAAACAACCGCGGGGTGATTACCTGCCGCCATCGCGGCGGCGGTCACAAGCGGCTCTACCGCACCATTGACTTTCGCCGGAACAAGCACGACATTCCCGCGAAGGTAGCGACGATTGAGTATGACCCCAATCGGAATGCACGGATTGCCCTGCTGCACTATCAGGACGGCGAAAAGCGCTACATCCTGCATCCGCTCAATCTAGAGGTCGGAACTACGGTCATCTCTGGTCCAGACGCCCCGTTTGAAGTTGGCAACGCCCTGCCGCTGCACCGGATTCCCCTAGGTACGACGGTTCACAACGTGGAGCTGACACCGGGCAAAGGCGGACAGATTGTTCGGGCTGCTGGGGCTGCTGCCCAGCTAGTGGCAAAAGAGGGGGGCTACGTCACCCTGAAGCTGCCTTCTGGTGAGGTGCGGATGATCCTACGGGACTGCTACGCCACGATTGGTCAGGTTGGCAATATCGAATCGCGCAATACCACCATGGGTAAGGCTGGTCGCAAGCGCTGGGCCGGTCGTCGGCCCGAGGTGCGCGGCAGCGTCATGAACCCGGTTGACCATCCCCACGGCGGCGGTGAGGGCAAGGCCCCGATTGGCCGCAGCGGTCCGGTAACGCCCTGGGGTAAGCCGGCCCTGGGCTACAAGACCCGGAAGAAGAAAAAGGCCAGCGACGCCCTGATTGTACGGCGACGACGACGGGCTTCGAAACGCGGTCGCGGCGGGCGCAACGCCTAAGCTAGCGGCTCAACCTCACTTAATGTATGTTTACAGTTTTTGCACGGTAGGTCGGACTATGGCTCGCTCCTTAAAAAAAGGCCCCTTCGTGGCAGACCATCTGCTGACAAAGGTAGAAAATCTCAACGCCAAAGGCGATAAGCAGGTCATTAAGACCTGGTCGCGGGCGTCCACAATCATTCCTCAGATGATTGGTCATACCATTGCGGTGCACAACGGTCGTCAGCATGTGCCGGTGTTTATTAACGAGCAGATGGTGGGCCATAAGCTAGGGGAGTTTGCGCCGACGAGAACGTTCCGCGGCCATGCCAAAAGCGATAAGAAAGTGCGCCGTTAGGAAAGGAAATCATGGTTGAAGTTGATACGAGTGCTCAGGTGAAGGCTACTGCTAAATATGTTCGAATGTCTCCCCGCAAGGTGCGCCGCGTTCTCGATCAGATTCGCGGTCGCTCCTATCGGGAAGCGCTGATTATTCTGGAGTTTATGCCCTACAAGTCCTGCGAGCCGATTCTGAAGGTGCTGCGCTCGGCCGTTGCCAACGCTGAGCATAACAACGGTCTCGATCCGGTTGATTTGGTAGTGAGTGAAGCCTACGCCGATCAGGGTCCCGTGCTCAAACGCTATCGGCCCCGGGCTCAGGGCCGAGCCTATCAGATTCGTAAGCCGACCTGCCATATTGCGATCGCGGTGGCCCCTGCGACCGAATAAACCCTTATTCAGTTCATTTTTCCGTCAGCCATAGGAGTACTCGTGGGACAGAAGATTCATCCAGTCGGGCTTCGCCTCGGCATTACGCAGGAGCATCGCTCCCGCTGGTATGCCGACTCGAACCGCTATCCCGAACTGCTGCAAGAAGACCATAAGATTCGTCAGTACGTTGAGAAAAATCTCAGCAATGCGGGCATTTCGGAAGTGCGCATCGAGCGTAAAGCCGATCAGATCGACCTGGAAGTGCATACGGCCCGACCCGGTGTTGTCGTCGGTCGCGGCGGCAGCGGCATCGATTCGCTACGGGTTGGGCTACAGCAGGAGCTGAACGATCCCAACCGCCAGATTCGGATTAACGTCATCGAGGTGGCCCGGGTCGATGCTGACGCTGGCCTGATTGCCGAATATATTATTCAGCAGCTCGAGCGACGGGTGTCCTTTAGACGGGTGGTGCGGCAGGCCATTCAGCGAGCCCAGCGAGCCGGTGTTGAGGGGATCAAGATTCAGGTAGGCGGTCGCTTAAATGGGGCCGAGATTGCCCGCAGTGAGTGGACCCGTGAGGGCCGTGTGCCGCTACATACGCTGCGCGCCAACATCGACTACGCCTATAAGACCGCTCAGACGACCTACGGCATCCTTGGCGTGAAGGTCTGGATTTTCAAAGGCGAAGTGATCCCGGGGCAGGAAGAGCAGCCCGTCAACGCCAATGCCCAGCCACGCCGCCGTCAGCCGCGTCGTCGTCAGCAGTTTGAAGACCGCTCTAATGAGTCTTAAGGCCCAGAGAAGATTCTGGTGTTATCGAGTTCTGGCTGTCGAGTTTTGTAAGTAGTAACCCACCATGCTAAGTCCGAAGAGAACCAAATTTAGAAAGCAGCATCGGGGCCGCATGCGGGGCATGGCCCACCGGGGCAACGAGATCAACTTTGGTCAGTTTGCCCTCCAGGCGACCGAGCCTTCCTGGATGACCTCACGGCAGATTGAAGCCGGACGGCGAGCGATGACCCGCTACATTCGCCGGGGTGGCAAAATCTGGATTCGCGTTTTCCCCGATAAGCCGGTGACGATGCGCCCGGCTGAGACCCGAATGGGTTCCGGTAAGGGCAACCCAGAATTCTGGGTAGCGGTAGTCAAGCCCGGTCGGATCATTTTTGAGATTGCCGGTGTGTCTGAAGAAATTGCCCGCGAGGCGATGCGGCTAGCCGCGTTCAAGCTGCCATTTAAGACCAAATTTATTGCAAAACAGGAGGAGGTCTAAACATGCCCCTGGCTAAGATTGCAGACGCCAGAAATCTCAGCGATGAGGAGCTGGCAGAGGAAATCGCGGCGGCGAAGCGATCGCTGTTTGACCTGCGCTTTCAAAAGGCGACCCGGCAGCTCGAGACCGGCTTTCATCAGTTCAAGCACACGCGCCATCGCCTGGCCCAGCTGATGACCGTCGAGCGAGAGCGCCAGCTGGCGGCGGCTCAGGCGGCCCAGACTGAGCCGGCTCAGGCAGCGGCAGGGCCAGGCACCGAGACTGAGTCGGATACCGAGACGGCTATTGAGACAGAGAGCGAGCAGGAGTAGTGGGTTAGATGGCAGCGAAGGAAAGGGTTGGCCAGGTGGTCAGCGACAAAATGAATAAGACAGTGGTGGTCGCGGTTGAAAGCCGGGTCCCCCATCCCAAGTACGGCAAGATTATGGTGCGGACGCGGCGATTCAAGGCGCATGACGAAGAGAACAAATGCAAGACGGGCGACCAGGTCAAAATCCGCGAAACCCGTCCGCTCAGCCGCACCAAGCATTGGATCGTCACCGACATTCTGAATCAGGTCTCTGAGGCTGTTTCTGAAGTCGTCGCCCAGGTCGAGGCGATCCCCTCGACCCAGTCGGCAGAGACAGCTCAGGTCGAAGAAGCGGCGGCTCCACCAGAAGCGCTGGCTACTCAGCCGCTTGAGGAAGCCGTTCAGGTTGATGAAGAACAGATGGCGGCGGCCCCAGCGGCTCAGGCTCCTGAGCCAGAAACTCAGGATGTGGCCCCAGAAGACACTCCAGAAGATACCCCAGAAGATACCCCAGAAGATGCTTCAGAGGAAGCCTCGGTTGAATTGAGCCAAGCACCTGAGGCAGACCAGCCGGAGGAGACCGAATCATGATCCAGCAGGAAACCTACCTCAATGTCGCCGACAATAGCGGTGCCCGCAAGCTCATGTGCATTCGGGTACTGGGCGGCAACCGCCAGTATGCGGGCGTCGGCGACGTGATCGTCGCCGTCGTGAAAGACGCACTGCCCAATATGGCGGTGAAAAAGTCAGATGTTGTTCGGGCGGTCGTGGTGCGTACGCGCAAGGGAATGCGCCGCAACAGCGGTATGAGCATCCGGTTTGACGATAACGCCGCAGTGCTGATCAACCCCGACGGTAACCCCCGTGGCACCCGGGTCTTTGGTCCAGTGGCGCGGGAGCTGCGGGATAAGAACTTTACCAAGATTGTGTCGCTCGCGCCGGAGGTACTGTAGATGGCCGTTAAGTCAAAGCCAATTCGCCAAAAAATGCACGTCAGGAAGGGAGACACCGTCCAGGTGATCACCGGCCGTGACAAGGGCAAAGTCGGCGAGATTGTGGCAATTAAGCCGAAGCGATCGCAGGTGATCGTCGAGGGCGTCAACGTTCGCACCAAGCATGTCAAGCCGCAGCAGGAAGGCGAATCGGGTCAAATTCTGACCAAGGAATTTCCCATCCACAGCTCCAATGTGATGCTGTACTCCACTAAGGAAAAGGTGGCGAGCCGGGTGGCCTACTCCTTTACCGAAGACGGTCGCAAAGTCCGGATGCTGAAAAAGACCGGCGAAATCATCGACTAGGGCTGCCGTCAGCCCCATTTTCAGCTTAATCTCATTCACCGTTCACCCCTCGTTCCTGACCCAGCCCAGGAACCTTCAATCAGAGAAAACCATGGCCGAGCAACTCAAAACCTTCTACGCCGAAAAGGTAGTGCCGAAGCTGTTGGAGCAGTTTAATTACCAAAACATCCATCAGGTTCCCAAAATTACCAAAGTCACCGTCAACCGAGGTCTGGGAGAGGCGTCTCAAAACGCCAAAGCCCTAGAGTCTTCGATTAGCGAACTCGCCCTGATTACCGGTCAGCGACCGGTGGTGACCCGGGCTAAGCGCGCGATCGCGGGCTTCAAAATTCGCGAAGGGATGCCGGTTGGCGTCATGGTGACGCTGCGCTCTGAGCGCATGTATGCCTTCGTCAACCGGCTGGTCAACCTGACCCTGCCGCGCATCCGCGACTTTCGCGGCGTCAGCCCTCGCAGCTTTGATGGACGGGGCAATTACACCTTGGGACTGCGCGAGCAGCTGATTTTTCCCGAGGTGGACTACGACAACATTGACCAGGTTCGCGGCATGGACATCAGTATTGTCACCAGCGCGAACACCGACGAAGAAGGGCGGGCCCTGTTAAAAGAGCTGGGTATGCCGTTCCGGGATAACTGAGGCAGGTTTAGCAAAAAAGAGGATTATGGCGTCTAACGATACAATTTCAGACATGCTGACGCGCATTCGGAATGCTACCCTTGTGCGCCACCAGACGGTGGATATCCCGTCAACGAAAGTCACCCGCAATATTGCTTCCGTACTCAAAGAAGAGGGCTTTATTGTCGATACGGCTGACCGGCAAGAGGGCGTTCGGCGAACGCTGACGATTACCCTAAAGTACAAGGGAAAAACCCGCGAACCGATTATTCGCAACCTGACCCGCGTGAGCAAGCCGGGGCTGCGAGTCTACTCGAACCGTAAGGATCTGCCCAGAGTGCTCGGCGGCATCGGCATCGCCATCATCTCGACCTCCAGCGGCATTATGACCGACCGCGATGCGCGGCGGCAGGGCGTTGGTGGCGAAGTGCTCTGCTACGTTTGGTAGCTCACGGCTATCAAGCACAGCGATTGGGCAGCAGTGATTAGGTTAGGAGGTTAACTATGTCTCGTATTGGCAAACAGCCGATTGTCGTTCCCAGCCAGGTGACCGTTACGATTGACGGCCAGCGGGTGACGGTCAAAGGGCCGAAAGGCGAACTATTCCGAGAAATCCCCCCGGAGATCTCAGTCGAGCAGGAGGAGGGTACCATCGTCGTCCGGCGGCGAAATGAATCGCGTAATGCGCGGCAGCGGCACGGCCTGGCGAGGACGCTGGTGGCCAATATGGTGCAGGGCGTCTCCCAGGGCTACGAAAAGCGGCTGGCGATCCAGGGCATCGGCTATCGGGCCGCCGTCCAAGGCCAGAAGCTAACCATGAACCTGGGCTATAGCCACCCGGTCGAGTTTGACCCGCCGGCGGGGATTCAGTTTGCGGTGGAGGGCAACACCAACGTCACCGTATCGGGTATTGATAAAGAAATCGTCGGCAACACCGCCGCCAGAGTCCGGGCGGCTCGCCCCCCGGAACCCTACAAAGGCAAAGGGGTACGCTATGCCGACGAGGTCGTCAGACGTAAGGCTGGTAAAGCAGGTAAGAAGTAAGCTATGAAAACAACTCGTCGCGAATCCACCCGTCGCCGCCATGGGCGCATCCGTCGTCGGATTAAGGGGACATCGGAGCGGCCCCGGCTGGCTGTTTTTCGCTCCCACCAGCATATCTATGCCCAGGTGATAGACGATACGCAGCACCAAACTCTGGCTGCTGCGTCTACCCTGGAGAAAGACGTCACCGAGGGCCAGGGTTCGACCCAGGTGGCTTCGGCAGCGGTCGGCAAGCTGATCGCCCAGCGGGCGATTGAGAAGGGCGTGTCTCAGGTCGTGTTTGACCGCGGCGGCAAGCTCTACCACGGTCGCGTCGCCGCCCTAGCCGAAGCGGCGCGGGAAGCAGGTTTAGATTTTTAAGCAGTAAGGTTGTAATCGAGATAGAGCTATGGCGAACCGTCGTAAAAATAATAAGAGCCGCGAGAAGGACTCCGAATGGCAGGAGCGAGTCGTCCAGATTCGCCGCGTCACCAAGGTGGTCAAGGGCGGTAAAAAGCTAAGCTTTCGGGCCATCGTCGTCGTGGGCAATGAGAAGGGACAGGTCGGCGTCGGCGTCGGCAAGGCCAGCGACGTGATTGGCGCGGTTAAAAAAGGCGTTGCCGACGGCAAAAAGCATATCGTCGATGTGCCGCTGAACAAATCCTTTTCAATTCCCCACCCCTCCACCGGCGTAGCCGGGGGCGCGAGAGTCTTCATGCGGCCTGCGGCCCCAGGAACTGGGGTAATCGCCGGGGGTGCGGTGCGCACCGTGCTAGAGCTGGCCGGGGTACGGAATATTCTAGCGAAGCAGCTGGGCTCCGACAATCCCTTGAACAACGCCCGAGCCGCAGCAGAGGCCCTGGATTCGCTCCGCACGCTATCCGACGTGGCCGAAGAGCGCGGCGTTGCGATTGAAAAACTGTACGCTTGAGGAAGAGACGATGAGATTAGAAGACGCCAGACCGAAACCGGGGTCCAAACGTCGCCGCCGCCGGGTGGGCCGTGGAATTTCCGCTGGGCAGGGAGCCAGCTGCGGCTTCGGCATGCGAGGTCAAAAGTCTCGCTCGGGCCGGGGCACTCGCCCGGGCTTTGAGGGGGGCCAGCTACCGCTGTACCGTCGCATTCCCAAGCTGAAGCATTTTCCACTGGTCAATCAAAAAAACTATACGATTATTAACGTCGAAGACCTGAACGATCTGGCAGCGGATAGCGAAGTGACTCTGGAGACCTTGCTTGAGGCCGGTATCTTGACCACCAGTGACGGTCCGCTGAAGATTTTGGGTAACGGCGAACTGTTCGTTTCACTGAACGTCAAGGCGGCTGCCTTTACCCGCTCAGCCCAGACCAAAATTGAGGAGGCGGGCGGCAGTTACGAAGTGGTGAGCAAGCCGTAGATTACTATAGAGACAGGATCGCAGTAGACGTCGCTAGAGAGATGTAATGGTAGTCAGTCAAGGAAAGTCGCCCAGCGCGCAGGAAACGTTTCTGCAAATGGCGCAGGCCGCCGGTTTACGTAGTCGCCTGCTGGTCACCGTGGGTCTGCTAATTTTAGTTCGGCTGGGCGTCTATATCCCCATTCCGGGGATAGACCGGGTCGCCTTTTCGCAGTTTGTTCAAACCGGTGCGGGCGGTGTCCTCGGCTTTCTTGACATCTTTGTAGGTGGCGGCCTTTCCCTTGTCGGCATCTTTGCCTTGGGGATTCTCCCCTTCATTAACGCCTCGATTATCATGCAGCTGCTGACCGCAGCGATCCCGGCCCTGGAAGACCTGCAAAAAAACGAAGGCGAGGCGGGTCGGCGCAAGATTTCTCAGGTGACCCGCTATGTCGCCTTTGGCTGGGCCATTTTTCAGAGCACGATGCTCGCCAGCTTTTTGCTCCGACCCTATGCCAATGAGCCGGGCATCCCCTTTGTCATCGAGACCGTGATTGCGCTGACCGCCGGTTCTATGTTCGTGATGTGGGTCGGCGAGCTAATTACCGAGCGCGGCGTGGGCAACGGGGCTTCGCTGCTGATTTTCTTGAATATTGTATCGACCCTGCCAAGGCTATTGGGGCAAACTTTTGACCTAGCCCAAACCGGCGATCGCAGTATTGTCGGCGGCATCATCATCCTGTTCCTGGTGTTCCTAGCGATGATTATCGGGATCGTCTTTGTCCAGGAGGGGACGCGCCGCATTCCCATTGTCTCAGCCCGGCGACAGGTTGGCCGCAAGCTGTACTTGGAAAAGAGCAACTACCTACCGCTGCGGCTGAACCAGGGCGGCGTGATGCCAATTATTTTCGCTTCGGCGGTGCTGGTGTTGCCGCTGTCACTGGTGCAGTACATTCCAAACCCAGCCTTTGCTGAGTTCATGGCACGTTACTTTCGACCCACATCGCCGCTTTACATTGGCATTTATTTGTTCATGATCGTCTTCTTCAGCTACTTCTATGCGTCGCTGGTCGTCAACCCAGAAGACATGTCCCGAAACCTGAAGAAAATGGGCGCGAGTATTCCTGGCATTCGACCCGGCAAAGCGACCACGGAGTATATCAGCCGGGTGCTGAATCGGCTGACCTTCCTCGGAGCGATTTTCCTCGGACTGGTAGCGGTGGTGCCTAGCTTCGTTGAAAGCGCCACCCGAGTGCAGACCTTTCAGGGGCTCGGGGCGACTTCTCTGCTGATTCTGGTGGGGGTCGCAATCGATACGGCCAAGCAGATCCAGACCTACGTCATCTCCCAGCGATACGAAGGGATGGTGAAGCAGTAGTGACCCGACTCATCTTTTTAGGCCCACCGGGAGCGGGCAAGGGAACCCAGGCCAGCATCCTATCTGAAAGCTGCGATGTCCCCCATATTTCGACCGGTGCCATCTTACGAGACGCTGTCGATCAGCATACTGAACTAGGCAAAAAAGCTGAGTTTTATATGAATGCTGGGGAGCTCGTTCCGGACGACCTAATGCTGGATCTGATCCGCGAACGGCTTACCCAGCCCGATACGGAGAACGGCTGGATTTTGGACGGTTTTCCCCGCAATCTTGAACAGGCCAAGTTTCTAGACCAGCTGCTCGAAGAAATCGAGCAGCCCTGCCAGGTCGTCATTAATTTAGAAGTGCCTAACCCGGTTTTGATTGAGCGGCTGCTAGCCCGAGGACGAGAAGACGATACGGAAGCGGTAATTCGCAATCGCCTCGAAGTCTACGCTGAACAAACGAAGCCGCTAATTGAGCTTTACGAGGGTCGGCACCAGCTGGTTTCGATTGACGGCGATCGCCCGCCTGAGGACGTCACTGCTGACCTAGTTAAGACCATGCAGGCATAGCTTCGGTAACCCTACCTACAGCCATAGATGGTTGTTACTATGGTTTGTTAGGCTGTTACGGGTGGCTTTGCCATGCTACCTATGATTTTTATTGAATGTGAGGAAGGACTCATTGTCTAAGCAAGACCTAATTGAAATGGAAGGGACCGTCACCGAATCCCTCCCTAATGCCATGTTCCGAGTTGATCTGGATAACGGCTTTAACGTGCTGGCCCATATTTCGGGCAAGATCCGCCGAAACTATATCAAGATTCTGCCGGGTGATCGCGTCAAGGTAGAACTTACCCCCTACGACCTGACCAAGGGACGCATTACCTATCGCCTACGGAAAAAATAGCTTCTAGCAGTGGCTCAGCCCCAAAGCGGACTACGTCTGCGCAGGGCCTGCCGGTCGATTCGCAAATGGACTGAATGGCGGTCTGGGCTTCCGCTTCACTGAGCCCAAACGTATTCAGGGCAATCCCGGCTACCGGGGCCAAGTCAAAGGTGCCTGCCGCGCTTGCCAGCGCTTCGTAGACCTGAATCACCTGATCGAGCGGTGGAATTTTGAACTCAGGAAAGTGCTGAATATGGCTAAGGTTAGCCTTGTGGACCAGAACTAGGTGAGTCGGCTGACAGCCCCGCAGCAGTGGCAAAGTGGCGGTCGAAGCCGGATTCATCAGCGAGCCCTGCCCCTCAACGTAGAGCACATCGTGATCGGCACCGTGGTTCAGCATCAGCTGCTCCACCGCTCCACTGGCGAAGTCTACCCGTATCGCGTCTAGGGAAATACCGTCAGCCCCGAGCATCAGCCCGGTTTGCCCGGTAGCAATCAGCTTAGAGCGCAGCCCGCTGCGGCGGCTGGCCCGATCCAGCTCGATGCTGGCCGACATTTTTCCCACGGCCATATCCGTCCCCACCGTCAGCACACGGCGGCAGGCCAGCTGCCGGGCGCGGCCAGAGCCAACACTGAGGCCTGGCGGCTCCTGGCGAATATCCCAAATCCACTGCGATTCTCCGACCTGGTCGGCCAGGGCTGGCTCCTGGGCCATGCGTGTATGCAGGCCGTTCATCACCGACAGACCGGCGCTGACCGCCTGCTCTACTTCGGCGTACCAGGGTTCCGGTAAAATCCCACCAGAGGGAGCCAGGCCGATGGCTAGCACGTCGGGCTGATAGGCCAGCGCCGCCCGTACCGAATCCACGATGGGTACCTGCCGCTGAATCCCGGTCAGCTCCGGCACTGACTGACCCTCGGCGCTTTCGTCGATCACGGCGACAATCGGGTTTTCGCTATAGCGCAGCAGGGAGATGCCGGTTTTGCCCTTGGCCCCGGTGAGGCCGTGGTGGAGCAAAATCGCAATCCGTAAATCAGGCGTCAGTTTAGGCGTCTGCATGGTGACAACCCAGGCCAGGAGCATCAGGGGGAATCAGCCGCCCGTCCCGCAGCTCGGCCCCGATGAACGGATCGTCGCTGAGGTTGAGGTGGCTATCGAGGTCGAGGTGGTCAGCCAGCGGCGACAGGTGGGCCAGGGCCGTATTGGCGATCGCGCTATCCGAATAGCAGCCAAACATCACTTGCAGGCCGCAGGCCCGGGCCGTGTGGATCATCCGCCGGGCCTCGCTCAGCCCGCCCGACTTCATCAGTTTAATATTGATACCGTGGACGCAGCCCGCCAGCGGCGGAATATCGGCACTGGTAAAGCAGCTTTCATCGACAAATAGGGGCAGCGGCGATCGCGCGTAGAGCTGCGGCAGCAGGCCATCATCGGCGGCGGCCAGGGGCTGCTCTAGATAGGTGACGCCGCGGTCGGCCAGCCATTCTGCCATCGTGATTGCATCGGCTAGAGACCAGCCGCCGTTTGCGTCAATACTGACTTTTACACCTTCTGGCAGCTGGGACAGTAGCGCTGAAAACATTGTCTGGTCGGCGGCAATCCCGGCGGGACTGCCCAGCTTAATTTTCACTGAGCGCACCGGCACCTGCTGCTGCCACTTTTGCAGCCGGTCGCAGGCCGCCGCTGCCGAACCGATGCCAACGGTCACCGCCGTCGGGCCAATTCGCTGCCGCTCCAGTCCCCAGAGCTGCCATAGGGGCAGCCCCACCCGCTTTCCCAGCCAGTCATGGCAGGCCAGGTCAATCGCCGCCCGGACGGCGGAGAAAGCCTGGACCTGATCTAGCAGATTATCAATGGCCTGAGCCTGAAGCGGATGCAGCGATCGCAGCGGCTGCTCTAGCTGCTGGAGCTGGGCTGAAATCAGCTCGGTCGTCTGGCTATCTGGCCCCACCGAAAAGGGCGAAGCCTCGCCCCAGCCCTCAATGCCGTCGGCGCTCAGCCGCAGCCAGAGGTTAGTCGAACCGGCGGTGGTGCCACGGCTGATGGTCAGCGGCACCCGCTTATGCACCGTGAAAGGCTGAATTCGGATATCCATAGGGGCTACTGGAGCTGCGTTTTTGAAACGATGCGCGTTTTTTTGCGATCGCGCGCCGACAGCTCATCCCCCGCCTGCAGCCGGGTGACGTTTTCCTGCAAAACCGTCGCGGCATTCTGGTCGCCCATCTGCAGGGCCGTCTGAGCTGCCGACTGGAGCAGCGTTAACGCTCCCTGCCGGTCGCCTGCCTGCAGCCTGAACTCGGCAATCTGGGTCTGGCGATACTTGGCCAGGGCAAAAATATGGGCCTGCACCTCGGGGTTGACCGTCGGCTGATAGTACTCCTGCGCCAGCACCTGGACAAACGCCAGATCAGACTGGAGGCCGGTAGCGCCCTGGGTCGGGTCGTCGTACTGCACCTGGAGCTGCAAAATCATCTGCTGGCCGGGGGGCTGCTGGTCAATGTAGAAGTTGACCAGCACTACCCGGGGCTTGGCCATTAGGTCGCCAAGCCGCACCGTCGCCTGATTGGCCTCCAAAATCGCCGCCAGCTCGACCGTCTCGGGTAGCACCTGGGCCACCGGCTTGAGCTCGGCCAGCCGCACGCCGGGCAGCAGCGACAGGGTGAGGTAGGCATTGGTCAGCCCCACCGACTGAGCACGGGTGAATAGCTGGCTAAAGGTCGCGATCGCCGCCTCGGGCTGCTGAATGTAGCTGAGGCTGCCACCCCCAGCGTCGGCAATCTGCTCCAGCACGTCCTGATTCCAGTGGTCGCCAAAGCCCAGGCTGCTCAGGGTCAGCCCGTACTCGGTCGCCACCTGGGCCAGCCGCAGACAGCGGTCGTTGTCACCGTGCTCATTTTCGCCATCGGTCAGCAGAAAGATCTGCGAGACCGCATCCTGCTTGCCCTTGGCAACTTCTGTAATGCCTGCCTTGAGGCCGACGTCGATCGCGGTGCCGCCCCCGGCCCTGAGTTTATCCAGCTGCTGGCCGATTGCCGCCGGGTCCTGGACGGGCTGATTTTCCACCAGCACTTCGGCCCGGTGGTCAAAGCTGATGATGGAGATGCGATCGCGCGGCGAGAGCCGGTCAATTACCTGGCGGGCCGCCTGCTTTACCGTCTGCAGCGGCGAACCGCCCATTGAGCCGCTGCGGTCGAGCACCAGGCAGAGGTTGAGGGGTGCCCGGTGGCTATCCGCCGCTGGCAGGGCCGACACCGATACCGCCAGCTGGCGCTGGCTGCTGGCCTGGCCTGAGGGAATATGGGAGTCGCTGAGCGCCCACTCTAGACCCACATTCATAGCTGATCATCTCCTGGCAGTTTCAAGCGGCAGTTAAAGCAAGTCTGAACGAGTCCACGGGTGGGGTTATCCGCCACCGCCCTGAGCGACAGGCCAGTTCTCCTACAAGCTACTATGGAAAGCATAGTGCAACCGTAGAAAGCCGCATATGAGTTCCCCGATTAAGGCCGTCCAGGCCCCCTATTACGGAGACGCGTCCTACCGGACGCCGCCGCCCGATTTGCAATCCCTGCTGCTCAAGGAGCGGATTGTTTATCTGGGGACGCCACTGGTTTCGTCAGACGACTTCAAGCGGCAGATGGGAGTCGATGTCACCAAGCTGATTATCGCCCAGCTGCTCTACCTAGAGTTTGACGATCCCGACAAGCCTATTTTCTTCTACATCAACTCTACGGGCACTTCCTGGTATACCGGCGACTCAATCGGATTTGAAACCGAAGCCTTTGCCATCTGCGACACGCTTAGTTATATTCGTCCTCCGGTTCACACCATCTGTCTGGGCCAGGCTATGGGCACCGCAGCGATGATCCTTTCCGCTGGCACCAAGGGCTCGCGGGCCAGCCTGCCCCACGCGACGATCGTCCTGAACCAGCCGCGCACCGGCGCTCGGGGCCAGGCTACAGATATTCAGATTCGGGCCAAAGAAGTACTGGCCAATAAGACAGCAGCGCTGGACATTCTGTCTCGCAATACGGGCCAGACGCCCGAAAAGTTGGATAAGGACACCGATCGGATGTTCTACCTAACGCCGCCAGAGGCCAAAGAATACGGCCTGATTGATCGGGTTCTGGAAAGTACTAAAGAACTACCGAAGCAAATTCCCGCTGGCGTTGCCTAACCTATCTGCGATTTTTAACTATGCCTGTTGACGGCGTTTTACGCGTTCCCTACAATCTGCCGGGCAGCCGCGCCTGGCAGTGGGTGAATATCTTTACCCGGATGAGTCAGGAGCGGATTCTCTTTTTGAATCAGCCCCTGACCGACAGTCTGGCCAACTCGTTAGTTTCGGCCATGCTCTATCTAGACTCCGACGACTCGACTAAGCCGATCTATCTCTATATCAACTCCATCGGCGACCCGGTAATGGCGGGCATGGCAGACGACACCGTCGGCATGATGTCGATTATGGCTGGGCTAGCAATTTACGACACCCTACAGCACATCAAGTCGGAGCTGGTGACGATTTGTCTGGGCCAGGCCGTTGGCATGTCGGCAGTGCTGCTATCGGCTGGCGTCAAAGGTAAGCGAGCGGCGCTGCCCCACGCCAGCATTGCCCTCACCCATCCCCAAAGCCTCTCCCAGGGACAGGCTACAGATATTCAGCTGAATGCCCAAGAGGTACTTGCCAAGCAGTCCCTAGTGCTCGATATTCTGGCTGAAACCACCGGCCAGCCCAAAGACCGCATCGCCAAAGATATGGAGCGCATGTTCTACCTATCGCCCCAGGAAGCCAAAGACTACGGCCTGATCGACCGGGTAGTCGAAACCCCAACCGCGATTGCTACCTGACCTTCCCCTGTTACTCTTTCCCATCACCCGTCATTCTGTCAGGGCATGGGAACCAAGCCCTGACTACCCCATCACTCCCCAACTCGATCACTCGATCACTCCCTGCCCTCTTTACTCTTTACCCACTAGACCCATGCCTATCGGAACTCCCAGCGTCCCCTACCGCCTCCCCGGCAGCTCCTACGAGCAGTGGATTAGCATTTACGAACGGCTCTTTCGCGAGCGAATCATCTTTCTCACCGAAGAAGTCGATGACGGCATTGCCAACGCCATCGTCGCCTACATGCTCTATCTAGACTCGGACGATCCCTCCAAGCCGATCTACCTCTACATCAACTCGCCGGGCGGCTCGGTAACGGCGGGGATGGCGATCTACGACACGATGCAGCACATCAAGTCAGAAGTCGTCACCATCTGCGTTGGCCTGGCCGCTTCGATGGGGGCCTTTCTGCTGACGGCAGGCACCAAGGGTAAGCGCTTGGCCCTACCCCACTCGCGGATTATGATCCACCAGCCGTTAGGCGGCGTCGGGCGGCGGCAGGCCACCGACATTGAGATCGAGGCGACTCGCATTATCCAGGTCAGACGCCAGCTGAACGAGCTGATGGCTGAGCATTCGGGCCAGCCGGTCGAGCAGGTCGAGAAGGATACCGATCGCGACAACTTTATGTCAGCTCAAGAGGCCAAAGCGTATGGTCTGATCGATCGGGTGATCGAAGAGCGGATTGCCACATAAGCGCGGGCTAAAGCTAACAAAAAGCAAAAACTGTCATCTATATAACAGTCAGGCTGAGATTAGATGACTATCGTTACTGCATGGTTAGTCCGCATGGGCGCGTTTCTTTCGCAGAAATGCTCTAGGCTGGGCGGCCCGGTGAGTATTAGCTCCCGACCCTTTAACACCGCTATAAAACCCGCTCTAAATTCAACTTTTAATCTCTATGGAACCCAAGTCCGACCTGGTCGGGCTTTTTTTTGCGCATTTGTCGCCCGGTAAGGCGGGTATGAAACAATAGGGTTTGGTAATCAGGGCCTAAACCATGGCAGCATCCGGTGAACCCGCTAGAAACATTCGAGTCGGCGTCATCGGCGGCGGCCAGCTAGCCTGGATGATGGCTGCCGCAGCAGAATATCTAGGCATCGACCTGTGGGTGCAGACGCCCAAGCCCGATGACCCGGCGGTGGCGATCGCAGCTCAAACCCTCCTCGCCCCAATTACGGACATCGCCACCACGGCCCGGCTGGCTAAACAGTGCGACGTCATTACCTTTGAAAACGAATTTATTGACCTGCCGGGGCTGCGATCGCTATCCCTGGATTGCTTCTACCCCCAGCTCGACTGCCTGGCCCCATTGCTCGACAAATATGACCAGCGCCAATACTGCCAAAAGATCGGCCTGCCGACGCCACCCTTCGTCGCTTTAGACGGCAAGGCTGACCTGCCTGAACTTGCCGCCCGAATCGCCGCAGTCGGTCTGCCCCTGGTCTTAAAAACTCGCCGCCACGGCTACGACGGTCAGGGAACCTTCATTCTAAAAGATGCTGACGCCGTGGCGGCAACCTGGCAGCAGCTGGGCTACCCGCCGCTGATGCTAGAAGCCTTCGTTCCCTTTGAGCAGGAGCTAGCCGTGATGGCAGCGCGATCGCGTTCCGGCGAAGTCCGGGTCTATCCCGTCGTAGAAACCCAGCAGGTCAACCAGGTCTGCCAGCGGGTGATTGCCCCGGCGGCGGTGACGGTGACGGTGGCGCAGCAGGTTGAGCAGATTGCGACTCGGCTACTCAGCACCCTGGGCGTCGTCGGGCTGTTTGGGATTGAGCTTTTCCTCACCGCTGAGCAGCAGGTGCTAATCAACGAAATTGCGCCCCGAACGCACAATTCGGGCCACTATACGCTGGATGCCTGTGAAACGTCCCAGTTTGAGCAGCAGCTGCGGGCGGTCTGCGGCCTGCCGTTGGGCAGCGTCGAGATGACCTGGGCTGAGGCGGTGATGGTGAACCTGCTAGGCTATGAAACGGCAACCGGGGACTATGCTGAACAGCGAAGCGCGATCGCGGCCCTGCCCAATGCCCATGTCTACTGGTATGGAAAAACCCAGTCGCGACCGGGTCGCAAGCTGGGCCATGTGACCCTGGTTACAGACAGGGCGCAGCCCCGAGCTGACATAGATGCGCTGATTCAAACGGTCGAGTCTCTCTGGTATCCAACCCCGGCTTAAATTTGAATTTTTAATCGCTCAGCCCGGTACCCTCTAAGCTTATCTATCATTTCCCCCTTGCCGCTTGGCGGTCGAGGTTCGCTATGATGTTGGCAGTCCAACTGCGGCGTTGGTGACTGCCAACAACGTTTTCTGATCTATGCTTTTCACTTAAGGGGACTGAGATGCCCTGGCGGCAGTATACCGGGCTTGTTCTCGGAAACTATAAGCCAGTGGCCTTGGTTCCCACCTGGTTTACCCAGGTCAAAAACTGAGGTAAGACGGCGCTGCGGTTGGCTATCTATTTTTTACCCATCTCTGCTTCAAACGCTTAATGCCCGCTCTTTCTACCCATCATTAGGCAAAAGGCGTCCTGATGGGGATGGGGGTCAGCGTTTGGCGGCGAGTTGCACACCTTCGAGCAAATGATGGAGCACTCCCAATCCGCACCAAAGCGTCTTCAAGCCCGGTTCACCATCTCGCTTGCGAGCTAAGAAGCCACCGAGTTGGGCAATCCAGCGCACCGCCTGACGGACAATAGGCGGCTTTTTGGAACGGTTTTTCGGCTCAAACCGACGCCTGAGCAATCGCCATTCTGGGGTTTTCAAGATGGCGTCACAAGCGTCATCTGGGGCAACTCTGGCGTGGTAAGTCAGCCACATCAGACGCCAAACCACAATTGAGTAACCTACATTCCGCAGGTTGATAAACAATTAAGGAGAGGCATAGTAATAGCGCTCGTCAGGAGGGCCAAGGAGATGAATAATCCGACGGCGCTCATCATCGAGATTGCTGATCAGCCGCCGGCCATCAATGAAGACGCGATGAATGCCTTGACACCTTTGCATAATCCAGCGAAACGTCGGATTGGCAGTAGGGCGTTTGCGCTAGTCGAGGACAGTTTGGTGATGCGTCTCAAGGGCTTGGCGCAGCTTGCGTTCGGCCAGGGTATAGACCATTTCAATGGTCTTCCGTCTTAGCTTGGCGCTCCAGCTGGGCTTGGAGTCGATAGCCTTGAGCGGGGACTTTTTCAGCTGACTTAGCCGAACAACCCGGGGCACGCTTGTCTCGCATCGTCGTCCACAAAGCCAATGAATGCCACCCGCCGTGCTTCAGGCACCTGCCCGTCATAGTACGCATCTTCTTGCACGTTGGTGTAGATGGGCGAGTAGCTCAGCCCGCCTAAGAACGACTTGACGCTCAGGTTCAGGTCAACTGTCGTCGGATTCACCAAAGTCACGGTCTGATCCGGTGCATCTTCCTTGCGCAGTACTAGCTCACCCTCGAAGTGTTCGGCACCCAGGTAGCCAGAGGCATCAATCCACACTGGACTCGATACGACCGTCTTCGATGCAGCGGCTAGCGCTTGGTCATCGAGCTTACGGTTATCGAGAACTACGACCGGCACCTGTAGACCTGCGAATTCGAGATTGATGGGACCGCTATAGTCAGCAGCGACAATCAGCTCCATGCCTTCAGCATCGAACCAGGTAAACTCCTCGGAGTTCTTGGTGATGACGTTGTAGCCCTGCTGCTTCAGGCGTGACTCGATAGCGACATAGTCTTCCGCCAGTCAGTTGAGCAAGACCTTACTACGGCGAAAGAATTGGCCTCGTCAGAATAGCTACGACTTCCAGAAATCAAACTGCTCAAGCTCCTTTGGATCGGTGAGTATACCATAACCACTTAAAAAATAGCCAACCTCGTACTCCCCCTTCAGCTCTTTTCGTAGCTCAAGCCACATAAGAGCTCCCTCTTTATCAAAGGCTTTCGCCCTTGCTTTTACAGCTTTTATGACTTCAGGTGGAGCAGGGGTCTTATCACCCGGATTATCTCGATTTAGCCTTTGGTCATACTCTTCAGCCCACCTTTCCAAACGAGCGCGTAGCTCATCGGACAGATTGAAAGTTTCTAGCGAAAGATTATCTGGGTTATCTACATCCCAAAGCGGTGAAGAACTATAATCGGCCTGTAGCTTAATTCTCCGTGACATTCTAGCAACTCCTCCAGATGGTTTGTTTAATTCAATGCTAAGCGCGAGATCTTTGAGAAAACCTCCCAAAATAAACTATTGCTCAGTTAAACATCGTGACTTTAGCATACTTCATGGTAGTTCTCTTGGATTGGCTCCAACAATAAATCCATTACTCCCTACCTCAACCGCCATCCTGTGCCTTCTTCCTTCGAAAAAGAATTCATAAATGTTTCTACTAGCACCTTGCCTTCCAACTACTTGTCCCTCAGTCACTGCAACCATTACGGCATCAGGAATCTTCTCAACTGGAATTGGAGGATTTGCGTTGGCAAAATCCCTTGCATGCTCTTCTAGTATATGGCGTAATCCAGCTCCTCCTTCCCTACCAAGAGCTCTAGCCTCGGCTCTTGTCGTTCCAATCTCTAGAAAAACGATACCGCTCTCAGGAGCAACTCCTTCAGGAGCACGACGAATTCTAGCAATGTCGCCTGCTGAAAATCGATTCGTACCTATCCGCTGACCCAGGTCTGTAACCAGCTCAGGGTCAGCTCTCAGAACTACTTCAAGGTTATTGAACTCAGCGCCTAAACTTCTTGTCGGATATCCTAAAATATCGTCAACTCTACTGAGTGCATCTCTGACAGCTATCGATGCAGTTTCCTCAGTTAGTTCGCCTGTGCGAGATAATCCTCTCAGTCGCTCAACAACGCTAGAGAATAGTCTGCGGCCTTCAGAAAGAGCTATTAACTCCAACGTACCTTCAGCAACACCTGTCGTGGCTTTTTCAATCCGCTCCCTTAAAGTTAGTTCATTGCCAGCAAGGTCTTCACCTGTTATTGCCTGGCCAATGTTTAATCCTGCCGAAAGGCCACCGAGAACGACCCCAACAACTGGGAAAGGTATCGTGATCAGAAAAGCTGCTACTCCGATGCCAATATCCTGCACTACACGTGGAACTTCTGTATCTGAGCAGTCAATGAATGCGCAAGCAGTTGGGTCAGGTTGTGGAATTATACTTTGGGCTATTTCTACAGACTGTTTGAGCATTTCAGATATGCTAACTTGCAGATTTTCTCCGAAGCTTGAGTTGCGAGCATTCCAGAGGTCGTCAAACAGACCAATATCATTTGCAATGACGTAGGGCTTTTCTTGAAGTTTTGCTTGTGAGTACAGAACAGCCCAGTCAGCATATCTAACTGCAACTTTTTCGTCTGAAAATGCTTCTTTTGTTTCAGCGTCTTGGCCTAGTGCGTTCAGCAAGATCTGCTCAAAGTTGAGCCATTCAACTATCTCATCAGAGCTGTTGAACTCATCTAAAAGTGTGTCCAGTTCAGCAGTAGCTTTATCAAAAGCCTCTTTACCTTCAGAACGCCAAAGTGTGCTTAGGAAGAAGTTGTAGTCAAATTCGGTATCTGTGCCTCCGCTTGGTACTTCCGGTACTTTTGGCTCATTTGGTTCCTCCGGTTCTTTCAAATTAGCAGACCACTTGACCCCGGCATCAAAAGCCTGCAAGCCCGCATCGTTCAGGTAGGCAAACGAATCCACAAAGCCAATGAACGCCACCCGTCGTCCATCGCTTGCCTGCCCGCTCAAGAGCGAACCTTCCTGCACGCTGGCATAGATCGGCGAATAGCTCAGCCCGCCCAAGAACGACTTGACACCGACGTTGAGGTCAAGCGTCGTCGGGTTGAGCAAAGTCATCGTCCTATCTAGCACATCCTCTTTGCTCAGCACCAGCTCACCCATGAACCGCTCAGTCGTCAGGTAGCCTGGCGCATCAATCCACACCGGCCCCGATACGACCGCCTTCGAGGCAGCCGCCAGCGCCAGCGGGTCAAGCTTGCGGTTATCGAGGACCACGACCGGCATCTCCAGACCAGCAAAGTCGAGCTTAATCGGGCCGCTGTAGTCCGCTGCGACGATTAGCTCCATGCCATCGACATCGGCCTGAGTAAAGTCGCCAGAGTTCTTGGTGATGACGTTGTAGCCCAGCTGCTTCAGGCGTGACTCGATTGCCACATAGTCTTCAGCCAGATAGCTGTAAGTGGTCGTCAGCAGCAGCGCATCGGGCTTCTCCGGCGGCAGGGGTGGAGGTGCTGAGCCACCCTCAGCAGGCTTTTCCTTCAGCTGCGGGTTGAGTGCCGCATAGACCCGTCCTAACTGCGCCATTTCCCCGAGCAGCAGCGCGTCTTCCTTTAACCCATAGCCCCTAAACTCGGTCCGTCAGCGCCGTGGCTGCCAGCAAGTTCTCCTCAAAGTCGAGCAGCCGCTTGCGCTCTTCAGGCGTAGCGTCTCGATGCCGGTGTTGGGCATTAGGGCAACGTAGCCGATGCGAGTCCAGAGATTGGCGATGCGATTCTTGAACGCCGTTTCTTCTGAGTGCATCCCAGTCTTGTAAGTCCAAATTTGAGACAGCTTTTCAAAGCTGCTGATACAAGGACTTAAGCGTTAGGCATTTGTGCTTATTGCAAAAGTGGGATGGGGTATCAACTTAAAGCGGGACAAAAAGCGCTTGGCAAGGATGTATCAATAAGCACAACAAACAAAAAGCTCTGCGGCAGAGCCCAGAGCCATGTATCGTCACCCTAACAAGTTCAAAACATGGGTA
>NZ_JADEXG010000147.1 GCF_015207255.1 Vasconcelosia minhoensis LEGE 07310
GTGCCCTTTTTTTTGCCTGATTGCAACCGTCTCCAAATGGCGCTGACGCTGCCGTCCTGTCTCACGCTGGTTCGGCTAAACCCGTCAACCGACTTTTGCTACCCGACTACTCCACTGTCGCCTAATAGGCCAATGACCTCGGCATTGAGATTCGCATTGCTCACTATCCGCCTTACACCTCCAAGTACAATCCTATCGAGCATCGATTGTTTCCTCATGTCTCACGGGCCTGTGAAGGCGTCATCTTTGACTCGGTTGAGATGGTTAGAGACCTGATAGCACAAGCCTCTACCAAGACCGGACTGAAGGTCGTTGCTACGATTATTGATGCGGTCTATGAGACCGGCAGAAAAGCCACCAAGGCGTTTCGAGAGCAGATGCCCATCATCTTCGATGAATACCTGCCTCAGTGGAACTATGTCGCTCGCCCACAATAACCTTAGTTACGTAAGTTATTCAATCCTTGTTCCTAACGGTGACGCCGATGGCTTCCCTACCTCAGATTGCTCCGACCTGGCTATCTTCAGCGGGTGAGCTGAGTCCAGAAGCGCTGCTGCAAGCCTTTTTACAGTTCTGGCGACAGCACGGGCAGCCGCTCCTGCGCAGCGCTCCTTACCCCGAGATCGCACCTCACCTGGTGCTGATGGCGTTTCTGCATCGGGTAGTGAATGGCGGTGGCACGCTAGAACGGGAATACGCGATAGGTAGCGATCGCATGGATCTTTGCCTGCGCTATGCAGCCGCCACCATCGCCATGGAGCTGAAGGTATGGCGTGAGGGCAGACCCGATCCGCTAACGGCAGGGTTAACTCAGTTGGATAAATATCTGGCTGGCCTCAGCCTGGATCGGGGCTGGCTGGTTATTTTTGATCAGCGGCTAGGACTTCCTCCGATCGCAGAGCGAACAACAACAACTTCAGACACCGCCCCCAGCGGACGAACCGTTATTGTAATCCGGGGCTAATCGATATCGGGCGCGGTTTTAAATCGAGGTGACTGAGGCAGCGGTGGCGGCGTGGAACGGCAGATATGATGCCCAGCTGGGGGCAGAGGCGATTCGGAAGGGTGAGGCAGACGCGATCGCCTACGGCGTTCCCTTTATCGCCAATCCCGATCTGGTCAAGCGATTCAAGCAAGATGCACCCTTGAATGAGGCCGACCCAGATACGTTCTACACCCATGACCGCGAAGGCTATGTCGATTATCCAACCCTAGCGGCTTGAGCATTGCACCTTTTCCGGGTAGTAAGTAGGTAGTGAGAGGATTCTCTGATGTCTCTACCCCTGATCTTACAGCCCGGCGAAGGTCGCTCAGTCCAGATTCGCACCAGTACCTGCACCTTTAAGGTGACGGGCAAAGACACCCACAATCACTTCGGGCTGTTTGAGTTTGTCATGGCACCGGAAACCGACGGAGCCAGCCCCCACATTCACAAGCAGCTCACGGAAATTTTCTACGTCGTCGAAGGCCATGTAGAACTGGTGCTCAATCAGGAGCGAATTGCGGCAGAAGCCGGCGCGCTGATGCTGGTACCCGAAAATACGTCCCACGGGTTCTCAAATCCCGGCTCAGTGCGGGCGAAGCTACTGATTATGTTCTGCCCAGCCGACTCCCGCGAACAGTACTTTGAGGGACTGGCCGAACTCACTAAGGATGGCCGACAGCCCAGCCAGGAAGAACTGCTCGACCTGATGCATCGCTTCGACCAGTACTTGCCTCCTGAAGCGACCGATGGCTAGCATTGGATGCAGCTCGTCTTTACGCTTAGGAATAGACCTTTGGGTCCGTCTTTGCAGCTGAAGCTAAGGATCGAGAATTAAATAACTTAACCATTTGTGCATGTCTCGCGGCCCTCACCCCGGCCCTCTCCCCGGGGGAGAGGGAGCTATACTCTAGCCGGTTCGGGCTTGAACTAATTCTATAGTCATGGTGAAATTGAGTTAGCCCACCCAAAAGACACCGCGGTCATGATTCAACTAGAGTTCAGCGAAGCCGACATTAGCGCACTTGAATACGAGCGCTATCACCACCCT
>NZ_JADEXG010000078.1 GCF_015207255.1 Vasconcelosia minhoensis LEGE 07310
CACTACCCCCATGCCCACCCTCCACCTCGGCGACGACATCAACACCGACGACATCATCCCGGCCCAGCGCGGCACCAACGCCGACCCGGCCTATCTCGCCCACTACGCCTTTGAACATCTGATCGGCGCGGGGCAGCTCTCCAACTATCGGGTGATTGAGGCGGGCAACAACTTTGGCTGCGGCTCCAGCCGCGAGTTTGCGCCAATTGCGATCAAAGCCGCTGGCATTGAGCTGGTGCGGGCTAAGTCTTTTGCTGAGATTTTCTATCGCAACAGTTTGAACATTGGCCTGCCTTTGGAACAGATCGGCGAAGCTAAAACCGCTTCCTCACCGGTCGTAACTGCGCTGCTAGCCGCGGGGGGACTGCTGCCGCTGACTCAAAAAAGGCTGAACCAGCAGCTGCAACTGCCGCCCAGCCAGACCGCTGCACGCCCAATGACGCTGGCTGAAAAGCTCTTGGCGCGGGCTTCTGGCAATCGCTATGTGCGGCCGGGGGAAGTTGTTTTCGCTCGGGTTGATTTAGCCATGTCTCACGACGCGATCGCGGGTCCCGTCGCCCAGCTTTTCCATCGGCAGTTTGGCCTTAAGGCGCGGCTATGGGATACCGACCGGGTGGTGCTGGTAGCCGACCATTTCATCCAAATTAGCGAAATTCGTCCCGACTCCGGAGCGGAGCAGATGCGGCAGCAGATGGTGGAGTTTGCTCAGGAACAGGGCTGCCATCTGTTCGATATTGTTTCTCCCGGCGAGGCGGCGGGAATTTGCCATGTGCTGCTGCCGGAGCGGGGATTCATTCGTCCGGGCATGGTGATCGCGGGAACGGATTCTCACAGCTGTACTTACGGCGCGCTAGGCTGTTTCTCCACAGGCGTTGGCACCACCGATATGGCCAGTATCTTTGCTGCCGGAGAGCTGTGGATACGGGTACCCGAGACGCTACGGATTGAGCTTTCTGGAACGCTGCCGCCCGAGCTTAGCGCCAAGGATATTATGCTGTTTATTCTGGGCGAGCTCGGCTGTGACGGCGCGACAGGCAAGGTGATTGAGTTTGGCGGTAGCGTCATCGCTCAGCTGAATATGGATGAGCGGATGACCCTGTCTAATATGACGGTGGAGTGCGGCGCGGTCTGCGGCCTGATGCCGGTGGACGCGGTGACCCGAGCCTATTTGGAATCGCGGACGAAGGCGGATTGGAGCGCGATCGTGGGTGACCCCGACGCCGAATACGTCCAAACCTACAGCTTTGACCTCAGCGAACTAAAACCGCAGGTTGCCTGCCCGCCCAAGCCAGACCAGGTGATGCAGATTGCCGACCTGAAGGAAGTCCCGATTACCCGAGCCTTTATCGGCTCCTGCACCGGCGGTAAACTCTCTGACCTAGCCCAGGCCGCCGCTGTGCTCAAAGGCCAGCGGGTGGCCCCAGAAGTCAGCCTGTTTGTGGTCCCGGCCTCTCAAGAGATACGGCAGCAGGCCGAGTCGCTAGGCTATTTGGACACCTTTAGCACGGCCGGAGGGCAGGTCTTGAAATCCGGCTGCGGGGCTTGTATCAACGCAGGCCAAGGCGTCTTGGGCAAGGCCGAAGTGGGCATCTATGCCACCAACCGCAATTTCAAAGGCCGCAGCGGCGACCCCAGCGCCCAAAACTATCTTGCCTCACCCCGCAGCGTGGCCATTTCAGCCGTTCGCGGCAAAATTGCTGACCGGCTGGTCTGATGCTCCCTCCAAAAGGCACCTGACTGCCGGTGAATCCCATAAGCGCTTCTGACCACGGGCAACAGACATCTGTAGTATTGGCCATTCTGTTTGGTTACCAATGCACTTGTCGGCTGATTCAGCTAAATCAAAACATCCAGCGTTTCGAGATGCCCTAGCCGTGCCTGTTATAATAGCCGCATCGAGGTTTACATTCGCTACCTGCGACAAAAGCTAGAAGCCGGTGACGACGACCCTCGACTGATTCAAACCGTTCGAGGCGTTGGGTATGTCCTCCGGGAAGCAGCCTGAGATGACTTAGAGGGGGCGCTAAAGCAGGGGGCTGCCCCTAGCGTTTGCCAGGTAAAATTTGCCTGCTCAGAGTTTCGTATAATTGGGAAGCAGCGCCAGGTGATACCCGTGACCTTTACTCGACCAAGCGATCGCCTCCTCAACCCCACGAGGCCTCCTCGGGTGCCTCGTCATCTGCTGCCGACGATGTACGATCTGCCGAGTGAGTTTCCTGAGGAGCCCGGTTTGCCCGACACCTATCACGACTTGCAGCCCCAATTTCTAAGCGAGACGCTGAGGCTACAGGACTATACCGAGGGCGAATATTTTACGGCCAGCGATTTAAATATCTACTACGACCCAGACAACCGCCTCTGGCACAAGCGGCCTGATTGGTTTCTGGCAGTAGGGATTCCTTTCCTATATGGAGAGCAGCAGGATCTGCGACTGAGCTATGTCGCCTGGCAGGAAGCGGTGAATCCCTTTATCATCGTCGAGCTGATTTCACCCGGGACAGAAGCCGAAGATCTGGGTGAAACAACGGCTCAGCCGGGCGGTCCGCCTACGAAGTGGACAGTTTACGAGCAGATTTTACAGGTGCCCTACTATGTTGTATTCAATCGCTATATCAACGAACTTAGGGTATTCAAGCTAGAAGCAGGCCAGTATCAGCGACAGGCGCTGCCCAACCATCGCCTTTGGATACCGGAGCTAAAATTGGGTTTGGGGCTATGGTACGGCACCTACCGGCCCGGCACTCACCAGCAATCTGAGCGGCGATGGCTGCGCTGGTACGGCGAAGACGGTCAATGGCTGCCTACCGGAGAAGAGCTGGCTAGGCAGCAGGCAGAAGCTGAACAGCAAAGGGCAAACGATGTAGCAGCTGAGCTGGCGGCACTCAAGGCCCGGCTCAGAGCACAGGGCCTCAATCCTGATGACTTCCTCTAACGTCAGCCTGCTATTTTCGACCACCGCATCACGCGGCTGGCCTAAAGTCAGGCCGCTTTTTGGAGAAATTCAAGAGCAGCAGATGGGCTGAGGGAATGAAGTAGAGCGCCAGCAGGGTAGCACCGCCCAGGCCGCCCGCGATCGCGATCGCCAGCGGCGGCCAGAATCCGGTGGGGTCGAGCATCAGCGGCACAAATCCAACAATTGTAGTGAGCGTGGTTGCCACCACATGGCGGGTTGCCTTGAGCACCACCTGCTGCGTGGCCGCCACATCTCCTAGCCGAGCCAGGGGGTCATCTTGCAGCGCTGCCAGCACCACGATCGAGTCGTTGATTGCCAGGCCAATCAGCCCCAGCGTGCCCAGGATGGCGGTGAAGCCGAAAAGAGAATCAAACAGCCAGAGCGCCATGGCGGCTAGCCCGACCGCCGCGATCGCGACCGCCGCCAGCAGCCCGGCCAGGGCAAAGGAGTTGAACGACAGTACCAGCGTCGCCGTCATTAAGATTAACAAGACGCCCACTGTAGAGAGCAGATTGGCGACGGCAGTGCCCCGGGCGTCGGCCTCACCGCCGTAGTCTAGCCGATAGCCCGCAGGCAGCTCAAAGCCGCTGGTCTCCAGCGCTGTCTGGAACTCGGCCAGCACCGTGCTGGGCAGCGCGCCGGCGGTGATAAAGCCCTGCACCGTATTGACCCGCTGCTGATTGCGTCGGGCGATAGTATTAATTTCTGGCCTTAGAGATACCGAAGCTACGGCTGAAAGGGGCACGGTACTGCCACTCGGGGTCAGCAGGTCGAGTGAGGCAATCCGGTCCAGGTTGCCTCGTTCAGCATCGGGCAGGCGGACCCGCACTGGAATGTCTTCAGTCGCTTCTAGAACAGAGCCGCCCAGGCTGCCGTCGAGCAGCGTGCTGAGCTGAGCCGCGATCGCGCCGTTGTCCAACCCCACCCGCCGGGCTGCCGCTTCATCGACCGCCAGTGCCAGCTTCGGGGCTGACTCGGTGAGCGTGGCCCGAGTGTGAGTCACCGCCGGGAACTGGGACAGCCGCAGCCGCAGCTGGTTGCCCAGACTTCTGAGCTGCTCGATATCTGGGCCGTAGAGCCTCACTTCCAGCGGCGCGTCAAAGGGCGGCCCCTGCTCCAGCTGCATGACCAGAATCTGAGCGTCGGGGAAAGCTGCATCTAGCTGCTGCTGGAGGGTTTGGATGATCTGACGGATAGTTTGCGCTGAGCTGAGCTGAACGATGCCCTGGGCGTAGTCAGCGGCGTTGCGACGGCTGCCGGTGACGTTGTAAAAAAACGACGGGGCGCTCTTGCCTAAGAACCAATGGACATTGCTGACGGCGGGATGCTGACGAATCAGCTCGCGAATTTGCAGGGCCTGCTCGCGGGTGGGCGCGATCGCGCTAGTCGTCGGTCGCTCTAGCTCGATTTGAAACTGGTCCCGATTTGTCGGCGGAAAGAACTGCTGCGGCAGGCTGGCAAACTGCACAAAGCCAATCGCGGGCAGCACCAAAGCCAGCGCTACGCCCCAGACGGGCCGCCGCAATACCGCCCGCAGGCTGCGCTCATACAGCCGGGAAAGCTGCGCATTGGCCCAGCCGCCAACCCACCAGCCGCTGGCGGATAGCAGAGGTCGCCAGCGATAGACTAGCCCAGCTAGGGCTGCAATCACCGTCAGCGATAGCGCCAGCGAGCTCAGCAGGGCCAGGATGACGGTGGTGCCAATCGTGCCGATAAATTCACCCGTACCGCCGGGTGAGGTGGCAATCGGCACAAACGCCAGCACCGTCGTCAGGGTCGAAGCCAGCAGCGGCACCGCCAGATACTTCACCGTGTCACCCACCGCCGCTGCCGGACGGCTGCCGCTCTGGAGGTGCGAACGCACCTCGTCCACCACCAAGATGGCATTGTCGATCAGCAGCCCCAGGGCAATGATCAGCCCCGTCACCGACATCTGGTGCAGCGGAATGCCCAGCCCCTTCATGCTGCCGAACACCATTAGCACCGATAGCGGCAGCGCCGTTCCAACGATCAGGGCCGAGCGCCAGCCCAGGATCAGCAGCGAAACCCCAATCACCAGGCCAGAACTCAAAATCAGATTGCCCACCACGCCGTTGAGCCGCTGTTGCACATAGTGGCTCTGGTCGAGCACAGTATGCAGCCCCAACCCTTCTGACAGTTCGGCGGTAAACGCCGTTAGGGTTTGCCGCGCCTGCTCCGCCCACAGGTCCACTCGGTAGTCAGCCTCCACCGTGGCAGAGAGCACGATGGCGGGCCGCCCGTCTACCAGCGCCAGGTCAGAGACGGGCGTCTGCACGCCTTTAGTCACCAGGGCAATGTCCCCCAGCTGGGCAACCTGACCGCCGCTCCCAACCTGAATCGGAATCGTCCGAATCCGGTTTAGCGAATCGAGCGCGCTATCGACCTCAAACAGCAGCTCCGTCTCATCGCCGCGCAGCTCACCGGCGGAGACCTTGGCATCGCTGGCTGCAATCTGCTGTGACAGCCCCTGCGCCGTAATGTTCAGCCGAGCTAAGTCGGCCTGGCTAATCTCCACCCGAATCTCTTCATCCGGCTCGCCAAAGAGCTTGACACTGTCCGTTCCAGGCAGATTGCGCAGCTCGCTTTCCAGCGCTTCAGCCACCCGCCCTAAAATGGCGTAGTTGAGCGGCGCATCCAGCTCCCAGGTCAGCCCCACAATCAGCGCGCTGGCCTTGACTTCCTGGTCTTCATACTCAGGCTTGCTGGCCTCCGGGGGCAGCTGGGGAATCACATCGTCCAGCTGACTGCGCACCCGCGACCAGACCGGGTCTACGTTAGCGACGGTCTCCTTTAGCTCTACCGTGACCACTGAGAGGCTAGGGCTGGAGGAAGAGCGGATGACGTCAATCTCTTCGATGTCTGAGAGTTCTTCTTCAATCTTATCGGTAATCAGAGATTCGACTCGCTCAGCGCTAGCGCCGGGAAAGACCGTAGTAACAGTTGAAACCCGCTGGACAATTTCGGGATCTTCCAGCCGGGGCAGGGTAAAGAAAGACGAGATTCCCCATACAACAATCAGCGTCAGGGTGAGAAACAGCAGCTGCCGGTTGCGAAAAAAGAGGTTAAACATGGTAGAACTTAATCAATTTTGGTTCTGCACAAGCTGGCCTGGAACAATGCGATGAGTGCCGCTAGTGACGACTTCCTCACCCGGCTGGAGCAGGCCGCGGACAAAAGCGCGATCGCCCTCGGTGTAGAGCACTTCGACCTCGCGTCGAGCTACCCGATGCCCATCGGCTGCTGGCTCCTCTGGCTCAGTCAGCACATAGGCCGACCAGAGACCGCGATCGCCTGCGACCAGCGCAGTCGTCGGTAGCCAGTAGCCCGTTTCGGACTGCTGATCCTGCAATATCAGGCGCGCTGTGGCCCCAATCGTCGGTTGAGCCTCGGCGGGCAGGGCCAGGACGACCGTTACCGTCTGACTAGTTTCGTCTAGCTCGGGCAGCAGCGCGGTAACGGTAGCGCTAAAGAACTGGCCGTTGACCTCAACCGTCTGCGGGCTGCCCGGCGCGATCGCGTCGGCCTGATTGGCAGGAACGCCAATGCGAGCCTCTAGCGCCTCGCCTTCCACCAGTCGCACCACGGCCTGACCCGCGCCCACTACGGTGCCCTCATCGATCAGCCGCTGCGAAACCCGACCGTCAAAAGGGGCATAGATCGTACTTTTGGAAAGCGATACGTCAACGCTGCTGAGGCTGGCGTCAATCTGATCGACCTCAGCATCCTGAGCGTTCACCTGCTCCACCCGGGTTCCGGCCTTTAGCTCATCGAGCTGGCTCTGGGCCTGGCTCAGCCGATTCTCCAAGGCACTGGCGTTGAAGGCCTTTTCATCCCGCTCTTCCTGGGAAATTGCGCCTTGGGCGTAGAGATTTTCCCGCCGCTGCTGCTGGAGGCGAGCCAAATCGACCTGGGCCTGGAGGTCTTGCACGGCAGCGGCGGCAGCGGCGATGTCTTCCTGGCGCGGGCCGCGCTGGAGTTCCTGAGCCCGGGCGAGCGCCTGTCGTCGCTGGGCTTCCAGCTGCTGACGCTGGGTCTGTAGGCTGCGGGTATCCAAGCGGGCAATGGGATCGCCCGCCGCGACCGTATCGCCCTCCTCCACTAGCACTTTCACTAGCGTCCCGGCCTGCTCAAACCCCAGCTCGCTGCTGCGCCGAGCCGTGATCTCGCCGGTGTAGGTCCGCTCGACCTGATATTCGCTAGCCGGGTCTAAGATTTGAGTCTGCACGGGCAGAACTTCAACCGGGGCTGAGGTTTCAGCCGCCGGTTTAGAGATTATTTTCGGCGCTATCAGCACCGCTCCTGCCAGCAGGGGCAGCAGCCAAAACCAACGCCGGTCAAAGCGCTTAGCGATAGAGCGGAAATTCGCGACGGGATCAGATGCTGGGGAAACCATAGGCGTATCCAGAAAAGCCGTAGCCAGCAAGCTGATATTCAACATGTTGGCTATACCTCCACAGGTTATACTCAACATGTTGGATATGTCAATGTATTATTTTTATGGCTCTAGCCCATACCATCCTGGCGCTGCTGGCTCAGCACCCCGACAGCGGCTACGACATCAGCAAGCGCTTCGACGAAGGGCTGAGCTGCTATTGGAAGGCGACCCAGCAGCAGGTCTACCGGGAGCTTTCGAAAATGGAGTCCCAGGGCTGGGTGAGCGCTGAAAAAGTAGCCCAGACCGGCAAACCCGACAAAAAGGTCTACCACATCACAGACGTAGGCTGGACGACACTCACCGACTGGTATGCCGAACCTACCGAACCCACCCGGATGCGGGAAGATCTGCTGGTCAAAGTGCTGATCGGCCACAAAATGCCCCGCGAGCTGCTGCGGCTGGAGCTACACCACCGTCAGGCCCTCCACCAGGCCCAACTCGACCACTACCACCAAATCCAGGAAGACTTCTTATCAAAACCCGAGCCCTCTACCGAGCTTCAGTTCAAATACCTCACCCTCAAGCGCGGCATCGCCTACGAGGAAGCCTGGCTACAGTGGTGCGAAGACGTTTTGACGTTTATTGCAAGTCAAGATTAAACCGATATACATAGGTCGTAAAGTCTTCGACAACTCACATGTTCTGCTGATAAATTCGGATCTTTCCACGCTGAATAATCCAAAGCTGACCCTCAATCCCCTCTTTCGTTAAACCCTTAATCAAAGTCTGCATGGCATCCTTCAAGTCTTGAGGAGAAGGCTTGCCAGGCAGTCTCAAAACAGCAATGCCGTAGTTTTTAGGATCGAAGCGAAGGGGATTGCTAAAATCAAGGTCGAGGGTAACAAGGCAGCGTTGCTCTGCTTGACAAATTTGAATAAGCTCTTCGTCCGCTGCAGAAGTGAGATTTTGACTGCTGACAGTCATCACATCGTGTCCTGCTGTTTGCAGCAAATTGAAGCCGCGCTGCCCTAAGTTTTCATCCAGCTTTAGCTTCAAACTCCAGACTCCAGAGGAATTTCAACATATCGCTCCCGCGACATTTCCGCGCCATAGGCAATACAGGCATAAATATCAGCGGATTCTAAGCCGGGATATTCTTCCAGTAGTTCTGAGATTGACATTCCACTAGCTAGAAAATCAAGTATGAGTGAAACCCAAATTCGATGCCCTTTAATACAAGGTTTACCGAAACAGATATTCGGATCGATAGAAATTCTAGATAACAGTTGATTGCGGTTCATAGGTTGGTTCGCGGTTTGAATTGAAATTGTCTCAATCTAGCAGGTCAAGTTAGTAGCTTTTTTTGCCCAGGCTTGGGCCGCTGAAATTTCTACTACTGACAGAGGCCTAGCTTGCAGAATGACCTCGAAGCAAGCCGCCGCTGCCTCTGTTAAAGCATCTTCGATCAGCATATGCTGCTGCTCTAATGTTAACTGTTTCAGGTGAGGGGGCAGCGGCGGGGACGCGATCGCGCTTCCAAACACCCGCTCAAACAGCTCCGCCGAGGGCTGTAGCCGCATCGAACCGTGCTGCAAAACGTAGCCCTGCCGATAGACCTGAGCGCTGCCGATCAGTTTGTAGCCTGCCGGCGTCACCAGGTCGGCCGCCGTCGCTGTGCCAAAGCAGTCGGGAGAATCGCGATCGCGCCCGCGAGCGGTGCCAAAATCCAGCGTTATCCCCAGTCGCCGCCAGCCCAGGATCAAAAACTGGCATAGCGCCTGATAGACTGCCCTGCGGCTGCCCTGACCGACGGGCGTAATCAGCGCATAGGTCAGCTCACCCTGATGTAGCACGGCCCTGCCGCCCGTGGGTCGGCGCAATAGGTCGATGGGCTGGCCCCGCCAGGAGATCGATCGCCAATGCTGCGGCCACTGGCGCTGGTGGTAGCCCAGCGAAATGGCCGCAGGCTGCCAGGTATAAAAGCGCAGGCAGGGCTGCTGCTGGTTAAGCAGCCACCGGTCGATGGCCATATGCAGCTCGCCAGCCCCATCCATTAGGGGAATTAGCCGCCAGTTTGAGTCCATTAGCCTAGCAAACCGTTAATTGCCTGGACTAGGGTATGGTTTTGTTCGCCAGTGCCGATAGTAATTCTCAGCTTGTCATCTAAGCCCGGTTGATTGAAGTAGCGCACCAGGATGTTTTGGCTTTTAAGCTGCTGATAGAGGGTTTCAGCTTTAGCCCCGGCTGGCCGCACCAGTAGAAAATTAGTCTGTGACGGCCAGACCGTGAAACCGAGCTGTTCCAGGGTAGTAGCGAGCTGGGTTCGGGCCGTCCGGATCTGAGCGACGCAGTGATTTTTGTAAGCCTGGTCGCGAATAGCGGCGGCACCGACCGCGATCGCAACCGCATCCACGTTGTAGCTATCCTTCACCTTAAAGAGACCCGAGAGTAGGCTGGGGTTTGCGATCGCGAATCCCAGCCGCAGCCCCGCTAGCGAATAGCCCTTAGAAAGCGTCCTCAGCACAATCACATTGTCGAATTCTCTGACCAGCGCCAGCGGCGTCTGGTCGGCAAAGTCCACATAGGCTTCATCGATCGCTAGAATCCCTGGCAGGCGCTGGGCCAGCTGACGTAATTCCGCTATGGGGACGCAGTGACCCGACGGGCTGTTGGGTGTGGCAATCAGGGTCACGGCTCCCGCAGCCGCGACCAGGGCTTCCAGCGGCAGCCTAAAATCATCGGCGTAGGGCACCTCAGCCGCGCGGGAAGACTGAATTTCCGCCAGCGTCCGGTAAAGCACGTAGGTGGGCATGGGATAGACCACCTGGCGGGTGTCGTCCTCGGCACAGGCCCGGATCAAAAGATTCAGCAGGTCGTCGCTGCCGTTACCGACAATCACCCAGTCGGCAGGGACATCCAGCGCGTCGCTGACGGCCTGACAAAATTCGCGGGCAAACGGATCAGGATAGCGCCGCAGCCGTTCCGAGTCGAGCGATCGCAGCGCCGCCATCGCCTTAGGAGAAGGCGGGTAGGGGTTTTCATTCGAGTTGAGCTTGAGAATGGGCGACCCGGGCTTGGGCTGCTCACCGGGGACATAGCCCCGCATCGCATTGACGGCTGGGCGAAAGAGACGGGTCATCGGATCGGGATGGGGTTAGGCCCTACTAGCTTGCCAGAGGGTGCCAAACCAAACAACCTCCTGAAGCTGCCAGCCCTGCTCTTCTAGCGCGGCCCGCAGCGGTGCCGAAGGCCGGAAGACATACAGATCTGACTCAGATTCTAGCGCCTCCAGATCTGCCGGTTCGCCCACCCCAAACAGGCGGACGCTATCCTTCAGCCCATAGCTCAGCGCCAGCAGGTCGCCCGGGTTGGTGTCGCCCTCGCCCCGATCGCTGACCACCAGCGGCGAGGGCCGGGCGTTGAGCACCTCTAGTACCGCAGGATTGGTATAGCTGGTTTCCAGATGCCACCAGGTATTCGAGGTGGCGCTGGCGCTGATGGAGATAATGCTGCTGGTGAAGACAAAGGCTAAAATCCACTGGCCAATCGCGCGTCTGTGGGTCAGTGAAATCGCCAAAAAGTAGGCCACCGCCAGCTGCACCCCGGCATAGCAGGGAATCAGATAGCGCGCGATCGCAGACCGCATTCCCCCCAGTATCAGGTCGGGCAGGGCCAGGGCCAGAAACGGCAGCCCAATGGAGCTGAACACAAACAGCCAGGTCCAAGGCGGCGTACTGCGGTAAACCCAATACAGGCCCAGCCCAATCAGCAGCACAAACGAAACTCGCAGGATAAACGTCCAGGCATTGTCAAAGCCAAAATGCAGGTCTACAAACGGGGCCGTAAAGTGGAGCATCCACTGCTTGAGCATGAAGGGTAGCGGCACGTTGGCGCTGGTCCAGCTGGTGGCGGCAAAGGCCCGCTGATAGTTGCCCAATAGTACTGCGAGCCAGGGACCGTACAGAATTAGGGCAGCGGCTACGGCGATCGCAAACTGAGCCAGCAGACGGAAGCGGCGCGATCGCGGTGGGGCAACTGTCCGCTCCGAAAGCGGGCCGGCGGGTTTGTCCACCGGCGGTTCTACTGGTTCAAACTGCTCTAGAATCAGCACATAGGCCGCGTGGGCAAAGAGATTAATCGCGAATAAAACGTGGGTATAAAAGCCAGCGGCGACGCTCAGGGCGTACAGTCCCCAGTTGAGCCGTCCGGGCTGCCGCAGCGATCGCAGTAGCAGCCAGCTAGAACCCATCCCAACCGCCGCTAGCAGCCCATACTGGCGAGCGATCTGGGCGAATAAGATATCCAATGGAGAAAAAGCCAGCAGCGCCGTCGCCAGCAGCGCTACACCGGGCGCGGCGAACAGCTCCATCGCCAGCAGGTAGATCAGCGGCAGGCTGAGCAGGCTGAGCAAGGCCGGTAAAACCCGAGAGGCCAGAACCGAGTTGCCAAATGCCTCCAGCCAAAAGCGTGCCAGGATGAAATAGAGGGGCGGATGCTGCGGATCTTCTAGAGCCAAGGAGTCAATCGTATCGACTACGCTGCTGCCGGGCTTAAGCTGCTGATACTTCTGGAGGTCAGGTACCGTCAGCACCTGGTTTTGAAACACCTCCTGGTCAAACTCGGCCCGGGTATAGCCTACCGCCCGCAGCGTTGTATAGACTTCATCATGCCAGTAGGCTTTGCTATCCAACCCCACCAGCCGAAAGCAAATGCCCAACAGCAGCACGATGACAATAAACCCTTTGAACCCCTTAAACTTTTTGAACTCTTTCAAGCCTGCCGAATATCGCATGGGGGACTCACTCTTATCGCCAGAGATAGTGCGGCTAGGTAGAAACGGCTCAGCCCAGTTAATTCAGAGCCATCGGGGTCTGGCTAATAGCGTCAGGCCAATACAGTCCAGGTAGTATAGCGCAGCACTATCATCCCCAAACCCGCTCAACCGTACGGATAGACGAATATTCTTAGTTGAAACTATGTCGCGTAGATTACAAGCTAGTCTTCACAGAGTCAAGGAAGGCTCTCACGGCGGGTGTCGCATTGGCGTTAGAGAGCACCCCAAAAGCCAGCTGACGGGTCTGCTTGGGCTCAAGTTCCAGGACGCTAAGACCGGTTAGGTCTTGGGGCAACGCCAGCTCTGGCGCAATGGTGACGCCCATATTCTCCTGCACCATGGCAAATAGGGTACGCATATCGGCAATTTCGAACTGAATCTGGGGAACTCGCTTTACCCGGCGAAACAGGTCTAAGATGACCGGGCCGCAACCTGCCTTGGAGAGAATGAAGGGCGCTGAGGCCAGCTGGCGAATGTGAACTGAATCGCGGTCGGCTAGCTCGTGCTCTGCCGAGACGATGGCTTTGAAGTCGTCTGCTACAATCGGAAAGAGGTCAAATCCCTCAGCCGGTAAAGCCACAACGCCGACATCGATTACCCGAGTCTGTATCCAATCCCGAACTTCGTCATCGGTGCCCTCAAACAGCACGACCTCAATGCCGGGATAGCGCTGCTGAAACTGCCGCAGCAGCTTGGGCAAAATTCGGGCAGAAACGCTGGGGAAGCTGCCGAGCCGCACCTTGCCGGTAGCCAGCCCTACCACCGCCGCTGTTTCCTGATAGATCTGCTCGGCCCCGGCCAGCATGGTTTGAGCCAAGAATAGTACCCGATGACCGATTTCGGTGAGCTGAGTCGAGTTGCGATCGCTTCCGGCACGATTGACTCTGGTGACGCGGCGCGAACGATTGCCGCGTTCCAGCAGCGTTACCTGGAGCCCTTTTTCCAGGTTGGCAATGGAGTGGCTAATGGCAGACTGGGTCATCCCCAGCCGCTCGCTGGCGATTGTAAAGCTGCCAACCTCAGCGACAGTGGCAAACGCCTGGAGCTGAGCCAGAGTAATATGAATTTTATTCATTTCTAGAGTTACTAAAATAAATTTGATTCATTTTATCCTGCTGGCTATGCTTTGAAGGTTGTTGCCAATGAAACGAACAAAATGGCTATCAAAGTTGCTATCCTTGCCGATGCCCTGCCCAACTTTCCGCCCCAGGTCACGATTGAACCAGCGCTCCAGCACGCCGCTAGCGTCCTTGGCGTTTCTGTAGAAACAGCCTGGTTTTCCAGCGAGTCGCTGCTATCGTCTGAAACCGTCGAAAAACTGCAACAGTTTGACGGCATTTGGGGCGGGCCGGGTGACGTGCAAGCAATCGAAGGGACGCTTCAGGGCATTCGGGTCGCCCGCGAGCAGGGAATTCCTTTTTTGGGCACCTGCGGCGGCTTTCAATACGCCGTGCTGGAGTTCGCCCGGCATGTGCTCGGCTACGCTGACGCCAACAGCGCCGAATTTGACCCCACCGCGCCCCGACTGGTGCTGACGCCGCTGGAATGCGTGATTGCCGGGAAAAAGATGATGGTTCACATCCAGTCCGGTACTATGGCCCGGCAGCTTTACGGGACTGAAACTGCGGTGGAGGAATACTACTGCAACTTCGGCATTAACCCGATCTATCGTAATTCAATTGAATCCGCAGGCCTGAAAATTACCGGCCTGGACCAGGACGGCGAACCCCGCATTTTTGAACTACAAACTGCTGCGCATCCTTTCTACATTGCCAGCCTCTTCGTCCCCCAAACCGCTTCTACCGCCGAGCGACCTCACCTGCTGATTCGAGGTTTTGTAGCGGCCTGTCAGCGAGGACATTAAATTAGCGAATCGAGGTGATGACTGACTTAGCCCATTCCTGACCTGTCATAATTTGAGTGGCTTTTATTCACCTGCATCATTATGGATACGCCTGACCTGACTCCCGACCAGATTATCCAGCGGCTGAACTGGCGCTACGCTGCGAAAAAATTCGACCCCGACAAAGAAATTTCAGACGACGCCTGGAAGGCTCTGGAGCAAAGCCTGTTGCTGGCGCCGTCCTCCTTTGGCATGCAGCCCTGGAAGTTTTTTGTCATCCGCAAACCCGAACTGCGGCAGCAGCTGCTGGAGCACGCCTGGGGCCAGTCTCAGGTCGTCGATGCCGCTTACCTAGTGGTTTTGGCTATCAAAACCGGCATTAACGCCAGCGATGTAGACCCCTACATTGACCGCGTGGCCGAAGTCCGCCAGATGCCAAAAGACCAGCTGGAGGGCCTAGAAAATATGATCAAGGGCTACCTGAAAGATCCCCCATACCCGCTAGAGCCCGACGCCTGGTCGGCTAAGCAGCTCTACATCGCCCTGGGCTTTTTCCTCTACAGCGCGGCGCTGCTGGGCATCGACGCCTGCCCGATGGAAGGTTTTGTCCCCAGCAAATTTGATGAAATTCTGGGGCTGTCAGAGCAGGGCTACGCTGCAACTGTACTCTGCACGGCGGGCTATCGGGCTGAGGATGATAAGTATGCCGACCTAGCCAAGGTGCGGTATGAGACCGCGGATGTTGTGCAGTATTTTGATTAGCGCCTGATCTCGAATCGCCCTACAGTCCCTTCAAAGTCATGACGGAACCGGAATATGTCATCGGCGTCGATATTGGTACCACAAGTACCAAAGCCGTGCTGTTCACTTCGGATGGGGAGGCCGTCGATCAGCATGCGGTGGGCTATCCCCTAGTTTCGCCCCAGCCCGACGTCCAGGAACAATACCCCGAGGAAATTTATCAGGCCGTCGTCCAGAGCGTTCGGACAGTCGTAGCGCACCAGGCCGACAAGCTAAAAGCCCTCATCGGCCTGTCCTTTAGCACTGCGATGCACAGCCTGATCGCCGTCGATGACGAGGGCCTGCCGCTCACCAACAGCATTACCTGGGCCGACCGCCGCAGTGCTCCCTGGGTCAGCAAAATCCGGCAGCAGTGCGATGCCCACGATCTCTACCGCCGCACCGGTACGCCTATTCATCCGATGTCGCCATTGGTGAAGCTGATGTGGCTACGCTACGACCGGCCCGAGCTGTTTCAGCAGGCGGCCAAATTTATCTCAATTAAAGAATATGTGCTTTACCGCTGGTTCAAGCAGTATGTTGTGGATCACTCCATCGCCAATGCCACTGGCCTATTCAATATGAAAGCAATGGACTGGGATGCGGAGGCGCTAGAACTCACTGGGGTAAAACCAGAACAGCTGTCGCAGCTGGTGTCCACGACCCACATTCTCAAAGACATGACGGCAGAGGCGGCTGATAGCATGGGGCTGCCTACCGGTGTTCCCGTCGTGATCGGGGCCAGCGACGGGGTTTTGGCCAACCTAGGGGTGGGGGCAATTACCCCCGAGGTCGTGGCGGTTACCGTGGGCACCAGCGGCGCGGTGCGGGCGGTGCTCGACCATCCCCAAACCGACGAGAACGAACGGCTGTTTTGCTACGCCCTAACGGAAAACCACTGGGTGATTGGCGGGGCGACCAACAACGGCGGCATCGCCCTTCGCTGGGTGCGCGACCACATCGCCGATGCAGAAGCCAATACGGCACGGTTGCTGCAAAAAGATCCCTACGATATTCTGACCGCGATCGCGGCTACCGTCCCCGCCGGTTCCGACGGCCTAATTTTTCATCCCTACCTGGCTGGAGAGCGAGCGCCGCTGTGGGATGCCAACGCCCGGGGCAGCTTCTTTGGGCTGGCGCTAAATCATAATAAGGCTCACCTGATCCGAGCCGTGCTGGAGGGCATTGTCTACAACCTGTACGTCGTTTTGGATGCCCTTCAAGATGTCGTCGGCCCGGCCAAGAGCATTCAGGCGACGGGGGGCTTTGCCCGCTCTACTCTATGGCGGCAGATGCTGGCCGATGTTTTTGACCGGGCGGTGACGATCCCTGAAACCTACGAAAGCTCCTGCTTCGGCGCAGCGGTTTTGGGCCTTTATGCCCTGGGACGAATTTCTAACCTGGAGCGCGTGTCGGACATGATCGGCGAAACCCACCGCCACCGGCCTATCCCAGAGAATGTCAAACGATATCAAAAGGTGCTGCCGCTGTATATACAGCTGCTGGAAAACTTTGCCCCGCTCTATGGCGACATTGCCCAGGCGACCCGCTGACGGGGCGTCTATTTCTAAAGGCGGACGCCCTGACTGACCCGGCGGATTTACCTTGAGCGTACGACATCACCAGAGGCAAACTGCTTCGGAGAGAAGAGATAACATGCTCTACAGAACGCTTGGACAAACTCAGGAAACCGTTTCGGCAATTGGGCTAGGTGGGTTCCATATCGGCCACCAAGAGGATGAACAGGAAAGCATCAAGATTATTCGCTCGGCCATCGATCGCGGCATTACCTTTATGGATAACTGCTGGGACTATAACGACGGCGTCAGCGAACTGCGGATGGGGAAAGCCCTGCGGGACGGCTACCGGGAGCAGGTGTTTTTGATGACTAAAATTGATGGTCGCACAAAAAAGCTGGCCGCTCAGCAAATCGATGAGTCGCTACAGCGGCTGCAAACCGACCATGTGGATCTGCTCCAGTTCCATGAAGTAATTCGAGTTGAAGACCCCGACCGAATTTTTGCCGAATCGGGAGCAGTCGAGGCATTCCTTGAGGCGCAGCAGGCGGGAAAGTGTCGCTACATTGGCTTTACCGGCCATAAAGATCCGTTTGTCCATCTGCGGATGCTGGAAGTGGCTAAACAGCATAGCTTTCACTTCGACACGGTGCAGATGCCCCTGAACGTGATGGATGCCCACTTTCGCAGCTTTGAGCATCAGGTACTGCCAGCGCTAGTCGAAAGTGGAATTGGGGTACTGGGGATGAAGTCGATGGGCGATGGCCATATCCTGAAAAGTAATACCGTCAGCGCCATTGATTGCCTGCACTACGCCCTGAACTTGCCTACTTCTGTCGTGATTACGGGCATCGACAGCATGGAGATTTTAGACCAGGCGATCGCGGCTGCAGATACGTTTGAGCCGATGGATGCTGAAACCGTAAAGGCGCTGCTGACCCGCACCGCTGAGGCCGCCGCTTCAGGACGCTACGAGCCGTTCAAGACCAACAATCAGTTCGATGCAACGGCGGCGAATCCAGAATGGATTGGCGTACCGGCTGCCTAGCCATCCTTTGAAATTATGGGTGGCACCCCAGTTTTTGTAGGCACTAGAGTTCCTATACAAACGCTTTTGGACTATCTCAAAGCAGGAGAGACAATTGACGATTTTTTAGACGGCTTTCCAACCGTAAGCAGAGGCCAGGTAATTGCCTTGTTGGAAGAGGTTGAAAAGCAGCTTATTGCAACAGCGGCATAGAATGAAACACTACTTGCGCCATTGATTGGCGCGAATATTTTCCTCGGCCAGTTTAGCGGTTTCCTCGATACGCCTAGCGCGGGTTTCGGGCTTTTTGGCGATGATGATCCATTCTAGGATGCCTCGTTTTACAGACCGTGGAAAGGCGTCGAAGTTCCCGGCGGCATTGGGATAAGCGGCGAATGCGTCGGCCAGATCGGGCGGAATCTCCAACGCCTCAACGGCATCAAGCCTATTCCATGAGCCGTCCTGCTTCGCTGCTTCGACTTTAGCCAGCCCCGCAGGCATTATCAGCCCGCCAGCGAGCATTCTTTCAACCCGGTCTTTGTTCGGCTTAGACCAGCCCGTCCCTGGTTTTCGAGGGGCAAACCAGAGCATCGAGCGCTCCTCGTCAAGCCTATTGGGTTTGCTGTCGATCCAGCCAAAGCAGAGCGCCTCTTCTACGGCATCGCTATAGCCAACGTAGGGTTTGCCCGTTGCTTTTTTGTAGCTAATCAGCCAGACGCCTTCATCTCGTTGGTGATGTTCGCTGAGCAAGGCTCGCCATTCTGGGCGGGTTTTAGGG
>NZ_JADEXG010000079.1 GCF_015207255.1 Vasconcelosia minhoensis LEGE 07310
GGCGTAGCCTCCCAATCTGGCTGCGGAATTCGGCTACCTGCTATCTCGACCTCTTCTGCCATAGCCTCAGCTTAGCGGATAAATCTGGCTGCAATCACCATTTTTCGTCGCCCCCCTGAACGGATACCATTACAGAATATCGAGGTATCAACAATTGCAACTGATTTCATTCTCTCGGTTCTCCCACCGCAGCAAGAGAAGCGAGCCAATCCATTGCCTTCTTCTTTTTCTGCTCTGTTCCGGGATGTTGCTTAACAAAACGTTCTAATAGTCCACGAGTCATGAGGTGCCCAACAGATCCTTGAGCAATGAGTTCGGGATAGTCAGGAATGTCCTGCAATCTGATCAACTGACTTGAGCCATCTTGAGGACTTCGATAGCAAAACACAGTTTCAGGAATAGCTTCATCAGGTAAAGCATCAAGAAGTGCGGGATTATGGCTGCTAATTAAAACCCGTAAATCACGGTTCTTTGCAATATTAGAAATCCGCTTTAATAAATCTGCTGCTCTGCTAGGATGTACGCCGTTATCGATTTCTTCAATGACAACTAAACTTTGCTCAGGTGCAGAAAGCATTGCTGCAGCAATAGAGAGCACGCGTAAAGTTCCATCTGAAAGTATGGAAGCATCATAGGTAGTCGATGCACCGCCAAACGTTTCAGTTAGCTGTAGCATAACCTCATCACGAGGTGTTTCTATGAAATCGATATTTTCGATATCTTGTTCAGGCAAACTTTGAACAAAATCCAGAACCGAACTTTTTACGCCTGGATTAAGACATAGGTTATAGATTACCCCTGAAAGGTTTTCGCCACGCTCTTTGAGTACCTTATCAACTTTATGGCCATAAGAGCGCATTGAACTTGGTTCTGGTTCAAGAAATACAATACTACTCAGCCATCGAACATATTTTTCAGCCACCTTAGGAATTATTTCTCGACTTTTAGTATTCTCTGGACGGAAACGAATATCACTCAAAAGTTGTGTGAAAATTGCCATATGACTACTGCATACTATACTGGGTTTTTTCCCACCTCTGGCGAAATTATTATAGGTAACAAATACATCACTTCCAGCTCCTTGAGGTTCACTAGTAATCTCATACAGAGGAACTGTTGAAGTGTGACTTGTGATTTTTTCTTTGGTAACATGAAGATCTCCATCTTCTCCAAGACTTAAATCAATTGAGAAATCTTTCCACTCTTGCGCTGTTGTCACGCAAGAAATCCCAAAAGTTTTTGAGTCTCGATAGCCAAGATTCTCTACTCCTCCCCTAAAAATCGTCTCATCTTGCTTATATGGTCCACCTAAAAGGCTAAGTCGTTCTCCCTCAGCAATTCTTGCTAGTAAGCGTAGCGATTCTATTACATTACTTTTCCCAGAAGCGTTAGCTCCAATGAGGACTGTCAACCGCCCAAGTTGCAGAGTGCTTGATCTATAGCTCTTGAAATTTCTCAATTCGATTTGAGTAAGCACCTAATGTACTCCGTTTCGGTCTTAACTAAGCGACTGCAAACTTGATCACCCGACCTTGAGCAGTGGAATAATACATTATATCTGCTAAGAGTCTCTAGATGCTCTTACACTGCTTACCCAATCGTCTACGACTGTCTATCTTCTGAATCTTTGATTTGAATAAGAAGCGATCACGCTAGTTAGTCAGATGCGAAAGGACTGCAAGGCTTGTCAAAAAATGAATATCTTAAAGTCTAACTATGCTTCTTTAAACCAAGCCAGCGCTGGTGGCGAACAGCACTTGAGAGATTCCACCCTGCGGAAAGCCGCAATCGTCTACGCTCTGTTGCTCTTCTGGAGCTGCTTCGCGCGTACATGCCCCTTGGGCGATACGGAATGCCAATTCCATCTATGTAGATTTCAATCCTCAGGTGCTTTGCTCCTTCAGGATGTCTAACCAAGGGGTGTTAGGCGCTATTTGAGCAGCATCCGGGCTTAAAGACAGTCGTTGCGGTAGGATACAGGGACTTTTGCGCCAACCAGCTCTGTGAATCTTCTGTTTATAACCGAGCGTTTCCCGCCTGACATTGGTGGTGTGGCCCGCAGTGCTGAGCGTATCGTCCAGTCGCTGACAAACTTGGGTGTAGAAGTCGATGTCGTCACCTGGAGCCGCTATCTGGAACCGGGGGAAGTGTTGCCGCCGCTGGCTTACGCTACGTCAAATCCGCTGATCCAGGTGCGGCGGATAGGGCTTTACCGCCATTGGGATATGACTCTGCCGCATACGCTGAATCTGCTGGACTGGCAGCAGCAGCAGCGAGCCTATGATGCGGTCTGGGGCCACTACCTTTTCCCGGCGGGCTTTCTGGCTGTTTGGTTTGGCCAGCTGAACCATTTGCCCACCGTCGTCAGCGCTCGCGGCAATGACCTGGACCGGGGCATGTTTCCGCCGGGGGACTTTGCCCGGCTCCAGTGGACGCTGGCCCAGGCGACGCTGATTACGGCAGTCAGTCAGGATATGGCGCGCAAGGTCCAGGCGCTGAGTCAGCGAGCGGCAATCGTGCAGAGAAATGTCGTGGATACAGAGATGTTTTGCCCTGGCTTAGGCGGAGAAGCCAAACTGCGCGATCGCTTAAATATTGCATCCGACGAAGTCATTCTAGGATTTTCGGGTGAGCTGCGCGAAAAGAAAGGCCAGCGGTTTCTGCTGTCGGTGCTGAGTCAGGTGCGATCGCTGCGCCCCGCCTGCCTGCTGATTATTGGTGAAGCCCGGCCAGAAACCCAGGCGCTGCTTCAGTCCTACGCTATGTCTCAGGGAGACGATGCGGCCCGAATTGTGATCACCGGCTATCTCGATGAACCGAAGCAGGTGGCGCAGCATCTGCGGCTGTGCGACCTCTATTTGCAGCCTTCGCTGTGGGATGGGATGCCGAATGCGCTGCTGGAGGCGATGGCCTGTGGCTGCGTGTGCATTGGCAGCGATGCTGGAGGGATTGCTGAGGTGATTGACTCCGGGACAGACGGATTTTTGCTGCCCCGGTCTCAGCTGCATCAGCTCGGCCCGGCGGTGCTGGAGGCGCTTCAGCTGGAGCCGACGGCCCGGCAGGCGATGGGGAGGGCAGCCCGCGACCGCGTTCTCCAAAACCACAGCCTGACCCATGAGCAGGCCATGCTCCAGCAGATTTTAGAAAAGCTTTCAGGGCTGGCGAGCTGAGGCCAGTAGGGACTCATAGGTTTCGATCAGCGTCTGGTTAGCCCGCTGCCAGGTGAAAGACTTTTCAATCCGCGATCGCGCCGCCGCCGATAGCCTTAGCCTCAAATCGGGCTCAGCTCGCAGCCGAAGCATCACGTCTTTAATGGCCTTGGCCGAACCAGCCGTACCGGCTAGAAAATGCAGGCCGTTTTCGCCCAGCGCCTGCACAACCGGCAGGTCACTGGTGATTACCGGCGTTCCAGATGCCATACCCTCTAGAATTTTGAGCGGGCAGCAGCCCTGGACTAAATTTCGGTCGTTGGGCTTGAGGGGAGCCGCGATCGCGTCGGCCTGGTGCATCAGCGTTACCAGCTCGGCCTGCGGCTGGGCTTCTAAAAAGTGAACCCGATCGGCGACGTCGAGCTTATGGGCTAATTTTTGCAGGTCAGCGACCTGATCGCCGCGACTGGGTCCGGCAATCGTTAGCTCTGCCTCAAAGTCGCGGCGATAGAGGGCCAGGGCCTGAATGGCTAAATCGACGCCCTGCCAAGCTGAAAGTGTCCCAAAGTAGAGCAGTCGAAAGCGGTGTAAAGTCGCTTCACTGCGGGGCGGCTGATAGGTGAACTGGGCCGGATCGACGCCATTGGCAATCACCTGGATGCAGCTGGCGTCAACATTTCGCTGAATCAGATAGGCTCGCGTAATCGGGCTGGGCGTAATGATTCGGTCTGCCACCCGGAGGCAGATTTGCTCTTGAGAGATCAGCTTATGCATCAGCTCGCGGTCTGCAGTAACTCGGGGATAGCGATATTTCAGTTCGATTGAGGGCAGCCCATTGACCTCAAAAATTAGCTTCTGGCAGAGCTGCGACTTTTGTTCAACGATTGGCAGCCCTTCAAAAATGGAGCGAATGTGAACAATCTCAAACTTTCGGCCCCGAAGCCACTGCCGCAGGTGCTGCCGAAAGCAGAGGACGCGATCAATCAGGGTGCGGCCTGCTGCGGGCAAAACCGTATGCTGGACTCCTGGCCAGTCCACTCGCTTAGCCGGTTCAGCCGCCGCCACCGTCACCAGCTCCACGCCACCAAAGCTCAGCCCCAGCGCCCGCACGAACGCCTCTACATGCACTGCCGCCCCTTTCTCAGCCGGAACGACATCGAAGGAAAGGTAGGCTATTTTGGGTATGCTCATTGGGGTTGAGGATAAAACAATGGCCTTGGACCGCAAATCTTTTCACCGAAAGCTGCGCTATCAGGTCACGGCGACGGCACCCCAGCTAATTGCAGACATGCAGGAAATCGCCGAGCAGGACAGCCATGCTGAGCGGCGGCAGGGCAAGTTTATCTCGATCGCGGTGATCTTCGGCATCGCCACCTTTGGCTCACTGTTTCTGGGCGGCACAGCGCTGGGGCCTTACCTCATTGTCTTCGGCCTGATCGTTACCATCATCACCGGCGCTCTAGCTAGCAGCTGGGGTCGAAGGAACATCGCCAACCATCGCTACGAGCTTGCCCAAAGCCTGGCTGAAATGGTCGCTCGCGATATGGCTCCTCAGGCTATGCTCCAAATGTCTCTAGACTGCAATCGCTCCATTCAATCCGCTAAGCGAATTGATAGGATTCCCCATCCCCGACGCAAGGGTTGGAAAATTGATCGATACCGCGATCCCTGGCTTCAGCTCCGGGGAAAATTCCTGGACTCGACCCAGTTTGACCTGGGGCTGACGACGCTAGCCGTCTCCAAGCATGGCTGGTCGCGCAGCCGCAGCGGCAAAAGCAAACACAAGCGGAAGAATCAGCTCAAGGGATTTGAAGTTTACCTGATGCTGACCTTTCCCAGAAAGCAGTACGGCGCTATTACCGCTTTACAGTCTGAACTGGAAGCCGCAGTCAAGCTGCCCGAGGCTGCCCAGCTGAAGCAGCTTAAGGTCTCCGAGCGTCAGCTTGGCATGAAGGTCAAAGTTTCTGGGCAGTGGCCAGCTCTACGTAAAACCCGCAGCGCCTCCCGGGCCAGGCTCCGCCCTGATGGGCAAGATCCGATTGATGCAAACGCCCTCTATCAGCTCGTCACGCAGATGTTCCTAAGCGCCTACCAAATTCTCAACCTGTCCAGAGCGCTCTCGCAACCTACCGCCGGTACTTCGTCATGAATCAAAGAACTGCTCTATCGACGTTGCTGGCTGCCAGCCTATGGCTGCTAGGCAGCTGTAGCTCGCCAGCCCCGGAAACGCAGACTGCTCCCCCCGCTCCGCCCAGCGAATCTGCGGCTCAGCCGGGCTCTGTGCCTCAGGCTGCGGACGAGAAGATTAAGTTTAAGCAGGCGGATGGCTCCGAGCGATTTTCCATTAAGTTTAAGCCGGACGGGGCCAAGCTGGTGGATGGTGAGGACCGCGAACTCGCCCGCTTTACCCTAGATGCGGATCGAAAGATCAAAATTAAAGATGCCGAAGATAGCGTCCTGGGCTACGTGGTTTCGCAGGACGGCTACTGGAAGCTGGAAAATGCGGAGCAGACCGAAGAGCTTTTTATCCTGAGGCAGCAGCCCGACGGCGATCTGAAGCTGGAAGATGGCCGCGATCGCGCCCTCTACCGGATCAAGCTGCGCGACTATGGCTATGAGATTGAAACCCCTGAGAAGCAGTCGCTATATAAAGTGAAAGCCAAAGAGGGAAAAATCTCCCTGCGCGACGCCAGCGACCAGACGGTGCTCTCCACCCGCTCGGCCATCCTACCAGCGGCGGTGGCCTGCTTTGGCTTCGACGAGCTGACGCCAGAGCAGCAGGCCGCCCTGGCCTACGCCGTAAATTTAGCGGGGGGCGAGCGGTGAGGATTCAGCTGCGGTGGATAGATCCCGGTAGCGGTCTAGAGCGGACTCCTCAGCTAGAAACGCCGGTTGCTTTCGGCAGCGACTTTGGTTCCATGCCCACAACCCTCAGCGGCCAAACCGTTAGCCGCATGGTGCTGACGGGTACCGAAGTAGAACCCTATCACGCCCTGCTAAGCGAGCAGAATGGTCAGCTCACCATCAACGATCGCGGCAGCCGCTTCGGCACCCGGGTCAATGGGACGGCGCTGCCCTATCAGCCGGTGAGCGACGACGACCGCATCCAAATCGGCCCGGTTGAGATTGTTTTATCGGTATTGGGGAGCGCTACAGCCGCATCGGTACAGCCTACTCCCGATATCCGCGAACCACATACTGGCGAGCCGTCCAGCTCACCGGACTTACAGGCAGGTCTCGCCTTCAGTGCCCCGGCCCGCAGCGGTCAGCCTGACTGGTTTGACGCCAGCGGCCACTGCGCTCGCAAAGTCGGATTTTTGTTTAAGCGACGCTGCGATCGCGCCTCTGCCGATGGCTGCCCCCATTGCCTCAACGGTCAGGTCGATCCGGCTGCCAATACCTATGATGACGACTACGCCTACTATCCCGACTACGGCAACTACGGTCGGGGCAGCTGGGGCCATGGCTACTATGCCCGGCGTCACGCCTACACTTACGATCCCGCCAGCCGCAGCGTTGATTTCAATGAGTCAGACAGCGCCAGCTTTGATGAAGAGCGCGATCGCGATTACGAAATGGACCTCGACGCGAGCTAGGCCGTCCGGTGAGCGAACTGCCCTGGCTGATTTACGCCCTCGGCAGCGGCTGGGGCCACCTCAACCGAGCCCTGGCGCTAGCTCGCAAAGCTGCCCAGCATAGATCCGTTCAGCTCTTAACGAACAGTCCCTACGTCGCTAAAATCGAGCCGCAGCTCAAGATTCCCAACCTGGAGCTGCACTGTCTGCTCCGGCTGTCGCTCAGTCAGACACGCGCTGCCGTTCATGATTGCCTCAGTACGGAAACCTACAGCTGCCTGATTGTCGATACCTTTCCTCGCGGGCTGCTGGGCGAACTAGCGGCGCTAATTCCTACTCAGACTCAGGTTTGCCATGTGCTGGTTCACCGCGACCTCTCACCCGATTACATCGCCGCTAAATCAGTCACGGCTTTCGTCCAGCAGCACTACCATCAGATTCTTATTCCTGGCGAACCCACTGCCGTCTGGCGTCATCTGATCCAGGCGCAGCTCACTCTCCCCTGGCTCAGCCTGAGTTCGACGGAGCTAAGCGAGCCGAAAGATCTGCGCTCCCGGTTTCGGCTCTCCCAGGATTCGCCGCTCTTGCTCATTTGTGCAGCGGGCCAGCCGGAGGAACAGGCTTTTTTTGGCGGCCTAGCTCAGCAGCTGGCCGAGGCATTTCCCTCAGCACAGGTTCGCTGTCTGGCCCCCAGCTGCCCGCCAGGCTGTCCGCCCGAGGGCTGGATTGATCACTGGCCTGGCATTGAGGTGTTCCAGCTGGCTCAGGTGGTGCTCGGGAGCGGCGGCTATAACACGGTGTACGAGTGCGCCGCTTTGGGAATTCCGCTAGTCGCCTTTGCCCAGCCCCGACGCTATGACCGGCAGGCACTGCGGCTGACCTATTCTGGCTATCCTGTAGAGACGGTCGGGGCCGCGATCGCGACCATCGGCCCGCTGCTATCCTGTGCTCCCCTGATGCAAACCGCGCCCAGCTACACCAACGGCGCTGAGCGAGCCGTTAGCCTGATCGAACAGCAACTGGCGGACTTTGAACGCGATCGCTAGTCAGCGGCTCACTGAGTCGGAGAATCCTAGCCTGCTGCTGAGAATTACCAAGCTGGCGGCTAAGCTAGGGCTGTCTCTGGAAGTGCTTCAGCAAACTGCATTTCGACTCATTTTCGTTGGGCTGGCTGAAGAGGTGCCGCTGACGGCCATTGCGCCCGTACCTGAGTCAGTGTCAGACAATTCTGGACCCGATCAGCAGACCCAACCCGCTCGTATGAGCGAAGGCTTTTTAGAGAAGCTGTCCCACTTTTTGAGCCACACCAAGGTAGCGGCAGAAAGCAAGTCTAATTCTCGCTGAGCCCGCTTCGACGCTGTCCGAACAGCTAGGCCACAGACGGCTCGCTCTGAGCATCAGTCCCGGCTTTCTCTGTAACTTCTTTGAGATGGATCGTATCCTGACGAGGAGCGGCGTAGGTGACGCGCAACTGAAAGCGCTCGCCTAGCTCAATCGGTCGGTCAAACCGCATAGCCAGCTCTATTCCCAGGTCTTCGAGCATGACCAGACCCAAGCTTTCGTGTTGACGCAGCCAGCGCAGCAGGATTGCCGACCAAACCTGGTCAGGCTGCCGCCGGAGATACTCCAAGGCCCAATAGCGCTTGGTCTGTCGCTCCACCAGCACGGCTTCATAGGCCGCCGTCGAGATGCCCTGGGTGAGTTCGGTCATTTCCAGAGCTGAGAAGGGGATCGGCTCGCCGCGCAGATGGGCCTTGAGCTGGAAATGCGCTAGCAGGTCGGTATAGCGGCGGATGGGGGAGGTGACCTGACTGTAGCGGTCGAGCCCCAGGGTGGAATGGCGGGCAGGGGTGATCCCCATTTCACTGCGGGGCATACAGCGGCGGATGGCAGAATCGCGCACCCAGCCGTTGGGCAGCTGCATCAGCTCATCTTCCGACGGCAGCTCGGGCTGGGGCTGGCTGCGAAAGGGAATGGGTAGGGCGTGCTGCTCGCCATAGCAGGCAGCAATTTCGCCGGTCAGAATCATCATTTCAGCGACCAGCTGCCGGGAAGGCGATTCATCCAGGACGTCAATCGTAATCTCGTCGTCTACCACTTTGATTTGCGACTCGGGGAGCTGGATGCTAATGGCCCCTTGGGTAGTACGCCAGTCGCGACGGCGGCGAGCACCGGCCGCGATCTCGCTCAGCTCTTCCTCAGCCTGAATTCCCAGCTGTAGCATCTCATCGGCATCTTCGTAGGTGAGCCGGTAGGTCGGGCGGATCAGGCTGGCGCAGATCGTAAAGTCTTCGATTTCGCCGCTGTCTTGCAGCACTACGCCAAAGCTCAGGGCGCAGCATAGCTCACCCTGGAGCAGGCTCATGGGCCCGGTCGCCAGCTCCGTCGGAAACATTGGAACGATGCCGGTCGGCAGATAGATGGTTGTACAGCGCCGCCGAGCTTCTAGATCTAGCGTATCGCCTGGCAATAGCCAGCGGGTCGGGTCGGCAATGTGAATCCACAGGCGCTGGCGGCCATCAGCCAAGGTTTCGCAGCTGAGCCCGTCGTCGATTTCGCGGGTGCTCTCATCGTCAATTGTGTAGACCTTGAGGTAGGTCAGGTCTACCCGCTCAACGTCTGGGTCGGGCGGCGGATTTGCCAGACGGTGCTGAACCACAGCCAAAACCTCATCGGAGAACTGGACGGGAACCTGACGGCGGCGCAGTGGCAAATTTTCATGCTCATGCCAGAGGCCAAAGTCAACGAGGAGCTGAAATGCATCTTCAATACTTTTCCCACGGTCTAGGGCAGCCAGCACATCCTGAGCCGCCGCCCGCTGGCTGGCCCCTTCGCCTAGCAGGACATAGCGCTCTAGCAGCTCTAGCCGGGGCCGGTCGGATTTATGCCATTCTACCGAGTTTTCCTGAATCGCTTGTTGAGCACGTGACAAAAAGCTTTCCCACTCCTGGCGACGCTCGGCTTCTCGTGAGACCTGGAGCAACAGATCTTCGACCTGGTTAGCCGAGCGGGGCTCGTAGTAATCGCCCTTTTGCTTAAAGTAGATCTTATCTTCACTGAGCAGCCGATGGGCCGCATAGCAGAGCGGCGGGCGCTGGTCGGAAAAGAGCAGAAGCGCTAGGGAGGCCGGATCGACCGTTTCACCTGCCTCATTCAGCAGCTCCCAAGCCAGCTCTAAATGAGCTGGATCAATATATTTTTCGGCTTCCTGAAGAAACTGAGAGATTTCGACTGACTTGTAAGTCGAGGGTGAGACTTGATAGGTCACCTGGCGGGGATGCAGGGTATGAGGCTGGCCCTGATGGTCGAGTACAACCCAGTTCTTTTTCCCCTCGGGCCGATCGACTACGCCGAGCAGCGCGGCACCTTGTAGCCTGAACTCAACGAGTGTTCCCTTTTCCACCAGTCAGGCTCCTCTGCCAGTTTGCTCCGTTGCTAACTTACGCTCACGCCAGCATGATTAGCCTTCGCGATTGACGTAGGGCATGAGTGCAACCTGCCGGGCTCGCTTAATCGCGACGGTCAGATCTCGCTGCTGCCTGGCCGTGAGCCCGGTAATCCGGCGGGGTAGAATTTTGCCTCGCTCGGTGACGAACTTACGTAGCATATCAACATCTTTATAGTCGATTTTTTCCTCTAGGTTGATGGGGGATACCCGACGACGAAAATAGGCCATAGTTACTGAAATTCTCTAAAAAACGTTGTTCGATAGCGGGTTAAGAGATGTTGCTACTTGATCTCTTTATGGACAGTGTGCTGGTTGCAATGGGTACAAAATTTCTTCAGCTCTAGTCGAGACGTCGTATTGCGACGATTTTTCTGCGTGGTGTAGCGCGAAACCCCTTTCGATCGCTTGTCGGTGTTGCTGCGGCACTCGGTGCACTCCAGCGTGATGATGATACGAACGCCTTTAGCCATGACCTAAGATTGCTCTGCTGAATAAGTTTTAGACACAAGCTCTTATTTTGCCATATAACTGTGAGATTCGCCAAGTCGCTAAATGCTTTTTTGCTCTACGCCAAATCCGACCAGGGAAAGCTGCTCCAACGGCTTCCCTGCCGGCGGACGCAGATAGTTCAAAATGCGGCGAATCCGGGTTTTAGGATTGACCAGCGTGATCGAATCGACTGAGACCACTTGGGTATAGCGGGTCGTCATCAGCAGCTCGCGGCTGCGGGGATCAAAGCTAAAGTGGGAAATGATGGGGCGGGCTTCTTCGTAGGCGAGATCGCGCAGGTAGTCTCCTTCTAGCAGATTGCCCGTTTCCTGTTTGGGAACGAACAGCAAATTCAGCGCCTGCTGTACCTCTTCGCCCTTTTCCGAGACCGTGTGAAACTTGAGCCGAAAGCCAGGGAACAGATCGGCGTTTTCCGTGCGGCTGTACTGATTGTCTAGCAATACCTTCGACTTGAGCGCAGGCGTTAGCGGGACAACTTCAAAATCGGTATGGGACCGCTCAACCTCTTGCTGCTCTAGATAGTGGTAGGTGCGCTCGGTTGACCATAGGCCAACGCAGTGGTCAAAAAAACTGTGAAATGCGGCAAGTCCTTTCATCGTCCTCCTAATTTACAATAGTGAATTTTACGCTATAGCGCAGCGGCAGCGCTGCTTCGCCTTTTCATCATAAACAGCAGCTGAAGGGATTGTGCCGCTTCTGAAAAGAACGACGTGGGATTTCCAGAAGTTTATTTACAGGAAATTTAGTGCGGGCGCGTCTAGCGCTACCTTAGGGAAAGTAAGTCCAATACCCAATCTATGACTCACACTCAAGATGTGGTCACGCTGACCCGCTGGATGGCTGGCGACTTTAGCAACCAGCCTCAGGCGATTGAAAATCCGCCATTTTTTGCCCATATCCGGGTTTGTATGCGGCCGCTGCCTAAGGGTTGCTTAGACGGTCTCGGCCTCTACCTAGAGCAGGCCTACGACTACATGCTCAGCCGTCCCTACCGAGTTCGCGTGTTGCAATTTGTCCGCCGCGACGATGACATTTTGCTCAAAAATTATTCGCTTAAAGATGAATCGGCCTTTATTGGCGCAGCTCGTCAGCCCGACCGGCTGCAAAAGCTCACCCCAGATGACCTAGAAGCAATGCCGGGCTGCGACATCATCGTCCACTGGACCGGCGACAGCTTTCGCGGACGGGTAGAGCCCGGCAAAGGCTGTATCGTCGTCCGCAAAGAGCGAACGACCTATCTCGACAACGAGTTCATTGTGACTGAGAACCACCTGACCAGCTACGATCGCGGCCGTGACCCTGAAACCGATGAGCTGGTCTGGGGCTCAGTCGCCGGACCGTTTGAGTTTGATAAGCGCGACAGCTTTGCCAGTGAAGTTCAGGCCTAGCCGCCGCTAGCGCTATCCTACCAGCCAAAGGCAGAATACTGCGACCCCAGCTCAAAGGCTTCTCGCGCCACCTGGGCATCTGGCTCGACTGGCGCGATCGCGCTTTCGATCCGCGACTCAGCGCAAAAAGAGGCCGTACTCAGCCCGCCGAACCGCTTGACGACACTAGTCCGCAGCCGCAGGTTGGGATTGGGAAACCAGAAGCGCTCAACCGAGCTCATCGTTTCGTACTCGGTGATCAGCAGCAGGCCGCCTTCGCTATCGATTTCGTAGCGGCCAATCACCGGGACGATTTCGGCATAGCCCCGCTCTCGTAGCAGCTGCCCCCGCTGCGGATTGTCCGGATCGGGCACCAGGGCAAAGACGGTCGTGCCGGTGTGGTTTTCTTCTTCCCGGTCCCAGGCCATTGAGCCCTGCCATTCGACGTAGGCCCCGCCTACTGCCAAACCCGGATTGACGTCGTGCAGCTGGCAAATTTCAACAATCTTTTCATGGTCAGCCGGTAGCGCCTCGACTGAGATTTCAGACCCGCCCAGCTCAGCTCGCCGAAAGGGCAGATGATGCGTCGTACGCTGCGACTGCCACTGCCCGGCACTGAGCTGAAAAAACTCCATTACGTTCATCCAAATTTCTCCGAGACTAATCCCGCCTGTCTTACTTTACTATCCTATCGAGGTGCTGCTACCCCAACAACGCAGCCAGATTGTCTAATCGCACTCCACCAAACGGATTTATTCAGGCGGAATTAATTGAGGATCGGGGACTCGGTTTTCAGGCCGCCAAACTCGGATGGTCCGGTCTTTGCTGCCGCTGGCGAAGACGTAGCGGTCAGGTGCAAATGCGGAGGTAATCACCCAGTCAGAATGGCCCGCAAGGGTATTTTTGAGCTCCCCAGAAGGCAGATCCCAAACTTTAAGCGACTGGTCGATGCTGCCGCTGATCAGGGTTTGGCCGTCGGGACTAAGGGAGACGGTAACAACTCGATCGGTGTGGCCAGACAGCGTCTGGCGGACTGTGCCGGTGTTCAGATCCCAAATTTTAACGGTGCTATCCCAACTGCCGCTGACCAGGGTTTGGCCGTCAGGGGAGATCGCGACGGTCCGCACAGCATCGGTATGGCCAGACAGCGTGCGGATGATTTTCCCGGTCTGCAAGTCCCAAACCTTGATGGTCTGATCGCCGCTAGCACTGGCAAAGGTACGACCGTCTGGGTGGATCGCCACCGCCCAAATTGGGCCGCTGTGTCCGGTCAGCTGATAGTGCAGTTCTCCAGTATCCAATCGCCAAACGACAATTGAGCCGCCATAGCTGCCGCCGACCAGCGATTTTTCGTCTGGGCTGATCGCCACCGCCCAGAAGGGCATAGAATCGCCGAAAAACCTATAGGTCAGCTTACCCGAGGGTAGCTGCCACACCTTGACGCCGTCACCGCTGCCGCTAGCGAGCCTCTGACCGGAGGAGGCTATGGCGAGCGATCGCACCGCGTCGGTATGACCTGGCAAGGTCCGTAGCAGTTCACCTGAATCTACATTCCACTGTCGGATTTTGCCGTCATAGTTGCCGCTCGTAAGCAGGGGCTGGTTCGGGCTGAGAGCAACCGCCCAGGGGTCGCCAGCCATCTCAGGCAGGTTTAGCGTTTGGGCCAGGGTGAGTTCGGGTTGAGTCTGAACGGCGTTAATATCTAACCGCTGATCGGGCTGAATGTCTGGACGGGCCTCAGAATTTTCAGTCGGCAGGGCAGCCGGATTCGTCAATGAGATCGGTAGGTCAAACCGGTTAATCTGGGTACTTAGTAGTAGCGCTCCAAGGATGGGCAGGGCTATCCAGCCCCAAGGTTGCAACAGAAAGGCGCGTAGCCATGTAGACAGCCAGCGCCTGGAATTTTGCGCGGGCTTGGAAAATCGAGGAGACTTTGAACTTGTCGGTGCCGCCGCTAGCGGCGGCGAGTAGGCGTTTGACCCTTTTTCCCGGGCTGCGCCGACAGCTACTCTCTGTCTGGCATGCAGCTGGCTGCTGACAGCTTCCAAACAGGTGCCGCTGAGCTTGGCATAGGTAAAATCAGCCCCGGCCGTATTGGCCCGGTCCAGCTTAGCCTCGCTGAGGTTGGCTTCACTCAAGTTGGCATTGCTCAGGTTGGCGTTGCTGAGGCTGGCCCGGCTGAGGTTGGCCTGGTTCAGATAGGCATGGGCCAAGCTAGCCTGGCTGAGGTTAGCTCCGCTCAGGTCAGCGCCAATCAGGCAGGCATTGGTAAGATTAGCGCCTACCAGGTTGGTCTGGCTGAGGTTGGCTTCAAACAGGTAGGCTTTTCGTAAATTTGCTCCACTCAGGTCTGGCACAACCGAGGGATGCTGAGATCGCCACCGATTCCATTCTTCAACTCCCTTTTTGAGCAGTGCTAAATAGTCCATAGGGGCTTGTCAGACGAGATTTATTAACCGGGTATTTTTATCCTGGCATATAAAGCTGACAGAATTCTGGCAGGGGTCACAGGGATCATCACCTTTACATCTACAGGCCAATTTGAGTAAATTCCTGGCGGTCAAAACTTCATAAATCCCCATACAGAAGCAGCTCTAAGTAGTTCCTGGGAATGCCTCTCGCCAGCCCCCGCCGAGAATTTGTTTAGCTAAAATCCTGGTCTAGGATAGCCAGCCCTCGCCGATAAATTTCTCTGGCATGGTCAGTCCAGGCCCCCTGGCCCCAGTATCTAAAGCAGCTGGTTTGCAGCAGCAGGTTGTGCAGCAGTGCGTTGCGATAGCGGTGCTGTCGGGTGAGGTCGGTTTGCTCGGGAACCGAAAGCGCCGCGATCGCGCTGTGGAATCGCTGGCTCAGGTTCTCCAGCGGCTGCATAACGTTCTCGTAGCCCTGCACCCAGCTGCGATCGTTGGTCCAAGAGCCGCCGTCCATCTGAAAGCTGGGGTCATCCGATTTGATCGCGGCAATCGTCGCAGCGACCGCCTCAGGACTGGCCGCCTCTGGCGACAGCCGCTGCCACAGCTGGGCCTGGCCTACCGCCTGGCAGGTCGGAAACTGCTCAGTCGTAACACCCTCAGCGGCAAGTAGCTCTAGATATTCAGTTCCGTTAATCCCCACGGTGCGGCTGTCCTGCTCCGAGCTAATCTCATGGCAGGCTCGCTTAAAGGCGCTGGGAAACTCGTTCATCATCACGCCGCCGTTTTCGCCGTCAGCAATCTGGGAAACCAGCGGCGGTACCCTATGCCCACCCAGCTTGACCGGCTGTAGCGTTTTAGCTTCGTAGTAGGGCTGCATCTGACCGACCAGCTTGGTATCGGAGCCCTGGGTTTTGACCAGCACAGGGATTTCAGCCGTGGCTCCGGTGGCGCTGCGGGCGACCAGTCGATGGGGCAGATGGGGCTGCTGAATTGGCCTGCCGGCCAGGGTTTCAACGGTATGCTCTTGTACTAACATCCAGCGATAGCCGCATTCTTTCAGCGCCGTCACCAGCTGGTAGAGTACCTCGGGATGATTGGGCAGCTGCATTTCGGGTGGCGAAAACCCCCGCACCCGGGATAGTGCCTCCCGGCCAAACGTCGCCATAAAGTGATGCTGCCAGGCTTGGAGATGCAGCTTCATATCTGGCAGCGGCGTCGAAGCGGCGACGGCATGGCCCCAAAACGTGCCCAGCCATTCCACATAGGGCTGATAGGCTGGGTCACAGGTGATCCGCTGCAGCTTGTCTAGAATGTCCTGCCGTCCCATCTGCTGTAGGCCCCACAGCAGCGTCCCCGAATAGTCCAGCATTGCCCGGGGATTACAGCCCTGCTCAACCAGTTCTGGAATAAAGTCGCCCATGCGGGCATAGCAGTAGGCAAAGGGCGCGGCGTCGTGGTTGTCGCCCTCATAGGGATGCTCAAACATGTACTGGAGGTTGCAGATCAGCTCGCCCTGGACACCGGCGGGGATCGTCGGCTGGTGCATGTGCAGCGCGATCGCAAACCCTGCGGACAGATTGCTCAACCGTAGATTCGTCTGGGATAAAAAGACGGACTCCTGGCCCTGCATAGCTGCCTCTACATCGGTCTCCCAGCCGCAGATATTGGGCAGACCTTCGATCAAACTAGGCAGGCTGGCGGGGGAAGGAATAACGGCAGTCATAGGACAGACTTGGGAAACAACGGCGGGGTTAGCTTGGGATGGCCCACTACCCTGTCCTCAGTGTCCTACGCAGATTCAAAAATGGGCCAGGTTCGCTACAAAATGTGAACAACACAGGCGATTTTTGCTCTAAACTGCCGCTATGCTCGCAGCGTCAGTCATCTAAGGCTTTAAGTTGAATTGCTAGCTCATCTTCTAACCAATTGAAAATCTGTTGCCGCTCGCCGTCGGTCAGGTAAAAATGGCCTGTAATCATCATCCGGTCGTGCATGTCCTCGATATCTGAGCGGGTCAGGAGCTCAGCTGTGACGCCGATTTTGCAGAGAATATCGTCTTTGCCTTCCTGATCTAGATTGTCGTAGCGGTAGCGGGCAATCTGCTTGCCCAAATATTCAAAGGTATGGGCGCTAGCTGAGTCTAACCGCCGCTTGCGCTCCTCTGGGATCGCTTCGCCCGCCAGCAGCTTGGCATAGTCGGTATCCAGCAGATTCAGATGTACGATGTTTGGCTGATCAGTCACGGGTGGCTGCTGGGAGACAAAGTGTTGGCTTGATCTCACCCAGTCCTAAAGTATCGATTGGCTTAAATCCTATCGCACTTTGCTACGGGGCGGGCGTCAGGACGTTGAGCCTGCTAAAGCCGCGATCGCTGCTAGTCGATCCGCATACTCAAATCCAGCCAGGGCGATCGCGTAATCGGGGCGCTGCTAGAAATGTAGTCCACGCCGGTTTCTGCGATCGCGCGAATCGTCTCTAAGGTGACGTTGCCCGATGCCTCGCTCTTGACGCCCTCGACCCGGCGAATAATCTGCACGGCCTCGCGCATGGTCTGCACTGGCATATTGTCGAGCATGATGATGTCGGCACCGTGAGCCAGCGCCTCAGCTACCTGCTCCAGGCTCTCGGTCTCTACTTCGATGGTGAGGGGATAGGGGATCCGGTCGCGTACCTGCTTAATCGCCGCGCCGATGCCGCCCGCTACCGCAATGTGGTTGTCTTTAATCATTACTCCGTCGTCTAAACCCATACGGTGATTGCGCGCTCCACCTATATTAGTTGCGTACTTTTCTAGCACTCTCAGGCCGGGCGTAGTTTTGCGAGTATCGACGAGCTGGGCTGGCAGATCGGCGATCGCGCTAACGTACCGGTGCGTCGTGGTCGCAATGCCGCTGAGCCGCATCGCGACATTCAAAGCCACTCGCTCCCCGCTCAGCAGACTGGCAAGCGGACCTTCCAAACTGGCAATCAGCTGACCCGAGTGGACTTCGCTCCCTTCTGAAACTTCAGCCGATAGCTGAACTCGCGGGTCGAGTAGGTAGAACAGTCGCTGAGCGATGGGCAAACCTGCGATCGCGCCCTCGGCTTTGGCCATCCAGGAGGCTTTTCCCCAACCCTGAGCCGCTTCTCCCAGTCCCTGAGTTGTGCAGTCACCCCGGCCCAGGTCTTCCTGTAACCAGCTTTGAAGCAGCGGGTCCAAAACTATCCAGGCAGGCAGCATAGGCTGTTCACTCCAGAATTTGCGACATTCATTCTTAAGTATGGCGGCAAATTTTGGGGAGGGTGAAGCGCGATCTCGCCAGGCCAGATTTTTAGCGATTTCAAAAGTATTTTTCAGAGCAATTCAACCTAAAATGCTGAAAACTCTTTCTCCATAAGGATTTCGACGGCTTGAATAATCTTTCGCGAACCGGTTGACACTCCAGCTTGTGCTTCGTTATATTGATTAAGCGCTGAAGGGAGCGAGCTACGGATGAGAGTCTGAGGCGAGCGACTTTCGAGCTGCGGCACCTAGACAAGCGAATAGTTTGAAGATTAAT
>NZ_JADEXG010000080.1 GCF_015207255.1 Vasconcelosia minhoensis LEGE 07310
CTTCTGCAGGTCATGCTCTAGACTGAGTTGGAGAGAGCATCCCAATTTTGCAAATTGCTGTAAGCCCTCACCCTAAATCCCTCTCCCCGGGGAGAGGGACTTTGAGCCGAACTATGGCTTTTGGCCCAGTTCCGGCTCCCCTTCTCCTCGGGGAGAAGGGGCAGGGGGATGAGGGCGCTAACCTGGTTCTGCATAATCGGGATGCACCCGAGTTGGAAGCAGCGATCGCGCTGGCGTTAGTAAGGAAGCCTGGTATGCGACTGTCTCAGATGCTCTTTGTCACCCTGCGCGAAGACCCGGCAGAAGCAGAAATTCCCAGCCATAAGCTGCTGCTGCGGGCGGGCTACATACGGCGGATTGCCAGCGGCGTCTATGCCTATTTGCCGCTGCTGTGGCGGGTTTTGACCAAAGTGTCGAAAATTGTGCGCGAAGAGATGGACGCGACCGGGGCGCAGGAATGCCTGCTGCCGCAGCTGCAGCCGGCCGAGCTGTGGAAAGAGTCTGGCCGCTGGGATACCTATACCAAAGCTGAAGGCATCATGTTTGCCTTCATCGACCGGCGGGAGCAGCAGGTGGCCCTGGGGCCCACCCACGAAGAGGTGATTACGACGATTGCCCGGGACATGATTCGCTCCTACCGCCAGCTGCCGCTGCACCTGTACCAGATTCAGACCAAATTTCGCGATGAGATTCGGCCCCGCTTTGGCCTGATGCGGGGGCGCGAATTCATCATGAAAGACGGCTACTCCTTCCACCCGGACCACGCCAGCCTGAAGGCGACCTACGACGATATGTACCGGGCCTACACCAACATGCTGCGCCGCAGCGGTCTGGACTTTCGCGCCGTTGAGGCCGACTCTGGAGCAATTGGCGGCTCTGGCTCACACGAATTTATGGTGCTGGCGGAGGCCGGCGAAGACGAGGTGCTCTACACCGACGATGGCCAATACGCCGCCAACGTCGAAAAGGCGGTTTCACTGCCGCCCGAAGCTGAGCCGTCGCGCTTTGACACCTGCAAGCAGCTCGACACGCCCAACACGCCGACGATCCAGTCCCTGTGCGATTTTCTAGACTGCTCGCCCAGCCAAATTGTCAAAAACGTTCTCTACCAGGTGACCTATGACAACGAGCGGTCTGTCCTCGTGCTGGTGAGCATCCGCGGCGACCAGGACGTCAACGAGGTGAAGCTGCAAAACCAGCTCACCCGGCAGGCCAGCGACTATGGTGGCAGTACCGTAATTGATCTAACCGTGCCTGACGCCGAAGCGCAGCAGCAGTGGGCCACAAAGCCTCTACCGCTGGGCTACATCGCGCCTGACCTGGCCGACGACTACATTGCCCCTAAGTCAGCCGTCGCGCCCAAATTCCTGCGGCTGGCTGACCCCACCGTGGTCGAGCTGAAGAATTTCGTCACCGGCTCCAATCAGAGCGGCCATCACGTCGTCGGCGCTAACTGGGGCGATACCTTTCGCCTTCCCGAACAGGTGGTCGATCTACGCAAAGCGATCGCAGGCGATCGCGCCCAGCACGACCCTAGCCAGCTCATTCGCTCCGCCCGCGGCATTGAAATTGGCCATATCTTTCAGCTCGGCACCAAATATTCCCAGGCTCTGGGGGCCACCTACACCAGCGAGCAGGGCGAAGACAATCCCCTGTTCATGGGCTGCTACGGCGTCGGCGTTTCGCGCCTGGCCCAGGCCGCCGTCGAGCAGTCCTATGACAAAAACGGGATTATCTGGCCGGTCGCGATCGCGCCTTACCACGCCATCGTCGTCATTCCTAACATCGGCGATGCCCAGCAGACCGAAGCCGCCGAAACGCTCTACCAGGAACTGAACGCAGCCGGTGTCGAAACCCTGCTAGACGATCGCGACGAGCGAGCCGGCGTCAAGTTCAAAGACGCCGAGCTAATCGGCATCCCCTTCCGGATTGTGACCGGGCGATCGCTCAAATCAGGCAAAGTCGAAGTGACCCAGCGGGCCAGCGGCGAAACCGAGGACATTGTCCTAGAAGACGTCGTCGAAGTCATCAAGCGCTGGGTCCTAGAAGCCACCAGCCCATAGCTATCCCTATCACCCCATCACTCCCCTACCCAATCCACCAGCGCTCCTAAATCCCGCACCCACACATCCGCATATTCCCGCCAGGGAAATTCACCGGTCGAATCGAAGTAAGCCGTTGCCGTCCCGGCATTCCGACCGGCCATCAGGTCAAACTTGTAGTCGCCGACCATGACCGCCTCAGTCGGTGCGGCCTGCCAGCGGTCTAGCAGCTTCAGGATGCCGTCTGGGCTGGGCTTGTGGGCACAGCAGTCGCGGCTCAGCACATTTTCAGGCGCGAAAAAGTCATTTAATCCACAGGCGGCTAACGTAGTGTGAGCCATCTGCTTGCCATTGCGAGTCAGCACGCCTAGCCGCTTGCCCTGCGATCGCAGCTTTGACAGAAGCGGGTGTATGCCTGGCTGAGCCTGGGACCGATGGGCAAGCTCAGTCTCGATATCGGCCAGCCGCCGACGCAGCGGGACAGCTTCGGCTGCTGACAGCTGAGCCAGCGCTTCTAAAATCGGTTCGTTAGCCGGCAGCCCCAGCTCGCGGCGGATGGCGTCAAAGTCATGGATGCCAACGGTGAGGGTGCCGTCCATGTCAAAAATCCAGCAGCTGCGATCGCGGAAAGCAGGAAACATCGAGCGGATGTGGAAAGGCCATTCGCAGTGTAGCGTCCCTTGCTAAGCTAAGGGTCTAGCAAAAACAGCGGCAGTACTCATCCCTAGCGCCATGACGACGATCAACGATAACTACCTCAAGCTCAAGGCGGGCTACCTCTTCCCTGAAATTGCTCGGCGGGTGAAAGCCTACACCGACGAAAATCCCGACGCACCGATCATCAAGCTGGGGATTGGTGACGTCACCGAACCGCTCCCCGCCGCCTGCCGCGAGGCGATGGTGGCAGCGGTTGAAGATATGGGCCAGCGGCAGACCTTCCATGGCTATGGGCCAGAGCAGGGCTATCTGTGGCTGCGCGAAAAAATTGCCCAGCACGATTTCCAAGCTCGCGGCTGCCAGGTCAGTGCCGAAGAGATTTTTGTCTCCGACGGGGCCAAATGCGACAGCGGCAACATTCTCGACATCTTTGGCCGCGACAATACGATTGCGGTCACCGATCCGGTTTATCCAGTCTATGTCGATACCAACGTCATGGCAGGCAACACGGGGGCGATGGATGACGGTAAATACCAGGGTCTGGTCTATCTACCGATTACCGCTGAGAACAGCTTTACGGCAGAGATTCCTGAGGAGAAAGTAGACCTGATTTATCTCTGTTTCCCCAACAATCCCACCGGGGCGACCGCTAGTCGGGCTGAGCTCCAGGCTTGGGTAGACTACGCCCGCGCCCACGGCTCAATTATTCTCTTTGATGCCGCCTACGAAGCCTTCATCACCGATGCCGAACTCCCCCATTCGATTTACGAACTCGACGGAGCTAGAAACTGCGCCATCGAGTTTCGCTCTTTTTCTAAAACGGCAGGCTTTACCGGCACCCGCTGCGCCTTTACCGTTGTTCCCAAAACCCTGACCGCAAAAGCGGCAGATGGCTCCGATGTCGAGCTGTGGAAGCTTTGGAACCGGCGGCAGTCTACCAAGTTTAACGGGGTCTCTTATATCGTGCAGCGCGCCGCCGAAGCGGTCTACTCCGAAGCGGGTCAGCAGCAGGTTAAAGGGCTGATTGCCTTCTATTTGGAGAATGCCAAAATTATCCGCCAGCAGCTCACCGCGGCGGGCATCCAGGTCTACGGCGGCATCAATGCCCCCTATGTCTGGGCGCAGGCTCCGGCGGGACTCTCCAGCTGGGACTTCTTCGACAAGCTGCTCTATCACTGCAACGTGGTTGGAACGCCAGGATCGGGCTTTGGCGCGGCGGGGGAAGGCTACTTCCGCATTTCGGCTTTTAACAGCCGTGAGAATGTTGAAACGGCCATGCAGCGAATCGCTGAGCAGTTTAAGGTCTAGTCTGAAGCCGATGCTGATACTGAAGCGGCTAGTCCACTAGCCTGAGGCGGCCCGACCGGACGGCGTCGAATAGGCGATTGTCTAGCATGCCCCCGTCCGCCCTTTTCCCATCATCTTTGCCGACTACCCTTGCCAAACACCATGCAAATTTACCGACTCAATGCTCTTTCTGACAACTATATTTTCGTCCTACACGACGAGGCTACGAATACCGCTGCGGTGGTCGATCCGGCGGAGGCGGAGCCGGTTCTGCAACAGCTTGACCAGCTCGGGGCAGAGCTAACGATTATTTTCAATACCCACCATCACCTGGACCACATCGGCGGCAACCGGGAACTGCTAGCACGATTCCCGAACGCCGAAGTCTACGGCGGTGCTGAAGATACGGGCCGAATTCCCGACCAGCGATATTTTCTGACCCAGGGCGATCGCGTCGAGTTTGCCGGTCGTCCGGGGGAAGTTTACTTCGTGCCCGGTCATACCCGAGCCCATATTGCCTACTACTTTCCCCCGCAGCAGCCGGAGGAGCCAGGGGAACTCTTCTGCGGCGATACGCTCTTTGCCGGGGGCTGTGGCCGCCTGTTTGAGGGGACGGCGGAGCAGATGCTGATTTCGCTGGGCAAGCTGAGATCGCTGCCGGACAACACCCGAGTCTGGTGCGGCCATGAGTACACGCTGAAAAACCTCAAGTTTGCGCTGACCGTGGATGAGGAGAATCAGGAACTGCGATCGCGCTTGCAGCAGGTCACCGCCGCCCGTCAGCAAAACGAGGCCACCATTCCCTCGATGCTGGGGGTCGAGAAAGCAACCAATCCCTTCCTCCGTTGGGATCGGCCTGCTATCCAGTCGGTGGCCAATAGCCAAGACCCGGTGCAAACCTTCGCCCATATTCGGGGCCTAAAGGATCGCTTTTAGCAAATGGTGTCTTGGAATTTTTGTATCCTAAAATACAAAAATTCTCAGCTTTGTCTCATAGGATACTCATTTTTGTCATAAAATCCTAACTTTGCGCTCATCAGCTTCTCGACTGAGGTTAAAGTTGCAGCTCCATTATGGGAATTGAAGACGTTAAAAAGCGTTGACGATTCGATTTTAAGGAGCTGCTTTATGAAACGCGCAACTATTTCTGTTTTATCCATCCTCTTGACGGCTGCCGCGATCGCGCCTGCTGCCCAAGCGGCACCCAAATTCTCTGAAGAAAACACGCTGCACGATCTGCGCATAGAAGAACTAGACGCCCGCGAAAAGCAAGCGGTGAAGTTCTCTGAAGGGGAGACTCTACAACAGCTGCGGCTCGAAGAGCTAGACGAACGCGATGCGTAGATGCCGATGTGTAGATTCGCCATGGCTTAGCCCATAGTGAGTGACGATCCCGGAGAAATTTTAGGTTCTCCGGGATCGTCGTTTAGGCCTAGAGACCGCAGGCTACGAAGATCCCTCAGACCCCGCCGTTGCAATTGCCACAGTCATCAATGCATAGGCATTAAAATTTACATAGATGGAGTTGTCATTCCGTTCGCGCAGCGGCTCCAGGGGAGCAACAGAGCGTAGACGCTTGCGGCTTCCCGCAGGGTAGAATCTCCCAGTTGCCGATGTTTCTGAGCGAGATGCCTCGATCAACTCGGCATGACATCAGTCTCTTCTTTGTAAAAAATGTGTAACTAATTTTGTCTGACTACTGACCTACACCTGCCCTGGCGTTGATGAGATTAAAGGAGCACTAATCTGGCTGATGAGCCGTTGCTACGGCCGGAGCGGTACGATCCGGGTGAACATGGACCGTTTGCTGCGGTACGCCAATCACAATACCCATTTGGTCAAAGCGGTTCTTGAGCCGGCGGCGATATTCTCGAGCAACGTCCCACTGTTTTAGAGGCGCGGTGACGATCCACAGTCGCACCGTGGCGCCAGCATGGTCCAAATTATCTACGCCCAGGACCAGCGGCGGTTCGAGGATGAGAGACTGCCAGTCGGGTTCCTGACGCATCTCTTCGGCGACATCAGCAATGATGGCTAAGGCTTTGTCAATGTCAGATTCTAGCGACACCGGAATCAGCAGGTCTACCCGAGACCAGTCTTTTGAAAGATTCTGGACGACGCCAATCTGACCGTTGGGGACGGTAATCAGGCGACCTTCTTCATTGCGCAGCTGGGTAATCCGCAGGTTCATCGTTTCTACGAAACCCGCCACATCGCCGACAATAATCACATCGCCAACGCCATAGTGGTCTTCCATCAGAATAAAGAAGCCATTGATAATATCTTTGAGCACGTTTTGGGAAGCGAGGGAGAGCGCTAAACCGATAATCCCCGCACCGGCCAGCAGCGGCGTTAAATCGACGCCCAAACGGGCAAACACGGCGAGCACGCCGACAATAATCACAAAGGTTGCGAGAATATTTTTGCTGACCTGAGAGAACGTGGAGAAGCGCAGCGTCAGGCGCTGCGATCGCACCGAGTCAGGCAGTGCCTCTTCCTGTACCGCCAGAAATAGCCGATTAATCAGCACTTCCCCCAGCCGAATGACTCCATAGCACAGCACGATCACTAGGATGATGATCAGCGGCAGTCGCAGTACGTTTAGCAAAAAAGGCTGCCAGGGGCGGGTATAGGGAGACAGACCCAGCAGTACTAGGCTGCCGCCGCCCCAGACTGCGACCTGAGCCAGCCGAAATCCCCAGCGCTTAAAGTCCCGCAGGTATCGCCGTTGCTTTACGGTGACCCGTTCCCGCAGGGCCGCGATCGGCGAGAGAAAATCTCTTGCCGCCCGGCCCTGCCACGATTCAGGCTGGCCGCCTGACGCTGCGGGCAGAACCAGTCGGCCGCGCATAAATCGGAGTAATCCGCTGATCATAATCATTGCTAGCAGAATACCTCCGGCCCAGGGCAACTGCTGTCGCAAAAAGCGCGGCTGCCGCTCTAGCCGATACCGGCGGAGGGCAGCTTCGATCGCTTGTTCAAGTTCTGCCGCTCGGATTTTGGTACTGAGGACGCCGCCCGCCCGGGCGTCCTGCTCGGTGACGGTCATCAGGAAGCGATCGCCAATAGAAAGCACCGGCAGATTGCTATCCGGGTCTATCTGCCAAGTCACAGGCGGCAAATTGGTTTGCAAGCCCTGCCGCGCGGCCTGCCGCAGCCGCTTCTCAATTTCGTTAACCCGGGTTGCTGCCGAAAATTCGCCCGCTGCCGCAACTTCAAATAGGGGGACGCCATCGAGCCAGACCGTCAGCGTCTCAATCGGATCGGTTTCGGGCTGAAAGACCTCCTTAAGGCTGGAAAGGCCGAGCTGGTCAAACCTGGATAAGATCGAATATTCCGCTCCTGGCGTTTCCTGCGCCCAGGAAGGCGAGCCGATCAGCAGACAGCTGAGACCAACCGCGATCGCCCAAATCAGAATCTTCCTTACCGCTTTCATGGCGTCCTCCCAAGCCTCAATTGGTTCTCAATCGGTTCTCAATCGGTTCTCAATCGGTCTCGCGTTGTAGGGCAACAGCCGAATCAGGCTGATCGGGCCTCTGCAAGCGATACAATTAAACCGACCCAGCATAGCCGACCGTCATAGCCGCTTTTTCTATCAATAGGTAGATAGGCTTATGGAAAAATAATGCTGGTTGCCATCTATTATCCCTCGACAGCCGCTATCCACCGCGCTCGTATCCGTGAATTCCCCCGACTATCTAGAACGTATCCTCCTCGCCCGCGTCTACGACGTCGCCCAGGAGACACCGCTAGAGCCGGCGCTGCGGCTTTCAGAACGCCTGCAGAATCGGCTGCTGCTGAAGCGCGAAGACGTCCAGTCGGTCTTTTCGTTTAAGCTGCGGGGGGCTTACAACAAGATGGCTCAGCTGCCGCCCGAGCTGCTCAAGCGCGGCGTGATTGCTGCCTCGGCGGGGAACCATGCCCAGGGGGTTAGCTTAGGCGCGAGTCGGCTGGGCACAACGGCGATGATTGTGATGCCGGTGACCACGCCCCAGGTCAAAATCGACGCGGTGATGGCCCAGGGCGGCATCGTCGTGCTCCATGGCGACACCTTTGACGATGCCTGCGCCCACGCCCGTCAGCTGGAGGCCGAGAAGGGGCTTACGTTTATTCATCCCTTTGACGATCCCGACGTGATTGCCGGTCAGGGCACCATTGGCATGGAAATTCTGCGGCAGTGTCAGCAGCCGATTCACGCCATCTTCGTGGCGATTGGCGGCGGCGGCCTGATTTCGGGAATCGCTGCCTATGTCAAGCGGCTGCGGCCCGAGACCAAAATTATTGGCGTGGAGCCGGTAGATGCCGATGCAATGACCCAGTCGCTGCAAACCGGGACGCGGGTGCGGCTGCCCCAGGTGGGCCTGTTTGCCGATGGGGTGGCGGTGCGGCAGGTAGGAGAAGAGACCTTTCGACTGTGTCAGCAGTATGTCGATGAGATCATCCTGGTCGATACAGATAATACCTGCGCCGCGATTAAGGACGTCTTTGAGGACACCCGCTCCATTTTAGAACCGGCGGGGGCCTTAGCGATCGCGGGGGCCAAAGCCTACGTCGAACGCACTGGCATCCAGCAGGAAACCCTGGTGGCGGTGGCCTGTGGCGCGAATATGAACTTCGACCGGCTCCGCTTTGTGGCCGAGCGGGCCGAGCTGGGCGAACGCCGCGAAGCCATCTTTGCCGTCACTATTCCTGAAGCTCGCGGCAGCCTCCGCCGGTTTTGCGAAACGCTGGGCAGCCACAGCATCAGCGAATTTAACTACCGGATTGCCGACGAGCGGATCGCCCATATTTTTGTGGGCGTGCAGATCCGCGATCGCGCCGACGCCGCCCGGATTATGCAGTCCTTCACCGCACGCGGCTTCGATGCCCTGGACCTGACCGACGATGAGCTGACCAAGCTCCACCTGCGCCATATGGTCGGCGGTAAGTCTCCCCTGGCCCACGACGAACTGCTCTACCGGTTCGAATTTCCCGAACGCCCCGGAGCCTTGATGAAATTCGTTACCGCCATGAGCCCCAACTGGAACATCAGCCTGTTCCACTACCGTAATCATGGTGCTGACTATGGCCGAATTGTCGTGGGAATGCAGGTGCCTCCAGCTGAAATGCAGGAATGGCAGGCTTTTCTGGAAACGCTGGGCTATCGCTACTGGGACGAAAACCAAAACCCGGCCTATAAGCTATTTCTGGGATAAACCAGCGTCTGTCCCCTGCGGAACTAGCGGCGTTTACTGAAAGGGTTGAGCAGAGCTTTATGCCAGGCTGCTTTTTCATTTGCGTTTGAGCCGTTGCTGTTCGAGCCATTATCCGGGTGGCCTGATCGCTCGTTCGCTTCTTCAAGAGACTGGTGGTAGGGACGATAGTACTGATAGTAGCTATAGGATTCGTCGCTGACCTGCTTTGAGGCATTCGCCACCATTCCTATGACAGGAATCTTTGCAATGTATAGTTCATCCAACGCCGACTGGAGCTGAGAGTATTTGACCTGACCCAGGCGAGCCGTCAGCAGCAGCCTCTGAGATTTTTCTGCGACCATAAAAGCATCTGCGAAGCCGAGCAGCGGCGGGGAATCGAAGATAACGGTGTCGAACCTTTCAAAAATTTCCTGAAAGAAGTTTGCCATTCTATTCGAAGACAGGGTTTTAAGCGGATTGGGAGGCACGGGTCCTGAAGGAATCAAGAATAGATTTTCATCGATGGGAAGACGAACAAGAATATCGTCCAAGTCAAATTCACCGGTTGCGTAGTTTGATAGTCCCTGGTCATTGGAGACATTGCAGAATCTATGAAGGCTGGGGCGTCTCAGGTCGGTATCAACCAGTAAGGTCCGCTGTCCGATAGCGGCGCTAGCGTGCGCCAGGTGAAAGCTGATGGTGCTTTTGCCTGCATCGGGGATCGCCGAGCTAACCGTCAGGGCTTTTACCGGGCTGTCCGGGTTGCTGAGCCGAATATTGGTCGCCAGGACGCTAAACGCCTCTAGAAAGCGAGTAGAGGTCTGCCCATTTTGGGACGGATAGGGCTCAAAAGCGCCTGGATCGAATCCCATCTCTCCTAGCTGGTTCCTAGGAAGGATAAGGGGTTGACCGTTCTCAAGCAGCAGACTGTAGGGAATATTTCCTAACAGCGGCAGGCGAGCTGCCTCTTTTAGCTCTGTAATGGTGTGAATTTTGCCACTCATGCGGTCAACTAGAATGGCCAGGCCCGATCCTAATAGCAATCCCAGTACGGTGCCCAACACCAGATTTCGTTTGGCGCTGGCTGATGAAACCTGTGGGTCTGAAGGCTGCGTCAAAATTTCCCAGGGGGTCTGACGCTGGGCGGCATCGATCCGCAGCGCCTCGCGCTTAGTCAGAAACTGATTCAGGTTAGTCGTCGCAATTTCCAAATCCCGCTGGATGGAATTGTACTGCCGGGCTACGGTGGATAGGCGCTTGATCCGCTGGTTCAAAATCTCAACGGTTTGGCTCAGAGCCTGATCGCGGTCTTCTAATTCTCGGATGTAGCTTGCCACCTGTTCCTGGACTCGAATGCCCTCCTTGACCAGCAGCGGCTGGAGATTGGCACGCTGATCTTGAATTACGCCAATTTCCGGGCTGTTTTCCAAATACAGGGATAGTTCACTGGCCAGCTGGCTGTCCACTTCTAATAGCTGGTTGAGCAGCGCCTGGTAGCGATCGCTCTCTAATAGAACTGAAGTCGCAGCGAGCTCTTCTCCTTCGGCGAGCTCCCGCTGAAGCTCCTGATAGAGCTTGCGGGTTTGCTCCATCTCTACCCACAGGTCAAATTTCTGGGCGGTAAACTTAGCCATCTGCTCAGAGAGCTGCTCTCCCTGTACCAGCGGATCGATCAGATTAGCGCTTTGACGCAGGGTTTCCAGGTCTGCCTCCAGTGACTCAACGCGATCTCTGACTACTGGCAGCTGCTCATCGACGAAATCAATTCCTCGGGAAATATCGTTTTGTCGATCTTCTAGGCTATATCTCAGATAGGCGGCTGCAATTACTTCCAGAACTTCGGTCACTCGACCCGGTTCATCGCTCTGATACTGAACTGTTAAAGTCGTTCCCATGTCACTGGGGATAAACTTTAAATTATTGACGACTTTTTTGTAAGTCAGGTCGGGATAGCTTTTCTGCAGCTCTGCTACGATCGGGTCCATCACCCGAGGGCTGGTCAGAATTTTTAGCTTGGTCTCATCGATGGGGACGCTGACAACGTCTGGCTGGTTACTGAGTGCTTCTGGGTTGAGCCCAGAAATAATCTGAGTTTCCAGAGTAACGGGGGGCGTTAGCAGCTCAACGCTGGACCGATAGGTCGGATTATCGGTAATTGCCAACAGTACTGAACCCGCTGCCGTCAGAACGGTGACGCCAGAAATTAAAGGTACATGCCGCCTCAAAGCCGCAAATAAGCGGTCTAAATGGATTCCCCCTTCCTGATCAAAATCTTGGGGGACTGTGCTAGCTGGCGGTAGCGAGAGCTCGGATGCCATGTTAGGTAAAGTATCCGTTAACTGCAGTTTACAAGAGCAGCGCCTTGACCAACTGTTAAGTATTAGTCAAACAGGTTCAAGATCGTCGTGGGAATTGTAAAAATGGAAAGCGCCCTGCCCAGCGGGACCACAATGGTATCCAGCGTGTCTGCCAGCGACGCGGATGCTGAGCGCTTAACAATAATGATGTCATTATTCCGCAGCAGCGGGTTCATATCTTCATCAATTCCTTCGGAAAAATCTATGGGTATAGAGGTTTGGGTCGCCGTTCCATCTGGGTTGAGGCGTACTAGCTCGACTACACCTCGCCTGGCCCGGTTGTTAAATCCCCCTGCGGCCAAAACACCCTGACTGAGCGGCGTATTGGGTGGCACCTCAACGACGCCGGGGTCATCAACTTCACCCACGACGTTAACTCTAATCGTATCTGGGGAAAAGCTGGCTGCCGCAATCTCGGTCACTTCCCCAGGCAGCAAGTCTTCCGCCTGGGGAATAAAAACCGTATCGCCCTCCTGCAAAACAATATCCTCAGTAATATCGCCGTCAGTTAGCAGCTGCCAGAGATTGACATCGATCGTTTGCTCCTGACCGTTCCGGGTTCTGCGGTAGACTTTAACTTCCCGGATATTGGCTTCAGGCTTGATGCCGCCTGCCACCTGAATCGCCCGTGTGACGGTTGGTGGAATACTGTCATTACCGGTTCCTCCCGGAACGCCTGCCTCACCTGTCCGGGCAGTTCCAGTCACGGTATAAGGCCCCGGTCGGAATACCTCGCCGACCACGGCGATATTTAAAGGGCGGCTTTCGTCAGCCGCAAAGCTGGCAGCGGTCAGCTGTAGTGATTCTGCCGAGTCAAAGCTATCCCGTGTCGGGATCAATACGGTGTCACCATCTCGCAGCGGAATGTTATAGCGCAGATCGCCGGTTTCAAGGAACTGCCAGAGATCGGCGACCAGCGTTTGCTGTGGCCCATTGCCGGCTGCTCGTTGAATGACGATCTGACGTAAATCGGCTGCCTGCGTAACGCCTCCAGCCGCTTCTAGGGCGCTGACCAGCGTGGGAAACTGTGTCCCATCTCGCTCAAGGGTATAGGCTCCTGGATGCGAGACTTCACCAGATATGCCAATCCTCAGCGGGCGGGGCTCAATTAAAAAAATATTCACAATGGGCCGCCGCAGCCGCTGGGCATAGGCTTGGGATAAAGCAGCCTCAGCCTGCGCTAGGGTCAGGCCAGCGACGGCAACCTGGCCAATCATTGGTAAGTTCAAGGTGCCGCTGACTAAAACTTCATACTCACCGCTATAGTCAGGAATGCGAAAGACATCGACCTGCACTCGGTCGCCGGCTCCTAATATATAGGCCTCAGGAGCAAGCGCGCGTTCTAGAGGAGAAACGGGAACGGTGACGGCGTCTTCAGTAAGGGGCTGCTGCGCGATCGCGACCGCAGGAAAGTTCAGCGCTAAGAAAAGTAAGCAAAACCCTCGAGCAAAGAGCCTCGAACGACTAAACGAAATTGAAGCGGTCGATTCAGTCATCACTGCCAAACCATTAGATAAAAACTTAGATCTTTCTTTGCAACGGTGTCACGGGATATCTTCGTTTTAGATTCGCCTGCGATGGGAGCCTATATCCAGCGCTTACTGTGGGCAAGAGGCACCTATCACTTGCTGTAGAATTGCCTGAAGGGCAAGTTATATCGTAGCTTGAACACACCTCAAAATACTGATGCCGCGTCACATGCTTATATGGCTGAAATAAAACAGGGAGTTTTGTGAAGTCTGTGAGGGTCAAAAGAGTGAGGAAACAGCGTGAGCGTCTAGTAAATGCTGAAGCGGACTAAATTTCAGACAGGCAGCCGCTAACGGTGTACGCACTCACGTTCTAAATCCCTGACGCCAAAAGAATATAAGACAGTCCAATTTTCTACATTTTCAAGGCCTTTTGCCAAACCGAAAAGCAGCATGAATATGGCGTAGCGCGATCGCAGATAAACCTTGACTGAGTAATATCCTTCTGGTATAGAAAGCATGAGGAGTTCATTCCCACTAAGTCGGGCGTTCGGGCAAATAGAGCCCATACCCCTGATGCCAAAGACGACCAACGCCTTCGGATAGCTACCACATGGTATTAAGAATATACCGAAGGTACCATGCCTACATCGAGGTTCAATGGCCACTTTAATCGCTCGAGACTTATTTTCAGAATGCTCGATTTGATGGACATGTCTCATAGCAAGCTCAAAATCAAAGCCTTGGATTCTTGATTACAGTGTTTACTGGCTAGGTACAGTTGACTGCATAAACTTAGGGCGTCATGGCTATCCACGCGCTTCAGAAGCGACCGCAGCAAGACTTGCATGATGGCTAGAAAAATCAAATAGTTCTAACTTATCAGGATCTCGATAGTCGTGATACTCGGTTCGATTATAGTTATTAGCAGTAAAATGAAGCTGTAGGAAAAGCCTAGGTCGCTTTGCAGGGACTTCGCCCTTGTGAAAGCAAAAAGTATCTTCGATAAATCCAAAACCGGCTTGCCCTTTTAACGTCATGAACTGGTCATCCTGGTACACTTTCCTAAGCTCGCTTTCTAACTGTACGCGGCTCAAGAAATTTAGAGTATGAAGCAGCGACCTTTTTCGATGGCTGCCTCGAATACAAACATGTGGACCGCTATCAAAGTCTACATCGCTGAGATAAAAGCAGAATCTAACTCCGGAAAAATCATCCAAATCGTAATGGTATTGACTAAATTTCTGCTGATCTGAGTCATATGATTTATTCCTGATAGGATATGTCCAGAACATGCTGGAACCCGTATATATTGCTGGCTTTCCTATATACTTAGAAGCTATTTCTCGTACTTTAGGGTCATTAGCGAGCTTTAAAATCGCAGGGCAGTTTGCACTAATGTTGAAAAATCGAGCAACATAAAAAGGCTTTCCGTAAATTTTATCTAACTCATTTTTATTGGAAAATCTGACACCTAGATTCGTTCTTCCACCGGCAAAGCAATACTGAGAGTCAACATACTGATGCAAATCACGCAAAACGGTTTCCGGAAGAAATATTCCTGCAAAGATACCGTGTTCTCTAAGATCAGTTACGACCCTACTCACATCTAAATTCTTAAATATTGAATGCGAGTCAACCCTCTCAAATTTCTGGTGAAAGCAAAAACTTAGAAGAAGCAAATAAAAAGAGCGAATTAGTCGAAAACGCCCTAGTAAGAAAACGATGAACCACTGAGGTTTACCTATGGCAGCACTTAATATGTAAAAAAGCTTACGCCAAGCTTCTGAATAAACTTTCATAAAATAATAACTATAAATTTAACTCTATGACATTGAACACATTCGGTGCTTTGGAAACTGCAGCCACGACGCTAGGCCGTAGTGACAGCCAAAGCCGTGTTCTGATTAGAGCGATTTAACGCAAAGTTGGTCAACGGCTTAGCCAGGCTGCGAGAACTTGCGCAAAATCACTGAAAATCGAAGCTTTTGGATAGTAAATAGAGCATCCGGGTTGAAAATCTCTATATTTTTTTTGCAATCTGTCGCTTATTCGCTCGTACCTATCTCACTTATCTATCCATACCTATAGCTTTGACGCTGCTCCAATTCCATACTGCTACCTAGCACGAGCACGTTACAGCTAAGTTAGTGAAGTTATAAAGAGTATTACTCAAGCTTGTGTGAGGATTTAATGAACTGTATGCACAGTGAATATTAGTCGGCTAATAAACAAACCTCTTTCCGCTGCTCTTGTCAAGCCTGCCTGATCCAAAAGGTAGGTATCTTTACATAACTTTAGCAAGATGAATTGAGACCTATCGTCTGCGTGAAAGCCGCAAGGCCAAGACATTTGATCGGTGGAAATGCGCAGTTACCGTGTGAGTATATGAAATTTTGATAAACTCGTCGCATCTTTAACCTTGATTTTTCGTCAGCAATATGAGGCTTTGATAAATCATCTGTCCAAGGGTTGATTCACCTAATTGGATGGGCGTAAGTATAGTTTTATGCCTGTGGTTACTCAACGGTCCCCTTGTTTGGCTGATTGTTTTCTCCTCTTGGTTGGCCCCTTATGGTACGCGCAAGGCTAGAATTCCGTCTTGGTGCTATTCACTATATATTCAGCGATTTTAGGCTTGCTTTATGCTGTCACCACTTTTGGTTCCTAAAGTGCTTGAGGCCTTTCTAGATATTCTGTTTGAGAATATTTATTAAGTCCTACCCGGTACAGCATGTGCCTTAAAAATCCATTCTATGGGAAGCCATCTGCTGCGCTGCGATCGCTGACGATGAGGTAAAAAACCTTTTGTTTATTTTCACCTAATTTCAGATAAATCATTATTATGATGTGGGGACATCCTATGCAGCTACCTAAGGTTTCCGTAACTGGTTCACCTGTCACGGCACTGCCGTTTAAAGAGCAGATTTCAATCATGGTCGCTTGGGCCAAGCATCATTCCAGCAGAATGGTCTGCGTGGCTAACGTTCATATGCTGATGGAGTCTCGTGGAAATAGTCGGCTCCGACCTGCTTTGGAAAGTGCCGATCTCGTAGCGCCTGACGGCATGCCTCTGGTATGGGTGATGCGCTCTCTCGGCGTTGAAAGACAAGACCGAGTAGCCGGTATGGATATTTTTCTCGCGCTTTGTCAAGAGTCTGTAAAGTTTGATATTCCGGTCTTCTTGCTGGGCTCTACCTGGGATGTCCTAGACAAGATGAAAGTTAGGCTCAAGCACGAGTTTCCGAATCTCAAGCTTGCGGGTATGGAGTCGCCGCCTTTTCGAGAGCTAGCTGAGTCTGAAGATGCTGAACTGATTGAGCGTATCAACAATAGCGGTGCTGGCTTTACTTTTGTTTCGCTTGGATGCCCTAAGCAGGAATGCTGGATGGCTGACCGTCAGGGAAAAATTAAGTCTGTTATGGTAGGAATTGGCGGGGTGTTTCCCGTTTATGCAGGAATGAAAAAACACGCTCCAAACTGGATCCGCAATAATGGGCTTGAGTGGCTATACCGGCTGGTTCAAGAACCCCGCCGACTATGGAAACGCTATTTTACAACTATCCCACCTTTCGTTTGGCTAGCGCTACAGCAAGTCAGCGGGCATAGAAAAGTGAAGCCACGCCGTATGCTGCGCTTTTAGTGGATTCAGCTCATTTCTTTTTTGAGATGAGTGATTGGAGGGTGCAGATAGCTGCTGTTTAGCATGAGATTTCTTCGCTCATACAGCTGCTACCTCTCTAATCTTTATTGAAAGTGTGAAAATATAGCTGACTTGGCAGGTAGGTATATCTGTGCTCATACCGCCATCAAAACCTTTAGATTCACTTTGAAAACTGTGCTTTTCAAGAGCCTATAGCTATGCAAATCGCTACACCCGAGAAAATTTTTTGTCAGAAGCCCGTTCAGGTTTACGCTTTGACGCAGATTAATACTCCTTCTCAATTAGAAATCTCTACGCTCACTAACAATGCTGTCCATCTAGTCTTCATTGACTCAGGAATCGAAGAATATAGTGTTTTGCTTGAGGGGCTTCTACCCGAATACCGGGGTTTCTTATTAGATCCTGATAAAGATGGGATTGAGCAAATCAGTTACCTCCTAGCTAAATTTAAAGACGTTCAAAGTCTTCATATTGTTTCCCACGGGAGTTCAGGCTGTCTCAAGCTAGGCTCCAGCTCGCTTTCTGCGAGCAACTTTGACCAATATTCTGCGACGCTTGAGCGATGGTCAGAGTCCTTCGCCGACGGTGGCCAAATGCTTCTATATGGGTGTCGGGTCGCGGCGGGGCAAGCTGGAGCAGAGTTTATTCAGTGTTTATATGAGAGGGTTGGGGTTGCGATCGCGGCTTCTTCAACTTCAATCGGCTTTTTTGCCAAAGGTAGAAACTGGGACCTTGATACTAGAACCTCAGACTTTATTCCTCGCCTTGCTCTCAAACGGTTAACTTTTCAGTCTTACAAACATGTTCTCATGGACGAAATTGCGCCAATTATCGAAAACGTTGCTGCACTTGCTCTCCTTTCTACAGGGGCTGATACTTATACCTTTACTGTCACTTATTACGATGAAACAGGACTTGATCTAACCAGTTTTGATAGTTCTGATATAACAGTTATTGCTCCAGATGGTACTGTGCTACCCGTTACACTGGTTAGCACTGATTCAAATGCTGATGGCACCTCTAGTACTGTAACTTACTCGATTGCTACCCCTGGCAGTATGTGGGGCTGGGACGATAACGGGACTTATAGCATTGTTGTCAATGCTGGTGAAATAAGTGATACCAGCGGCAACACCGTATCTTCTGGTGAAATCGGGACCTTTAGCGTCTCAATTCCTGTAGGGACTATTCGCATCGAAGCAGAGGACTACCTTGCAGGGACGAATGGAGTTGAGTATTTCGACAAGAGTGCTGGCAACAACGGTAATGCCTATCGTACTGACGATGTTGATATTGAAGTCACGGGTGACGTTG
>NZ_JADEXG010000020.1 GCF_015207255.1 Vasconcelosia minhoensis LEGE 07310
GCCGTTAAGCACAAAGCCGTTACTGCCATTCAGGCTAGAGAGCTCTAAACTGCCGCTGTTACCGACAGCGCTGCCGCCAAACACCACGTAGCTCTCGCCAGAATAGCTGCCGTTGGGGTCGGCCAGGTATGCGCCAATAATCAGGTCATCGATGCCGTCGCCGTTGAGGTCCCCGGCCCCGCTCACCGAAATGCCAGAGAAGTCACTGGCATCAATGCCGTTAAGCACAAAGCCGTTGCTGCCATCCAGGCTAGCCAGGTCGAGACTAGCGTTAAAGGCATTCTTGCTGCCAAACACCACGTAGCTCTCGCCAGAACCGCTGCCGTTGGGGTTAGCACCGTCTGCGCCAATAATCAGGTCATCGATGCCGTCGCCGTTGAGGTCCCCGGCCCCGCTCACCGAACGGCCGGAGCGGTCATAGGCATCAATGCCGTTCAGCACAAAGCCGTTGCTGCCATTCAGGCTAGAGAGTTCTAAACTACCGCTGTTACCGACATCGCTGCCGCCAAACACCACGTAGCTCTCGCCAGAATTGCTGCCGTTGGGGTTAGCACCGTCTGCGCCAATAATCAGGTCATCGATGCCGTCGCCGTTGAGGTCCCCGGCCCCGCTCACCGAAATGCCGGAGCGGTCACCGGCATCAATGCCGTTAATCACAAAGCCGTTGCTGCCATTCAGGCTAGCCAGGTCGAGACTAGCGTTAAAGGCATTCTTGCTGCCAAACACCACGTAGCTCTCGCCAGAACCGCTGCCGTTGGGGTCGGCAGCGAATGCACCAATAATCAGGTCATCGATGCCGTCGCCGTTGAGGTCCCCGGCCCCGCTCACTGAACGGCCGGAGACGTCACTGGCATCAATGCCGTTAATCACAAAGCCGTTGCTGCCGTCTAGATCAGAGAGGTTTAAGACTGAGTTAAATGCCATGGTGGTTCTATTTATACGAATAGGTCTAAGTGAATTCTCGGAAGTTATATTTTAAAATTTACCATCGGCTACCTGCTCTCCGATTCTGCATCGGTAAGTTTTGGATAAAATTTTACAAACGTGCGCCATGGGTATAGTTTGCAAAAAGTAGAAGCCTTTCCCCTTCTCCCCGAGGAGAAAGGGGAAAGGAACTCGGCCCGAAAGCTGAGCAAAACTCAAAGTCCCTCGCCCGGGGGAGAGGGATTTAGGGTGAGGGCTGGCAAAACTGGGATGCGCATGCGTGCTGCTGCCTGCACTGAGCCGGTGACGACTGGGGTAGCGCAGTCGTCACCGGCTCAGGCATCCCATTGCGAGGACCCGCCTAGCCAGTCGTGAAGATGTCCTGGTCGTTGAGCGCCAATGCTTCCCTAGCCGACTGAGGTCCCACTGCTAACCCTGTCTAGCCTTAGCAATTTGCCAGCTGAGTAAAACAACCGGCAACAGCCCCACCAGCAAAATCATCAGAGCTGGAGCCGCCGCCTCGATCAGCCGCTCGTCTGAGGCGTACTGGTAAACCTGCACCGCTAGCGTGTCAAAGTTAAACGGGCGCATCACCAGCGTGGCGGGGAGTTCCTTCATCACGTCGACAAAGACCAGCATCACCGCTGTCAGCAGGCTGCCGCTAAGCAGTGGCGCATGGACCTGAGCCAGCGTGCGAGTCGGCGTGTAGCCCAAGCTGCGAGAGGCGTCATCCAGGCTGGGACGAATTTTTGCCAGGCCAGACTCAACAGCGCTGAGGGAAACCGCCAGAAATCGCACCGAGTAGGCAAAAACCAGCGCCGCAATCGTACCGCTGATCAGCAGCCCCACAGAGATACCCAGCGGCTGGAGCCCGGTCGCGATCGCGCGATCCAGCCGGGTCACGGGCAGCAAAATGCCAACGGCAATCACCGAGCCGGGAATAGCATAGCCCATAGCCGCTACCCGCACGCCAAACCGCATGGGCGGACTGTTCTGTAACCGCACGCCATAGGCCAGAATCAGCGAGAGCACGCTGACGACTCCTGCCGTAATCAGCGCCAGCAGCAGGCTGTGATAGGTCAGGGGCCAAAAATTTGAGTCTAGAGTCTGGTCGGCATGGGTGACGGTCATATGCAGCAGCAGTCCGCCAGGCAGCAGCAGTCCCAGCCCAATCGGCAGGCTACAGGCCGCCAGCGCTAGCAGGGCTCGCCAGCCGCGCAGGTCATAGGCCGTGAGCGACTGAAACCGGTTCGCCGTTTGGTAGTATCGGGCCTGCCGCCGCGACCAGCGCTCCAGTAAAATTAGCACCAGGATAAACAGCATCAGCACCGCCGCCAGCTGTGCCGCCGCAGTGCGATCGCCCAGGCTCAGCCAGGTCCGATAAATACCCGTCGTGAAGGTAGAAACGCCAAAATATTGCACTGTGCCAAAATCGTTGAGCGTTTCCATTAGGGCCAGGGCGGTACCTGCCGCGATCGCGGGTCTAGCCAGCGGCAGGGCCACCGTAAAGAAACTGCGCCAAGGGGTACAGCCCAGTGCCCGACTGGCCTCTAGGGTACAGCTTGACTGCTCCAGAAAAGTAACCCTGGACAGCATGTAGACATAGGGATAGAGGGTAAGGCTGAAAAGCGCGATCGCGCCCCCGAGCGATCGCAAATTGGGAAACCAATAGTCCGCAACCCCTTCCCAGCCAAAAAGCGATCGCAGCGTGGTCTGGACAGGCCCAAAATATTCTAGAAAATCAGTGTAGGTATAGGCCAGCAGATAGGCCGGGGCCGCCAGCGGCAGCAGCAGCGCCCATTCTAAAATGCGGCTACCCGGGAACCGACACATTGACACCAGCCAGGCCGTCCCAACTCCCAGCAGCAATACGCCAGACCCGACCCCCAGCATCAGCCCCAGCGAGTTGAGGATGTACCGGGTCAGCACTGTCTCGGCCAGATGCGCCCAGACATCGCTGGAATTAGTGAATACGCTACTGAGGACAACCAGCACCGGCAGCATAGTCAGCAGCGCAATCAGCAGCACTGCTGCGGTCCAGCTATTCCATAATGAAGCGCTCGCCTGTTTAAGCGGAGCCAGAGCTTTAGCCAAAAGGGGCCATTTTGCAGTCATACTCCCTTTAGAGCGATAGTAAAGCTACTCTAGCATTCTGTATCGGTGGGCTGAATAGCAGACCGCTGGCGCTTCAGCCAGCCTGATGATCCGGCTGACCGAGTGCAGATAGGGAACTTTGTATACTGTCTCCGATGTCACTATGCTGCCGTTAAACTGGGCTATAGGGTTAAACGTACCTCCGAAGGGTACTGGTGAACGTGGATACTTTCTCTCAAAACTCGCACTCTGTGATTCATATGTCCGCAGGCTCTGTTTACGTTAACGGCGAAAAATATCCTCTGCCCGAGCAGGTGGTTCAGAACATTGAAACGGTCATTGGCCTTCAGGCCAAACAGGTCCAGACCGAGCCGCTGCATAAACAGCTGCTAGAGAAAGTAGCGGCGGCCTTTGGAACGGCCGCTTTTTTGTATACGCTAATCCTGTTTTTTGTCGTGTGGATAGGCTGGAGCCACCTAACAGGGGAACCTACGCTGCTGTTTAACCTGCCTAAGTACGATTTGCAAAATCAGATGCTGGATACGGCCGCTTTGCTAATCGCTACGGGGGTGCTGGTGCATCAAACTCGTCAAGAAAAGCTGGCCGAGCAGCGATCGCACCTGATGTTGCAAATCAACCTTTTAACTGAGCAAAAAACTGCAAAGCTGATCGCCCTGCTAGAAGAAATGCGGGCAGACCTGCCTGAGCTCCGCGATCGCAAAGACTGGGAAGCTGAAATCATGCAGCAGGCGACTGACCCGCAGGTCGTGCTAGATATTTTGCAGGAGAACCTGCAAGACGATGACGCAATCGCGGATTTGACCTCTGACGTCACCCCAAGCGCCTAGTCAGAAACTGAAGATTTAGCCAGCATGTGCCTCATTTCTACTACGTCTGTAATTTTCGCCGAGTGAGACGCCGCGGGCCGCGACTACCATAGAGGCAGAGAGTCACGTCAACCGGGCCGAGCGCGGTGCATCCGCCATTAGGGAGTCAGACTATGAGTGCTGAGAAAACGTTCCACCGCGCTAACTGTCGCTTTCACCTGCGCAACTATACGCGCTGGCGGCAGCTGCAAAGCAAGACTCAGATTCTGCGATCGCAGGTCGGCTTTGCCGAAACTCCGTCCACCTGTTCATCAGTCTGCCAGGGCTGTCTTAACTACCACGGCCTGAGCTACGGCACCCGCCAGGCCACTCGCACGCTGCTGGTTTGCGCTATCCATCCCTACGGCTGGCAGCAGGAAGCGCCTTGCCCCGACTGGGGCGGCTGAACCGGGTCAATTTTTTGCGCTTCACCCGAGAGTAGGCTTAATCAATCGCTGCTTTTAGCTCTCGGCAAAATTTGCCAATGGCCGCTAATCCTTCTTCAGAGGAACCCTCAGCCAGCCGTTTGACAAAGGCGCTGCCGACAATCACGGCGTCAGCTCCCCACTGCCTGAGCTGTTGAGCCTGCTCTGGGGCCGATACGCCAAACCCAACCCCGACCGGATTTTCAGTCGTGCTGCGCAGCTCGGCGAGCAAATCCTTAACCCGGTCGGCAATACCGCTGCGAACGCCGGTGACGCCGGTGACGCTGACCAGGTAGATAAATCCCTGGGAGCGGGCCGCGATTTCGCGGATACGGGCCGCCGGTGTCGTCGGTGCCACCAGCAGCGTTACTTCAATGCCAATGGCCTGGGCCAGAGATAGCAGACTCTCCATTTCCTCTAAGGGCAGATCGGGGACGACTAAGCCTCGAGCCCCAGCATTATAAATGTCTTGTAGAAAAGCTTCGATACCTCGATTCAAGATCGGGTTGTAGTAGGTAAATAGTATCAGCGGCGCTGAAAGCTGTGGGCTGATCTGCTCCACCAAGGTCAGCACGTCGTCTAGCCGGACGCCGCGCTGCAAAGCGCGCGTTGCAGCCGCCTGAATCACCGGGCCATCAGCCAGCGGGTCAGAGTAGGGGACGCCCAGCTCAATTAGGTCAGCACCGCTACGATCAAGCACCCGTAGGGCTTCAGCCGTCGTCTCTAATTCTGGGTCGCCCGCCGTAATGAAGGGAATTAGGGCGCACTGTTTGAGATCGCGCAGCCGCTTAAACTGTTCAGACACAGAGATCATAAAAACCTAATCGGGCGCTCGTTCACATTTTGTTCATATACAGTGCAGAACTCTAGATTACAACGCCTGGTTCAGCTATTTTGGCTGTTTCGGTTCGGCTTCTTTGATCTGCCGCTCTTGCTCAATCTCTGCCTGGAGCGCTGCCAGCTCCGCCGGCGTCATTTGGTCCAGCCGCTTTTGTAAGACGGCATCTTCGTAGTCTTTGAGCTGCTGATTGTAGGTCATGTTTTTACCTAGCACCCGGGTCAGGTAGGTAATCACCCAGCCGAGCAACCCACCGACAAAAATAACCTGGCTCCAGATTCCCGCTGACAGGCGATCAAACCCCGCTTGCAAGAACAGCAGATACAGCCCGCCGCCAGCGATAAATACCCCGAGGCCAATTCCAATTACGTCAATCCGCCGCATCGCCTGGCCTAGACTTCACGTCGCTGGGGGCGGAAGTTGAGCAGTGGGCTGAGCAGCAGCATACCCGGAAAAAAGACAAACATCAGCGCGTATAAAATCAGGCGCTCCACCGAGCTCACCGTATTCCAGCGCAGCTTCAGGTAGTACATCAGCGCCGCCGGAATCACCAGCAAATACAGTCCGCCCAGGGCAGCATAGAGGAGAGCCGCAATCAGCATAGGTTCCGTCACTCAGGTTCAGCTATATAATCTTAGCGCTTTCCCGGCGGGTGGGCGCGGGGTGAATAGCGCGATCGCGGCAATTCAGATTAGCTGAATAGGTTGCGCTTAACCCAAGTTGGTGCTCGAATAGATTGGGGAAAGCTTAGGCATCCTCTGGGGGCGTGGCGGAATGGTAGACGCTGCGGATTTAAAATCCGTTGACCGTTAAGGTCGTGAGGGTTCAAGTCCCTCCGCCCCTATTCAGAAGCCCGGATTGCCGCTCTGTGGATGAGCTGGTCGGAGCCCAGCGCCAATGCCGCCTGATGGACCTGCTTCCAGGGCACGCCGTGGATCTGGGCCAATCGGGCACAGTCTTCGTACTCAGGCTGGAGATTCAGAATCTCACCCCCGGCCTGGTAGCGGGCAATCTTGACCTGCACTTCGCCGTAGGGCGTTGCGATCGCGGCCCACTGCCGCTGCAAAACCTGCCGCTGCTGCACAGTCGAGCGTACGCCCAGAGTCGTCGTCTCACGGAAAAGTACTGCCGTACAGGCCGCTGCCGCCTGGGGCGGACAGAGCACCGTCACCAAAGTTCCGGGGCGGCACTTCTTCATACTCACCGGCTGGGTGAACACATCGACGGCCCCGGCGGCAAAGAGCTGGTCATAGAGATAGCCAATGCCCTGAGGGCTAAAGTCGTCGAGCTGGGTTTCAAGCTGGCTGATCGCTTCGGTCTGGGCGGCGGAGATAGAAGGTTTGGCATCAACATGCTGGTGCTCGGTAGGGCTAGCGGGGAACCGCTCAGGCTCGGACGCTGCCCCCACCCACAGCCGCAGAATATTCGGAATGGGCAGGTCATGGCCGCCAGCACCCAGCCCTACCTTCTGCAAAGTCATGGGCGGCGGTGGGCCAAACTGGGTGGCGAGGGCGGTCGCGATCGCAGCCCCCGTTGGCGTCACCAGCTCTTTCTCAATGCCGTTGCTGTAGACCGGCACCTGAGCCATCGTCAGCAGCCGCAGCACGGCGGGGGCAGGCACCGGTAGCAGGCCATGGGCCGCGCGGACTAATCCACCGCCGGTAGGCAGCGCCGAGCAGTAGAGCGTATCGACCTGGAGCCAGTCTAGGCCCAAGCAGGTACCAACGATATCGACAATGGCATCGACCGCGCCAACTTCGTGGAAATGAACCTGCTCAGGGGCAATACCATGTACGGCAGCTTCGGCCTGGGCCAGCTGTTGGAAGATAGCCAGACTCTGCGCTGTTACCGGCTCGGGCAGCTCCGCCGCCTGAATCAGGGCCTCAATTTGGGGCAGCTGTCGCCCCTGGGAATGACTGTGCCCATGGCTATGCCCATGGCTATGCCCGCGGCTGTGCTCACCTGTCTCGGGCGGAAGCAAATCGACATGCAGCTGGGTGGCGACCTGCTGCTGCCGTTCTACCCGCTCGGCCCAAAGCTTAAATTCTCCGTGCAGGGGAAGCCGTTCGAGCTGCTCCACCAGATAGTCTAGGGGAACGCCCGCATTGACTAGCGCCCCCAGGCACATATCTCCGGCAATCCCAGTGGGGCAGTCTAGATAGGCTAGGGTTTTCATAACAGGCATTCCAAAGCGGGAAGAGCCGCTGCGATAATGGAGATGCCCCGATTTTAAAGCAGATCCCTATTCGCGTTTTATTCCCGACTTCGTCTCTAATAGGCAGCATGACGACTCAGTATAGAATCCATCCGCAAAACCCCCAGCCGCGTCAGGTGGAAGCCGTGCGAGCCACGCTACAGCAGGGGGCTGTTTTGCTTTACCCCACCGATACGGTTTATGCCATCGGCTGTGACCTCAGCAATCAGGCCGCGATCAAGCGCGTCCGTCAGCTGAAACAGCTGTCTAACGATAAGCCCTTGACCTTTCTCTGCTCGTCGCTTTCCAATATTGCTCGCTTTGCCCAGGTGAGCGACCCGGCCTACCGCTTAATCAAGCATCTAATTCCGGGTCCCTATACCTTTCTGCTACCGGCGAGCCGCGAGGTGCCCAAGCTGGTAATGAATCCCAAACGGCGGACGACCGGCATTCGCGTGCCCAATAATCCGCTTTGCCTGGCAGTGATTAAGGCTCTGGGAAATCCAATTATTTCGACCTCAGCGCTCTCGGTCGCTAGGCAAGCCGATGACGAACCCCTGTCTAAAGCCGAGCTGTTCGACCGGTTGGGCAGCCAGGTGGATGGCATTGTCGATACCGAGACTGAGCTGGGCTATCAGGTGTCAACTATTCTGGATTTTACCGGCAAAGACCCGGTGATTACCCGTCAGGGGCAGGGCTGGCAGGACGCGATCGCATGGGGAGCCAGCCTTGCCCAATCGTAGACTGTTCGTTCAACTGGCACAGGCCATAGCGAGCGAGCTTAGCGCCTCTAGTGAATTTAGCCTAGATTCTGTAAGCCTTTTTGGTAAATTATTCTGGCGATTACATTCGGGACTAAGAACGGATTTTTGTCACTTCCTGGCAGGTTCAGCTGTGACAGTTTTCCGGGATACTGTCACAAGGATGAAACGGTCAAGGCGAAGCTCTTTTTAGAGTGAAATTGTCAAACGCAGCCGGGTTGGCAGACTCGCCCAGCGCTCTGGCAACCCGATGCAAGTCCCCAGGAAATTGTTATGAAAACCCAATCTACCTCCGGCTCCAGGACATGGCCGCGGCGGATATCGACCAGGTTCTGGGCCTGACCGCCCGCCAGCGCGACTACCTACAGCAGCGATTTAAATACCATGTCCAGCGGTTTGCTCAGTTCCATAGCTGGGAACTGGTGCACCAGTGGCTGGGGGCTGACCTAGAGAAAAATTTCGGCCTTACGCCCCAAGCCTGGCAGCGCTTTTTAGCGCAGCTCAACCCCGCACAGCGCCAGCTGCTCGAACTGAGACAGCAGGCCCAGCGGTCTGAGTTGCCCGACGGACTGAACGCGATCGCCCAGCGGCTGGGCCAAACCCCCAAGCAGGTGCGGCGCAGCTGGAGCCAAATTGTCAGCCTGGCCTGGCAGCTCCGCAACTCAGCCGACCGCTGAGCCCGGGCCTAGCCGACCACCTCTGTACTGCCAGCCATATCGGCGGGTGGCTCAAACTTATAGCCCACGCCACGTACGGTTTGAATCAGGGTGGGCTGGGTCGTATCGATCTCAATTTTTTTACGAATCTGGCCGATATGGACATCGACGACGCGCTGATCGCCTACGTATTCGTAATCCCAGACCTTTTGAATCAGCTCTGTGCGCCGCCAGACTCGCCCCGGATGGCTGGCAAGAAAATGCAGCAGGTCAAATTCCAGCGCCGTCAGCGGGACCGGATCTTCGGCCAGCGATACCTCTCGCCGAATCGGATCGATCGATAGCTTGTCAAAGGTCAGACATTGCTGCTCAGCGGCGGTCACCGGGCGCTGGCGCTTGAGGATTGCCCCCAGCCGCACTTCTAGCTCACCCAGGCTAAACGGCTTGGTAATGTAGTCATCCGCCCCCTGATTAAAGCCGCGAATCTTATCGGCCTCATCATTGCGGCTGGTCAACATCAGGACAAAGACGCCGGTGCGGGCCTGCATCTCTTTACAGAGGTCATAGCCGTTAGCATCGGGCAGGTTGACATCGAGGATCACCAAGTCGGGATTAAACTGCTCAAAAATGGCCAGAGCGCTTTTGCCGTCTTCAGCCGACTCCATTTGATAGGCCTGCTTAGCTAAGAAGCGGTGGATTAAGTTGCGGATAGCAGGCTCATCATCAACCACGAGGATTTTGGCGGTGGTCATAGTCATCACCCGATTGCTAAGAAACTATAAGCAATAAAAACGGCGGCTTGGGGCCATCTGTCCGTCAGGGCTGCCGATTTTGGGCTTAAACCCTCCATCTCCCCGATCTTCGAGCCCCCACAGCGCCCACAAAAATTTTTACAATGCATCCATAACCCTATCAGGAAAAGCTGTCGTTCGTTGAGTTTTATAGCGCAAGCTAGCATTAGATTAAGCCGATTTTATCTTTCGTAATTTGGTTTTGGCAATTCTCTGAAAATCTGGCAAAACTTTTCTGACAAAGTTTTTTGACATTGATGAGCTGCCGTTCTCGTTTCGGACTGTCCATGGTTACACTGGGGGCTAGGGCTTTTATACTGAAGCCACATCCTGATTATGCCCAATCTCTTCATGAAGTTTTCTATGCTGAGCATGGGTCTACGCTGAGGTTGGCTAGAGGTCTCTAAGATGAGCGAACAAAACGCCCACTACAAAACGCTAGGACTGGACGAGGCTTCGTCATTTGAGGAAGTCCAGTCGGCCCGAAAGCGGCTGGTTAAAGAATATGAAGATGACCCGAAAAAGCGGGAAAGCGTCGAGGCTGCCTACGACTCTATTCTGATGGAGCTCTTCCGGCTGCGTAAGGAGGGCAAGATTAAAGTGCCCGACCGGATTCGCTATGCCGAAAAGCAGGCCGACCCGCCAGCTACGGTTGGCAAGGGGCCAAGTCTGCCCAGCGGCGGCAGCCCCCAGTGGCTCCAAGATTTTTTAGACCAGCCGGAAAGAGAGGAGTTTCTCTGGCCTTCGGTGACCTTTTTAGGCCTGGCGATCGCGAGCTGGTTTGCCGCCTCGTCTGATCCGGCCAGCGCTTCTGCCCTACTCGGCTTTGGCGTGATGGCGAGCGTTTATTTTCTGAATCGCAAAGAGCGTAAGTTTTGGCGGGCGATTCTGCTATCTGCTGCCGCGCTGGCGGTCGGTTTGACCATTGGCTTTGTACTGGTGCAAATTTTAGCTTCCCAGGGGACGACCTTGCCCGCTGGGCAGGCTGCGGCGATCGCGTCCGTGATCGCCTTTATCGTGCTCTGGTTTGTCACCTGCTTCCTGCGCTAGCCCACGGCCTGTCTAAGGGCTATCCCGCTAAAGGCTGCCCCGCTAAAGGCTGCCCCGCTGCATCTGAGCCCGCTCAATCGCTTCAAACAGGGCGCGAAAGTTGCCTTCTCCGAAGCCCTGGGCGGTTTTGACCCGGCTGCCGTCGCGGTAGCGGCTGCGCTGGATAAATTCAAAGAAGAACGTCGGCTCAGCAAAAATCGGCTGGGTAAAGGTCTGTAGCAGCCGCGCCGCCGTATTGTCAGCGGCCCAGTCAACCAGGATGGACTGAGCCGCGATCGCGCGCCAGTCTACCTCAGCCTCAGCCGCCCCTGAACGCAGCTGGAGGCTGTCGTAGTAGGTGAACGGCACCGATATGAGGGGCAGGCCGCGATCGCGAAAGGCCGAGATCGTGCTGACCATATCCGGACAGCCCAGGGCGACATGCTGGATACCTGCGCCCCGATTGTGGGTCAGGAATTCCTGAATCTGGGAATTCTGCGAACTGGGCTGATTAATCGGCAGCTGGGCCGTTCCATCAGGATGGCCAATCACCTGACTACACAGGCCCGAATGCGCCGTCTCGATCGTAAATGACTGGCGCGGCTCGAAGCCGAAGACGGCTGCATACCACGCGATCGCGGCGGCTAGCTGCCCCTCAGGCACGTTCAGCACCGTGTGGTCAATCGTCGAGAGATAAGTTCCCCGAGGCTGACGTTCCAGCCAGTCGGGATCGACTTCTACCAGGGTGTGACACAGATCTCCCCAGCCCTGAATCTGACAGCAGCGCTCGGTCTGTCCTGGCAGCGCTGCAGCGGTTGGGTCCGGTAGCCTAGCGCCCTGAGCCCTGGCCCGGCTCACCCAGGCATCCAGGTCGGTTACGGCAAAGGCAATATCGGCGACCCCTGGCGGGTGGGCCTGTAAGTAGCAGGCAACGCTGCCATTCTGATCCAGCGGTGCCGATAGACGAATTTGGATGGCGCCTTGAGCCAGCACTTCGGTATGCCGATCTGCCTGTTGGAACGCGGTCAGCGGTTGAAATGCCAGCATTTGAATGAACCAGTCTCGCCAATTCGCAGCATTCTCAACATAGAAATGCAGATGGTGAAAGTGCATAGTCTCTCCGCTACAGATTCCTTCGCTCATCCTATTGTTCTTAGTGAACATTTGCACTCAAGTGCGCCTTGCGAGAGAATGCTCCCAATTCTGCCGTATTTTTTCGCAAAACGATGCCCCGCATTCGTATTATTCAGCACATTTGTCTGCTCGGTAGCCGGGTATAGCTTTTGCGGTGGAGGGTGCAGAGTAAAGAGTAGAGGGGTTTAGGCGACTTGGTTTTGAGCGGGAAGCGTTCCCTGGTAAACAGCGTCAATGTTGGCCAGTGTCGTTTTGGCAATTTGCTCCAGGGCATTGCGGGTAAAAAACGCTTGGTGGCCGGTGATCAGCACGTTCGGGAAGGTCAATAGGCGCTGGAAAACGTCGTCCTGGATCACCCGCTCGGACAGGTTTTCAAAGAATAAGTCGCTTTCCTGCTCATAGACATCGAGGCCCAGGTAGCCAATTTTATGGGTCTTGAGCCCGTTGATGATGGCTTCCGTATCGATTAGCGCTCCCCGACTGGTGTTGATCAGCATCACCCCCGCCGGCATCTGCTCAACCGCTTCGGCGTCGATCAAATGATGGGTCTGGGGCGTTAGCGGACAGTGTAGGGTCAGAATGTTGGCGGTCTTCAGCAGGGTTGGCAGGTCCGTGTAGGTTACGCCCAGAGCTTCGCAGTCGGGGTTGGGGCGGACATCGTAGGCCATCAGCCGACAGCCAAAGCCGTGGAGGATCTGACCGACCAGGGCACCGATTTTACCCGTTCCAACAATGCCTACGGTGCAGCCGTGCAGGTCGAAGCCCAGCATCCCTTCCAGGTCAAAATTGTTTTCCCGCACGCGGGCATAGGCGCGATGGATTTTTCGATTCAGGGCCAAGATGAGTCCTACGGTATGTTCAGCCACGGCGTAGGGTGAATAGTCAGGAACGCGAGCCACAGTCAGGCCCAGGCGCTTTGCAGCGGCAATATCGACCTGGTTGAAGCCCGCGCAGCGTAGCCCAATCAGCTGGGTGCCTTGAGCCGCGATCGCGGCTAGGACCGCTTCATCTAGCTCATCGTTAACGAAGCAGCAAACAACCTCATAGCCGTTGGCTAACGGCACCGTGGCGCGATTCAGCCGAGGTTCAAAGTAGGTCAGCTCGTAGCCATAGCCCTGATTGGCCCGGTCTAAAAACTGGCGGTCGTAGGGCTTAGTACTGAAGACGGCAATTTTCATAGGACTCAGTGGCGTTTAATCCGGTGGGCTTTGCTGCTAACGCTTGCGACAAAGGAGAGCGGATAGGAAAATCTATCAGTCATCTCTCATAGGATATCGGTGTCTCAACTTCAGCGACTGACGATCTCGGAGCAGCAATGTCAGGGGCGAACGCTGGATCTGCTGCCTGAGCAAGTGCACTATCTGCGCCGCGTCCTGCGGCTCGCGCCCGGCAGCCGCTTTATCGCGCAGGATGGCCAGGGACAGCAGTGGCTAGCGACGCTGGGAGATAAATTGGACCAGGCTGAGCTGGAGGAGGTGCAGCGGGGAGGGAGCGCGATCGCGCCTTTCATCCTGATTGCTGCTCTGCCCAAAGGCAGCGGCTTCGATGCGGTGGTTCGCCAGGCCACCGAAATTGGCGTCACCGATATCTATCCGGTTTTAAGCCAGCGCACCTTGCTCAACCCTAGCGACAGCCGGGTCAGCCGCTGGCAGCGGATTGCCCAGGAAGCTTCAGAACAGTCTGAACGGCTGACGATACCTGAAATTCATCCGCCGGTATCGTTTCCCGCCCTGCTTCAGCAGCCCGCCCTAGCTAGCCAGCAATACCTCTGCGTGGCCCGGGGCGAATATCCGCATTTGCTGACCCAGCTCCAAAAAGATTTGTCAGCCGCCGCAGCTGTCGCGATCGCTATTGGGCCAGAGGGCGGCTGGACCCCTGAAGAAATTGCTGAGGCCGCTGTGAAAGGATATCAGCCCGTCTCTCTAGGCTCTGCGATCCTACGGGCAGTGACCGCCTCTATTGTGGCATTGGCTATCGTTGCTGCGGTTAGGGAGCCTTACCGATAAAGAAATCTCAAGTATTTGCCCGGATGGCCAAACCAACTGCGCTTGCTTAAGCTGTGATTGTCGAGCATCTTTTGGCTAGTCCCTTAGTATAGCACAGACAAACGTTACGATATCCCATTCTTAAAGTGTGACGGTAATGCCTAAACCACTGACCTCTGAAACAGTTTTTTCTGGATTCCACGCTCTGTCCGAGCCGATTCGGCTTCAGGTGCTCGAACTGCTGCAAGGTGGAGAGCTCTGCGTCGGCGATATGTGTCAAAAGCTGAATATCGCCCAGTCAAAACTCTCTTTTCACCTGAAGACGCTGAAGGAAGCCAGCTTAGTCAGAGCCCGCCAGCAGGGGCGGTGGATGTACTACAGCCTCAATACCGACCAGTTTAATCTGCTAGAAAACTATCTGGCTAACTACGGCCAGATGAGCCAATATTCCGCTGAGAAACCTGCGCTCATTGATTACTAGAAAGGCCAGCCGCCAAGCGCCGAAGCTTTATGAATGAAGCTCCGGCGCTTGACAATCGGGCAATTTGGCTTCAGGCATCCACCATTTGCAAAATTTCAGTGGCCACAGCCAGACTTTCCTCAAATAGGACATCTTCGCCCCAGCGCTGTAGCTGCTGCCCAAGTAATAAGTCGGAGCGCTGGTCTGATAGCGCGGTGACTTCCTGAAAGAGGCAGCTCTGCGCTCCACCGCCGGACTCCATCCGCATACAGCCTACGGTTTCAGAGCAGAGCACCGTACAGCAGTTGGCTTCGGGATTAGTCGATGACAGCCGCAGTCCCGTCAGGTCGCCTAGAATTTCGCCCCAGTCAGCGATGGGCACGGCGGCTAGCTCTGTTTCAATCTGCCTACCGTCTGCTCGAGAAAACCGGATGCGTTGAATATCGTAGTCGCCCCCTTCATCCTTGTATGCTTCGGGCTGCCAGTCCAGGCGGCTAGCCATCCAGCCCAAATACATCAGTGCCTGAGCCGGGTTGCCGTTTTCATAGTCAATACTGACCTGATCGACCTCCATCAGCGCGACGCGACGCTCAGGCGGGTCGAAGGAAGATGCCGTTAGCTCTTGCCAAGGGGCCAGCCGATACCAGTTGAGGTCGGCGACGTTTGTGCCTGAGTCAATCAGTTTCTTGATTTTAGGCAGCTCGGCGGCGGCGTCGCTGAAATAGCTGGAGTCGAGGATGACGCAGCTGCTAGAGGCCGCCAGCGACCGAAAGAGTGGTTGCTCTTCATTCGGCGTGGCTTTCCACCAGACGAACTTAGGCAAATCCGATACGATTAGCGACTCCACCAGATCGCCTACACGCTCCAGCGCTGACTTGGTACCCCGCAGCGTGATGTATTCGCAGCAGATCAGGTTGCTGGTGTTGTTTTTCTGCACGGGGCAGTAGGCCGATACCTGAGCTGTGACGCCGGTATCTTCGCCCAGGATGGGGCAGAGGGTAATCACCCGGCAGGGATTTTGGGCGGCTAGAGACTCGCTGAAGGTAAAACCGCGAATATCAGAATTTTTGAAGCTGAGCCGGTCTGGCGGAAGGCGATCGCACTCTTCTCGCAGTCGCGCCAGCGTCTCGGTATCGACCCGGCCCGTAATTCTCAAATTGTAAGCCTTCTGAAAATCGGTCACGGCGGCTTTGGTCGCCGGGCCATGTTCCCCGTCGATGGCCTCTTTGTAAAGACTGAGTGCCGCCAGCCGCTGTTGAATCTCCTCTGGCTCGTAGATCACCATGCTAAAGGTGGTGGCCCGAGTGGCGCCCGGGGCCGAGCTGCCGTCGCTTTGACTGCGCCAGATGTTACGCAGTTCAGCTTCGATTTCATCCAGGGAAATATCTTTGGGCTTTTGGAGCGCAACGAGAGGAGTAGCCATAGTTACCTATGAGATGTGCTGCTGGGTCGAATCAGTCTTGAAATCTAGCGTTGACGGGTTGACTAAATTTAATGAGTATCTGCTTGAGGACGGTATTTCAATCTTAAGAAATTTTTGTCAAACCGATCAGAGCCGCCGCCAGCGCCGTCCGTTGCGGTTGAGCAGCAGCTCAGCTTCAATCGGCCCCCAGGTTCCCGCTTCATAGAGCGGGATTTGGTCGGGATCGGCAGCCGCATCCCAGACTTCTAGCAGCGGCGTCAGCACGCGCCAGGATTCCTCTACCTCATCCCCTCGGGTAAAGAGGGTTTGGTCACCCAGCATGGCATCGACCAGCAGGCGGCTGTAGGCGTCGGTGCTGGCCTTGCCAAAGGCCGCATCATAGCGAAAGTCCATATCGACCGACCGCGTCCGCAGAGAAGAACCCGGAGTTTTGACTTCAAAGCGCATGGCAATTCCCTCATCCGGCTGAATTCTCAGCGCTAGAATATTGCGGTTCATCTGCTTGGCTGCCGACTGGAACATCAGATGAGGTACTTCTTTGAAATGAATTGAAATCTCAGAGACCTTTTTAGGCAGGCGCTTACCCGTCCGCAGGTAAAACGGGACACCCTGCCAGCGCCAGTTATCAATCTGCAGCTCCAAAGCGGCAAAGGTGTGATTGGTCGAGCCTTCCGCTACGTCGCCTTCGTCTCGATAGCCGGGGACCTCTTTCCCCTTCATCCAGCCAGAAGAATATTGGCCGCGAATTGCGCTTTTCCCTAAGTCCTCAACGTTGGCCAGCCGCGTCGCCTGCAACACCTTGACTTTTTCATTGCGGATGCTGTCGGCGTTGAGCGAGTTGGGCGCTTCCATCCCAGTCAGGCAAAAGAGCTGCATGAGGTGGTTTTGCACCATGTCTCGAATCGCCCCAGCGGTTTCGTAATAGCCCGCCCGTCCTTCTAACCCGACGGTTTCAGCCACCGTAATCTGAACGTGATCAACGAACTGACGATTCCACAGCGGCTCGAAAATGGCATTGCCAAATCGAAACACCAGTAGGTTTTGCACCGTCTCCTTACCGAGATAGTGGTCGATGCGGTAGATTTGCTTTTCTGAGCAGACATTGCGAACCTTGTAGTTCAGCGACTGAGCCGACGCCAGGTCTCGACCAAAGGGCTTTTCGATCACCAGCCGCTGCTTGGCCTTGTCTTCTAGCATCCCCGCTGCGCCGAGCTGCTGAGCAGCCTCGGCAAAGAAACGAGGCGCCACAGATAGATAAAAGGTGCGGTTGCCCCGGGTACCCCGCTTTTCGTCTAGCTCTGAGAGAAAGTCTTTGAGCTCCTGATAGCTTTCGGGATTGTCAATGTTGCCCGGGCAGTAAAACAGCCCCTGGGAAAACTTTTCCCAAACCGCCTGATTGCCCAGCCCATCGCCATAGTCCTCGATCCCTTCTCGCATGTGCTCACGAAAGTAGTCGTGACTCCATTCCCGCCGGGCGACGCCGACAATCGTCAGCTCCGGCGGCAGCCGTCGCTCCTGACGCATCTGGTAAAGGGCGGGCACCAGTTTGCGCTGGGTGAGGTCGCCTGAGGCACCGAAAATGACCAAAATTTGCGGCTCGGGGATACGGTCTTTTTGGAGGCCAACGCGGAGTGGGTTTTCGAGGAGGGTGACCATGGGTGGGTAGTGCGTGGAGGGTGGTGGGTAGAGGGTGGCCGGTAGAGGGTGGCGGGTAAAGCGTTGATAGGAATAGTGAATCTGGATAGTAGGGTATTTTCTATCTCAATTCTGTACCCTGTCTAACCCACTGCCCTCTACCCCGGCTAAGCCGGTGATAGCTGCTTGACCTTCATCACCAGCGAGTCCATGAGCTGGTCAAAGGGTTGGACGAACTTATCGATACCTTCTTTGAGCAGCTCGTCCATTATCTGGTCAAGGTTGATTCCCAGCTCGGGCAGTGAATTGATCAGGGCGCGGGCCTCGTCTACGTCTTGCTCAATCCGGCTATCGACGTCGCAGTGATCGGCGCAGGCTTCGATTGTGCCCGGCGGTAGGGTATTGACCGTGTCTGGCCCGATCAGCTGATCAACGTACATGACATCGCTATAGGCGGGGTCTTTGGTGCTAGTGCTAGCCCAGAGTAGCCGCTGTACCTTAGCCCCTTTAGCCGCAAGGGCCTGCCAGCGATCGCTGCTGATAATCTGCTTATATTCCTGGTAGGCCAGCTTGGCATTGGCGATCGCGACTTTACCCTTAGTATTGGCCAGTCGCATTCGCTTTTCGGAACTTCCGGCTTTCTCAATGAGCTTATCCAGCTGGCCGTCCACCTTGGAATCAATCCGGCTGAGAAAGAAGCTGGCGACGGAGGCGATTTGGCTGATATCTTCGCCTGCCGCGACCCGCGCTTCAAGCCCCCGGATGTAGGCCCAGGCGGTTTTAACATAGCTCTTAACTGAGAAAAGCAGCGTCACGTTGACGTTGATGCCCTCGCGGATTGCGGTTTCGACAGCAGGCAGACCCTCCGGGGTGCCGGGAATCTTAATCATCAGATTGGGCCGATCAATCGCCTGAAAGTAGCGCCGGGCTTCGGCTATGGTCCCTTCTGTATCATGGGCCAGGCTCGGCGGTACCTCTAAGCTGACGTAGCCGTCTAGCCCCTGGGTCGATTCATAGACCGGCTTAAGGACATCACAAGCCTGGCGGATATCGGAGAATACTAAGGATTCGTAGATTTCCTCGACCGACTTACCCGCCCGGATGCCTGCCTCAATGTCTTCGTCATAGACCTGATTACCCGCGATCGCCTTTTCAAAGATGGCAGGATTCGACGTAATTCCATGCACATCGCGACGGTCGATTAGCTCTTTCAGCTCACCCGACTGGAGCAGGTTGCGGCTGAGGTTATCCATCCAGACGCTCTGGCCATAGTCCTTCAGATGCAGGATAGGATTGTCAGTCACGTTCATATAGAACCTCCTAATTCTCAAACTCTATTTTTAATTTATCGATTTTTGAAAGGGTCTGACAGCCTCAGCTCAGACCGAAGCTGCTGACTTTTCACGCTGTCCCTCTTTGATAAAGGACTCGACCAGGGACACATCTTCCGTACTTCCAATGACCAGGGGCGATCGCGCATGGAGCTTATCGGGGACCACATCCAAAATATCCTGAGTACCCGTACTGGCCCGCCCTCCGGCCTGTTCTGCTAGAAACGCCAAGGGAGCCGACTCATAGAGTACGCGCAGCTTGCCCTCAGGCTTTTTCACCGAACCCGGGTAGAGAAACACGCCGCCTTGCATCAAAATCCGGTGAAAGTCCCCCACCAGCGCCCCGCTGTAGCGAGCCGAGTAGCCTTCATGGCGATGAACATAGCGAATATAGTCCCGCAGAGACTCTTCCCACTGCCAGAAGTTACCTTCATTGACGCTGTAATTTGGCCCGTGGGCGGGAATCTGAATGTTTTCGCTGGCTAAAATAAATTCTCCCAGACTGGGATCGAGGGTAAAGGCATGGACGCCGTGGCCGATCGAGTAGACCAGTACCGTACTCGGCCCGTAGAGGATATAGCCTGCTGCAATCTGGTCACGTCCTGAGCTCAGCAAGTCTGACGCAGTCTGATCGAGATCGCTGCCCTGCTGCTGACGAATAGCAAAAATTGAGCCGACGTTTAAGTTAATATCAACATTGGATGAGCCATCAATCGGGTCGTAGAGCAGGGTGTAGCGCCCTAACGGGCAGTTCTCTGGAATATAGTAAGGCTCGTCCATTTCTTCCGACGCTAGGCGGCAGACCAAGCCGCTCTGCTTAAAGACAGAAATAAAGACATCGTTGGCGTAGATGTCCATCTTCTTCACCGACTCGCCCTGCACGTTGGTGCGACCCGTGAAGCCCAGCGCGTCTTCCACCAAGCCCGCTCGCGTCAGCCGCCGGGCGATCAGCTTACCTGCCAGCGCAATCCGGTTCATCAGGGCGCTCAGGTCCTGAGCATCAGGCCCAAAACTCTGAAGCTGCTGTAAGACATGGCGCGAAAGCGTCGTACTATCCCGGTCTAGGGTGCTACCCTGAGCGGGCTGATAGCCATCAGCCATAATATGTTTCCTCCCCTACGGGCCTGCGACTAGGAAAGTTTAACAGCTCGTCCTAAAGCCTGCCGTGAAGCTCCCCACAATCCCACTTTAAAGGCCCTGTCTCCTGATTCGATGAGACAGAGATTAAAGCTGCGTCATGCAGGCAGGGGGAACCCTGCCCCTACCCATCCCCCCTAACTTCCCTTGGTCGCCATTCCGGGATCACCCGCTGCGGAGCCCGCGACACCACTAGACAGTCATCCTGCACGTTCTTCGTCAGGACAGAGCCCGCCCCAATGGTGACATCGGAGCCGACTTCGATGGGCGCAACCAGGACGCTGTTAGAGCCGGTTTTAGTGCGATCGCCGATCACGGTCGGATGCTTTTGAAATCCGTCATAGTTGGCGGTAATCGTTCCCGCTCCGACGTTCACCTTCTCGCCGAGCGTGGCATCGCCGATGTAGGACAGGTGGGCGACATTGGTGCGATCGCCCAGGGTCGATTTCTTAATTTCAACAAAATTGCCAATCCGGCAGTTTTTGCCGACGCTGACCTGACCGCGCAGATGGGCGTAGGGACCGACGCGATCGCCCCCGGCCAGCGTACTCTCGCTGACGACGGAATAGAGCAGAGTGGTATTAGGGCCGATGGTGCTGTCTTCAACCAGGCAGCCGGGACCAATGCGGCAGCCGGTTTGAATCACGGTATGGCCACGCAGGTGGGTCTGCGGCTCAATTATGACATCGGGTTCAAGCTTGACCGTGGCGTCGATGGTAATGCTGTCAGGGTTGACCAGGGTAACGCCCGCCAGCATCCAGTCTTTCTTTATCCGGTCCTGAAGAATATCGTCGGCTTCGGCCAGCTGCTTGCGGTTATTGATTCCCAATATTTCATTGGGATCGGCTGCATCGACAGCCATTACGGGAGAAAGGCTTTTGATCACATCGGTGAGGTAGTATTCCTGCTGGTCATTGTCGGCCTTGAGCTGGGGCAGCACCGTCATCAAAGCTGACCAGTTGAAGCAGTAGATGCCTGCATTGACGCGGCGATTTTGCCGCTGGGGATCGCTGCAGTCGCGGTGTTCGACGATTTCCTCGACGACCAGGTTTTCATTACAGAAAACCCGGCCATAGCCGCTCGGGTCGAGCACTTGCGCCGTCAGAATCGTTGCCGCGTTGCCATTTTCATTGTGGGTCGCCAGCATCTGCGCAAGTGTCTCTGGCCGCAGCAGTGGCACGTCGCCGTTGAGCACCAGCAGGTTGCCTGAAAACCCGTCCAAAGCTGGGATCAGCTGCTGCACGGCGTGACCGGTTCCTAGCTGCTCGGTCTGCTTGATAAATTCCAGGTCGGGAACATCAGCCAGGGTTTTCTGAACCTGCTCCGCCGCGTAGCCCACAATCACCAAGCGCCGACTCGGACTGACCTGCCCCAGGCTGGCCAGCACGTTTTCTAATAAAGTCTGCCCGCTGAGCCGATGCAGCACTTTGGGCAGGTGCGATCGCATCCTCGTCCCCTTTCCTGCGGCTAGGACCGCGATCGCGAGTGAATCTGTACTCATATACCCCCTCAAGAATGACTGCTTGAGGGAGTATAGCTTGCCAACCCTGGCCAGCTAAAGGGGACAGGCCATTCCTGAGCTGCTGCTAAATCAATGCCCAGCGCCTGCGCCACTCGCCAGTAGAGGCGAGGGTTGAGGTTTGCTGCTCCAGCTGTCGTCGCTGTTGGATATCGTCAGCAGCAGCGCTCAGAGTGGGATCGCGGTAGGCCACAGCTGCTCGGGTGGTTAGGTGCTCCTGCTCTTGCTGCGGTAAGGCCGGTAGTCCACCCTCGTAGTTCGCCACTGTTCCCGGCCAGCGACGACCCGCCGTCGGGACTGAGTCGATGGATAGACCCGCCAGCTTCAGGGCCGTGCGTACTGCTGCGGCGCAAGAATAGGTGGCCAGCCGCCCATCGGGCTTCAGGCACCGGGCAACCTGCTGGATAAACTCAACCGTCCAGAGCTGGGGACAGCGGGGTGGTGAGAACGGGTCGAGAAAAATGACGTCGGCCTGCCAGGCTTGGGCTGTGAGGGTTTGGATAGTTTGACGGGCATCGCCCAGTAGCAGCTGAGCCTGGATTGGAGCCGTCACTAAAGGGTTTGAAGCTGACGGGATTGCCTGGGTTTCGGCGATCGCGCTCAAAACTTGAGCAGTACGAGCTGACCAAGGTGGGGTGGAATTTTGCGCGATCGCGGCTCTCGGCACAGTCAGATCAATTTCCAAGGCAAACAATTCCACTTGGCAGTCCGGGTTCACCTGCCAAATCGTCTCCAAAGCCGCCGCCGTGTTGTAGCCCAGCCCGTAGCAGACATCCAGGATGGCCAAATTCCCAAACTTTGCCCGCTCAGCCAGCTGCGTCGGTGCCACATAGGTCTGCTGCGCCTCCTGCCAGGCTCCGCCCCGGCTGTGGAAGCATTCGCCAAATTCTTCTGAGAAGAAAGTATTTGAGCCATCTTGGGTCGGAATCGGCGTAAATTGGCGCTTAGGCACGGACATTGAGAGATGTGGAGATACTTTTACACACTATATTAGGCAACGTTGGTCCGGTAGCTGAGCTTGGGCACTAGCTGGCAGAATAGGTACTCAGAACATCTAATTTATTTTCGATTCAATGGCAGTCAACCCAGGGTAAGCGCAAGAATCAATAAAGACTGCCTTATTGAGAAAAATGGCCGCGCCTATGTCAACAGGGTAAAGCTATTGAGAAAGGCGAGTACGAAAAACTGGGGCTTCTAGCCACGTCTGCAGCGCCCAAAAGCCAATGCATACTTTGGATACGATTTTCTTGCGCTTACCCTGGCAGTCAACCTTGATAAGCCCCATCTTTGGAAAATAGATATTGCTCAATCGGTGGATATGTATAACGACTGGTTTATGAATTTTGCTCCGAGGGCATTTCGAGAAACACGGATCGAGGTTACTAAAGATGTCGAAGCGACGCTGAGGGAAACGAATAACTTGACAAATGTTGCCCCTGCAATTTTACGTAAACATCCTGGAGTACTTCCTACTCTTAGAATGTCAACTTGTCCACCTTTGGCAGTTGATCGACTGATTGGCCTTGCAGCGATTCCAAGCAGCTTAGTCAAGAGAATGGAAAACAAGAAAAAACTGCCAGTTCGTCTCCGAGGAGCAGCCTTAGACATTGAACTTCAGAAGATTGGCGACATTATTGAGCGGATGGCAGATCCGGATATTTTTACATGGCTAAATCGAACTGAACCTCCTTTACAAGCTGAGATACGTCGTGCTGCTACCATTGTCGCAGATCGTCTATGCGGATCAGTCGCCAATCCTATTATCCGAAATGCCCAGGAAAAGAGACAGCTTGCAGCAATTCAAAGCTGGCTTGAAACTTTCCAATACAGGAAACTAACAGTACAAGATGGTATGAAATTTAGTGACATGCCTCCTGGAACTTTTAGTTTTCGCATGAATATACCTGTAACTCTAGAAACAGGAAAGATAATTAATATACCAATTGATGCTGTAATCAAGCCCAAATCGAGCCAAAGAAGAGAGATGCCCATTTTATTTGAAGCAAAATCTGCTGGCGATTTTACAAACGTTAACAAAAGGCGCAAGGAAGAGGCAATTAAAATGTCCCAATTGCGAAGAACATATGGAAATCAGGTACGATTTAGTTTATTTCTCTGCGGCTATTTCGATAGCGGCTACTTAGGCTATGAAGCTGCTGAAGGGATTGACTGGGTTTGGGAACATAGAATCGATGATCTAGCTAGTTTTGGATTATAGAGAGTTGAATATTAAAGAAATAGAAAAAAGGCGCTTTTTGTTGCAAGGCCAATTGGACGAGAAAAAAACTCAGAAAGAACGCAATAAATTAGGCCAATTTTCAACGCCTATGACACTTGCAAAAAGCATTCTAGAGCACAGTATCCCCCTGCTCGATTGTGGTGAAAAAATACGTTTTCTAGATCCAGCTTTTGGTACAGGGGTTTTTTATTCTGCTCTTCTGAATGCGACTGGATCCGACTCAATTCTTTCGGCACAAGGCTTTGAAGTCGATCCATGTTATGGAGAAGCAGCAAAAGAACTGTGGAAAGAAACTCTTTTGAATTTGAAAATTTTAGACTTCACTAAATTATCTCCACCAAAACGGCAATCTGATTGTTTCAATCTCATTATTTGTAATCCCCCTTATGTGCGCCATCACCACATAGAAAGTGAGGAAAAGATAAATTTACGATATTTATCTAGTAAAGCTTGCGAAAGTAAAATAAGCGGTTTGGCTGGTTTGTACTGCCATTTTCTTTGCCTTTCTCATCCTTGGATGCAAAGAGGAGGAGTTGCTGCGTGGTTAATACCTAGTGAGTTTATGGATGTGAATTATGGCAAAGCCATCAAGCAATATCTTTTGCAAAAGGTAACACTTATTCAAATTCATAGATTTGACTATGAAGACACCAAGTTTGATGATGCACTTGTGTCATCAGCAGTTGTTTGGATAAGAAATTCTCTGCCGCCTCCTAATCATAAAGTTTTATTTACTTTTGGAGAATCAATGCACTCGCCCAATATGTCTCGCCTAGTTAATTTGCCATGTTTGAAAGACGAGCCCAAATGGACACGCTTCCCATCTCTAGGCATCCGTGAAAAGGCCGAAAATCATTGTCTATCAGACCTATTCGAGATAAAGCGTGGGATTGCAACTGGCGATAATAAATTCTTTATTCTTACCAAGGAAAAAACCGAACATTATAGCCTTCCTGATGAATTCTTGCGTCCCATTTTGCCAAGCCCGCGATACATACTCGCTAATGAAATCCAAGCAGATCAGGAAGGGCTCCCTATACTAGAGCATCAGCTTTTCCTGTTAGACTGTCGTATTCCTGAGGAAGTAATTCGTGCGAAATATCCCAGTTTATGGAAATATCTTAAATCTGGGAAAGGTACTACGTCGGAGCGTTATTTATGTCGTACTAGAAAAACATGGTATTTCCAAGAGAAGCGGTTGCCTGCACCAATTATTTGCACGTATCTAGGTAGAAAAAAAGGCGGCAATGAACGTGCTTTCCGATTTATTCTCAATTCATCTAAAGCTGTAGCTCCTAACGTTTACTTGCTTTTGTATCCTCGTGACACATTGAAATACTACCTTTCGCGAGACCCAAATCAGATTCGACGAATTTGGGAAATACTCAATGCTTTGGAGCCCACCTCAATTTTAGAGGAAGGTAGAGTATATGGAGGAGGGTTACATAAGATAGAACCTAAAGAATTGGGAAATGTAAATGCTACAAGAATAGTCAATGCTATACCAAGCTATGCCAAAATATCAAAGGAAACTCAGCATAGTTTGTTTGAGTAGTTATGTGACTATAAGCTGACATTTTTTGGGGCAAACAGAGTAGAGTTTATTACATAGATTCGCAAAATGGGTAAGTGCTAACACTTTGAGAGAAAACTCAAGATTAGGCATTAAGAAGTGATAGATTCGTATTTAGTAGACGCTCAGTGGCTGTCGGCGCATCTTGAGCAGCCGCAGGTGGTGATTGTAGACTGTCGCTTTGCGCTGTCAGAGCCGGATTTGGGCCGTCAGCAGTATGAAGCCGGACACATTCCAGGGGCTTACTACCTCGATCTGAACCGAGATCTGTCGGGGCCGGTGCAAGCGCACGGTGGTCGGCATCCGCTGCCAGACTGGCAGACCTTTGTTCGCACTTTGAATCAGCTGGGAATCTTCTCTAAGCCTCCGCAAGGGCCAACCCAGGTCATTGCCTATGACGATTCGCAGTTTGCCTTTGCAGCGCGGCTGTGGTGGCTGCTGCGGTATTTGGGCCATGAGCAGGTGGCGCTGCTGGATGGCGGCTTTGAGGCTTGGAAGGCAGCCGGGCTGCCACTGAGTACGGGAATTCCCGAGCCCAAAGCAGGCGACTTTAAGCCGCAGCCCCAGCCTGACTGGACGGTCGATATCGAAACGGTCCGCCAGCGCAAAGACCAGCCGGGCGTGTTGCTGATTGACTCACGGGCCGAGGGCCGGTTTCGGGGTGAGTACGAGCCGATCGACCCAATTGCCGGGAGTGTGCCCAGTGCGGTGAACTATTTTTGGCAGGATGTAGTAGACGATTCAGGTCGGCTAAAGTCCCCAGCGGAACTGGCAAATCACTGGTCTGACTTGGACTCGGCAGACGAAGTGATTGTCTACTGCGGCTCAGGGGTGACGGCCTGCGTGAATTTATTTTCGCAAGCGATCGCGCACAAACCCATGGGCAAGCTCTACCCCGGCGGCTGGAGCGACTGGAGTTCTTACCTGACCTGAATGGCCATCCGCATCTACGGCAATCGTGCCATCAAAACCCTGCCAGGCCAGGCAACTCGTCCCACGTCGGCGCGGGTGCGAGAGGCGCTGTTTAACATCTGGCGGGGGCGGGTTTCCGGCTGCCGCTGGTTGGACCTCTGTGCAGGCAGCGGCGCGATGGGAGCAGAGGCGCTGTGTCGGGGTGCGGCAGTAGCGGTGGGGATCGATGCAGCCGGGGCGGCCTGCCGGGTAATTCGGCAGAATTGGACCCTAGTAGCCCAGCCTGAGCAGTCCTTTCAGGTGCTGCGGGGTGACGTCATCCAGCAGCTGCGCAAGCTTCAGGGATCGTTTGACCTGATTTATTTCGACCCGCCCTACGCCAGTGGGCTCTATCAGTCAGTGCTGGCTGGAATTGCGGAAAACGGATTGCTCGTAGAGGAGGGCGCGATCGCGGTTGAATACAGCCCTGAGTCCTGGCAGCCAGCTGAGACAGCCGGATTAGCCCTAGACCAGACTAAGCGCTATGGCAGCACCAGCCTGGCCTTTTTTAGCCCTGAGGGAATTTGATAACCTCTTCCTAAGGGCTTAATAAGCATTTATCACTACCCACATACTGCAACTTACGGCACAATGGAGTAAAGCAACTTAAAAGTTGTTAAATTCTCTTTTGAGATAGTTTGCTCAGGATGCTCTAGGAGGCTCTCAATGGTTGCAACCGCACCGGCACTCGAAAAGCGGCTCACCCTACAGACCGCACAGATTGGCCCCGATACGACAGCCATTCGCTGTCTGGACTGGGATCGCGATCGCTTCGACATTGAATTTGGCCTGCAAAACGGCACCACCTATAATTCCTACCTGATTCGGGGGGAGAAGACGGCGCTGGTGGATACCTCCCACGCTAAGTTCCGAGAGCTCTACCTCGACGCGCTGAAGGAGCAGATTGATCCCCGGGAGATTGACTACATCGTGGTCAGCCACACCGAGCCGGATCACAGCGGTTTGGTGAAGGATGTGCTGGAGCTCGCGCCGAATGCGATTATCGTGGGTGCAAAAGTTGCGATTAAGTTTTTGGAAGATCTGGTCCATCAGCCCTTTGAGCGACAGGTGATAAAAAGCGGCGAAACCCTAGACCTGGGCCAGGGTCACGTTTTGGAATTCATCAATGCGCCTAACCTGCACTGGCCGGATACCATTTTTACCTACGACCACAAAGACGAGACGCTCTATACCTGCGACGCCTTTGGGGCGCACTACTGTCAGGACGCGGTCTTTGACGAAGACCTAGAGGGCCTAGCCCCCGACTTCCGCTTCTACTATGAGTGCCTGATGGCCCCCAATGCCCGCTCCGTCCTGTCGGCGATGAAGCGGATGGATAAGCTGGAGGGCGAAATCAGCACCATCGCCACGGGCCACGGGCCGCTGCTGCGCCACAATCTGGTGGAGCTAACCGAGCGCTACCGCCGCTGGAGTCAGGAGAAGAGCAAGTCAGAAACGCTGATTGCCGTCTTTTACGTGTCGGACTACGGCTATAGCGACCGGCTTTCGCAAGCGATCGCGCACGGTATCACCAAGGCAGGCGTCGCGGTCGAAATGGTCGATCTGCGCTCCGCCGACCCCCAGGAAGTGAATGAGCTGGTGAGTCGGGCCACCGGCGTCGTGATTGGAATGCCGCCCTCATCGGGTCGCGGAGCTGAGCAAACTCAGTCTGCGCTGAGTACGATCCTGGCGGCAGTCAACGACAAGCAGACCTTTGGCCTATTTGAGTCCTACGGCGGCGATGATGAGCCGATTGACCCGCTGTACACCAAGCTACAAGAGCTGGAGCTGAAGGTCGCCTTTGAGCCAATTCGGGTTAAGGACACGCCCGCTGAGCCGGTTTATCAGCTCTGTGAAGAGACGGGGACAGACCTGGGTCAGGAGCTGGCCCAGTCGAAGAAAATCAAGAAAATCAAGTCCCTGGATGCCGACTTGCAGAAGGCGCTGGGCCGGATTAGCAGTGGTCTTTACATCATCACGGCGAGCAAAGGCGAACTCCAGAGCGCCATGCTCGCCTCCTGGATTACCCAGGCTAGCTTCGAGCCGCTGGGCTTCACGGTTGCGGTAGCCAAAGACCGGGCAATCGAGTCCCTGATGCAGACCGGCGATACCTTCGTGCTGAATATTCTGGAAGAGGGCAACCACCTGGGCCTGATGAAGCATTTCCTCAAGCGCTTCCCCCCCGGGGCCGACCGGTTTGCCGGCGTCCGCACCCGCCCGGCGGAGAATCGGTCGCCGATTCTAGCCGACGCCCTAGCCTATCTGGAATGTACGGTCGCGAGCCGGATGGAGCTGAGCGACCACTGGCTGGTGTACTGCACGGTGGATGACGGCAAGGTATCCAAGGAGGAAGCGCTGACCGCGGTTCACCATCGTAAGGTCGGGAACTATTATTAATCTCACCCTGTCCCTCACTCCCCCAACTCGCCATGGCTGAATCTAAAGAACGTGACGTACAAGTCTTCCCCATTGCGGCGAATACGCTCGTAATGCGCTGCCGGAGCTGGGAGCGGCTGCGTTTTGAGATTGAGTATGCGCTGGAGAAGGGGACGACCGCGAATTCCTATTTGATTAAGGGCGATCGCGTTGCCCTGCTCGACCCGCCGGGTGCCTCTTTCACGGAGATATTTCTGGCCGCGCTGAAAGAGCAGATTGCCCTATCCCAAATTGACTACGTGATCTTAGGCCACGTCAACCCCAACCGGATGGAAACGCTAAAGGCGCTTTTGGCCGAAGCGCCCCAGGTGAAGGTAGTTTGCTCAAATCCCGCCGCGATCGCAATTGAAGCCGCTGACGACCTCGATCCCACCCTTCAGGTGATCAAGGGTACGACCGACGACCTGCTCGACCTGGGCCAAGGCCATCAGCTCTCCTTCATTCCAACCCCGACACCGCGCTGGCCGGGCGGACTCTGCACCTACGACGACTACACCCAGGTGCTCTACAGCGATAAATTCTTCGGGGCGCACGTCTGCGGCGAGGCCATTTATGACCTCGACCGAGAATCGCTGAAGGAAGACCGCCGCTACTACTTTGACTGTGTGATGGCCCCCAATGCTCGCCAGGTTGAGGCGGCCCTAGAAAAGCTGGCTGACTATGCGCCCCGGCTTTATGCTGTGGGGCATGGCCCGCTGGTACGCTACGGCGTTACCGAGCTAACCCAGCAGTACCACCAGTGGAGCGCCCAGCAAAAAGAGCAATCCCTTTCAGTCGCGCTAATCTACGCCTCGGCCTACGGCAATACGGCGACGATTGCCCAAGCGATCGCGCGCGGCGTCACCAAAGCTGGGATTGCCGTCGAGTCGATCAACGCCGAGCAGGCCGAAACTTCAGACATTAAAACCGCCGCCGAAAAATGCGCGGGCTTCATCATGGGTTCCCCAACCCTGGGCGGCCATGCCCCGACCCAAATTCAAACGGCTTTAGGCACGGTTCTTTCTACAGCTTCTAAGACTAAGCTAGCCGGGGTCTTTGGCTCCTTTGGCTGGAGCGGTGAGGCGATCGACCTGCTGGAGAGAAAATTCAAAGATGCGGGCTATAGCTTTGGCTTTGAGCCGATTCGGGTCAAGTTCACCCCCGACGAAACGACGCTGAAGTACTGTGAAGAATCCGGTACGGACTTTGCCCAGACCCTGAAAAAATCAAAGCGGGCCAAGGCTCCGAAGACGCCAGCAACGTCAGTGGAAAGCGCCATTGGGCGGCTGGTGGGCTCCCTCTGCGTGGTGACGGCGCAGCGGGGCGAGCTGGCCAGCGCCATGCTGGCCTCCTGGGTAGCTCAGGCCACCTTTAGCCCGCCGGGGTTGACCGTTGCCGTTTCTAAAGATCGGGCGATCGAAACCCTGCTCTATCCCGACAGCAGCTTTGTGCTAAATATTCTGGCTGAGGGTAAGCATCTAGGCCCGATGAAACATTTTCTCAAGCCGTTTAAGCCGGGGGAAGATCGGTTTGAAGGCGTTGAAGTCGAAGAGACTGAAAACGGCGGGCTGATTTTGCCAGAGGCGATCGCGTATCTAGAATGCCGGGTCAAGTCGCGGATGGACTGCGGCGACCACTGGGTGGTCTACGCCACCGTCGAAAATGGCGAGCTAATCGACAGCGATGCCAAGACCGCCGTGCATCATCGGAAGACGGGGAGTCATTATTGATATGCTACCTATAAGACGCTTCCCTTCGTACGCTGACAGTACGCTGAACTTTCCATGCCAGCTGTGCCGCATCAGTCTGAATTTAAAGCTGAGTTTAAAACTGGGAATATCTATTCATTCTTAGCAGACTGTCAGCGGCAAACGCTGGACCAGCCCCAAGTGGTCAGCCTAATATTTCCACTTCCCGCGATCGCGCCCTGGGCGGTACTACAGGCGTTAGGCCAGCGACATCAGCGACATTTTTACTACGACGACGTGCTGCGGCAGCAGTCCGTCGTCGCCATAGACGTTGCCGTAGAGCAGATTGCTCAGGGACCCGACCGGTTTGTCCAAGCGCAGCGGTTTATCGATTTCTGGCTGAGCCACTCAATCCCGTCCCAGCCTTCATTTTTGTCTAAGCAGCCGCGCTTTTTTTGCAGTGCCACCTTTTTCGAAAGTCCGACTGCAAATTCCCAATTCGAGCCGATTCATATCTTTTTGCCCCGGCTCCAGGTCGTGACCGAAGCGGATAAATCGACGGCTGTATTCAACTACTTTTTAGACGAAACCACTGTTTTAGAGCAGATTGCAGCTGATATAGACCGGACGTTAGACGAATTACTGAAGCTAGAAAAGACTCGCCTGCCAGCAGACCGCTCCAGCTCCGCCAGCGCTAATTACCGTATCGTCAAGGACATCGACACCTTCCAGACGACGGTGCAGGCCATTTTAACGCTGATTCAGCAGCAGCTGCTGCATAAAGCGGTGATTGCCGATGTCCTAGAAGTTGTCGCGGCAACCCCGTTTAACTTGCCAACTTCCCTCCAGACTCTGCGGCAGAAGCATCCCGACTGCTGCATCTTTTCGGTAGGCAACGGACAGGGGCAGGCGTTTGTTGGCGCTAGCCCCGAGCGGCTGCTGAGCATCGCTGACGGACGGCTGAGGACTGACGCGCTAGCGGGTTCGGCGGCAAGAAGTGATGACCCTGGAGAAGATGCTCTGCTGGCCCAGCGACTGCTCCAGAGTAAAAAAGAGCGCTATGAGCATCGGCTAGTGGTCGAATTCATTACCCGTCAGCTGCGATCGCTCGGCCTGATTCCCAAGTTTAACGCTGCACCCAGCCTGCTCCAGCTTTCTCAGATTCAGCACCTGCATACGCCGATTTACGCCTATCTGCCGTCAACGACTCAGCCGCTGCAAATTCTCGATAAGCTGCATCCTACCCCAGCGGTGGCCGGCGTGCCGCGAGAGGTGGCCTATCAGCTGATTCGGCAGTATGAAACCTGCGATCGCGAACTCTACGCCGCCCCCCTTGGCTGGATTGACGCCCAGGGCAATAGCGAATTTATTGTCGGCATTCGCTCTGCCCTGGTCGACGGCTGCTGGGCCAGGCTGTATGCGGGAGCAGGCATTGTCGCCGGGTCGGAGCCGGGGAGGGAGCTGAGTGAGATTAGGCTGAAGCTGCAGACGCTTTTGGCGGCGTTGGTTTAGGTGGGGTGGATAGTTGGATGGTAGGGGCAGGGTTTCCCTGCCGAATAGATGGGGTGATGGGTGGCTGTTGACTTTCGTAATTTGAATTCGCTGTGGGCTTCGATTGCGGTGGAGACGCTGGCCCGGTTGGGTTTGCAGACGGCGATTATTTGCCCGGGTTCGCGTTCGACGCCGCTGACGATGGCGTTTGCTCAGCATCCGCAGATTGAGGCGATCCCTATGTTGGATGAGCGCTCTGCTGCCTTTTTTGGTCTGGGCTGCGCTAAGCGGCAGCATCGTCCGGTGGCTCTGATCTGCACGTCGGGAACGGCGGGCGCTAATTTTTATCCGGCCATCATTGAGGCGCGAGAAAGCGGTGTGGCGCTGCTGGTATTCACTGCTGACCGACCGCCTGAGCTGCGCGACTGTGCTTCGGGACAGACGATTGACCAGCAAAAGCTGTTTGGTGATTTTCCCAACCGATATAGCGAGCTGGCGACGCCAGCGGTTGAGCGACTGGACTATCTCAGACAGACGATGGTGCAGGCCTGGGCGCGATCGCGCTTTCCTCCCGGCCCGGTTCATCTCAACTGCCCCTTTCGCGACCCGCTACCGCCGCTACCTGACCCAGAAATTCAGCGCTTGCAGGCTAGCTTTGACGAATCGCGGTTTTTTGCCGGGGTGAAGGAGGCGCGATCGCGGTCGTCTTATTCGGATATTGACCTACCGTTGGATCAGTGGCGGGGGTGCGATCGCGGCCTGATTATTGCTGGCCCAGCCCAGCCGCCGGACCCAGCTGCCTACTGTCAGGCCGTCGGCAAAATTGCTCAGGCCCTGGGCTGGCCGGTGCTGGCGGAGGGGCTGTCTCCCCTGCGCAACTATCGCGACTTCAATCCGCTGCTGGTTTCAACCTACGACATTATTCTGCGTCAGCCGGAGCGAGCCGATGCCCTTAAGCCCGCCTGCGTCATCCAGCTGGGGCCGCTGCCGACGAGCAAAGTCCTCCGCCAGTGGCTTCAGCAGACCCAGCCGCAGACCTGGGTAATTACAGATCGTACCGGAGTCAATCTCGACCCGCTGCACGGCCTGACTCAAGCTGTTATTCTGTTACTGGAACAGCTTTCTAAGCAGCTGTCTATCTCGCCAAAGCCTACTGTCAGCCTGTACTGCCAGCAGTGGCTTAAGGGCGAATCAATAGCTCGCCAGCGACTGAATCAGAAACTCGAAAACCTCGATTCTTTGTTTGAAGGAAAGGTGGCCTGGCTGCTATCAAAACATCTCCCAGCTGAAACACCGCTGTTCATCGCTAACAGTATGCCGGTGCGCGATGTTGAAACCTTCTGGCAACCCAATCAGCTCAAGTTCCAGCCCGCGTTTAATCGGGGTGCAAACGGGATTGATGGCACGCTGTCTACTGCCATGGGCTGGGCGCATCAGAACCGCAGCAGCGTCTTGCTCACGGGCGACTTGGCTTTGCTGCACGATACAAACGGATTTTTGAACGTCCGCCAGCTGAAAGGTCATTTGACCATCGTATTGATTAACAATCAGGGCGGCGGTATTTTTGAAATGCTGCCCATCTCGCAGTTCGAACCCGAGTTTGAGCCCTACTTTGCCATGCCTCAATCGATTGATTTTGAACAGCTGTGCCGGGTTTACGGCATCCCATATTACCTCATAGAACAGTGGTCGGATTTGATAGGTGCCCTGAACCCGCTGCCTCAAAGCGGCGTCCGAGTGATTGAGATACGCACAGGTCGGAAGGCTGATGCTAGCTGGCGGCAGACGGAGCTGGTGGATGTTATTAGCTGATGGGGTGTAGACGCGATAGCGGCTTCCCGCAGGGTAGGGGTGTTCGCGAAGCGTCGCCGTAGGCGTTAGGGGTGATGGGGAAGATTATTCGCGAAGTGTCGCTTAGGGCGTTGGGAGCGATGCTTAGATGATCAGGCAGCTCCTGGCGGTAGGTGATTATCGGTTCAGCTATTGGGCTGTAGGGAATCCTCAGCATCCGCCGATTCTTTTTCTGCATGGCTTTATGGGGAGCGGTCAGGATTTTGCTCAGGTGATGACAGCGATCGCGGATCGGTTTTACTGTGTTGCGGTTGATTTGCCTGGCCATGGTTACACCCAAGTTTTAGGAAAACCCGCTAGCTATGGTATGGAACCCACTGCTGCAGGACTTATCCAGCTGATCACAGCGCTCGATCTTCGGCCCTGCCGACTGGTTGGCTACTCGATGGGTGGGCGTCTGGGGCTCTATCTCCTGCTGCAGTTTCCCGAGTATTTTTGCGCTGCCGTTTTGGAGTCGGCTTCGCCGGGGTTGCAGACGGCGGTGGAGAGAGAGGAGCGGGTTAGGCGCGATCGCGCCCTTGCCCAACAGCTCGAAACCCAAGACTTCCGAAATTTTCTCACTGACTGGTACAACAATTCCCTATTCACTTCGCTTAAAAGTTCTCCTAGTTTTGCCTCTATGTTCAAGCGCCGACTTCAGAACAATCCGAGAGAACTGGCCCAGTCAATCCGACATTTCAGCACCGGCTGCCAACCTTCTCTTTGGCACCGCCTATCTCAAAATCAGGTGCCATTGCTGCTGCTAGTCGGCAGCTTAGACTCAAAGTTCGTTAACCTCAATAGTCAAATGGCTGAGCTCTCCGGGCTTGCTCAGCTTAGAATCGTCGCTGACGACAGTCACAATATCCACTTAGCCGCACCCGAAAGATTCGTTTCTGAAGTAAAGCGGTTTTTTACTGGTACTTGAGTAGCTCAGCAGATCGGCATAATTAAGCTACGGATGTCATTTCGAGCAAAGTTGAGGTATCTCTCGATCCGTAAAATTTCTGATGTCAGGCTATAGCTCTAGGGGCATGGCTCCGCTTCCGCTAATGCCACTAAGGTTTTTCAACCCGGTCATTGGCTGGTGAGCCTGCGCTAACCCCTAATTGTCCGATCCCACCTCAGCCCAATCAAATCCGTTTACGGGGCTTGGCTTAGCCAAAAAAATACAGAATTATTTTAGAAGTTCATACAAACCAGGTGTTTATGCCGAAGCAGTAATCGGTTGGGTCCCTGAAAATAGGGTTTAAAGAGGATGAACTATGAAAAGCGCTGCTTTGCCCCAGGTCGGGACCAGCTCAATCGATAGCCAGAGCCCAATAGAGCACAAGCTAATCTCTGAGTTTGACTCGGCGAGCAATCCGCTTCAGTCCATTAGCACCCCAATTAAGCTTCTGCTGATTGCGCATAACATACAAGATGCCAGTCTGATCCGGAAGCTGCTAGCCCTGGCCGAGAATCGACAGTTTGAGCTGGTCCATATACGGAGCCTGCCAGAGGCCCTAAAGTTCCTGAGCCGAGAAGCCATCGATGTCATTTTACTCAATCTACCCCCTCCAGATGGATATGGTATAGACATCGTTAGTCAGGTCCATGGTGCAGCGCCTCAGGTGCCCCTAATTACGTTGATAGGCTGTAATGATGCCATGCTGTCGATTGAGTCGCTCAGGCTTGGTGCCCAAGACTGTATTGCCAAGGACCAATTAGAACACCACTCACTGCTCCGGACGGTTGACTACGCCATAGAACGCCATCAGATGCAGGCGCGCTCAAAGCAGCAGGTCGAGCGAGAACGCATGATAAATGGCATTGCACAGCGGATTCGTCAGTATTTGAGCCTGGAGAAGATTTTGAATACGACTGTCGCGGAGGTGCGGCAGTTGCTTCAGGCCGACCGGGTATTTATCTATCGCTTAAACCCAGACTGGAGCGGCACAATCATCGAGGAATCGGTCACTAGCCCCTGGAAGTCTATTCTAGGCGTGAGCAACCATGACCATAGCTTTGGCGAAAAATACGTTCCCCTGTATAAACTAGGTCGGGTTCAGGCCACCGAGGACATTTATACAGGCGGGTTGGACCAATGCCACATTGATTTTCTGGCCGAATATCAAATTCGCGCTAACTTAGTGACTCCAATTGTTCAGGGAGAAAAATTGTGGGGGCTACTGGTCGCCAATCAGTGTAGTGGTCCGCGGCAATGGCAGCCGTTTGAAATTTCTTTACTCCAGCAGCTAGACACCCAGGTGGCAATTGCCATTCAGCAATCTGAGCTTTATGAACAATCCCAAAGTGAATTGGCCGAGCGTAAGCGAGTCGAGCAGCAACTTCGGCACAATGCGTTTCACGACGCTTTGACGGATCTGCCAAATCGAGCTCTGTATATGGATCGGCTGGGCCAGGCCTTAAAACGATACAGGCGGTTTAATACCTGTCAGTTTGCTGTGCTGTTTCTGGATATCGATCGCTTTAAGCTGGTCAATGATGCTCTTGGCCACCACATCGGCGACCAGCTGCTGATTGCGCTCGCCCAAAGACTGAAAAGCTGTGTGCGGCCCGAAGATACGGTAGCCCGATTCGGAGGAGATGAGTTTGCCATTCTGTTGGAAGACATTAAAGATGCAAGTGTTGCAATACAAATTTCTGAACGAATTCTTCAGGCTTTAACTAAACCGTTTCTCCTGAAGTCTTATGAAATCGTCTCTACCACCAGCATTGGTATTGTTATTAGCACAACCGGGTATGACGACCCTGAAAAGCTCCTGCGGGATGCAGATATTGCCATGTATCGCGCCAAGAATCAGGGTAAGGCTGGCTACGCCATTTTTGATGCCGCCATGCATGCTCAATCTGTGACTCAGCTCCAGTTAGAAACCGACCTGCGGCAAGCCGTTGAACGGCAAGAATTTACGGTGCTCTACCAGCCTATTGTGTCGCTCAGCAGTGGCAGAATCAGCGGTTTTGAGGCTTTGATACGCTGGCTGCATCCCACCCGAGGAATGGTTTCCCCGACAGAATTTATTCCAGTAGCAGAAGAAACTGGCTTGATCATCCCGATCGGTGCCTGGATCCTGCGAGAGGCTTGTGCTCAGATGCAGGCTTGGCAGCAACAGTTTCAGATAGCCCAGACCCTGACTATGAGTGTCAATCTTTCGTCAAGACAATTCATGCAGCTGGATTTAGTTGAGCAAGTCAATCAAATTTTGCGAGAGAGCCATCTAGAGCCCCGGCATATCAAACTAGAGATTACGGAAAGCGTCATTATGGAAAGGCCTGACATGGCAGCTCTAACGTTGAAAAAATTGCACGAAAGTGGCATTCAAATTTCGATTGACGACTTTGGAACCGGATATTCGTCTCTCAGCTATCTCTATCGTTTTCCGATCGATACCCTCAAACTTGATCGCTCCTTTATCAAAGGCATTGACGTTGACGGCGAAAAGCTAGCCCTAGTCAAGGGGATTATCCAGCTAGCCAGGAACATGGACATGGATGTGGTGGCCGAAGGGATAGAAACAGCCCAACAGTTAGCCCAATTGAAAAAACTTCGTAGCGAATACGGACAGGGATATTTTTTCTCAAAACCTCTGAATAGTGAGACAGCAACCGCGATACTTGCCGAAGAATATCGCTGATGATTGATAATTTGCAGGCATCAATTTAGGGAATCTAGTTATAGATTCTCCGTAGAAAATCACTAAAGACGCCTCCTTTGAGTAGGGCGTTGGCGCGCGAGGGATAGACGAGCCAAGCAGCGGTACAATCGCAACAGAACCTTGCACAGACAGGCCGAAAGGCAGCCAAACCTGCGTTCCTCAGTCGGGTTAACGGACATCGCTTACACCGACCTGGGCACACATCGACTCCACCGGACAGATCGAACAGCGAGGCCGTGTTCCCTGACAAATCTGTTTGCCAAAGGGCATCAGCAGCTCGTTGGTTTCAATCCAGTGGCGCTGGGGGAGCTTTTGTTCTAGGGCCTGGGTTGTCTTTTCTGGCGTTTTGGTCTCAACATAGCCCCAGCGGTTGACCACCCGATGCACATGCACATCGACGCTGATGTAGGGCTGACCGCAGCCAATCCCCAAGGCCAGATGGGCGCACTTGGGACCGACGCCCTTAAAGCCGAGCATCACCTCCGCATCGCAGGGCAGTTCGCCTTCGTACTGCTCAACTAGGGTAGTCGCGATCGCGTGGATCTGCGCCGCCTTACGATCGGCAAAGGTGCTCCTGCGGATCAGAGATTCAATTTCTGCTACCTCAAGCTGGCTCATGGTCGCAGGAGTATTCGCCCTGGCAAACAGCTGACGAGACACCGGCAAACTCACCTCATCATAGGTGCGAATCGAAATCATGCAGGAAATCAGCTGCTCAAAGAGCGAATCGTATCCCTCCGCCGCCAGCTGAAACATCGCCGCCTTGGGATAGTCGCGCATGGTTTCACCGATCTGAGCGAGAGCTGTCTCAATCTTAAAATTAGGCAATGTTGGCATGTCGGTCTCAGGGCAAATGCTTAAGCTATCTGGAGTGGCCGCATTTGAAAGCTATCGTGGGTATTAAATTTGAGGCAATAGCATGAAAACCATTGGGCTAATTGGCGGCATGAGCTGGGAGTCCTCGTTTGAGTACTACCGCATTATCAACGAAGCGACCAAGCACAGGCTGGGCGGACTACATTCGGCCAAGAGCATCCTACATTTTTTCGACGCCGTTCTAACTGCAATGCCCATCAATTAAGAGAGCGTGTATAACGTCATCACTAAATGATTTGTTTCAGGTCTTTGCAATCCGGTTCGGCTTTGTTGCATGAATGAAAAAAGAGACAGAGGTTCCCCATCTCGGTCGTTTCCTATGCTTCAACACGTCATCGAAAAACTATCCGAACTCTGGTAGCCTTTGAGCTCTAGCTTTCAGCTACGCCCTAATACAGCGCGTGCTTCACCAGTCGCCTGCTCGCTCAAATACGATGCTGTGGCAAAATTGAAGCAGCTGATTGAGGGTTTGCCAGTTATGACCATTGCGGGTGTGCCAACTAAAACCTATACGGCTGAGGAATATTTGGCTCTGGAAGTAGAGTCTGATATTCGCAACGAGTTTCGCAATGGAGAACTTGTTGAGATGACAGGAGGGACGCCTGAGCATAATGAAATTACCAGTGTTCTCAATGCTCTGCTTAGGGTCATGCTAAGAGGAAACCCATACAGCATTTTTGTCGCAGACCAGCGGCTATGGATTCCTGCAGCCCAGGTCTATACCTACCCGGATATCATGGTCACACCCCGTCCACCGGAACGGCAGCCCGGGCGCAAAGATACCGTTATCAATCCAATTTTAATTGCAGAAACGCTCTCGAAATCGACCCAAGGGTATGACCGAGGCGAGAAGTTTGCCTACTATCGCACGATTGAAACCTTTCAAGAATATGTGCTGATTGACCAGTATCAGCCTCATGTTGAGCACTATGTCAAACAGGCCACCAAGCAGTGGCTATTTACGGAATACGACCATTTGGAGAACGCTTTTACGTTAGCTTCCATACCGGTCGAGATTGCGCTCGCAGATTTATACGAAGCCGTTGAATTCTAGAACCTAATACAGCTCATACTTTACCAGCCGACATTCAATTGAGCCATTGTAGATGGGAATGCGCTGCGATGACCGCAGACCAATCTGCTGAATTAGCTGCTTATTGCCGCTGAGGACAAAGGCCGTCCAGCCGGAGAAGCGCTGCTTTAGGACATCGCCGAGCTGCTTATAGAGTGCGCCTAGATCTTCGCCTTCGTCGATGCGGAAACCGTAGGGGGGATTGCAGAGAAGAATTCCGCTGGCGGCTGGCGGCACAATTTCTGAGAGGTCGGTCGGGAAAAACTGAACCTGGGACTCGACGCCGCAGAACCGGGCATTGTCCTCAGCCTGATTGATGCGTTCGGAGTCGCGATCGCTACCCCCCACAAAAGCCTTCAGCTCCGTCTGACGGCTGGCTTTAGCCGCTTCCAGTAGCTGCTCCCATAGGACTACGTCAAAATCAGGCCAGGTCTCAAAGCCAAAGCGATCGCGAAATAGCCCCGGTGCAATCTGCAAGGCTTGCTGGCTGGCTTCCAGGGGCAGCGTGCCCGAACCGCAGAAGGGGTCATAAAACGCCTGGTCGCTCTGCCAGCCCGATAGCCGAATCAGCGCGGCGGCCAGCGATTCCTTCAGCGGGGCGACCCCCACCGCCGGACGGTAGCCCCGCCGATGTAGGCTGCCGCCTGAGCTGTCCAGGCTAACCGTGCAGCGATCGCGGTAGATATGCACATTCACCGCTACGTCCGGCTCCTGCGGATCGACGCTAGACCGCTCGCCCAGCTGCGCCTGCTGCTGGTCCACGATGGCGTTTTTCACCTGGAGCGCGGTGAAATGGCTGTGGTTAAGGCGACGGCCCTTGCCTGTGAGCTGCCCGGTGGCGTGGACTGCCAGCGTCTGGAAGGGCGTCAGGTGGGGCTGCCAGTCAATCTGCTGGACGACCCGATAGAGGTCGTCGGCATCCTCACAGGAAAATTCGCCCAGCTTGACCAGAATCCGAAACGGCAACCTAGCCCAGAGGTTGACTTTATAGAGTAAAGCGCGATCGCCCTCGAAGCCAACGCCGCAAAATCCCGGCGTGACGGAACTGGCTCCTAACGCCTCTAGCTCCTCAGCCGCCAGCGTTTCCAACCCGCGAGCGACCGTTGCAAAATAATCGGTCATAATCTCCTCATAAGTTGTTCTTCAGCCAGCCAACCAGCAGCCCAGCAACAACGCTGGGCTGTTCTAGCTGGGGCAAAACGCCAGTATCGTCAACAATATGAAACTGCTGGACCTGCGAGCTGAGCGCCGCTAGCCGCCGGCCCAAGCTGAGAGGGGTAAACTGCGATCGCGCCCCCCACACCACCGCCGTCGGTACAGCAAGCTGGGGCAGGTCCTGAGCCAGATCAAAGTACAGGTCGCCGCGTAAAAAGGCCAGGGCTGCATAGTCGGCATTCGGCTGCTGGGCAGAGGCTAAGTAGGCCGCGACAATTTCGGGGGAGATGCGATCTCGCTTAGCAAACAAGAACTGCTCTAAGAAATTGCGCACGGCAAACTCGTTAGTCGCTCCCAGAGCATAGATCACCTGATCCAGCAGCGGCGTGTTGATAATCGGCGCGGGCAGCCGCCGTCCGGCCCCGGTCCCAAAGTCGTTAAACCCAGATGGACAGGTTAAAAAAAGCGAGCGAATCTTTTCTGGCAGCTGGTTTGCCAATCGCACCGCCAGTGCGCCCGTCCAGGACGCGGCCACTAAAGTCACCGGGTCTGGCAGCATCTGCAAAAACTCGCTTAGGCTGAGCAGGTAGTCCTCAATCCGATAGCGGCGAGCGGGATGGCTCGATTCACCCCAGCCCATCAGGTCGGGCGCAATAATTTGGTGGGTAGCCGCGATCGCGGGATACACCTTTGACCATTCATAGGCCGAGGCCCCACCCCCCAGGCTATGCAGAAAAACCACCGTTGGCCGCCCCGCCTTCAGGCTCCAGGGGGCTCGGGTCTGGGTGTAGTAAACCAGCGTCCCTAGCGACGTTTGAACGCTCTTCTGACCAAAACCGGCAGGCTGAAAGTCGATCATAATAGAGCATCGTAGCCTATCGTGAAGAAAGCTCGCTGTTTATATTATGCTAATGCCACCTGAAGAAACCCTGAAGCAAGTCGCCGCTGAACTGCCCGTTTTTCAAGCTAATGAGCAAAAGCAGCTATTCCTTTTTGTAATTGGAGCTCTGGCCGCTCGCTTGATCAGCCTACGTAAAGCTGCTGAACTCATGGCGCTCGAAACCGATACTTTGATCGAACTACTCGATACTATTGGCCTTGATTTTTCCTATCTATCCGAAGCTGATATTTCCATTGAGAAAGCTTGAGAGACTTAGCTGAATCGATGCGGACGGTCATCAACTCCTCACCCTTAATCTTTCTATCCAAGTTGGGGTATCTAGATGCCTTATTGACAGACGCTCAAACCTTCTATATCCCCGAAGCCGTGGTACAGGAAATTAGCGCCAAGCCTGACCAAACGGCTTCTAAAATTCAGGCTTTCTTAAAAAATTCTCAGATTCAAATTAGAGAAGCTCATCTACTTCAGCTAGTCAGCCAGTTATCTCTGAGGTTTGGTAAAGGTGAGGCTGAAGCTATTGCATTAGCGCTGGAATTGTCGGCTGACACCATCTTGCTAGATGATTTCGCTGCACGTCAAGAAGCTTTGCGGCTCGGTCTCAAAGTTAAAGGCACTCTCGCCATTATTTTTAGATTACGCCAGGAGAACCGCGTGCCGCAGACCTCGCTCGATGACCTTTATCAAGAGTTAATTAATATCCGGTTTCGGGTCAAACGCTCAATTTTTGACCAAATTTTTTTTGACTCGTGATGATGCAAAAATGGACTTATCGGGTTAACTCCATTCTCCAGTCAGTCAAGGCACCGTAGAGCCCCCAAATGGCCATCGGGCGGAGGTAGTGGCAGGCGCGGAAGGTGCCGACTGTCGTAATCGCTTCGGGGGTGCGGAACTGGAGGCCATGCTGGTAAATCTGTTGAACGACGGCGGCGGTGATTTCTAGCGCTGCGTCTCGTTTGCCCATCTGGGCGAAAAAGGCAGCTAGGCCAAAATTGATGCCTGTCCAGACCTCTAGCTGGTGGGTATCGTCGGGGTTCTGGGGCGAACCGTCGGGGCGAACGCCGTTGGCTGCGCCGATGCTAAGGCCGAGCTGGGCAGCGCTAAAGAAACCCGCTTGAGCGCCTTCGAACTTTTGATTTTGAGGAGCAGTATGGTGCTGGGCGTACTGGTTGAATTTGACAAAGCAGGCGTCGTAGATAGCTTCTAACGCCGATTCAGTAAACTCGGGTTCGACAATGTCGGGCAGCCCCATCAGCCGGGCAAAGAACTGGCCGCAGAGCTGGTCAGCCATCACCACGTCAGCGCCGCTGCCGGTATCGAGCCGGTAGTATTGGCCATTCCAAAGCTTGTTCTGAAAGACGACGCGGCCCTGGTCGGCCCAGCGGCGATATTGGGCCAGTAGGATAGCCAGATTGCCACTGCCGCGAGAATGCTGCTGGAGCTGGTTGCCGATCGCGATCGCGCTTTCCAAAGCCGCCAGCCACAGTCCACCGCAGTAGGCGCTGACGCCCTTAAGCTGCCAGTCGTCAAAGGTCTGGTCGGGGGCACCGCCGTTCTCGGGCATACCGTCACCGTCCCGATCAAACTGCTTCAGATAGGCCAGCGCTTCGACCACGGCGGGCCAGCAGTCTGCCAAAAAGTCAACGTCGGTTTCGCCGGTCATGACGAAGGCCCGATAGACCTGAATAACAAAATCGCTGGGTAAGTCTTTCCACTGGTTGCAGTCTTGATAGCTGGTGTAATTGGTCTGCTGCCAGGGATGCTCGTTTGGCGCACCTAAATCGTGCGGCGTGGCCCCTCGAAGCTTGCGGGCAGCCCAATGTTCGCCCTCGCCAATCGTGTAGTAGTAGCCAATAATCCGCTGTCGGCTGTCCTCGGCTGAAATCGCTCGGGCAAAGGCGCGGATGACGGACTTCTCAATCTCGGGCCACAGCATCAGGGTGGCAAAGCCGCCATACAGCCGCACATCTAAGCTTTCGTACCAGCAGTAGTCAAAGCATTCGAGGACGCCGAACTGGCCGATTGGGTCGGTTTCACTGGCGGCGGACCAAAGCGTGCCGCCGCTGGTCAGGTCGTAGAGTTCGTTAAATAGCGCCATTTTCAGCCAGTCGGGCAGGTCAGACCGGTTGAGGATGGGCTGCTGCCACTGCTGGATTTGTTGCTGCCAGCTGGGATATTTGGTAAGCGCGATCGCGGCCATGGCTTCGGCATTCCGACCGCTGCGGCCAAAGAAATCAGTGTAGCGGCGGTAGGCCTGCTTCCCGGCCGCGAATTCAGTCACCGGCAGGTCCCAGGTCAGGACGAAGGGAATTTCTGCCGTTTCGCCAGGGGATAGGGTGAATTTGACTGCGATCGCGCCGCCCACCTGTTCGCCCGCAGCGGCAGGCATTTCATCCGCTAAATTCGGCAGCGTCCCAGACTGGGAAAATGACTGCCAGAGGTCGCTCCCATCTCCTGCTGGATTCCAGCGGCTATGGTAGAAGATTTCGCCCTGTTCGAACGGTCTTGTTGCGATGCAAAACTGTCCCTGCCCCTCGGCAGGTTCCCCTGACCAGTCACCATCCATCACGCAGGTCACCCGGTCGGCCTGGACAATCCGCTGGTTGAAATTGCCTGCGCTCTTCCCCAGCCGGGGCTGGTATTTATAAAAAGGGCTGCCGTCATCCCGCTGCTGTACCGTGGGCGAGGGATTGGCATTGGTAAACCAGCCCACCATATTTTGCCAGCTCAGCATTAGGCTTAGCGTAATCAACCGATCGGTAGGATTATGGGCCGTCCAAACGAAGACCGCCACTGGATAGCTCGCCTCTTGATAGTTATCGGCCCAGATAGGAGAAAACTGCTCGCAGCTCAGCTCGGTCTGAAAAACACCGCGATAGGTAGATCCGCTGCGAGGGTATAGGGCGTGATAGGTACTCGCAGAGTTAGCCGGGTAAAACTCCCATTCGGAAAGGCTGCCATCGGTTGGGGGCTCGGTGGACATTGCGTAGGCCTGCTGCCGGTCTTCTGTCTGCTCAAAGACGCTGAACTGACAGGCCGGAAAGATTGCAAACACATGCTCGCCGCCGTCCAGATGCCACAGGTTAAAACTGCCGCTGGGGGCTCGACCGATACAGCCCGCGCCAAAGCCGCCGAGGGGAACACCATGGCCTGGGCCGTCATCCAAGTTGCTGGCGTAGCGGACAACATAGGGCGTTTCCCAACCTGCGCCAATTGGCCTTTGCCATGCGCAGTCGGGAATAAAGGGATCAGGCAAGGTCATAAAATCTGGAAATGAATGCTATTTTGGGTAGGGCTGACTGTCCATAGTACTGAACAGAGGGGACGAGCGCGCTTTATGTTTCTAGAGACTATACCATCGGGAACTTCACTGCCAGCGGCTAGCCAGATCGTTTTTATTGATCGCGCGATCGCGCGATAACCCAGCTCGCCGCCCGGTTCGAAGCCGGGTCTCCTCTGTTTGCCCCATTTATTGTCGTAGATGGCGCGGTAGCAGAGCTGCTTGACGGTAATTCCAGCAATGACCCAGCGATCTCTTTCCCCTTTATCGGGGCTCACTCGGACCGGCCCGATCACTTCCGCCTGCTGGCGGATAACCCATTCAGCGTTGAGGATTTGCCGTTTCCATTACGGCTTGAAAGCGCGATCGCCAATTCTCCGCTAGAGCGCATCGACCTCGTCAACGGCCAATCCTGTATAACTGGCGACGTCCTGTGGAGACATACCTGCCGCTTTTAGCCTTTTAGCAATTTGCTGCTGGCTCTCCGCTCTGCCTTCCTGTCTGCCTTCCTGTCTGCCTTCCTGTCTGCCTTCCTGTCTGCCTTCCTGTCTGCCTTCTTCTCTACCCTCCTGTCTACCTTCTTCTCTACCCTCCTGTCTGCCCTCTTGCCTTCCCTCTTCCCTAGCCTCCTGACGCAGGGAGTTCGTAATGTTGTACATGTCACGGTAATTCTTCAGGCTGCTTTGATAGCTGTTTTGTTCATCCGGTGAGAAATTCGCAATCTCGGCGACCTCAAACAGCTCGTTAAACACCCCTTCCTGCAGCTTCTCAGGCGGCTCCTCGAGCTGGGCTAGATGCTTAAACAGATATAGCCACTTGTCGAAATGTGTCTCTAACTCTTCCAGGGTCTTGGTGAACTTGGGCAGCTCGATATAGATCAACCTCAGCTTCTTATAAAAGACGTCGCAGTGCTGATTCTTCAGCTCTACCGTATGCAGCAGGTCGGGTTCGTCCTTGTGATCGTCAAAGATAAAATCCAGGATGCCGACGCTGTAGACCGCCGTTAGCTCATAGTTCCAAATGCCTTTTTGGGCCTGCTCCTGAATTGGGAAGGTGGCATAGAAGACGCTTCTGTCTTTGAAAAAATCCTGCTTGGCCTTCTGCACTTCGACGATGAAACGTTCTCCAGACTCTGCCTGACAGTAGATATCGAAAATGGCTCTGCGGTCAATCAGGGTATTGCCCTGGTTCTCGCTGTTCTTGAATGTCAGGTCTTGGATGCGATGATAGTCTGGCAGAAGCGTGTTCAAGAAGTCTATCAGCAGTCGCTTATTGGGCTCGGTGCCAAAGACGCGCTTAAAGCCAAAGTCCGTCAGCAGGTCGATGTAGATATCTGGCAGCTGATAAACCATGTTGGGGAAGCGGGTTAATCAAAATACTGAGAACGACGCTCTATCAGCTTATCGCAATCCTCCGACGAGCAGCTTCGAAGGATGGCTCAAGATGGCCCGTAATTTGCTAAAGCCAGCAGCCCGAGCTGAGTTAGGTTCCAGCCAATGAAGGCGATTAGACTGAAGAAGATAGCAATGCTGACGAGTTCTCGGACGGTTTTCATAGCGCTGTCGGGGGGTGGGGTGGAGGCGCGATCGCGCAGCGTCTGAGCTCAAGAATCTTAACGAACAAACCCCGCTCAGAGCTGACAGAACCTCACCTTTCACTATAGGCTGATCTTACGGTTCGTTCAGCGATCGCTCTATCTTATCTATTTGCTTTCCTATGCGCATTCGCATCATTGACCAGGCAGACAGCCGCTTTAGCCTTTCTCCAGAGGCGCAGACCGCCCTATTTGCCCTGCTGACGAGCGAATCTTTCTGCGCTCAGGTCTGCCAGGAAACCGGCGCTAGCCAGGTCGAATTTACCCACAAGCTATTCAAGCCGGTACCCTATACCACTGCCACCCCCAAGGGGATGGCTGCCGAATTTGAGCCCTACCATGAGTCGCCAGACTATGCGGTGATTAACGTGCCGCCGACATTCATGTTTAAAGCGAAGATTTTTAGCCCGAACCGCCTCTGCGCGATCTATCGAAAAGTTGCCCGATAACTATTAAGCTTGCCTTTTATGCCCGCTCCGTCTTTAAGTACGCTTCCTTTTCATCCCTACCTCACTCCAGACGGCCAGATTGCCACCGAGTTTGCAGGCGTGATCGGCATCTATGCTATCTATGACGAAGGCCAAACGCTGCAATATGTCGGGATTTCTCGCGATGTTGCCGCCAGCCTGAAGCAGCACCTGATTCGTCAGCCCGAAGCCTGCTACTGGGTGAAGGTCCATCCGGTTAAGCGCCCCAGCCGCACCGAGCTAAACGAGATTCGCGATGCCTGGATTGCTGAAAATGGGTCAGTGCCGCCTGGCAACGGCGAGCGGGCCGACGCCTGGGAAAAGCCGATCGACGTCAGAGCCCTGATGACCCCGGCTGAAATTGTGGCCGAAGATAAGAGCGATGGCCTGGGGCGGGTGAAAATTATGAAACAGATCGCCCGCCGGATTGAAGCTGACTTGCTAGAGAAGCTCAAGGCTCGCGGCGTGCAGATGGAGCTGCGATTTAACCCCAAGCTGAAGGAAGACGGGCTGCTAGACCTGAAGTAGCGCTATAGAGTGCGTTTTATTGCCGATATCATAGAGCTAGCGTCGCCAGAGAGTCCACCATGGTTCTGCAAATTTCTCGGACAAAGCCGCTCCAGATTGAATGGGAAGCGCTGCCGGACGACTACATCCTGCCGGATGACCCCGTGGAAAATATTCAACAGCCCTATCTAGCCGCCGCGCTGACCGACGCCCTGGGTGAAGCCGGTCTGATTCGGCCCGAGATGCTAATCGGGTCAAACTTTGGCCTAGTGGCCAGAGTGAACGAAGAAACCGTGGTCAAAGCACCGGACTGGTTCTACGTTCCCCGAGCGGAGCCGCTGCCGACCCAGACGATTCGGCGCAGCTATACACCTCACCGGCAGGGCGACCCGGTGGCGATCGTCATGGAGTTTCTATCAGATACTGAAGAGAGCGAATTTTCAGTCCGGCCCTTCTTTCCCTACGGCAAGCTTTTCTTCTACGAAAACATTCTTCAGGTGCCGACCTACGCCATTTTTAACCCCTACGATGTGGAACTCCGGGTCCTGGGGCTGGAAGCGGGTCAGTACCGAGAGCGTCAGGCCAATGACCAGGGGCGCTACTGGATTCCAGAACTGGGCCTGTGGCTCGGGATCTGGCACGGCTCACGGCTGGGACAGAAGCCGACGAACTGGCTGCGCTGGTGGGATGAGGCAGGCAATCTGCTGCTATGGAGCGCAGAAAAGGCCGAGCAGGAGCGCCAGCGGGCCGAGGCGGCTGAGCAGGAATTAGCCCGGCTGCGCGAGCAGATTACTCGGCAATCTCAAGATTTGGACGAGGGCTGAGCCGATTTTCTGACGTGATCGGCAGCACGCGCTCGGAGCGACTAGCCCAGAGGTTTTCCCAGCGGTTGGCGGGCATCATCAGGTACAGGACGGTATCGCTGAGCATGACCATTTCTAATAGCGCCTGGCCGTGGACACGCTTTGTCTTGACTTCCGCATAGAGGGGAGAAAACTGCTCGGTGGCAGCTGCCTCTTTGAGGACACGGTTATGAAAGGGGTGGTTGGGCGTGATTAGGGTGGCGATCGCAACCCACAGTCCTTCCCGGGTCATGCAGTCGCCAAAAATCCGACCGCTGATTGCCGCTGCGGCAAAGGCGGGGGCAGCTAGCTCGGTCGGGCTCATCACCATGTCAAATTCAAACACCTGCTGAATCTGGCGGGCAAAGTGGGGGTCATGGACGCGCACGAATACCGGCAGGCTGGGGGCAATGCTCTTAGCCGTGATCGCAATTTCTAGATTGATGCTATCGTTGCTGGTCACCGCCAGCAGCGCGTCGGCCTGCTCAATGTTGGCGGTTTGCAGCGTTTCAGGCACGCTGGCATCGCCGATAATGATCGGAATGTGGCGCGATCTCGCTGCTCCCAGAAAGCGCCCGTTGGGATTATGCTCAATCGCGATCAGCTCATCGCCCAGAGACTTAAGCTGATCGACAATTCGAATGCCGACCCCGCCCAGGCCGCAGACGATGCAGTGGCGGCTTTGGGGATAGCGGGTGACCGTCCAGATATGCTGGAGATGCGTCCCTAAAATAAAGTCATTCAGCAGGGCATAGCAAATGCCGACGACCCCTGCTCCTACCAGCATCATGATCGCGGTGAACAGCTTGATCGCCGCCGTCGCGTTCTCGGCCACCTTTTCCTGGCCGCCCGCCCCGGTAATCATGCCCACCGAGAAGTATAGGGCGTCAATCACGGAGGTGCCGGTTTCATTGCTAACGTAGGTGGTCGTCGCCACCCCAATCGTCACTAGCAGCGCCAGCAGCACCAGCAGCACTGAGCGGCTGCGGCGGCGGAACTGAATGATGCCGCTGCTGAAGCGTCGCAGAGACTGCTTTAGCGATCGCTGCGACCGCCGAACTGTGGGCTGTTGGGCTAAAATCAGCATATCGCCCGGCTGCAATACCTTGCCCTCTCGAATTGCCGCGCCCAGGTTGGTTGAGCCCTGAGCAGGCTGGTAGGCAATATAAATGCGGGTGAGGTCTTCCCAAATGTCGGTAATCAGCCGACCTCGCCAGGGATGCTGCTCGGTAATTTCCTCCTCGATAATCGGCCAGATCTGATCGAAGATCTGGAGCTGCCCGATGGCCCGGTTGCCCATGGCCGCAAAGGCAAAAATTGGTGCGATTAGCGCGGCAACGCTCATCGAGATATGGTCGGGCAGGGTCTGGTCGAGCCGAATTCCAAGCTGATTATTAAACAGCCGGTTAATAATCCGAATGCGCGGGTTGAGCAGCCGGGCCTGGGTGAGGACGGCCAGATTGATACTGTCGTCGGCGCTGGCCAGCACCAGCGTCTGGGCTGCGTAGATCTCTGCCTGCACCAGGGTTTGCTCGATCCGACTGTCGCCGACCACGATATCGCCGTCTGCCTCGTGGGGCATGGCGCGATCGCTAATTCCCGCTACGCGAACGCCCTGCTCCCGCAGCAGGCAGAATATGCGATAGCCGGTACGGCCTAAGCCGCAGACAATCACCTGAGGCTGCATGGTCCCTCCTCTGAATTTCTGAATCGGCGCACCTGCTCCATTCGCGGACGCAACCGAGCAATTTTACGAATAGCCGACTTCAGCATTCCCAGAGGTATCGACGGGTACCGCTCTGGCCAAATCTGCACAAAAATTAGCATAGCGCGGCCTGAAGCGCATCCGACTCTGATCGGGAAAGCCGGTAGCTACAGGCAGCAAGCCATAGGAAGGACAGAAGATGACAAGCAGCTAGAACTTCTCCAGAATTTTCTGTACGATTTGCACGCCAGTCACCGCCTGCCAGCCAAATAGCCCGACCAAAATCGTGTTTAACGTAATATGGGTATAGCGGGCAGCGTTATTGCCTTTCTGCATGAAGGGTACGAGCGAAGCTGAAACGGCAATCAGTCCCGTCATACTTAGCCCGGTTAGCAGGTGCGGGCCTAAGAATAGCTTGCCGTTATTGATATAGGTCGAGGCCATGCCGCCGAGGGTGCCGAGCACCATGAAGGCCAGAATTGCCGACCCCAACCGGTGGTGACGCGTGCCAAATTTGCCTTTGATCAGCGCTTTCTTCTCATCGCCTTCGGCTAGGCGAGTGCGCCGATGCTGCCAGCCCAGATAGGCGGCGTAAACTGTCACTGCTAAAACCCCCCACATTAAAGTGGGGTGGATAAAATTAAGCCAGGGCTTAATGGACTCAAACGTATCGGAATTCATGATGGCTTCAGAGCAATTGCTATCTATTGTTGACCCAGAGATCAGTATATTCGGTTCGCCTGTTTCCTGCTGAGCGTAATACTCTCCTGCTGCCTGTGCGTTTTGTCCGAAATAGTTTCTCCAGAATTTTCCCCTGACGCTTTTTACAATGAAATTACCCAAACCCTTTCTGCTGGCCCTGCCGACCGGATTTTTGCTAGCCCTGACGGTGGGCAGCGTTTTCCCAGTGCTGGGGCAGACCGCTGAGGATTTTTTGGAGCCGACGACGCCCAATTCTGACCCAGCTGAGCTGCTGACGATTGAGGACGATGCCCCCAACCCTGAATCGGCAAGGGATGAAGCTACCGTCGGTGAGGTTCTAGATTCGGAGCTAGAGGCAGATTCTGAGACTCTGCTAACTCAGGATTCTGAAGACATGCCTGACGAGGATTCCGAAGAATCTTCGTCAGAGTCTGAAAATGTGCCTGCGGAGGATTCTGAAGATGCCACAGCTGATGGCCCAGAGCAGCCTGAAGAATCCGCTACCGATGTCGATCCTGAAGCAGAAGCGGCGGCCCAGCTGCGGCGGGAGCGCCTGATTGAAGCCGACCGGCTCTATGAAGCGGGCGACATTGCCGCTGCCCAGGCGCTCTACCGCACTGCCAAATTAGGTGAGGCTGCTGCTGAGGCTGACCTGCCTCCTGAGCCGTTTAGCGACGAGGCACAGCTCTCCCCTGCTGCCGCCGTCTACTGGCGAGAAGCAAACGCCGGTATTGCCAATGATCGCGAATCCCAGGCTTTGGTATCGCTAGCGCTGCTGACCGAAGAATATCCGGCCTTCACTCCGGGCCATTTGCGCTACGCCGAAGTGCTCCAGCGCTATGACCAGCCAGAAGCCGCGGAGCAGGTGCTGGAGCAGGCCCTGACCCAGTATCCGGCAGCCCCCGAGCTGCTGGCGGCCCAAGTTGAGCTGATGATGGCCCAGGAGCAGTGGCTGGAAGCCTCGATTGCCGGGCGGCAGTTTGCTGCGCTCAATCCGGAGCATCCGACTGCCGAGCAGCAGACCGCTCAGGCAGCGGAGAACCTGGAGCGGTTCAAGCGGCGGACGCGATCGCGGTTGCAGACTAACGCGATCGCAAACGTCTTCACCGGCGTCGTCGGCTATGCCCTCACCGGCAGCATCCTGGGTCCCTTTACCGCCGCCGAATCCGCCATCATCCTGCTCCAGGGGGAAAGCACCATCGGCCGGCGCGTTTCAGAGCAGGCCCAGTCGCAGCTGCCGATGCTGGAAAATGAAGAAGTCTTGGCCTACGTGCGCGAACTGGGTCAGGAGCTGGCGGCGGTGGCTGGTCGAGAGGAGTTTGACTACGAGTTTTACGTCATCCTTGACCGTAACCTGAACGCCTTTGCTCTGCCCGGCGGTAAGGTGTTTCTTAACGCCGGAGCGATCCTGGATACGCGTTCTGAAGCCGAGCTGGCGGGGCTGATTGCCCATGAGCTATCCCACGCCGTCCTTTCCCACGGCTTTCAGCTGGTGACCCAGGGCAACCTGACCAGCAGTGTCGCCCAGTACCTGCCGCTGTCGGGCCTGGCGACCAATTTTTTCCTGGCTGACTACTCCCGCCAGATGGAGCGCCAGGCCGACGTGGTGGGCACCCAGATCCTGGCGGCTAGCGGCTACGCGGCGGATGGCCTCTATCACCTGATGGTTACCCTAAATGAAAAGGAAGAAAACCGAGGCGGCATCTCCTGGTTTAGAACTCATCCTTCGCCGCAGAACCGAGTGGACTACCTGCTTGCTCTAGTCGAGCGGGGCGGCTATAACCGCTATGCCTACGAGGGGGTCGCCCGCCACGAGGCGATTCAGGCCCTGGTCGAAGCTGAACTGGCTGCCCAAGAGGCGGAAGAAGCGGGTGAAAAGTCGCCTTTGGATGAGCTGCTAGACGCTGAATCTGAATCTTCGCAGCCTGAAGCCGAAGCGGACGAGCAACTCGAGCCTTAGGCAGCGCAATCGACAGACTTAGCGACTAACTGGATCGCGATCGCACCGCCTTCAGGCAGTTAATTACTCAAAATGTCAGTCTAAACCTTAGAATTGGCCTATTGTTTAGACGATGAAGCAATTGACCAAGCCGATGTTCTCATCTGTGAATACGGGGCTGCGCTGGCTCCGATTGCTGGCCCGGCAGCCCTTTTCTCGCCGCCGTCTGTTTCGATGGGGTCAGTATGCTGGGTTGTTCAGCCTGTGTCTGCTGCTGGCCGTGAGCTGTGGCGGGCAGGCAAATGAGTCTGCGGATTCGGCCGGGGGCGCGGCCGGTGAAGCGAGCGATCGCGTTGCCATCGGTACCACGCTCACGGCCCGAACGCTAGATCCCGCCGACGCCTACGAAATTTTTCCCGGCATTTTGCTCTACAACATGGGCGACCGGCTCTATACTTACGAGCCGGGCACCACGGAGCTGACGCCGCAGCTGGCGACGGAGATGCCCGACATCAGCGAAGACGGGCTGACCTATACAATTCCCCTGCGGGAGGACGTGACGCTGCATGACGGCACGCCGTTTACCGCTGAAGTCATGGCCTTTTCCATCGAGCGGTTCATGGAAAATGGGGGACGGCCTGCCTTCTTACTGTCCGAAAAGATTGAGTCGGTCGAGGCAACGAGTGACTATGAGCTGACGATCACGCTGAAGCAGCCCTTCGCCGCTTTTCCGTCGCTGCTCACCTTTTGGGGTGTGACGCCGGTTCCACCCGACCAGTACGAAGTGGCCGAAGGCAGCTTTCAGCCGGATACCTTCGTGGGCTCGGGTCCCTACAAGCTGGCCTCCTTCAGCAGTGACGTGATTAAGCTCGACGCCTACGAAGACTATTGGGGCGAAGCGCCTGAGAACCAGGGCATTGATATTCAGATTTTCACCAGCCCGGCAAACCTCTACAACACCTTTCTATCGGGTGGCCTGGACGTGGCCTACCAGACTCTCGACCCCGAGCAGATCGCCAGTCTTGAAAGAGATGCCGACTCGGGCGGCTGGCAGGTGATCGAAGCGGGTTCTACCGTCGTCAACTACATGTCGCTCAACCAGAAAATTGCCCCGTTTGACGACCTTAACGTACGTAAGGCCGTCGCCTCCATGGTCGATCGCGAGCTGATTAACCAGCGGGCCTTTCAGGGGCAGGCCGAGCCGCTCTACAGCCTCATTCCGAAAAGCTTTGAAGTCTATGAGCCGGTGTTCGAGGAAGCCTACGGCGACGGCAACTATGACCAGGCCAAGCAATTCCTCAGCGAAGCCGGAATCAGCGAGGCCAACCCGCTGGAGTTTGAAATCTGGTATCCCTCAGCTTCAACGACTCGCAGCGTCGTGGCCAATACGATGAAGGAATCGATTGAGCAAAGCCTGCCGGGTTTGGTCAATGTCACCGTCAGCACGGCTGAAGGCGCAACCCTGTGGGAAAACGTCGAGAAGGGCGTCTATCCCAGCGTGCTGTCCAACTGGTATCCCGACTACTTCGATCCGGATAACTTCGTGCAGCCCTTCCTCAGCTGTGACCAGGGCTCAGCGTCGGGTCTGTGCGAAGAAGGTGCGACCCAGGGCAACGGCTCCTTCTACTACAGCGACCAGGCCAATGAGCTGCTCTCAGAGCAAAGTGCTGAGCTGGACGAGTCGAAACGCGACGAGCTGTTCGAGGACCTCCAACAGCTGATGGCGGAAGATGTGCCCTATATCCCGCTGTGGCAGAACAAGGACTATGTGTTTGCCCAAAGCGGTATTGAAGGCGTCGGCATAGAGCCCAACCAGCAGTTCCTGCTCTGGCAAATTAGTAAAGAAGGGTAGCTGACCAATGGCGACGCGCTCTAACGCGCTGCGGATTTACGTCCTATCGCGGCTGCTGCTGGCACCGCTGATGATCTGGACGATTACAACTGTTGTGTTTTTGCTGATGCGGGCGACCCCTGGCGACCCAGTGGATGCGCTGCTGGGTCCCAGGGCCCCGGAGTCGGCGAAGGCGGCACTACGATCGCAGCTGGGCCTCGACGCGCCCCTCTGGCAGCAGTATTTCAACTACCTGGGCAAGCTGCTCAACCTTGACCTGGGCAGCTCCCTGACCAGCCAGGGACAAACGGTTTGGCAGATTATCCGAGCCCACTTTCCGGCCACGGTGGAGCTGACCCTGTGCGGGCTGCTGATCGCGGCGGTAGTGGGGCTGACGGTGGGCGCGATCGCGGCATCCCGACCGAATACGCCGCTGGATGCGGGTGGGCGGCTGTTTGGGATCATCACCTACGCTGTGCCGATGTACTGGTTTGGAATGCTCTTGCAGCTTTTGTTTGCCGTTCAGCTGCGCTGGTTCCCGATTGGCACACGCTTTCCTTTAGGGCAGTCGCCTCCGCCAGGGCCGACCGGGCTATACCTGCTCGACAGCCTGCTGCACGGTAGTCTGGCTCAGTTTGGCACCACGCTCTACTACCTGGCCCTGCCTAGCCTGACCCTGGGCATTCTGATCAGCGGCGTCTTCGAGCGGATTGTGCGGGTCAACCTGAAGCAAACTCTCCAGGCTGACTATGTGGAAGCGGCCCGGGCGCGGGGCATTCCCGAATTCCGTATCGTCACGGTGCATGCCCTGAGGAACGCCATGATTCCGGTGATTACAATCCTGGGTCTCACCTTTGCCTCGCTGCTAGGCGGTGCCGTCCTGACGGAGGTGACTTTTTCCTGGCCGGGGCTGGCGAATCGGCTGTTTGAGGCGATCTCCCAGCGCGACTATCCGGTGGTGCAGGGGCTGATGGTTTTCTTTGGCGGTATTGTGGCAATTGTTAGCATCCTGATTGATATTTTGAACGCCTACGTAGATCCTCGGATTCGGTATTAGTTGGGATGGGAAACAGGGGGGATCATCCGCAGAACTGCGAAGATCTATGGTCACTGATTTGACACCTAATATGAGAGACTGACATCGTTTTTAGCGGATTTAGTTTCTACAGCTTTTCTTAAGATTGACCGAATTGGCGGCTGTTTCCAGGCGAAGTAAAAACCGCCAAAGGGCATAGATACCTAACGCTTTCGGGCTATGCAGTAGGTCGCATTCAGCATCGGGATCGGTTTGACAGTGGGCGATCCCCGCCCTATTTCTGTCCTTTGGTTCGTTGCGGATGTCTGAAATGCTTGACATAATAGAGAAGTCCACATCAGCCGGGTGCTGTTCTTGACCACAGGTCATTTTCCTGTCAGATCGCTCAAGAGCCGACCCATAAATCTAATAATTCATGTTAATAAATCTTACGTCCAGCGCTTCGCCAGACAAGTCATCCGCTTCCGGAGCATCGCCCCTTTTACAGAAGGATAAAACGATGGCGACGATTATTCAGCACGTCCATTGCCCAAACTGCGGCAGCGACGCAGAACGCTACCATCTGACTCAGGAGCGGCTTGTGCGCACTCAATGCCCGACCTGCGACTACCTGATGATTACCTGTGCCGGTACGGGAAAAGTGATTGAGGCCTATGCGCCGGGTTTGCCCGCTTGAGCCGATCTTCAGAACAGGCTAATCGGTTTTCTTAACTAACCCATTGCCTGATGCTGCGCCCCCGTGAAAGCTAGGGCGCAGTTTTATGCTGATTGGCCCGACTGAGAAGCCCTGAGCTGGCCGCAGGCCGCATCTTCTTGCAGTCCCCGAGACTGGCGGACGCTGACGGCAATCCCCAAATCCTGGAGCTGCTGCATAAAGGTCTGAACCTGCTGCCGACTGGGGCGCTTATAGTCCACCTCAACAATCGGGTTATAGGGAATGAGGTTAACGTGGCTCTGAAAGCCCCTCAGCTGAGCGGCAAGCTCCTGGGCCTGGGCCGCGCTGTCATTCAGTCCAGCCAGCAGGATATATTCAAAGGTGACGCGGCGACCGGTCAGCTCGACATAGTCCCGACATTCCTGTAGCAGGTCGGCGAAGGGATAGGGCTGGGCGCTGGGAATGAGCTGGGTCCGGAGGGCCTGATTAGACGCATGCAGGCTGACGGCGAGGGTCACCTGGAGCCGGTGCTGGGCCAGACGGCGGATATGTCCTGGAATGCCGACCGTAGAAACGGTGATTTGCCGTTGGCCAATGCCGATGTCCTGATTTAGGCAGCGTACGGCTGCCACAACGCTGTCTGCGTTAAGTAGGGGCTCGCCCATACCCATAAAGACGACATTGCTCACCCGCTGCTGAAAGTCGGTCTGCACCGTTAGTACCTGATCGACAATCTCATGCAGGGCCAGATTGCGGGCAAAACCGCCTTTGCCCGTGGCGCAAAAATCACAGCCCATCGGACAGCCGACCTGAGATGAGACGCAGACGGTCAGCCGTTTGGCGGTCGGTATGCCGACGGTCTCGATGATATGCCCATCGCCCAGCCGCAGCAGATACTTGACCGTTCCATCTGGGGCCTCCGCCCGATGGTGCAGCTCGGAGCGGCCAATCGCAGCTGCGGCCTGCTCAGCTCGCCACTGTTTGGGAAAGACGGTGATGTCTTGGAGCAATCGCGCCCCTTTCCGATAGATCCACTGGTGGAGCTGTTTGCCCCGATAGGCGGGCTGCCCCTGGGCCTGCACCCAGGCCGTCAGCTGGGACAGCGACTGTCCCAGTAGCGGTAGGCGATCCGATTCGACGGCCGATTCTATCGGGGAGACGGTGGGAGGAGTGACAGCGGGCATGTCGGTTTCTAAGGCTTTAGCGGCTTCAGTAAGGCTTCAGCCTCCATTGTAGGCGCTGGCCCGGCGGCCCGGCGAAGCCGGCCTAGTTATCACCCTCATTCATCAGGTCTACGAGCCCTTCGGTGAGGGCACGGGGATCCATAAACAGGACCTTAGAGTTATCGCTCTCACCGATCTTTTGATTGGCTTCAACATAGCGCTGGGCCAGCAAAAAGTTGAGAATTTCGCGCCGACCCTCACTTTTGTCTAGGGCCTGGGCCAGCAGACGCATCGACTGCACCGTGCCCTCAGCTTCTAAAATAGCCGCTTTCTTTTTAATGGCGGCGGCCTGCTCCTGCTGCATCGATTCGATCACCTCTGGCGGCGGCTTGATCTCCTGAAGCTCCACCCGGTTGACCTTGACGCCCCAAGGCTCAGTCGCTTCGTCCAGCACGTCGAGCAGTGCCTTATTAATGCTTTCTCGGGAAGAAAAGGTACTTTGCAAATCCATTTTGCCAATTTCCGACCGCAGCGAGGTGACAACCAGTTCCTGCATCGCAAATTCCACATCTTCGACGGCGTAAAAGGTCTTTTCCAGATCGAGGATTCGCCAGTAAATAATTGCGTCTACGCTGAGGCTGACGTTATCGCGGGTGATCGCCGTCTGGGGCTTAATGTCGAGCGTCTGCTCTCGGAGCGTATCTTCTAAAACGACCGTATCTAGAAACGGAACGATCAGGTTAAGCCCTGGTCGGAGCGTGGTTTTAAATCGGCCCAGCCGTTCTACTAGAGCCTCGTTGCCCTGCTTGACAATACGCACTGAGCCAACGGTATAGCCAATAATGATCAGCGAGAGAATGGCTAAGATTGAGGAACCCATCTATGGAAACTCCTGAGAGGTGCTCTTTGCATAGCACAGCTGATCTATGAATGTCTAGCTACGAAGGTTTCGCGGCTACCGGGCGACGGGACTCAACCGCCAGCGGCATAACGAATAGCCTATTACCCTGCCGCCCGACAACGCTAACGGTCCGACCAGGCGCGATCGCGGTATGCTCTGACGGACAGCGCGCGTTCCACTGGACGCCTTCATGCATCACCTGGCCGACTCCCCCAGCGGCAATGCGGATGCGGACCGTAGCTCGCTTGACGATGGCGGCAGCCTGACGCGGCTCCAGCCCTTTGAAAAGGCTATTCAGAGCATTCAGGATAGCGACTTTGCCGAAATGGCCTGCGGTAGCTCAACCCAAAAGGTGGTGGCATCGTGACCGCTGCTGATGCCAATCTCGCCCTCTAGATGCATTAATAGGCGCTTGACCAGCGCTAGGCCCAGGCCCGTACCTCCCTGCTTCCAAGGATCGGCGCTGGGAATGCGATAGAACTTATCAAAGATCCGGTCGCGCTCTTCGGGAGAAATTTCAACGCCGGTATTGGTTAAGCTCAGGCAAAGCCGGTTGGCTTCGGTGGCCCGAGCGGTCAACCGGATAGCCCCGCCGGGGGGCGTATATTTACAGGCGTTATTTAGCAGCTCAGCGAGAATTCGCTCCAGGCTAGACAGGTCTGAAACTAGCGGGGGTAGGTCGGCCGGAATGGTTAAATCTAGGGTTTGCTGACGGCTTTGCGCTCGCTCTTGGAAGCTCTGCATCAGCGACGGCAGCCATCCCGACAGTTGGATCGGCTGAGGCAGAATGGGGTGATTGCCGACGTCGAGTCGCTGGAGGTCAAGCAGGTCATTGATGAGGCCAATCTCGCGCTCGCATTCCTCTTGCAGAATACGGTAGTAGCGGGCCACGCGACGCTGCTCTAACATCGGCTTTTGCAGTTCGGCGTTGAGGTCAAATTCCTGATTGAGGGTAACGCCGAGCAGCTGCAGCGCCACCCGCATACTGGTGACGGGGGTACGCAGCTCGTGAGAAACCGTACTCAGGAAGTCGTCTTTGAGCGTATTCACCCGTTCCAGTTCCTGCACCTGGAGCTGGGCCTCCTGATAGAGGCGAGCCTGACGGATGGCAATCGCGCATTGGTTGGTCACCTGCTGCACCAGGCGAATATCCAGCTCCTTGAAGCCGTATTCCGGGTCGTTAATCAGCCAAAGATCGCCCAGCACGCCGCGGTCATCCAGGATGGGAGAGGCAAACATCGCGACATGGCCCCGCACCGGGTTGGGGATAATTGAACAAAACTGAAGGTACTGACCCTCTAGCAGCTGTGTGTAAACCTCCGGAAAATCTTCCATCTGGGCAACGCGACCCTGGGAGGAGTGGAGGCCAATTGTATATTCCTGATAGATCGTTGAGGTGCCCTGTTCCAGGTCATAAAGCGCCGTATTTGCCCCCTTGACGCCGAGGGCTTCGGTCAGCTCCCTCATCGCCGTCTGCAAAATCTGGGCCTCATCCAGGCTGTCGCGGACGCGATCCGTCACCCGCTTTAGCGTCGCTTCAAAGGCCAGGGCGGTTTGCAGCCGGGTTTGCCCCTCGGTGATTTCCTGCCTGAGGGAGGCGTGCGCCCGCTGCATCTGCTGATTCAGCTGGGTCAGGGTAGCCAGCGCCAGCTGAGCGGTAACGTCCACCAGGGTATTGACTAGAACCGGCTGCTGGTCGAGCTGAAGCAGGGCACGATGGACAATCAGCCGCCGCGATGACCCCGATGAAAGCGTCAGTTCGAGTTCAGCGGGCTCGCCTGTGCCGCGGTCAAAGCAGGCAGCGTCATCCTGTCTCAGCTGCTGCGCAGCGGCCTCGGATAAAAAGGCCGTCTCCCCCAGTTCAATCAGCGCAGCGGGGGTCTGGCCGAGGAGAGCACCGCAGGCCTCGTTGGCATAGAGCCAATGGTGCTGGGCCGTCTTGACATAGACCGCCGCGGCGATCGCGCCAACCAGGCTGTCGAGAGTGACAGCAGCGGCGGACTGAGCCGGGGGGATGAAATCGGATTTCATACGCAATTTATACGCAATTTAACGGAGACCTGCCTTCACTATTCCCAGTCTCAGCTTAGAACGCCCATCTACACGCTGAGCACCAATAGAATAGGAATTAGCTTAGAACAACTGTCCCAGAAATTTTACTGAAATTTCAGTTTCAAATGACCCAGCTGTCCGCAAACGATACGGCGACTCACTGCTTAATCTCGCCACCCGGCCTCCACGAGCTGCCGCCGCCGGAGCTACGGCTAGGCGTACTGGCCTCTGGCAACGGCAGCAACTTTTCCGCCATCCTGGCCGCGATCGCGGCGGGGCAGCTGCGCGCCGAGGTAACCGTTGTGGTTTACAACAATCCGACGGCTAAGGTCGCCGAGCGGGCGGCGGCGGCGGGAATCCCGGCAGTGCTGCTGGACCACCGAGCCTACGAGACCCGAGTCGCAATGGATCAGGCGATCGTTGCCGTGCTGCGATCGCACCGGGTTGACTGGGTGATCATGGCGGGCTGGATGCGCCGCGTTACCCAGCGACTGATCGATGCCTTCCCTCAAAAAATTCTCAATATTCACCCCAGCCTGCTCCCCAGCTTCCCTGGTCTGGCGGCGGTGGAGCAGGCCCTGACCGCAGGCGTGAAAATCACCGGCTGTACAGTCCATGTGGTAGAACTCGAAGTGGATAGCGGTCCCATTATTATGCAGGCTGCCGTTCCGGTCCTGCCCGATGACAGCGCAGAAAAGCTCCAGGCCCGGATTCAGATCCAGGAGCACCGGATTTTTTCCCTCGCGATCGCCCTAGCAGCGCAGCAGGCTCAAAAGCTAGCCCAGCAGTCCGAGTCGATATCTATCCGCTGAAATACATTTTCGTTCTTCAAAGGATTTAAATTAGACTCATCAGCCAAATTTTTCCCTGCTCATAATCCTGCAGTATGTCTCTGAATAGCCCAATAGAACTCTCTCGATGGATGCTGTTTTCCCTGGGCGTTCAGGTCTCTCTGTACCATTCGGAGCGGGTCCCCAAGCATGGTTCGCTGCTGGTCGTCAGCAACCACCGCAGCTTTCTGGATGCGCCGCTGATGATGGTTGCGGCCGGTCAGCCGGTGCATTTTGCCTGCCACCACTACATGGGCGAAGTGCCGGTGATGCGCGATGTGGTTAAGGCTCTAGGCGGCTTTCCGCTTGATCGGCCGGGGCAGCGGAGTCGCAGCTTTTTCAAGCAATCGACGGCACTGCTAAAAGATAATCGGGCCGTGGGCATTTTTCCCGAGGGCACCGACCCGATGGTACAGCTGACCTCACCCCAGCAGGTGGGTGAATTTCAGCGCGGCTTTGCCCATTTAGCCCTGCGCGCGCCGATTGACAAGCTGTCGATTTTGCCGGTGGCGATCGCGTCCCTAGAAGAAACCCAAGGGATCCCGATTCCGCTCCAGGTCTTGAGCTGGTTTGACCCCTCTGAACCGCTGTTTGATCAGTCGGGCTGGCATCCGGCGGTGCTGTATCGCCGGGTCAACCTGCTGGTCGGGCAGCCGATTCAGATTACCGATGAGCACCGGCGGCATTATCAGGGCAAGCAGGCGGCTGCGCTGGCCGCTGAACTGACCGAAACCTGTCAAGCAGAAGTGGCAGGACTGTTGCAGCAGGGTTGTGACTGATGACACAGCCAACACCTCGGTTTGAAAATCCCGTTCGATTTTTGACCCCCCGGCCCGTACGGCCAGAGGCGCCACTGTTCATCTTTTTGCCGGGGATGGACGGCACTGGCCAGCTGCTGAGGACGCAGCTAGCAGGGCTGGAGCGCAGCTTTGATATTCGCTGCCTGTCGATTCCCCCCTGGGACCTGACCGACTGGGGCGGGCTGGTGCAGCAGGTGAGCGACCTGATTGCTGCGGAAGCGAAGGAGAAGTCGCAGCGCTCGGTGTACCTGTGCGGCGAATCCTTCGGTGGCTGTCTAGCCCTCCAGGTGCTGACTCACGCGCCCCAGCTGTTTGAGCGGGTAGTGCTGGTCAATCCGGCCTCTTCCTTTCGGCGGCTGCTGTGGATGCGGCTGGGGGCGACCCTTTCCCTCTGGACTCCGAAGTCGTTCTACCGAATAGGGATGAAGGCGCTGGTACCGTTTTTGAGTGAGCAAGCGCGAATGGGTCGCAGCGATCGTCAAGCCCTGTGGGATGCGATGAATTCGGTGCCCGCCAAGACGGCGGCCTGGCGGATGTCGTTGCTTAACTCATTTGCAGTAGAGCGGCTGCCGCTGGAGCGGATGACCCATCCGGTGCTGCTGATTACTGGCGCGAATGACCGACTGCTGCCCTCAAAGGAAGAGGGTAAGCGGCTGGTTTCCCGACTGCCCAATGCGCAGATGGTCGTCCTGCCCCACAGCGGCCATGCCTGTTTGCTGGAAACCGATGTTAATCTGTATGAAATTTTGCACCGAGCGGACTTTATCGACGCCCACGCCAAGTCTCATTCCATCCGAGCCTCGCGACCTCCAGATGACCGCTATAGTAAGTAGTAAAGTTATATATAACTGTATATCTGCCGCGCTTGTTTCATTTGAGACGCCATAAAATCATGTCTTTAACATCCTTAAGCCGAGCCCTAAATCGCCCCCTAAATCGCCTTAGTCTGTGGCTGGTTGCAGTCGCGATCGCGATTTTATCCACCCAGTCGCTCATCGGTCCAGCCTGGGCGACCGGCGTCTACCAGATGCCCGCTGCGGTGGATAGCGACACCTGGCTGATCGATGACGCCAATCAGGTTTCCCGGCTAAATGAAGGCAAAATCAGCAGTGAGCTGAGTGACCTCGCGGAGCAGACCGGGAACGAAGTTCGCTTTGTCACGATCCACCGCCTGGACTACGGTGAGACGCCCCAATCCTTTGCCGATCAGCTGGCCCAGCAGTGGTTCTCAACCCCAGAGGCGGCCGCCAAACAGACAGTCATCGTGCTAGACGACGTGACCAATAACATTGGCATTCACGTTGGCAGCGCCGCCGCAGATCGGCTGACGCCAGACATCGCTGAAAGCGTTACCGAAGAGACGATGAAGGTACCGCTGCGCAATAACAATCAATACAATCAGGCCTTTTTGGAAGCGACCGACCGCCTCGTGGCAGTGCTGTCAGGAAAACCTGACCCAGGGCCGCCGGTGGTTGATAACAGGATGCAGATCGAGGGAACGTTTGCCTCAGCAGAAGAGACCGAAGCCAATCGCGGCAACTCGACTATTTTGGTTGTGTTGCTGCTGATTGCGGCGACCGTCATCCCAATGGCAACCTATTATTGGTACCAGTCGATTGGCGGATAGATACCGGATGGATGAATGAAATGGCTTGAGCAAACGCCGCGCTGGATGGTCTGGGGGCTGGCCTTGCCGCTGCTGGCACTAAATGGCTGGGTGGCGCTGCAAATTTTAGACTACTTCCAGACGCTGATCACGATCGTGGTGACGGCGGTTCTGCTCTCCTTTGTGCTGAACTATCCGGTGGGCTGGCTCAGTCGGCTGCGACTGCCCCGGGGGCGGGCGGTGCTGCTGGTTTTGCTGCTGGCGGTCGCGGCCATTAGCATTTTGGGCGTCACAGTGGTGCCGCTCCTGTTCCAGCAGCTCAACGACTTGGCCGAGCGGCTGCCGACCTGGCTGGAGTCGGGGACGTCTCAGCTTGCCTCGTTTCAGATTTGGGCGGCGGAGCATCGCCTGCCCATTAGCATTCCCAAGCTGCTGGAGGAGTTTGAAGGTAAGCTTTCAACCCAGCTTCAGAGCCTTAGCGGCAACGCCTTGAGCCTGGTCCCCGACGCGATTGGCAGTCTGCTTCAGCTGCTGCTGACGGTTGTTTTGACGCTCTATATGCTGCTCCAGGGGGAGAAGCTGTGGACTGGGCTATTCCAATGGCTACCCGAGGACTGGCGGCAGACGCGATCGCTGATTCGGCAGAATTTTCAAAACTATCTAATCGGACAGGTGACGCTGGGGCTGCTGATGGGCACCGCCATGGTGATCGCCTTTTTACTGATTCGTGTCCCCTTTGGGCTGCTGTTTGGGATTGGCGTCGGCATTCTAGCCATCTTTCCCTTTGGCACGCCCGTTGGCATTGCCATTGTCAGCTTTCTAACAGCGCTCAAGAGTATCTGGCTGGGGGTACGGGTGCTCGCCGTGGCTGTTGTGCTAGATCAGCTGATTGAGAACGCAGTCGCGCCTCAGCTGATCGGCCGCTTCACCGGCCTTAACCCGGTATGGGTCTTAATTTCTCTGCTGATTGGAACCAAAATTGGCGGGCTGCTTGGGCTGGTTTTAGCCGTGCCGACGGCCAGCTCAATTAAGAGCATTTTTGAAAGTCGTCGCGCCGCCCGGCTTTCACCGGATGTCGAACCCACAGGCGCCCCTGAGCCTGTCCTTGAAGGCAGTCCCGACAGCATTCTTTCGACCAGTTAAGACAACTCGCCAGAAAGCCGTTCGGCGACCTGCTTCAGCCGCTGGAGCTGGGCTTTCATATCCTGCTGGGTCAAACCGGCGGCAAACTGATCGAAGCCAATGCGGACCAGCGGGTTGGGAATGGTGAACTCAAAGCGGTTGAGCAGCCGGGTGCCGTTCGATTCAGGCTGGCACTCCCAGCGATCGCGGCCTTTAAAGAATCCCTGGAACTGCCATACGACTAAGCCCGGCTCCCGTTCGACTATGGTGCTGATCAGGCTGGGCTTCAAAACCGGGACCTGAAGCATAAACCGAAACTGGCTGCCCAGCTGCGTACTCCAGGTGGCTCCGACGGGCTCGCAGCGCAGCGCCGGATTGAGCCAGCGGTGCATCAGCGCTTGCTCGGTAAAGCAGCGCTCCACCTGGGTCGCACTAGCCCGAATCAGGACAGAATGCTCATAGACTCTAGGCGCTGCCATCGGGCCCCAATCGGATTGACCAGAATTCCTCAGTTCGATCTTGGCATAGATCGGCTTCACCGGACAGCCATACCGCGGCTATGTTGCCTACCCATTTGCTGACCAAAGGCAGCGTCAGCGCGTTTTGTGAGGTCGCTTCAGAGCGCTTTAGGCGATGGCGAGGCTGCGGCCTGGGGGTGGAAATACTGATGAATTTGCTGTGCTAGCTGCGGCCCGATTCCCGGCGTCGTGGCCAGCTGCTGGGGGGAAGCTTCACGAATATAGTCAATCGAGTGGAAAGTAGCCAGCAGCTGCTTGCGGCGTTCGTGGCCCAGCCCAGGAATGTCTTCTAGTCGCGATCGCCGCATCCGGTCTGTCCGCTGCTTGCGGTGAAAGCTGACGGCAAACCGGTGGGCCTCATCGCGCAGCCGTCGCAGCAGATGGATACCGGGCTGCTCAGCGTCAGTGGGCAGCGGTGAAGACTGGCCTGGCAGAAATATTTCTTCGCGTTTTTTAGCCAGGCTGACGACCCTGAGCTCACTGAGCAGATTGAGCTCCCGCAGCACCTCGACTACCGCCGACAGCTGGCCTTTGCCGCCGTCAATCATCACCAGGTCGGGCCAGTCGGGGTTGCTCACCCGCTCCAGGGCCGGATTCTCGGCATAGCGGCGAAAGCGCCTGCGAATCACCTCGGCCATGCTGGCAAAGTCGTCCGAATGGCCGGCCGTCACCGTTGGGGTTTTAATCTTGTAATGGCGATAGTGCTGCTTAGCGGGCAGCCCGTCGATAAAGACCACTTGGGACGCTACCGCGTCAGAGCCTTGAATATGGGAGATATCGTAGCCCTCGATCCGCCGGGGATGACCGGGCAAATCGACAATTTCGGCCAGGTCTTGCAGGGCCTGGGCGTTGCGGTCGGCAAAGCGCTGGGTGCGGGCCAGCTCGTACTGGGCGTTGCGCTCGACCATCTCCACCAGTTCGGCCTTGGTCTGGCGCTGGGGCACCTCAATGCTGACCTTGCGGCCTTTTTGCTGGGTCAGAAACTCAGCTAGTATCTCGGTCTCTGGCAGGCCGTGCTGCACCAAAATCTCCGCCGGAATCTCAACCGGATCGACCAGGCGGAAATGCTCTTCTAGCACCCGCTGAAGGATTTCGCCCGGCGTTCCCGACTGGGCTTCAGCCACAAAGCCCAGCCGTCCCACCAGCCGTCCGGCTCGAATTTGGAAGAGCTGAATGCAGGCGTGCTGGTCGTCGGCAGAAAGGGCGATCGCGTCTCGCGACACCGTATCGTCGGGCAGCGCCACCTTCTGACTGGCGTTTAATATCTCTAACCCCTTGATCTGGTCGCGGATCTGGGCCGCCTGCTCAAAGTTGAGCCGCTCAGCCGCCCGCTCCATCTGCCGGGTCAGGATATCTACCAGCTCCTGCGATCGGCCCTGGAAGACCATAGCCACCTTCTGTACAATCTTGTGATAGTCCTCAGGTGTAATCAGCTCTTGACAGACGCCGGGGCACTGGCCAATATCGTAGTTGAGACAGGGGCGATCGCGAAACAGCGGCTGCGGTCGCTGCCGCAGTGGAAAGATTTTTTTGGCCAGGTGTAGTGTCCGCCGCAGTAGGCCAGTATCGACGTAGGGGCCATAATAGCGATTCTTGGCGTTCTTGCGTCGCTTGCGGGTAATAAAAATTCGGGGATAGTCCTCTGACCAGGTAATGCAGAGGTAGGGATATTTTTTATCATCCTTCAGCAGCACATTAAAGTAGGGCTGCTGCTGCTTGATTAAGTTGGCTTCCAGGGCCAGCGCTTCGGCTTCGGTATCGGTGACGATAAATTCAATTTCGGCCACCTGCTGCACCATCGCCGCAATCCGGGGCGTATGGTTGGGCAGCTCGCGAAAGTAGGAGCGGACTCGCGATCGCAGCCGCTTGGATTTGCCAATGTAAAGGATCTGCTCAGACCCATCTTTCATAAAATAGACCCCCGGCTCCTGGGGAATTTCTTTGAGCCGTTCAGCCAGGCGATCAGGGTCTTGCAGCAGCGGAGTTGGAGAGGAGAGGGTAGGCACCGGTGTCAGAAAATTTGTGCGATTTAATCAATACGATTTGTAGGCATTTACAGCACTGGCCGTTGGACAGATCGCTGCTTTAGGGAACGCTTAAGTACATTTAACATTCCATTATAGTTTGGCATTCCTTTACAATTTCGCGGGCCGGATCGGTCGGCAAAACCCTCATCAACTCTATTTGGTATGGCTGTAGTTTGGGGCCTTCCGTATGAAGATGGGTTTAAAGTAAAAAGGAATACATTAACTTTTGGATGATATTTTCGAAAGAATTGGGATCTCGCACTTTAGCTGCGAAAGATAAAAGAATAGCCGCTCTGGTCGTGTAATCATCAACAAAAATATGAACCTTCAAGAATTTGAAAATCAGTACCGTGAGTCGGTAGACGAGATCTTGAACAAGCTCCAGTCTCTGGTCATGCTCTCAACCAAGCTAGAAGCCGACATCGTTGAGGTCGGACAGTCTGTCCAGGTTCTCAGCCGCAATACGGAAGTCTTCATCGAACAGCAGCGTCAGGCTGGCAGCGAGTCTGAATGAGTATTGCTATCCCAATCGCCTTTCGCTCAGCGGCTTCGCAGCAGCTGCTCAACCGCTAACCTTAAATCTGAGGGCAGCACGGGCTTCACCAGATAGGCATCAGCTCCCAGGTCATAGGCTTTTTGCTTGTCGGCCTGGAGCGTGTAGCCGCTCACCACTAAGATGGGTAGCGAATACCAGGTGTCATGACGCCGAAGCGTCTCAATAATAGAGAATCCATCGATGCCGGACAGCTTTAGGTTCAGCATCAGCAGACTGGGCTGAACCTTCTCCAATATTTCTAAAAGTTCCATCCCATCGACTAGGGGAAGCACCGAATAGCCGCAGTGTTCTAGGTAATCGGTAAACAAGATACGGTTGCCGTAGTCGTTTTCGATCAGGATGATGCGCCCTAGATTGTCCGATGTGGAAGTCATGTTTGGCTCTGAGCGGTCTTAGGTAGCCGCTATCGCTGCATCAATAAATTCCGACGGAGCCATAGCTAAAAGGTGCCAGCTTTCAATACCGACATGCCAATGCCAGCACTATTGCCAACACTATAGAGGCATAGGTCAGCTTACGCATAGCTAGAATCTAAAATTATCGCGAATTATTACACGGCGCCAGAGCTACTTTCTAGAGGCTACAAACGCTGCGATCTTTTGCACGGCAGCGGTCAAAACGGCAGGCGGATGCACCAGGGCTAACCGGACATAGCCTTCGCCCGACTTGCCAAAGCCGCGACCGGGCGACAGGGCAACCCCCGTGTGCTCCACCAGCTCAGTGCAAAACCGCACCGAATCCGCTGCCCAGGGCTCAGGCAGCCTGGCCCAGACATACATCGTGGCGGGCGGCAGCTCTACGGCCCAGCCCATTTGGTGGAGGGCTTGAACGGCGGCGTCGCGGCGGCTACAAAAGGTCTCCACCATGGTATCAACGCAGTCCTGGGGTCCCTCTAGGGCCGCGATCGCGCCCCGCAAAATGCCGCGATACTGGTTGAAGTCCACCGTCGCCTTAACCTGCTTCAGAGCTTGAATCAGGCGGGCATTGCCGATGGCATAGCCGACCCGAAAGCCGCCCATGTTGTAGGACTTGGAGAGGGTAAAGAACTCAATGGAGACCTGCCGTTGCCGGTCGGCCTGAAGGACGGAGGGGGCATGACCTGGCGAAAAGATCAGGTCAACGTAGGGAAAATCGTGAACCAGCACCAGATCATGGGCTTTGCAGAACGCTACTGCCTGCTCAAAAAACGCCAGCGGCGCCACTGCTGCGGTCGGATTGTGGGGATAGCTCAGCACCATCATCCGGGCCTGGGCCAGGACTGCCGCTGGGATAGCTTCTAGCACCGGCAGGTAGCCTCGCGCGGCTAGGAGCGGCATTGGATAGATCTGGCCGCCCGCCAGGTAGACGCCACCGGCGTGGGAGGGGTAGCCGGGGTCCATCAGCAGGGCAAAGTCGCCGGGGTTGAGCACTGCTAAGGGCAGGTGCGCCGTTCCCTCCTGGGAGCCAATCAGCGGCAGCACTTCTGTCTCCGGAGCGACTGCGATCCCATATTTGCGCTCAAACCACCGGGCCGCCGCCAGGCGGAAGGGCTGGGTGCTGTGGAATAGGGCGTAGCCGTGGGTCGCGGTGTCAATTAGGGCCGCCGCGATCGCGTCTAGCACGTGGGGCGGGGTCGGCAGGTCAGAGGAGCCCAGGGACAGGTCGATCAGGGTTTGGCCAGTCGCGATCGCCCGGGCCTTGGCCTGGTCCATGTCGGCAAATACGTTGGCCTGAAGTGGTAGCAGGCGATCGGCAAGTTGCATAGCGCGAGGATTGAAGGATTGATCTGAAGCCAATCCCAGGGCGGTGGGATGGGTCTAGAGCTGATCGAGCTCGGACTTCAGCGCCTCTAGCTCTTTGTCTACCTCGGCGTCCTGAGGCCTGGACGGGGGGTCAGTAGCGGGCTGGTCGGCAGCGGGCAGCTGGCCTTGGGAGGGCGCGGCACCGCTCAGCATCTGCGCCTTCATCGCCTCTAGCTCGTAATCGACATCGCCGCCTGCTTCCAGCTGGGCAAACTGGCTTTCCAAATCGGCCCCGGCCAGCTCAGCCGCGGCTTCAGACTTGGCTTCCATCAGCTGGATTTTTTCTTCCATCCGCTCAAAGGCACCCATAGCGCTGCTGGTGCTCAGGTTGCCTACGGTTCGCTGCAGCTGCTCATTGGCCTTGGCCGCGCTGGCCCGGGCTTTGAGCATGTCTTTCTTGGTTTTGGCCTCAGAGATCTTGCTCTCCAGTCCAATCAGGTTGCGCTTGAGGGCAGCGACCGAGGCCGACTGCTGCTCAAGCTGAGCCGACAGGCTGGCGGCGGTTTCGGTATTCGTTTTTTTGCGGACAAGCGCTTCCCGAGCCATGTCTTCTTTACCCCCTTGCAGCGCCAGCTGGGCCCGCTGCTGCCATTTGGCGGATTCTGACTCGGCCCGATCGCGCTGCTGCTGAACCCGCTTTTGGCTAGCGATCGCGCTAGCAACGGCCTGACGCATCTGCACCAGGTCTTCCTGCATGTCCATAATCGCCTGATCGAGCACCTTCTCTGGATCTTCAGCACTGCTAACCGCAGCGTTCAGGTTGGCCCGAACCAGGCGGCTGACGCGGTCAATTAAGCCCATGATACTTTTTCCTTAACAATCGTCTTGGCAGCAGCGGCAGTCAATAGCCCCCTATGCTAATAGTCTTAGCATATGAGCAGCGATGATCGGGGTAACCACGGGGTTGAAAAATCGGTTCATTTGATTTCCCAATTCACGGCCCAATCTGAGTAGGCTGAATACAGCTGACTTTATTTTACTGACGCAAAAATGCCGCAAGCTACTCAGTCTGTCTCTAATGTGATTGCGATCGCTTTTGACTTTGACGACACCCTCGTCCCTGACACCTACGACGCCCTGATCGAAGACTTTGGTTACGATTCTAAAACCTTTCGAGAAGAGCGTTACTATCCCCTGCTCAAGGACGGCTGGGACGGCATCCCCGCTCGGTTTTATACCCTAATTGAGGAAGGGAAACAGCGCACCGATGGCAAAAAGCTGACTCAGTCCTACATTCGGGACTTTGGTCGGCAGCTGCGGCCCTTTTCGGGCGTAGATGAGATGTTCGGTCGGCTACGACAAACGGCTGGGGATATCAGCCCCGATACTGAAATTGAGTTTTACCTGATCACCAGCGGCTTTGTTGAAATTGCCTGGAATACTTCAATTTCCAGCCAGTTCAAGGCAATGTGGGGCTGCGAATTTCACTTTGACGAATCGGGTCAGGCCCAGTATCTCAAGCGCTCGGTCACCCATCCTGAGAAAACCCGCTACCTCTACTATCTGTCTCGGGGAATTGACAGTCACTCAGAAGACAACCTGCTGTTCGTCTATGAGGATGTTTCACCCGACGAGATTCGCATCCCGCTCAATCAGGTGATCTACGCTGGAGACGGCACCTCCGACCTGCCCTGCTTTACCCTGCTGAATCAGGCTGGCGGCATTCCCATTGGCGTTTACAAAGAGGGCACGGCCCAGGACTGGGCGCAGGAATACCAGGTCAGCCAGAGCCAGCGCGTGGTCAACCTGGCCCCGGCCGACTACAGCCAGGATTCAGAGATGATGCAGTCGCTGACCCTGGCGGTTGAAGGGCTGTGCAAGCAAATTCTGCTGCGTCAGCTGGGCCGAGGTGAATAGTCGCAGCCTAGCCAGCTAGGGCAGCGGTTGCAGCGGCTGGATCTGAGCACCCAGGGCGCGGTCAGATACACCGGCGCGTTGGGCTGCAATCAGGCCGATGGCTTCCAGGTAAGAATTGACAATCGTCGCCTTTATACCTAACGCCGCCGGGGACACCTGAAGTGTAGTCGAGTTATCATTCACGGCAATAATCTGAGCCGAGGCGCTGAGGCTGAGTACGGCGCTACCGCCGCTGGCCGTTGCTGGCACAATCACCGCATCCACCTGCTCTGCCCGAATCGTCTCAGCCGCTGTCGTCCCGGCCTCGACCAGCTGAGGGGCGCGGCTGAGCCCGGCCAGGACGCAGGACAAAAAGGTATAGCCAATCTCTTCAGCCGCTGAGCGGGGCGAAAGCGTTGGCTCTAGCGGCAGCGGAGCCAGGGCGGGCGCGTGGGCACAGGGAATTCTAAATGTCCGAACGACCAGATGGCTGATCACGGCTTCGGCCCCGGCTAGCGGGTCTACGCCCTGGCCCTGACGATAGGCGCTGAGGGCCGCGCTGCCGACGTCATCGGGAAAACGAGCCACAACCGCGATCGCGGTCGCCCCCGCCGCAATCAGCTTTTCCACCGCCCGCAGCAGGCTGTCGGGCTGGGTCAGGGTACCCCAGGTCGCGCCGGTGCTGGCGGTCTGGAGGGTGACGCCCAGCGGCGCATCGGTAACGGCGTAGGGCGTCAGGTCGAGCCCGAGAGTGGCGCGAGCCGCATCGGCGGCCTGGAGATGGCGCCAGCGCAGCGAGTCCTCAATCCCTCGATCGAGGACTAGGCCAATTCGGTTTTGATGGACGGGTCGCAGCTGCCAGCGACCGGCAGCGAACTGGTCCAGGCCATAGCCCTCAACGTATTGCGCATTCGCCAGCGGCCAGTAGAGCTGAGCGCCGTTGAGCACGTTGGGGTGAGTAATCAGGCAGTCGGTCACCTGCGCGATCGCCCGGGCCACCGGCAGGGCATCTCCGGCATAGCCGCCAATCGCCGCGCCGATGCCTGTAGGGATAATTAAAACAGTCCTGTGCTGGGGCATGAGCTAGGGAAGAATGACCGCGCCGCTGAACTTAGCTGTCAGTCGTCACCACCGCTTCCACACGGGCCACCTGCCGCCCCGGATCGACCGCCGTCACCGCCCAGCGCAGCGGTTCGCCCCGCTGCCGCAGCGCTGCCTCAATCGCCTGGCTCAGGGTCGCAGCCACCGGGCCGAGGGAAACTTCAATCGTGACGAACTGGAGGTGCATCTGAAAAAGGCGGCCTACTTCTTCTGAAACTGGCCGAACTGGAGTTCGTACACCGTATCTTCTTGCTCCGTCTCGACCGTCAGGTCTGACTCTGGGTAGGCAACGCAGAGCAGCGCGTAGCCCTGCTCCTGGAGCTCAGGACTGATTCCCATGCCGTCTTCCTGGTTGACGCGGCCTGAGGTGATCTTAGCCGCACAGGTGGTACAGACTCCCGAGCTACAGGAATAGGGCAGGTCTAGACCGGCTGCCGTGGCCGCGTCCAGCACGGTTTGGTTAGGCTCAACCGTTACCTCGTGAACCTGGCCCTGGTGGTGAATTTTTGCCTGGTAGCGTTCAGCCATCTAACCGACCGCCTCACCGGCAGGAAAGGCCCGGTCAAACTCTTCTAACAGGTCATCGATTTCTTCAATTGCCTGATTCACGTCAATCTTGAGCGTGCCCAGGTTGGGCTGTTCGAGCAGGCGGAGCAGGGCCTGGCGCTTGTCTCTGATCACGTCAATCCGGGTGCGAAGGGCTGAAAATTCCATCCAAAGGGACTCCTGCTGCATTACATTTCTTTATAACAGGATAGGCTTTTACCGATGTCATCTGGCCCGTTATCTGCTCTGAAGTCATCTGGCCCAGAACGGAGCATTGCCTATCCAAAAAGCACTTTATCCTACCGGTGATTTCATGCTGCGTAAACTCCCCCTCGGCTCAGTTCTCCTGATTGTGGGCGGCATTCTGACCCTGGTCGGCTTTGTCGCCTACTTTCAAGAGCGGGCCACGCTCAACCTGGTCGGTTTTTTTTATGGCATTCCCATTCTACTCGGTGGGCTGGCGCTACGAGCGGCCGAGCTAGAGCCGGTGCCGTTTACCGCTCTCAGCAGCGAAGCCGTGCTCGCCCTGCGCGAAACCCAGGCCACCCAGACCCAAAACCAGGTGCGAAAAGACGTCACCCGCTATCGCTACGGCCAGGAAGCCCACCTGGACGAAACCCTGGAGCGGCTAGGGCTGAGCCCCAACGACCAGCAGCGCCCCGTGCTCGCTGGCCTGCGCGAAGAGCAGCGCGACGGCGCCTATACGCTGGTGCTGGAGTTTGACTCGCCCTTCATTCCGCTGGAAAAGTGGCAGGAAAAGCAGGCCAAAATTGAAAAATTCTTCGGCCCTAGTATCCACGCCGAAATTACCCAGCCGCAGGACAAGCGAATAGAGCTGGCGATGATTGCCGAGGCTTAGCGCGATCGCCAGCCCCTATTTCTCTAAGCGCACCGCATACCACTGCAGCCGCTCACCGGGGGCCGTTTCCAATTCGCAGCTGGTACGAACCAGATACCGAGCCTGTTCCTCTGGGCTGGTAAACTTTTGTAAGTCGCGGGGCAGGCTGCCCGAGTAGGCGGTCAAAACCTCTTTCAGCTTTTGCAGCAGCTGATCGGGCGTCAGAAAAGTCTCATCGGCATCGGGGCTGAGCAGGACGTACATGTCCTCGTCGTATAGCATAGAGTCAGCCATGGCAGAGACCTCACGGGATTCATTCTTCCTAACAGGATAGGCCGTCACCAAAAAAAGATCCGGTGATAAGATCGAATCATTCACCTTAATTCCGACCGATTTACCGGGCATTCCTTCGATTTACTATGGTTCAATCGCCGATCAAACCCGCCCCCGAAAAAGTGTCCAAGCTTGAGGGCATCAAGGAACAGAGTCAGTTTCTACAAGAGCCCGTGGCGACTGAGCTGCAGCAGAACACGACGCATTTTTCTGAAGCCGGTATCCAGATTCTCAAGTTCCACGGCTCCTACCAGCAAGATAACCGCGACAACCGGGTGCGGGGCCAGGAAAAGGACTATCAGTTCATGCTGCGGCTGCGGAATCCCGGCGGGTTCATTCCCCCAGAGCTCTACCTGACGCTGGACGCGCTGGCCGATAAGTACGGCAATCATACGCTGCGAGCGACGACGCGGCAGTCGTTTCAGATGCATGGCATCCTGAAGCAAAACCTGAAGGCGACCCTAGCCGATATTATCCACAGCATGGGCTCTACTTTGGGGGCCTGTGGCGACCTCAACCGCAACGTGATGGCCCCGCCCGCGCCTTACAAAAATCGACCCGAATATGTCTATGCCCGGGAATATGCCGACAATATCGCCGACCTGCTAACGCCGCAGACGCCCGCCTACTACGACATCTGGATCGATGGCGAGAAGGCGGTGACGGCGGCGGAAAACCCCGAGGTGGTTGCGGCGCGCCAGGGCAAAGCGGGTCAGGTGGAAGGGCAGGTGAAGCCGGTTGAGCCGATCTACGGGGCCTTCTACATGCCACGTAAGTTTAAGTGCGCGGTGACGGTACCGGGGGACAATTCGGTGGATGCCTATACTCAGGATGTCACCCTGGTGGTGATTACCGACGAGCAGGGCGAGCTACAGGGGTTCAACGTGCTGGCCGGTGGCGGCATGGGGCGGACTCATCGGAAGGAAGAGACCTTTGCCCGGATCGCTGACCCGGTGGGCTACGTAGACAAGGCCGATGTCTACGACCTGGTGAAGGCGATTGTGTTCACCCAGCGCGACTATGGCGATCGCTATAACCGCCGACAGGCCCGGATGAAGTACCTAATTCATAACTGGGGTCTAGAGAAATTTATCCGCAAGGTAGAAGAGACCTTTGGCAAGCCGCTCCAGCCGTTTAAAGAACTGCCCGAGTGGAAATTTTACGACTACCTAGGCTGGCATGAGCAGGGTGACGGTAAGCTGTTTCTGGGCTTTCAAATCCAGAATGGCCGCGTCTACGATAATGGCAAGCTCCAGGTCAAGGCGGCGCTGAAGGAGATCGAGCAGCGGTTTCAGCTGCCGATGCGGATCACGCCTAGCCAGAGCATCGTGCTCTATGACATTGACCCGGCTGATAAAGCCGAAATTCAGGCCGTCCTCGACCGCTGCGGCATCCTGCGGGAAGAACAGGTAGACCCGATTGACCGCCTTTCCATGGCCTGCCCGGCCCTGCCCACCTGCGGCCTGGCAATCACTGAATCGGAGCGGATTATTCCCGACGTGCTCGACCGGGTGCGATCGCTCCTCACCAAGCTCGGGCTCAAGGACGAGCATTTCGTCATCCGCATGACCGGCTGCCCCAACGGCTGCGCTCGTCCCTATATGGCGGAGCTAGGTCTGGTGGGCAGCGCGGTTGACTCCTACCAGGTTTGGCTGGGGGGCTCGCCCAACCAGACCCGTCTGGCCCGCACCTACCTGGAACGGCTGCACCTCGACCACCTGGAGCAGACGCTGGAGCCGCTGTTTGCTTACTTCAAGCGGTCCCGGCAGGCGGGTGAGCGCTTTGGTGATTTCTGCGATCGCGTCGGCTTCGACGCCCTGCGTCAGTTTGCCGAGACTTACAAACCCGCTAAGCTCAAGGGCTCCGGACGCCGCCGTAACCGGGTGGGCATTTCCGACGCGGTGTTTAACCAATTGAAATCCGCCGCCCAGGCCCAGGGGAAGACGATGACCGACGTGGTGGAAGCCGCGATCGCGGCTCACCTTGGTCAGGATGGCTAGTCCCCGATCGGACGGTATCATCAGTATCTTGCCCGGACAAAGAAGTCCCCAGTAGGGCAGAAAGCTGTGAACCTGAAATTGCTCCACGACTGCCTAGTGCTCGATGCCGTAACTCTCGGTGTCGAGCCCCCTTTCCGAGCGATGCGGCCTCAGTTTTCGATTCACCTTTTTGAGCAGCTCGGCTCCACCAATACCCAGCTCTGGCAGATGCTCCAGGCGGCTGCTCCAGCCGGAACCGTAGTGATTGCCCGCTCCCAGTCGGCGGGGCGGGGCCAGTG
>NZ_JADEXG010000081.1 GCF_015207255.1 Vasconcelosia minhoensis LEGE 07310
CCCCCGCCCTGGGTAGGGTTACCCCCAAAGCTTGCAAAATACATCATTTGATTGATTTTCATGTCGGCTTGTGGTCTTCTCCAGGGTGAGGGATATTTTGGTCATGGCGGTCAGCGTCCCGTTCCTCCACCCAAGCCCCCAAACGATATGGCAAATTCTCAAACGTCCAGCAAAATCCTCGCGGTGCTGAATGGCAAAGGCGGCGTCGGCAAGACCACGACGGCGGTGAACCTGGCCGCGATATTTGCCGAGCGGCAGTCGGTGCTGCTAGTTGACGCCGATCCGCAGGGGTCGGCGAGCTGGTGGGCGGATAGGAGCGATCGCGACCTGGGCTGCGATATCACCCAGGAAAATGACCCTTCCCTCCTGGGAAAGCTGAAAAATATTAAAGAGTATGATTTGATTGTGGTAGATACGCCACCCGCTTTGAATTCTGAAGCGCTAGCTGCCGTGCTCCCCGCTGCCGACTATTTGCTCCTGCCGACGCCGCCCGCCCCGATGGACGTGGCCGCGCTGGTGCAAACCGTCCGCCGGGCGGTTTTGCCCTCTGGTGTCGCCCATCGGGTATTGCTGACCAAGGTGGATTCCCGCAGCCTGGGTGAAGCGCTGGAAGCGCAGAATATGCTGATGGAGCTCCAGATTCCGGCCTGCCATGCCTTTGTCCGCACCTACAAAGCCCACGAGCGAGCTGCCCTAGACGGCCTGGCGATTACCCAGTGGCGGGGCAAGAATGCCGCCGAAGCCAAAGCCGACTACTACCGAGTCGCCGACGAAATTCAACGAGACTGGAGAGCCTCATGACCAAGAAACGCATTGCCGATTTGCTTAAGGAAGAGGTCGAGAAGCCTAGCGAGGGTTCAGGGGAGGGTTCAGCCTCTGCGGCTCCGGTTCAGCCATCCAGCGCTAACAGAGTGACCCAGCCTACCGCTCAGTCAGCCCCAGCCAGCACCAAGGCGAGCCCGGCTAAACGCAGCCCGACTAAGGCCGATTTAGAACAGCGGATGACCGATCTGGAAACGGATTTAAAGTCGGCTCAGCAACGCTCTGCTCAGGCCGAAAAGGTGGCCCAGGCGACCCAGCAGCAGGTAACCGACCTCCAGGCCGATATCACCACTCACCAGGAGCGCATTTACGAGCTCAAGGAAAGCCTGGAGCAGGCGCAGAAACAGGTTAAGGCCAAAGATGAGCGGCTGGCCCAGCTGACTCAGGAACTGGAAGAGGCCAAGCAGGCAATCCGTCAGCTCACCCCGGCGGAAGATCCTACCCCCCAGCCGCCGGCGCCTTCTGAGCCAGAAGCTGCCCCCAGCCGCCAGTCCCTCTCCCTCAGCCGGCGTCCCTACTCAAGCTACAAGTCAATCCCCGAATACGCGATTCAGCGCGGCGAGAAAACCGACAGTATGCTCACCGATGACGAAATCGGTTGGGTAGACTGAGCGGTTTGCCACGTTTGGCTCGCAAACTTGAGTCCAGGTTCAGCTGCTCCGCTCTGGCCGACGGTGCAAAACAGCTCCGGCACTGAGGACAGCCAGGAGCCCTAGTAGTGAAGCCGGTTCTGGAACATCGATAGGCTTAGAGCTAGGCGCGTGGAAATTGGTGATGGTTACAGAAGCTGGGCCAAAGGCATCATCGTCGGTTTCGATCACAAAACCAAAAATATCTCCCTCAGCTACTGGGGAACTGAAGCTTGCAGATTGATCAACAGGCCCGAAAGCCTCAGCGAGCGCCGTTAAGGTTCCATTCAGTAGGAAATAAAAAGGATCCCAAACAGGAAGCGAATCCGAAGTGGTATAGTCCCAATCAAAGCTGAGGAAACCATTGCTCCGAGAAACTGTGGTATACGAGGTTAGGCCAAACGCGCCGGAGCCGCTGTCGCTCCCTTGCATCGTAATTGCTAGCGGAGCCTGAGTGACATTCACAAATCCGTTTGCAGACCCGTTAGCAAATTTGTTGGTGAGGATCCAATGGCTAGGATCGTAGTCACCAGCGAAGCCAGCGGCCTGAGCTGGATTCGCTCCGAGTAGGGCTGCCAGGCTAACCCAGCTAGCTGCTCCGGCCGCGCAAAAAGCTGAGCGTCCAATCATTTGAGCACCGATCATCGATTACTTCTCCTCAAGAAAGGCGGGAATTCTGTACCGCCTATTACTATTTTCAGGGAATCAGAAACGATCTACGCAAAAACCGATGGTCAGGGTCGTATTTCAGTGTTCAGAGTAATAAATTCCGTATAATTGCGCACCTGTCAGCCAATGGCGCGAGCGGCGTGCAAACGATAGCCCCCGCGGTCTGCTGCCGTGATACAATCCTCTCTAAAGCTAGGGGTGCCTGCGTCGTCAGGCTGAGAACATACCCTTAAAACCTGAGTCTGGGTAATGCCAGCGGAGGGAAGCATGCATTGTCTTGAAGCCGTCTTCTTCACCGAAGCGTCAGATCAGCCAGAACTGCCTCTAGCTCGTCCGCACCCTTTTGCTAGAGGAGCTTGTTTTGATGACCATTGGAGCGATCGCGCTGTTAGTTACGCTAGTGACTGCCGCTGGCTTTACCCTATTTGGCTTATTACAGGCCGGTCGGCAGGCCGCTGACCTAGAAGATTATATGGTCAGCCGCAACCGCATCGGCGGCTGGATGGCCTTTGCGACCGTGACCGCTTCGGCCCTGGGGGCCTGGATTTTATTCAGCCCCGCCGAAGCCGGGTCGGCCTTTGGCGGGATCACGGCCATCTTGGGCTACTGCGTCGGCTCGGCGGCAGCGGTGGGGCTGTTTGCTGAGGTCGGGCCGCGGCTGCGCCAGCTGATGCCCCAAGGCCACGCGCTGAATGAGTATGTCCGCTACCGGTTTGGCGGGGCCATGTACTGGTTTACCGAAGCGGTGATGGTGTTCTATATGTTTGTCTACCTGGCGGCAGAGCTGACCGCGATCGCAAAAGTCCTCCAGCTGGTCGCCAACGTCCCCCTGGCAATAACGGCCTTAGTCGTTATCACCGCTGTCTTTATCTACACGACCTACGGCGGCCTCAGTGTCTCTATCCTCACCGACGGGCTCCAGTTCATCCTGATTGTGCCGCTGCTGCTGATCTGCTTTGGGGCGACTGTAGTTGCCCTCGGCGGCTTTGGCAATGCCTTCGCGCCTGTTCTGGCAGCTGCCCCCGAACTGCTATCGCTGGATAATATCGGCGGCCTCCGCTTCGGTGCCACGCTGGTGATTGCAATCATCTCCGCCGAGATTTTCAACCAGGGCAACTGGCAGCGGGTCTATGCCTGCCGCAGCGATCGCACCGTCCGCCAGTCTTTTCTAGCCTCGGCGCTGCTGATTCTGCCGCTGCTGCTGATAGCGGGACTGCTGGGGCTGCTGGCGGTACAGTTTGGGCTCCAGGGCGATACCGCCTTCTTTGGCCTATTGCAGCAGTTAAACCCGCCGGGCTGGGCGGTGATTGGGGTGATTGTCTTGGCGCTGGCGCTGGTGATGAGCAGCTTGGACACCTTACTCAACGGCATCGCCAGCGTCTTTACGATCGATTTAATGCGGCTAATGCCGGGGCAGTCGCAGCGGGTGCTGCGGATTTCGCGGCTGCTGACCGTGCTGGCGGGGATACCGGCGATCGCGATCGCGGCCCAGGGCTACAGCGTGCTCTATCTCTTTTTTATCGCTGACCTGGTCTGCGCAGCGGCCCTATTCCCGGTCTTGTATAGCCTCTATAGCCGCCATCAAACCGCCCCAAATGCGCTGTGGAGTTCGATCTTTGGCATTCTAGCCGGGCTGATATTTTTTCCCAGGCCCGATTTTAGCCCGCTTGTGCCTATCCCCGGCGGCGGCGATTTGCTCCATAGCTTTGCTGCCGCAGTTGTCGCCTCAACCGTCCTGTCTTTTGCCTGGGCTCAGATCAGCAGGCGAGTGAGCAAAAGCAGCTTTCGCTTTGCCCAGCTGCAAAGCGTCAAACGCTATGGCCAGCAAGGGACTGAGCCCATGGCTAAGCCCTAGTTGACTCAGATGAAATAGCCTAGCCCGTCTTCCTAAAGACAGACCCAAAATTAGTTTTCAGCGACTATCCCCATCGAAGTATATAGCTGACGGGCTATGTTTACCTTTCAAAGTATGAACAGAGGACGATATAGACCCCATGCCTCAGATAGAGCGAATCGCCTGCGGGCATCTCATAAACTGTGAATTAGTTGCGGAATGGCAGGCTCGTGCTTTCTAACCTGCGCTTAAATCACTCTAGGCACAACTTAAGCGAGGTTTAGGGCTAAAGTTTCGCCACGCAAGTTTTTTTGAAAAAGAGGAGGTCCTTACATTAGGATGGCTACTATTTTTAGTAAATGGGTTTCAACGCGGAAGACCACCGTTGGCGCGCTGATGCTGGCATCCGCAGCAGTGCTACTGCCCGCTTGCTCTACCGAAGGCCCTGAATCGGTAATGACGCCCGAAGAGCAGGCAAACGTCACCCGTGAAGACGTGGTTGAAAATACGGAGGCCCTAGTCGGGCAGACCGTTTCTATCCGTGGCAAGCTGCAAGAGACGGTAGGCGAAGCCTCTTTCCTGATGGATGAGAACCAGCTGTTTGGCGGTGAAGAGATTTTGGTCGTTAACGCTTCTGGGCAGCCATTACTGGTTCCAGATGTTGGAGATAGCGAAGTTCAGGTAACCGGCGAAGTCGAGAATCTGATCATCGCAGACGTGGAGCGGGAGTATGGACTGGCACTAGAGCCCGAGCTTTACGCTGATTACGAAGACAGGCCTGTGATCATTGCCGAGTCGGTGGCATTGGCACCTGACCCCGGTGAAATTACCCGCAATCCCGAGCAGTTTTACAACCAGACGATTGCTGTTGAAGGTGAAGTTGAAGATATCCTATCGCCAAATACCTTCACTATCGATGAAGAACAGCTCTTTGCAGGCGAAGATCTGCTGGTTGTGGCCATGATGCCGATACCTGAAACCCAGGACGGCGAAGTGGTGACCGTAACAGGTACGCTACGTCCCTATATTGCAGCCGATTTTGAGCGAGATTACGACCTGAACTGGGATCTGTCTGTTCAAGAGCAGATCGACGCAGAATACACTGAGAAACCGGTGTTTGTCGCAGAAGGGGTTTATCCTTCGGCAAAATAGATGGCTTAAAAGCTAGCTGATTGAGTAAAGGGGTGCGATCGCGGGATCGCACCCCTTTACGATCAGTATCCGACAACGCTCAGCGTCTGATCATGCCCTCTGTCCTCAGGGGTACCTTTCACCTTTCAAAAGCGGTATTTTTAAAATCTCAATAATTAAATTTTTATAAATTTTATTTGTGATCTGTGTCACAGTAAGCTGTAACAACCGCATATGAACGGTTTTCAAGAATGTTACCTAAAAGTCATGGCTTGGCGATAAAGCGGAAAAAATGTAAAAATAGATACAGAAATGAGAAAAACCCGTTCATCTTGCTCATTCATAGGGCTCTGCCTCAGCAGCAAGACGGAAGTAGGATTTTATACCGAAGGAACGCACCCCTCATAACAACCACAGACAAACTTTACTTTTGAGGAAGCGGAAAATGAGATTACGCTATCGCGGTGTCGAATACGACTATAATCCCCCCCAGCTAGAGATGACCGAAAGCGAACTGCTTGGCCAGTATCGCGGCCGTCCTACCTGCTTTAGCTACGCCCGCCATGTGCCCATCCCCCAGCCGGTAGAAACCCTAACTTACCGGGGTGTAAATTACCAGACCACGTCTCAGGGGGCGGCGCAAGCCCTGTCTGAGACCGCAGCGGTGCGCCCTTCTCTGTTTGCAGCCCTGCAAAATCGCACCCAGCATTTGAGCCCTGCCGCTGAGGCGCGTCGCAGCCTGCTGCTAGAAGCATCGCAGACTCACCGCATGAGCATTCAGAAATCGCTCCAGCACCGGATTGAAGTTGCTAAAAGCCAAGGTAATCTCAACTTGTTGAACCAGCTTGAAGACGAAATGCACCGGATGGTTTAATTCCAGATCAGGCAATAGGCCGCTAGTTAGGGAAAAAGGCTCTGCTAACGGCCTCATGATTTAACTAAAAGCGTTTCCGCTGATAGTTTGAGGAGGAAGTAAAGCTTCCTCCTTTTTTATTTCTCGCTTTTGTCTTAGGCTTTTTGCTCTACAGCGGTGGCTTTTTGCTCTACAGCGGTGCTTTAGCGGGGATTCCCACGGCCCTGGGGAAGGTCTCAGCCGTAGCGGCTGTCTTCTGGATCAGTAGACAGTGCCGCTGGCTCTGAGTGAGGGGCGTAGACCAGGAGCGTAGGGCTGTCTGAGTTCCTCCCAGCTGTATTAGCGCAGCGGCCAGAGCCTGACCCTCAGCTTCTGTCCACTGGCCGCGAAAGAGAACAGCATAGCCCCCCAGCCGCAGCAGCGGTAGCGCATACTCGGCGCAGGTCGAAGCGGAGCCCACGGCCCTCACCAGGGCCAGATCATAGAGATCGCGATAGTCCGCCCTCTGGCCGACAGTCTCCGCCCGCTCGGCTAGACCCTGCACCCGCTCCAACCCTAGGGTTTGGCTTACGGTTTCCAAAAACTGAATTTTTTTACGGGTGGCGTCGAGCAGGGTCACCTGCCAGGCCGGCTGTGCGATCGCCACCGGCAGTCCGGGAAAGCCGCCGCCGGTGCCAATATCGATCACGGTCTGGACTGGACTAGGCGCAGTCTGATTCGGATTGAGCCAGGGCGCAATGCCGCTGAGCGAATCCCACAGGTGCTTTTCCCAAAAATCGCTCGGCTCGGTAAGGCGGGTTAGATTTAACCGCTGGTTGCCCAGACAGATTTGCTCGTATAGCTGCTGAAACAGCGCTTGCTGCTGGGCCGTCGGCTGCCAGTTTAGGGTCTGCTGCCAGCGGTCGAGCGCAGCGGGCAGCTGAGGGATAGAAGCCATGGCCTAACTCACTGACAGGGGCTGCGGTCGGGCAAAGCTAGCCGGGTCGGCTGGCTCTAGCCGACCGTGGTTCAGCCGCCAGCAGCAGTCGGCAATATCCGCTAGGTCTTCGGCATCGTGGGAGACGATTAGCAGGCACCAGTCCTGCTTCAGTTTGGCCAGCAGACTCACCAGCTGCTGCCGCATAGACCAGTCCAGGCCCGCTGTGGGCTCATCCAGCAGCAGCAGATAGGGTTTGCGAATCAGCTGCACCGCCAGCGCTAGCCGCCGCTGCTGGCCGCCGCTGAGGCGATGGGGCGCGGCTTGGAGGGAAATCTGCTTGAGCCCCACTGACTCCAGGGTTTGATGTACCTGCTCAGAGCTCAGCTCGGGGTGCCCCAGCCGCAGCTCCTCAAAGACCGTATGGCCACAGAAGTGGCGCTCGGGAAACTGGAAAACCAGGCCGCCGAGCTGCTGTAGGGCTTCGGGTGGCAGCGACTGCTCGCGCCAAAACACTTCACCCGAGGTTGGCGCGGCCAGCCCCGCTAAAATTTCTAGCAGAGTTGATTTTCCTGAACCGCTCGGTCCCACGATCAGCCCCATCTGCTTGGGTGCGAGGTCAAGTGAAATATCCGTTAAGATAGGAAGCTGACTGGCGGTGGGATGATACCCAATTTCTCTGAGGTGAAGCATTCAAGTCGTTTTGCGTATATCCTTCGATTGTATAGTGCACCCCTTCTGAATGTTTCCACCAGCTAGCGTTAGACGATATTCAGACATGACGCGACATAAAGCAGCAAGAGGCTCTCAATGCAGGTTCAATTCCGCGAATGCGACTTTTTTAACCTTTGGATTTGGCTAGAGTTTGAAACGGTGCCCTCCAAGATGGAGCAGCAGTATGTGGAAGAAATTTTTAGCTCCTGGTTTTTCATGGGCAAGCTGGGCGGCTTCAATGCCGAAAATTTGCAGGTGCAGGAAACCGGCTTAGAGATCAGCTACCTCGATTATGACGAAGCCGAGGCCGAGCGCTCGCTCGTTTCCCTGATGCACAATATGGGCGAGGTCGAATTTAACGGCCTCTGGTCGCGCTGCTGGTTTGACCTGGGCACCGCCGATGCGCTAGCGCTGGACGTGCTGATTAATACTGTCCGCCAGTTCAGCCAGGACTATGTTGCGATCGCGCAAATTGTCATCGGTGGAGAAAACGCAGACTGGCCCATACCGCAGGAAAACCCAGATGCGGCCTTTGCTGACTAGCTTCGATCGAGGGTTTTAGGGATAGCGATGGCTAAATCTCAGCGAATTCGCCCGATTGCGCTAGGACTGATTGAGCATCAGGGTCACCTGTTCGTCAGTTCGGGCCAAGATCGGGTCACGGGGCAGACCTTCTATCGCTGCCTGGGCGGCGGGATTGATTTTGGCGAAACCAGCCAGGCGGCACTAGCGCGGGAGTTTCTCGAAGAAATTCAGGCAGCGCTGAAAAATATTGAGTATCTGACCTGTATTGATAATATTTTTACGCTAAACGATAAGCCGGGTCACGAGCTGCTCCAGCTATTTCGCTGCGAATTTGTCGATTCAAAGTTCTACCAGCTCGACCAGACCTTTGAGCTAATCGAAGGCAAACACAGGCGCAAGGCGTTTTGGATCGCGATCGCCCGCATCCGCAGCGGCGAGTTAAATCTAGTTCCCCGAGCCTGCCTCGAATACGTAGGATGCCGTTAGCGAACCTGATCCGCTCATTGCCTCAGCCACGAAACATACTGCTGACGGAGCTTTCCTCGTGAATGCGCCAGATCGCTTCGCCCACCGTATTCGCCACAGACAGCGTTGTCAGCTGCTCAAACTGCCGGTCTGGCTCAATCGGGATCGTATTCGTCACAATGACTTCTTCAAACAGGCCGCTCGACAGCCGCTCTACCGCTGGCGGTGAGAAAACCGGATGGGTGGCGCAGGCATAGACCCGGCTGGCGCCTTCCTGCCGCAGCAGTCGGGCGCCTTCGCAGATGGTTCCAGCCGTATCGATCATGTCATCGACCAGAACGGCGGTTTTCCCCGCCACATCGCCAATCAGGTTCATCACCTCAGCCACATTGTGGGCCTGACGGCGTTTATCAATAATGGCTAACGGCGCATCGTCGAGCTGCTTGGCCATCGATCGCGCCCGAGCCACGCCACCAACGTCTGGAGAAACCACGACGATATCTTCCATCTCCTTGCTGGTCAGATACTCCACCAGTACCGGGGAGCCGTAAATATGGTCAGATGGAATGTCGAAATAGCCCTGAATCTGCGCCGAGTGCAGGTCAATCGCCAGCACCCGATCGGCCCCGGCCTGGGTAATCAGGTTGGCCACCAGTTTAGCCGTGATCGACTCGCGCCCGGCGGTTTTACGATCGGCTCGGGCATAGCCATAGTAGGGAATAACGGCGGTAATCTGCCGAGCTGAGGCCCGCCGACAGGCATCAATCATAATCAGCAGCTCCATCAGGTTGTCGTTGACCGGATGGCAGGTCGCCTGAATCAGGTAGACATCGCAGCCGCGAATCGACTCCTGGATTTGGACGTAGAGCTCGCCGTCGGCGAAGCGCTTGCGCACCATCGGCCCCAGGTCAATTCCTAGATAGCGCGCCACCTCCCTGGAGAGCTCGCGGTTGGAAGAGCCCGAAAATAGCTTCAGGCGATTATTGTCCTCAAGACGGGGAAGTACCGTCTGAAGCGGTAACGTGGCAGAGCGAATCACAGCAAACCCTCAAAGCGTCGTCAGCAGTCATGAAATCTCATAGATCTGGGATGAGCCAGATTTTCTTAGTCAGAAGATAGTTCCCATAGGCTTGCTCGGCCCTGGAGACGTTGAAAAGACGAGCCTTGCGAAAGAGCCGAGTCACAAGAGCAGGCTGTGCGGTTGGCAGGGGGGCATTCAGACCAGCAAAGATTAACCTAATGACAACCTTATTTTAAGGAACCGATTCGATAGAACCGTCGGATTAGCGAACTTCTTTAAAAATTAACTTATCTTCACCCAAGGCTAACAAAAATTTAGAGTCTACGCTATATGCACCAATATAAAAAACTCAAAACATGCATCTAGCGTCATCTGTCACTCAGCAGCCACTCCGATGCGCGGTCACCCAAGTCAATCGGCACGCTCACAGCTCGCCCCAAACGAGGGCGCTCAGCGGTCCGCTCGATGAACTGGCAAATTTGCTGGGTACAGCCCCAGGCATCAAGGTAGAGCAGGACCTGATCTAGGTGTTCCCAGTACTCAGCTTCGGTCATAGGGAATGAGGCCTGCTCTAGGTAGCGCCACATCACCTGAAAGAAAACTTTGCGGGGGGTTCTCCGCAGCTGGACATCATAGGAGTAGCCCCATTTTTGATTCAGCAGGTTCTGCAGCTCTTGCCCGGTCATGACGCTGAAATCATCGCAATTCCTAACTAGTTTATATTTGTTTACACAAATTGAACCTTGGTTTCCGTCTATAGAAAAGCTCTTATGTATAGATTGCCTCCCTACTCGGCTACGGCTGAACCGCTTAGCAGACGGTGAATTACTTTTTAGCAAAGGATTTTGAGTCAGGAGCCGGGGCGCGATCGCGTGCCGTTAGGCCGCTTTCTCCCTGCCCAAATCACGATTCACAGCTGCCAGGCCGAGCCAGGGTGCGCTCAAAATGCAATAATAGCGGTGGAAACTGCGAACTTCTGTGACAAAGTCTCATTTACTCATACTGATATGACCCAAGCCTCTGGAAACCCGGATGTCCCCGATTTGGGACGTCGCCAATTTATGAATCTGCTGACCTTTGGCACCATTACTGGAACGGCCTTAGGCGCTTTGTACCCAGTGATCAAATATTTTGTACCGCCTTCCAGCGGGCCAGCGGGCGGCGGCGTAACGGCTAAAGATGCCCTGGGTGACAACATCAAGGTGAGCGAGTTTTTAGAAAAGCATGGTCCCGGTGAGCGCGTTCTCGCCCAGGGGCTGAAGGGCGATCCCACTTATCTCGTGGTGAAAGAAAACGGCGGTCTGGAAAGCTACGGGATTAACTCTATCTGTACCCACTTGGGCTGCGTTGTTCCTTGGAACTCTGCGGAGGGTAAGTTTATCTGTCCCTGCCACGGGTCGCAGTACAACGCCGCGGGTAAGGTTGTGCGCGGACCGGCACCGCTCTCTCTAGCGCTGGCCCACGCCGATAAAACCGAAGATGATACGGTCGCGCTGACGCCCTGGACAGAAACCGACTTCCGCACTGGCGAAAAGCCCTGGTGGACCTAAGGCTGCTGGGCTGCGACTTAAATCGCCAGCTGTTTTGATAACCCTTCTTTAATGTGCTGACCTGAGACGGATGAAACCCTCTTTTACTATGCCAAGCCAATTGAGCCCGTTATTCTGCACTATCCGCAGATTTTGCCAGTCTTTGAGCCGGGGGATGGGAATCGCGATCGCGGCTCTAGTTTTACTCCTGGCTAGCGGTTGGGTCTTTCCCCAGTCGGCGGCGGCCTATCCCTTCTGGGCTCAAGAAAATTATGAAACACCCCGCGAAGCCACTGGTCGTATCGTCTGCGCCAACTGCCACCTGGCCGAGAAAATGACCAAGGTGGAAGTGCCTCAGGCCGTTCTACCCGACACGGTTTTCAAAGCCGTAGTTGAAATTCCCTACGACCTGGATACGCAGCAGGTACTGGGCGACGGCAGCAAAGGCGGGCTGAACGTCGGCGCCGTGCTGATGCTGCCCGAAGGCTTCAAGCTAGCGCCGCCTGAGCGCATCCCCGAGGAAATGAAAGAAGAGGTCGGCAGCACCTACTTCATGCCCTATAGCGAAGAAGATGACAATATCCTCCTGGTTGGCCCGCTGCCGGGTGAACAATATCAGGAAATTGCTTTCCCCATCCTCTCTCCTAACCCGGCGACTGATAAGAACATCCACTTTGGTAAATATGCCGTTCACGCCGGCGGCAACCGGGGCCGCGGGCAGGTCTATCCGACTGGCCAGGCATCAAATAATACAGACGTCAAGGCTAGCGTCGCCGGCACCATCTCGGCGATTCAGAAAACGGACTCGGGCTACAGCGTCACCATTACCAAGGAAGATGGCGAAGCAGTGACAGAAGATATCCCCGTTGGACCTGAGCTGCTCGTCAGTGAAGGCGACATTGTAGAAGCGGGTAAGGCGATCACGTCCAACCCCAACGTCGGCGGCTTTGGCCAGATGGATACCGAGATCGTGCTGCAAAGCCCAAATCGGATCAAGGCGCTAGTGGCCTTCATCGCCGCGGTGACGCTTTCGCAGATTCTGCTGGTGCTTAAGAAGAAGCAGGTGGAGCGGGTACAGGCGGCAGAGATGTCGTTCTAAGTTGATTTTTAACCTGACCTACATTTTGGACATCCCGGCTGCTTCAAGCGGCTGGGATGTTTTTTGAACCCAACTCGTACTAGCTTAGTAAGCGACAAGCGCAGGTAATCATCTATGAGTCTGACCGCGACCCCCCTAGACTGGTCTCAGCTCGCCGAGCAGGTGCTGGCTGGAGCGTTGATCTCCCGCGAAGCGGGCCGAGCAATCCTACAGTCGCCAGACGTTGATCTATTAGACCAGCTTGCGGCGGCCTACCGCATTCGCCATCACTACTGGGGTAACCGAGTCCGCCTACACTTTTTGCTCAACGCCCAGAGCGGCCTCTGCCCCGAAGACTGCCACTACTGCTCTCAGTCCAAAATTTCGACCGCCGATATTGAAAAATATCCGCTGCTGTCCCAGGAAAAAATCCTTGCCGCTGCCGAGCGTGCCCATCAGCTCAAGGCTGGCACCTTCTGCATGGCGATTTCGGGTCGGACGCCGACAGAGCCCGTATTTGAAGGCATTCTGTCAGCGGTGCGCCAGATCAAAGCGCAGTATCCTATGCGGGTCTGTACGACGCTGGGGCTGCTCGATCAGGGTCAGGCTGAGCGCCTGTCTCAGGCGGGTGTAGACCGGGTCAACCACAATCTGAATACGGCTGAGTCTCACCATGGGCAAATCTGTACCACCCACGGCTTTCAGGACCGACTGGAAACGGTACAGGCAGTGCAGGCTGCCGGGTTGACCACCTGCTCGGGCGGCATCCTGGGTATGGGCGAGACGGACGATAAAATTATCGACCTGGCGTTGACGCTGCGGCGGCTAGAGGTGACCAGCGTGCCGGTAAACTTTCTCATTCCGATTGCAGGAACGCCATTTGCTGGGCAGCAGCTGCTGACGCCGCAGCGATGCCTGCGAATTTTATGCCTCTTTCGCTTTTTGCTGCCCGCCCAGGAAATTCGGATTGCCGGCGGGCGGGAGGTGCATCTGAGATCGCTCCAGCCCCTCGGCCTCTATGCCGCGAATTCTATCTTTATTGGCGACTACCTGACAACGCCTGGGCAGGCCGCCCAGCGTGATTTTGCCATGATTCGCGATGCTGGATTTGTCCTAGAGACGGCCGACGGCTCTGCCTATGACGATCCGGAGTAGCGGTTTTGACCCCCTCAGCTAGCAAGTTTCTAACTTTTGAGCGGCGCTGTCTTAGGGCAACTCCGTCCTTTCAGGGTGGTAATGTCGGGTATAAAACAGGCATCATGATAGTAAGTAACTGCGACTAATTGTGATGACTAACCCCCCCCGTCGTATTTTTATTGGAGATGTCCACGGCCACTACGACGGGCTGATGCAGCTATTCGAAACGATCGCGCCGGCCCGGGGCGACCAAATTTACTTCGTCGGTGACCTAATCGACCGGGGTCCCAAGAGCGCCCACGTGATTGAGTTTGTCCGTAAAAACAACTATCCCTGCGTGCTCGGCAATCATGAGCAGCTGCTGCTAGACGCCTTTCCCAACGGCGGCACGAATATGGCTGCCTTTCAAAACTGGCTCTACAGCGGCGGCCAGACTACGCTCGCGAGCTATTCCACCACTGACCATCTGCTGGCCCATATTGAATGGCTGAAAAAGCTGCCGCTCTTCCTAGATTTGGGCGACATTTGGCTGGTGCACGCTGGGATTGACCCGCGCAAGCCGCTGGGTCAGCAAACTAGCCAGGATTTTTGCTGGGTGCGCGAACCGTTTCAGAGCTTTGAGCGCCCCTACTTCACAGACAAGCTGGTCATCGTCGGTCACACTATCACCTTTACGCTGCCCGATGTTAGCCCCGGCCAAATTGCCCAAGGACCTGGTTGGCTCGGAATTGATACGGGTGCCTACCACAGCAAGAGCGGTTGGCTGACGGCGGTGGATATTGATAATGCCCTGGTCTATCAGGCCAATGTCTTTCAAAAAGCGACGCGGACGCGATCCTTGAAGGATGCGATCGCGCCCATTAGCCCTCAGAAGATCGGCCGTCGAGCTAGGCAGCCCGCGTAGAATTGGGGCCGATCTTTTGAGCAATCGCGGTTGCGGGACCAGGCAAATCGCGGGTCAGATGCTAGGATCGGCAGGCGGCTAATTATTTGAACCCATGGCAGAAAAACCTATTCTAAAGAAAGATCGCGACCTCAGCGATCGCGCTTCGTCGGGAAGCCCCTCAAATCAGAATGTGTCGGATCGGCGGCCCTCAGGCGGCGACGGCAGAGGTAAGGGCCGAGGTAAGGGCCGAGGCAAGGGCCGAGATCAGGATAAAGCGCCGAGAGCGGCGGTTAACCCTGCCCTGATGCGCGGGCCAAAGCCGGTTAAGCAGTCAGCTGAGCCAGACCAATCGGCTGAAGCGGTAGTCGAAGTTGCGGCAGACCAGGCAGCCGACACCGATGTCGTTGCCGATCAGGTCGTCGAGGCAGCCCCTGAAGCCGCTGCCGAAGCCGCAGCTGAAACTGAGACGCCTACAGAATCATCTTCTGACAATGAAGCGGGATAGCGATCGCGCAAAAAAATCCCTGACCGAAGCCGGTGAGTCAGGGTGCATTTATCTAATTTTTTCTGCATGACGGCTGGTATACCCGCTACTTCCGCTGATAAAGCTAACTTGGGCACCCCTCGCCCCCAGAGTCGAGTGGTCCTCTACTCTGGGCTGACGGGTTTTCTCTACTACGGCTACTACGAGTGGATGATTCAAGACGAGCTGCGGGCCTATCAGGGGAAAGGAGTGATTCCAGGTCTGAACCTGGTAGTAGGGCTGCGCCAGATTCACTTTCTCAGCGAATACTGGGCCAGGCTGGCCGATCGGTCGGTCTCTGACCCAATTGCCGAGCGCCTACCATTTTTATCCAATTCCTAACAGTCGCTACTGGTGTAACTGCTTACCCGCCATGACCCGTTCGTTTGCCTACTGGCTGCTCGGCGCTTCCTTATTTTTGGGGCTGTCAGGTTGCAGCGTTCCTACCGCAAATCTTCCGACCGGCTCTGATGCCGGAGAACCTCAGGCAGAGCTCGACCCAACGGTGCTGCGGCTGCTCTACAGCCGCACGCCCACTACGCTAAACCCGCACCTGGCTAACGGATTTCAAGATTTTGAAGCGTCCCGGATTGTCTACGAGCCTCTAGCCACCTACGATCCTGACGGGGAGCTGGTGCCGGTGCTGGCAGCAGAAATTCCGACGGCGGAAAACGGCGGGTTGGCCCAGGACAGACGCTCGGTCACCTGGAGGCTCAGATCGGATGTGCGCTGGTCAGACGGAGAGCCGTTCACCGCCGCAGACGTGGTCTTCACCTATGAGTTCATCCGCAATCCCGAGGTGGCGGCGGTGACGGCTGAATACTATGACGCGATCGCAAAGGTCGAAGCCCTCGATCAGCAGCGGATCAAAATTACCTTTAAACAACCCAACCCCTCCTGGGCGCTGCCGTTTACCGGCCAGAACGGCCTGATTATCCCCGAGCACCGGTTTGCGGACTACAAGGGCCTCAATGCCCGAGAAGCCCCGACCAATCTACAGCCGGTGGGGACGGGACCCTATCGCTTTATCACTGTGGCAGACGGCCGCTGGATTTTTGCGCCCAACGAACAGTACTGGGGAACGTCACCCGACTTTAAGCTGGTCGAACTACAGGGCGGCATCCCCCCCTATGTGGCGGCGAAAAGAGTCCTTAAAACGGGGGAAGCCGACTTCGCCCACAATATTCAGCTGGAGGTAGACGAACGGCGGGAGCTGCTAGCGGCGGGTCAGGGCGATGTGATCACGACCTACGGAGCCTACGTTGAGCGGATTATGCTAAACCCGACCGACCCCAACCAGGAAACGGAGACCGGTGAAAAATCGAGCCGGGCTCACCCCCATCCTTTTTTGAGCGACCTAAAGGTGAGGCAGGCGATCGCCTATGCAATTGACCGGGACGCGATCGCGACTCAGCTCTACGGACGGGCCGGACGAACCACTAGCCAGCTGCTGGTCGCCCCGACGAAGTACACCGTCGATACCAACTTTTATCCCTACAACCCCGACCAGGCTAATACCCTGCTAGACCAGGCGGGCTGGAAAGATAGCAATAACGACGGCATTCGGGATAAAGACGGCACCGAGATGAAGGTGGTCTTTCAAACTTCAATTAACCCGGTGCGTCAAAAAACCCAGGAAATGGTCAAGGCCGATCTGAAAGCGGTTGGCATTGACGTCGAAATTCGCCGCGTGCTGGTGGATAGTTTCTTCTCCGCTGACCCCGCTGAGACCCGCAGCATCAACCATTTCTACGCCGATATGCAGGAGTATAACGCCGGTAGCGATAGCCCCGACCCCACTATCTATATGAGCTGGTGGCTCTGCAATGAGATTGCTACCCAGGAAAATCAGTGGCAGAAGCCGAACAATGCCCGCTACTGCAATCCCGCATACGACAAGCTCTGGCAGGCGGCCCAAAAGGAGATGGATGAGGAAAAGCGAGCTCAACTCTTCCAGCAGATGAACCAGATCCTGTCCCAAGACGTCGCCGTGCTGCCGCTGGTCCGCCGCGCCGTCACCAACGGCGTCAGCGACCGGCTCAGCGGCGTCGATCCTACTCCATGGGACGCCAGCACCTGGGATATTGGTACCTGGCAGCGGGTTGAAGAATCTGCCGAAGCGGAATCAGACCCATAGCATCCCGATAGGATTGAGCGTTTTATAACTGAGATGAAGCGAAGTTGCTTCACCCAGCAAGATCAGCCTGAGCACAGGAGGTGGAATATCCGTGGCCTTCCTTAGCTTTAAAGCGATAATCTAGTTGAGAACTTTTCTGGGAAAACGTTGATGCCCGCCAAAAATTCCCTTGAATCTGAATCAAATGAGCCGTTGTTGGCCAATCCAGGACAGCGATTCTTGATTGGAGCGATTCTCAGTGGCGTGCCGGTGCTGGCCTATTTGTCTTTATCCGTAGATATGTCCTATGACAGCTGGGCAGCAGTAGAACATTACAAACTAGGAATTTCTGTAGTTATTCCGCTGCTCTGCGGTGTGCTTTCTGCCTGGCAGGGACAGCGGATGATCCAGTTTTTATCGAGCCTGCTGGAATCGGCAAATCTTCCCTTTTGATGCCGCTTCATCTCAGAGCGCAGCTGCTCTAGTCGCCAAAATTATCGTAGCGGAACTGGCAGACGTCAGTGACGATCTGGCCGCCAAAATCTTTTGGCTAGACGGATTAGTCATAAATCCCGACCGCACCCAGTGCAACCCTAACCTGATAGTCTGACAGAATACCCTATGGCTGATTGACCACGGGGCGGCCCTAAACTTTCACTATCGCTGACCGACGGTTACAGAAGCTTTGCCGCGCCAGGCTTATCGCTATATGGACCATCTGTTTAGCGATCGCACTCTCAGCTAGCCGCAGCTGCGTCTGTATCTGATACAGCTGGTTCCGCCGCAGCGTTGCATAATGGAGGTATGAAGAAGCGATAGGAGGCTCTCTATGCAATGCCCCGAATGCGGTGGCAGCCACATCCGAAAAAACGGCACAAAGAAAGGCAAGCAAAATCATATCTGCGTGGACTGTGGCCGACAGTTCATCGACCAGTATGGGCAGTGCTCGTGATGGTATGACTTGACATGCTCCCCGCCCTGAAGGCGCGGGGATTCTCCGGCTAGGAAATCAGACACAGCTGTTCTCCGTACGGGTGGCTAGACAGCTCAACGCCCACTGCCCCTAACGGGGTCTGACACGGGCTCCC
>NZ_JADEXG010000082.1 GCF_015207255.1 Vasconcelosia minhoensis LEGE 07310
GTGGGGGAGTGATGGGCTTCACTAGTATAGCGATGGGGGGAATGGGGCTGGAATGTCGCCTGTGCGGCTTGCTACTACAATGGCCTCAAGCTAGCTTTCGGCGTTGGGCGCTCTAGGAGTCGGTATGGTGCAACCTTCAGAATTTAAGTCGTTAGACGAGCGATATCTCGATCTCATTGAGGGGATTGTGCAGCAAACCCTAAAGGGGAATATTCGCTCTAAGCAGCAGGTGCGATCGCGGCTCATAGACGCCGTTGAGCGCGGTACGGGCGAAATTTTTGAGCGCTGTTTGGCTAGCCAAATCGACGCGATTCAGCCCGAGCTGGAGACTTCTTTGAAAGCGCCGCGTATGCTCAGAGCGTTGCAAACCATTCAGACCCAGTGGCAGCAGTGGCAGCAGTCCCAGCAGGCCAGTCAGGCCGTCGCAGCGGCGGCTGAGAAACTTCAAACGGCAGCGCTCGAGGCGCGGCTGCTGGCCTTTCTGCAAGTGGTTGACCCCAATCAGCCTGCGGGCGGAGAGCCGCTGAGTCGGGAGCAGCTGAAGCAGCTGGCCCAGCGGCTGCAGGACGCGGCTGCGGCGGATCTGAAATCCCTGGGTCAGGGCATCCAGGCGGGGCTGGAGAGCTTTGGCCGGTTGGAAGGCGACCTGATGGGCTGGCTCTACCGTCCGGCGGGCAGCGCCGTAGGCTTTGGTGCGCTGCAGGATGGCCCCTGGGAACGGTGGCGGCAGCAGGTACAGAGCGCCCTGCCCCGGCAGCTGTTTGCAGCCCTGGCGCAGCAGCAGCCGGTGACCGAAGTCGCGATCGCGGCTAGCCAGATTGAGGCGGGCGGCTGGGTCGAGCTGTTGGTCCTGCTCCAGCTGATTCAGCAGTCCCTGGTCAACTGGTTTGACCGGCAGCCCTACGACATCCGGGCCGGGAAGCAGCTATCCTACAGCACTTTTTTAATCTTTGCGGCGGTTTGGAGCCAGCTGTTTCAAGGGTTTCAGTCCATCCGCCCCAGCCTCAGCGAAGCCAGCTTTCAGGCCATGCTCCAGACCCTGCGCGGCTTTGCCCAGCGCGATGACTTTCCGCTCTACGGCGGCGTCTTTGCCTCGTTCTCGGGCAGCTATCTGAAGGAGACGCTGGACTACTTCACCGACCCGCTCAAGCAGGTCGAGGGCACCCAGGAAAAAGCCCGGCTGCTGACCCTGCTGGGATATTCTCAGCGTAATCTGGGCCGTCTGGACCGGGCCGAGCAGTTTCATCAGGGGGCGCTGCAAACGGCCCGCGCTGCCGGTGACGCCGCCTGCGAAATTGCCAATCTCTGCCATCTGGCCCGCACCGCCGCCCTCGCTGCCGACTATCCGCTGGCGATTGACCTCAGCCAGCGCGCCCTGATCGCCGCCCGCCAGCGGGGCGATCGGCTGGGCGAGGCGAATGCGCTGGTGAACCTGGGCTACAGCCAGGTGCTCTCGGGCCAGGCGTCTGAGCGGATTGATGAAGCGCTCTACGGCGGCGCGATCGCGTATCTAGAGCAGGGCCTCGAACTCGCGGGGAAACAAAGCGATCGCCAAAGTCAGGCCCTAGCCTACAGCAGCCTGGGATTAGGCTACAGCATTTCAGGCCAGCCGGGACGCGCGATCGCGATTTTAGAGCAGGGTCTGCCTACCCTCCAAGCCTCGGGCAACATCTACCTCCAGGGCCTCCACGCCCTCTACCTGGCCGAAGCCAATCACGCCCTCAGCCAGTTTGCCGCCGTGGTCTACTACAGCCACCTCAGCCTCTATCTGCTGGAGAGCATGGGCGCCAAGGAATGGCGTCAGGCAGCAGGCTTAGCCATGGTTTTACAGGGACAGCTGGGCGAAGCCACATTTCAACAGCATTTGCAGAGTCAGCGATCGCAGCTGGTCAAACAGATCGGCATCGAAGGCTACGATGCGCTGCCGGAGCTATTGGCACAATATCGGGCTGACTGAAAGGGGTTAGCCGTCGTCGCCTTTACAAGTTTCTTAGGTTTAGGTTTTAAGATGAGGCGGTACACTTAGCGAAATGACGCATTCCCTAGAATCCAACGATGTTAAAAGCTAAACTTCTCAGGGGTTCCCTGACGGCAGCCCTACTGCTCTTAGCACCCGCGATCGCGGCTGAGTGGGCCATGGCTCAGGAGCCGGAGCCGACTCCGCCAACCGAGGCTCAGCAGATTGACCCCGCCGAGCCGACTCCGCCTCAGGCGATGGAGTTATCTGAAAGCCAAATTGACGGCTTCGTCAGCGCCTATCAGGCAATTCAGGCGATTCGAGCCGAAACCCAGCCGCAGCTGATTGCGGCTATTGAGGCCGAGGGGCTGACGATCGATCAGTTCAATGCCATTGCCCAGACGCAGCAGACGCCCGAAGCGACCACAGAGATTCCGTCCGATCAGGCGGAGCAGTTTTCAGCGGCCTCAGAGCAGGTCGATGACATTCGAGCCGGTGCCAGAGCTGATATGGAGCAGGCCATCCAGGCAGAGGGCCTGACCGTCGAAGAGTTTGAGCAAATTTTTGCCATGGCCCAGCAGGATCCTGAACTCCAGCAGCAAATTATCCAGCGACTGGAGGGACAGAGCTAGGGAACGGGCAACTGACCCGCTGTCGGGGCCTGGTCTTGCTAGGCCTCGCGCTCACTTCTATGGCTGATTAAATCTCTCGCCTGAGACCGGTCAAATCGAAGGATTCGCGTCAAAGCTGCCAAATTTCAAAAACTGAACCACGTCTTTGATGACGCCCGGCTGGTTCATAATCACCGGGTGGGCCGCATGGATGACTTTGAAAGCCTTCATCCCTTCGACTTTAGCGCTTTCAACAGAGACTTTCCCATCGCTGCGTCCGGGTATCATCGCTCTCAAACTTTCTCGACGGGTAGCCCAGGTTGAAGACCTCATGGCCTTCTCTTTTGAGCGCCTTCTCTAGCCTGGCCATGGATTTGGGCGACCTGGCCAGGCCATGAATGAGCATTACCTTAGGGGATATAGAGCCGACCCGCTCCCTCTCTGGCTTCAAGTCTATCCTTCCAGGCTTGAAGTTTGGCCCGGAGAGCCGCCTGGGTGGGCCGATCTGGCATTTCAGAAGAATTGGAAACGCGATCTCTGTTGTACTTTTCCCAATATTGCCGACTCTTTTCTGCAATTTGCAAAACCTGCTGATACTCCGCGGCTACTTCAGCCTGATGAGCCGTGATATAAGATAAGGCAGACTCGGTTTGCTCATCTGTGAGACAGAGTTTTTCGCGAATAAGATTGTCTGGATATCCAGCTGTCAGATAATCCATCACGTCATAAATGGTAATGCGCGTACCTGAAATTGTTAACCCCCAGTCTGTTCGGATGATTGCCGATGCCTGTTCAAAAGACTCTTCCACAGTTTCACTCCTGATTTGAAGCTATCTTAATCGTATCCTACAGAGAGGTAAGCGGATTGAACGGCATCATGACGCTGCAGGGTACCCAAGTATTTACAGGCATTTTTGCCTTAGGTCAGGATGGCGCCGCCCATAAGTTTTTGATAGCGGCGGTCGAGTTCGGCTTTGAGAAGGGGCCAGCCGTCTAGCGAATCATCCTGCTGAATCATCTGCTCGGCGGCGGTGCGGGCCAGTTCCAAGACGTCCTGGTCTTCCACCAGGCTGGCCAGGGCAAAGTCCGGCAGGCCGGACTGGCGGGTGCCCAAAACCTGGCCGGGGCCGCGAAAGCGTAGGTCCATCTCGGCGATGAAGAAGCCATCCTGGGACTGTTCCAGCACCCGCAGGCGCTGAATCGCGGGTTCGCTACGGGTGCTGTTCATCAGCAGGCAGAACGACTGGCTGCCGCCGCGGCCGACCCGGCCCCGCAGCTGATGCAGCTGCGACAGGCCAAAGCGCTCGGCATGTTCGATCAGCATCACCGTGGCGTTGGGGATATCGACGCCGACCTCGACAACGGTGGTCGAAACGAGAATGTGGGTTTGGCGATCGCGAAATTTCGTAATCGCCGCATCCTTATCGGCAGAAGACATCCGCCCGTGCAGCAGGCCCACTTTGAACTCGGGAAAGATCGTCGCTTGCAGCCGCTGATGTTCCTCAATCGCCGAGCGCAGGTCTAGCTTTTCCGACTCATCCACCAGCGGCAGGACGATGTAGACCTGTCGGCCCTGGGCGACTTCGCGCCGGATTAGGTCGTAGGCATGGGTGCGATCGCGGCTCGACAGCAGCGTGGTCTGAATGGCCTTGCGGCCGGGCGGCAGCTCGTCAATCTGGCTCACATCCAGGTCTCCGTGGAGGGTGAGGGCCAGCGTCCGGGGAATCGGCGTCGCCGTCAGGGTGAGCACGTGGGGGTTATCGCCCTTCTGCTGGAGGCGCGCCCGCTGGGCCACGCCAAAGCGATGCTGCTCGTCAATCGTCACCAGCCCCAACCGACTGAACTGGACTGGGTCTTCAATCAGAGCATGGGTACCTACCAGCACCGGCAGTTCGCCCGTCGCTAGCTCAGCGTGAATGTTGCGGCGCTTGGCCGCCTTGGTTGAGCCGGTGAGCAGCTCCACCGGCAGGTGCAGCAGATTAAACCAGTTCACCAGCTTGCGGTAATGCTGCTCTGCTAGTACCTCGGTCGGCGCCATTAGGGCCGCCTGGTAGCCCGCCTGGATCGCCGCCAGAATGCCCACCACCGCCACCACCGTTTTGCCCGAGCCGACGTCGCCCTGCACCAGTCGATTCATCGGCGTGGGCCGCTGCAAATCGTGGAGGATATCCTGCACCACCCGCTGCTGAGCGCCGGTCAGCTGAAACGGCAGCATCTGATAAAATTCCTCAATCAGCGCCCCCGTCGGCGCCATCTGGATCTGGGTCTGCTCGGCCTGCTGCTGACGGCGGCGGCGCAGCAGGCCCAGCTGGAGGTAGAAAAATTCGTCAAAGACGAGGCGGCGGCGGGCGACAGATAGGGACTCGCTGTCGGGGGGAAAATGGATATGCGCGATCGCAACCGGCAGGTCAACCAGCTCATACTGCTGCCTTAGCGCCTTGGGCAGCGGATCGCGCAGCTGGGCGGCGGATGGCAGCGCCGCCACGATGGCCCGCCGTACTAGGTCGGCCCCGACTCCTTCGGTCAGCGGATAGACCGGCACCACCCGCCCCACCGTCAGCGACTCGATACTGTCAGCATCGCTGCCTAACACCTCGATGTCGGGATTATCTAAGTTAATGCCGTACTTGGTTTGCTTCACCAGCCCCGACACCGCCACGACGCAGCCGGGCGGATAGAGCCGCTTCTGCCGCTCCTGCCAGCCGCGATTGCGAAAGCGCGTCCCGGCAAAAAAGCGGCTGACCTTGAGTCGCGCCGTGCTGTCGAAGACCAGCAGCTCAAAGATGGTCAGCTTGGAATTGCGGTGGCTGTTGAAACAGTTACAGCACTTCACAGTCGCGACCACGGTGACGGTTTCACCCGGCACCAGATTGCGAATCTTCACCTGCCTGGCATAGTCAATGTAGTCGCGGGGATAGTAAAACAGGGCGTCTTGCAGGGTGAGAATGCCGAGCTTGGCTAAGCGATCTCGATTCTTCGGCCCAATTCCCTTCAGGTAGGTTAGCGGCTGGTCTAGTCCCTGAGGCGATTCGGTCGCAGCGCTGCCAGCCAAGTCAGTCGTTTTCGGCGGCCTGGCCGATTTTGCCGAAGGCGGTCGGGAGCCCGCCGCCTCGTAGTGACCAGCGGCAGCCGCTGCCATCAGCGGCAGTGCCTCCACTGATTGCTGCATCTGGTGTAAGAACCGGCGAGTATCGGCTACCAGGTGCTGGCGCTGAGCAAAGGAAAGGTCATCGTAGCGGCCAAACTGCTCCGCCAGGCTTTGCCAGCGCTCCTGGTCGCGGCCAGAGAGGGCAATTGAAGCATGTAGGCCCTGCCTCAGACTGGTATTGAGAAAATCGCTAAACCGCTGCTGCTGGCCTTCCAGGTCGTTAAACCCGCGCTCGGCTTCGATGCTGAGCGCCTTTTGCAGGCGCACCCAGTCAACGGCGGGCGGGCTCGGAGAGGGATCGGCAATCATGGGCTCCCGATTAGTCAGCTTGCAGGCTGGTCCAGCTGGCGCGCCAGGCGTCTTCGGCTTTGGCCGTGGCCAGCGCCCGCTCGGTTTTCTGATATTCTACGCCGAGCTGCTTGAGCCGGCCAATCCGTTCGCGAATTTTGCCGCGCCAGAGGGAGACCTTGGGGTCGGCAAACTCCACCTCGCTTAGCCGCAGATGGATCACCGCAAATTCGGGCAGCGATTCTACTTCGTAGACCTCGCGCGATCTCGACTTGGGCTTATCCGAGCTATCCCGATCGGCGTCTGCGGTCAGCCCATCCATCCCCCGCATGACGCGGATTGAGACCTTCAAAATATTGGGAACGGCGGCAGGGGCTTCGGCCATCGCCTCCGTCTCGGCAGCTGCGTTCATCAGCGCCTTAGGCAGCGTCGGCACGATTTTAGCCTGCTGTAAGAGCTGGTTAGCCGCTTCCGAAACGACTTTGAGCACTTCGCGTAGCGACTTATCTAAAAGCATTTGCTGCTTTGCCAGGTGAATGGGCAGTAGGGGAGACTCAGCCGCGATCTCGTCGGCCTGCTGCTCCGCCGCCAGGTTTTCGAGCGCCTGCATCAGGTCGGCCTCTTCGGTCGGTGAGAGTCGCTCAGCCGAATCGAGCAGCATAGCATCAGAGTCAGCCAGAGCCTCATCCAGGTCTAACGAGGCAGAAAGATCGTCATAGTCCTCATTGTCTGCTGTCTCATCGTAGGCCTCAGTCGCCATCTGATCGTAAGCTGCCGCTATGCCCTCATCCACTTTCCAGTTTTCCCCAGCGTCTAGCTCAGCGTTTAGCTCAGACGGATCTAGCGCCCCCTCTAAGCTTTCATCCAAACTGTCATCCAAGCTCTCGGTATGGGCTTGCCGACTCGCGGCTTTTTGCGCTGCCATTAGCTGCTTCAAAACGGAGATGCCTTGGGCCTGATTCGACTGCCGACTGAGCCGCTGAGCCGCTTCTAGCCTTTCCAGAAACTGATGTAGCAGTTCAGCCCCCAACTTTCGTATTGCCTGCTGTAGCTGCTCTCGCTGGCTCAGCGACAGCGCCACGAACTTGTCTGGATAGACCTGAGTGCAGAGGTGATAGGCGGCCAGAACTAGCTGCTGCTGACTGGCCTCGGCCAGCACTTTCAGATAGTCTCGATGGAGCTGGTCAAAATCATCCGCCATCGTCGCTGTCTGCTGCTGCAGCTGCTCTAGCCTGCGTTGAATCTGGCTTCTTGCTTTAACCATGCAATGCTGAATGATTGACTAAGACAGAAGCGCGTTCCCTAAAGTCTCTAGAGAACGCGCTCCTATCAGTACCCCCGTCAGTACTCTAAATCGCGCTCCGAGCTACCGGCCTGCTCTGGGCCTATTCTGGGCCTATTCTGGGCCTATTCTGGGCCTATTCTACTGCTTCTTTCTCAATACCCTCACCCAGCACGTAGCGGTCAAACCGGCGCACCTGAATGTTTTCACCCAGCTTGGCTACCGACATTTTAACCAGCTCTTCAACGGTGATATTCTGATCTTTGATAAAGGGCTGATCCATCAGCGAGAGCTCTTTAAGCCGCTTTTCAATGCGGCCCTGGACAATCTTTTCGCGAATGTTGTCTGGCTTTTTAGCCAGATCGTCGCGGCCCATCTCAATTTGCTTTTCGCGCTCGACCATCTCCGCCGGAATGTCGTCAACCCTGACGTATTCGACGTTGGGGCAGGCGGCAATCTGCATTGCTACATCCTGGGCCAGCCCTTTAAACTCTTCTCGGCGAGCGACAAAGTCGGTTTCGCAGTTGACCTCGACCAGCACCCCCACCCGGCCACCTGTATGGATGTAGCTGTGCACTAAGCCCTCAGCCGCGACTCGGCCCTCTTTCTTAGTCGCTGAAGTAATGCCCTTTTGCCGCAGCCACTCAACGGCCTTCGCCTGGTCGCCGTTATTTTCCTTCAGCGCCTTTTTACAGTCCATCATGCCTGCGCCCGTCTGGTCGCGCAGCTCTTTCACTTGTTTTGCAGAAATCTCTGCCATAGTCCTCGTCCTATGTGAATGTGGGCTTCAAAAAAAAGCTACATTACCTATCCAACTTTATAAGCAGGTAAAGGTTAGCTCGCAGCGGCAGCCTCAGCCGGCGCTTCATCTTCGTACTGATCGACGTCATCGTAGCCGTCGTATATATCTCCATCGTTGTCGCTGCTTTCCGCTGCCCGGCCGTGGGATCCTTCGTAGATGGCGTCTGCCAGCTTGCCGACGATGAGTTTAATCGAGCGGATGGCGTCGTCATTAGCGGGCACGGGGACGTCCACGACATCCGGGTCGCAGTTGGTGTCGAGTAGCGACACGATCGGAATCCCCAGCTTTTGGCATTCCTGCACGGCATTGTATTCCCGCCGCACATCGACGATTACTACGGCATCGGGGATGCGGCGCATCTGCTTGATCCCGCCCAGATACTTTTGCAGCTTTTCCAGCTCGCGGCGGAGCATCGAGGCTTCTTTCTTCGGACGGCGGGCCATCGCGCCGGTCTCTTCCATCCGCTCCAGCTCTTTCAAGCGGTCTACGCGGGTTTTGATCGTCGCCCAGTTGGTCAGCATCCCGCCCAGCCAGCGCTGGTTGACATAGTAAGAACCACAGCGGGTAGCCTCTTCGGCAATAATCCCGGCGGCCTGACGCTTGGTGCCCACGAATAAAAAGCTCTGTCCCTGCTCAGAGGCATTACGGACAAAGCCGTAAGCATCGTCTAACAGCTGCGCGGTCTGCACCAGGTCAATGATATGCACCCCGTTGCGGGCGCTGAAAATGTAGGGGTCCATTTTGGGATTCCACCGTCGGGTCTGGTGGCCAAAGTGAACGCCTGACTGAAGCAGATCAGCCAAAGAAACAACTGACATAAATTGATCTCCTTTCGGGTTAAACCTCCATCTGGCCGCATCTCTCAAGGAGACACCCGAAAATCCAGATGTGTGAATTTTGACAACTTTACTAGGTTAGCACAGCGCTGGTGGGTTGGTGAGGGGCCAGAACTGGTCGATCGGCTGGACGGTTTGGGCAGTATAGGGAAGGCTTGGGCCAGCTGACCTGATTTGCCCGAGCGATGAAATTTTCTATGCCTGCGATCTTGACGGAAGAGGTGCCTTATGACCAATACCACGCAACGTCCGCCGCTGCCGCCCCCGCCCCCGCCTGGCCGCCCGGTGACTCCACCGCCCCCGGCGGCTACGCCAGCCGCTGCCGCCCCCGCTAACCCTCCGGCCCATCGGGCAGCAGCGCCGCCGCCGCTGCCAACCGCTGCCGGCATGGCCGGTCAGGTCACCTTGAAAAAGCTAGCCCGCGAAGCCTTTGACAAGGGCTACTCTGACCTGCATGTCGGGGTTGGGGAAATACCGCGATTCCGCAACCGGGGAGAAATTGACACCACCGACTATCCGATTACGGATGAGGAAACCTTTTACGGCTGGCTAGCTGAGGTGATGACGCCAGAGCAGATTCAAGAATTCAAGCTGACGCTCGACTTTGACGGCGCCGCCGAGTTTGAGTTCTCCCGCATCCGGATCAATATTTTTGACAGCCTCAGAGGCCCCGCCCTGGTCATTCGTCTGATCCCAGTCGAGATCTTGACGATTGAGCAGCTGTCGCTGCCGCCGGTGATTCGCGATATCTGCCACTACCACAAGGGGTTGATTCTGGTGACAGGGCCGACCGGGTCGGGTAAATCGACCACTCTGGCGGCGATGATTGACTATATCAACAAGGATATGGCCAAGAACATCATCACCATCGAAGACCCGGTGGAATTTGTCCACAAGAGTCGCCGGTCGCTGATTAAGCAGCGGGAAGTTGGCGTCCATACGAAGAAATTCCAGAACGCGCTCAAGGCTTCTCTGCGGGAAGACCCCGACATCATTCTGGTGGGTGAAATGCGCGATCGCGAAACCATCGACACTGCCCTCAAAGCGGCCCAAACCGGTCACCTGGTCTTCGGGACGCTGCATACCAACAGCGCTGTGAAGACGGTCGAGCGGATTCTGGGCATGTACGAGCCGGAGCAGCAGGCCCCGGTGCGGATCGCGATCGCGGAATCGCTGGTCGGCGTTGTCGCCCAGGGGCTCTGCCGCACCACCGACGGCAAGCGGGCCGCCTTCCACGAAATCCTGATCAACACCGACGCGATTAAGGATTACATGCTGCGCGGTCAGCTGGACGAAATCGAAGCCATCCTGCCGAAGTGCACCTTCGACGGCATGTGCACAATGAACCAGTCGCTCTATGCCCTGTATGAGGCCGGGCGAATCACTGAGGAAGTCGCCCTAGAGCAGTCGCCAAAGCAGAATGAGATGGCCCAAATGCTCAGGGGCCGGGTGTAGGCAAAGCGGCAAGGCGATCGCGCCAGTCCCGCACCGCTGCCCGCAGCGGCGGCTCCAGCCAATCGTCGTAGGCCGGATAGACCGGCAGGCGCGGCTGGAGCGTCCAGCCCTGACGCTGGAGCTGCTGCTTAAGTCTAGCCAGGGGCGGGTGCTCATAGTCTGGGTTGACCTCATCCAGCGGCACCAGCCCGCCCAAATCGCGGACTCCCGCCGTCAGACAGTCTATTAGGGCCGTCTGGCGGCGGATTAAATTGGGGGGGATCTGCAAAGTAATCTCCGGCGGCAGGATTTGGCGGGCCAGCCGTAGGGCGCGCAGCAGCGTCGCCCCATGGCAAGGGGCTGCCGCCTGGCGATGGCCCGGCTGGTGGGGCTGGAGGATGACTTCCTGAATGTGGCCCCAGCGCTGGTGGGTGTGCGCGATCGCGGCCAGGGTATCGGCCCAGTCGGCTTCAGTTTCGCCGATGCCTAGCAGCAGCCCGGTGGTAAAGGGAATTCGTAAAACTCCCGCTTGTTCTAGCTGTTGTAGCCGGGCGGCGGGGTCTTTGCTGGGGGCATGGCGATGCACCGTCTGCTGGAGGGCGGGGGCAACCTGCTCTAGCATCAGCCCCATGGACACATTCACCGACCGCAGCTGCCGCATCTCGGCCCGGCTCAGCGGCCCGACGTTGGTATGGGGCAAAAAGCCCAGCTTCAGCGCCAGCTGGCAGAGGTCAAAAATCCGCTCCAGCCAGGCGGCCCGGCGCGCACTCTGGGGATGGACTTCGCCGCTGAGAATCAAAATTTCAATCATGCCATGGCCCTGGAGACGAGTCAGCTGCTGCTGCGCCGCTGCTAGCGACAGCCAGGGACTGCCCGACTCGGTACGAAAATTGCAGTAGGTGCAGCGGTTAAAGCATTCGTAAGTGGGGACGAGGGTGAAGGCGGGACTGTAGGTAATCGGGTGGGACATAGAAGGGGGAGTAGAAAGCGCGATCGCTCCCTCAGGTCGCAATCGGGCCACAGTGAGATAGCCCACAGAAGGGCACATTAAAACACGATACAATCTTCACTGGCTGCGAGCAGAAGAGGACGATTCCCTGAGCACTTCATCACCGAACCGGGCGACCCGGGTGATTCTAGTCCGTCACGGGCAGAGCAGCTTCAATGTCAAACGCATGATCCAGGGGCACGACGATCAGTCCGTGCTGACGGAGCTAGGAGAGCAGCAGGCCCGCCGAGTGGGAGCCGCCCTCAGCGGTATTGTGCCCGATGCGATCTACGCTAGTCCGCTAAAGCGTGCCCGCCGCACCGCTGAGCTGATTGCCGAAACCCTACGGCAGCAGCAGCCCAAGTTCCCCGAGCCCCAATTTTCGGACGACCTTAAGGAAATTAGCCTGCCGCTGTGGGAAGCGCTCACCTTTACCGACGTCGAGGCCCAGTTTCCCGAGCAGTATCGCGCCTGGCGGCAGCAGCCGGAAAATTTAATCATGTCGGTGGCCCAAACCGACGGCAGCGCGGCAGATTTTTACCCGGTTCGCGCCATTTGGGCGCAGGCGGCTCGCTTTTGGCAGGAGCTGCTTACCGAGCATCGGGGACAGACGGTGATTACGGTCGCCCACAGTGCCATTAATCGAGCGCTGATTGGCTCTGCTCTAGCACTCGGCCCCGAAAGCCTAAATCGCCTCTACCAGGCGAACTGTGCCATCAGCGTGCTGAATTTTGCCGGGGGTTGGGGCGACGCCGTGCAGCTAGAGTCGATGAACCTGACCGGTCATATGGACAGCCCGCTGCCGCCGCTGCGGACGGGCTTCCAGGGGCCGCGCCTGCTGCTGGTGCGCCATGGGGAAACCGACTGGAATCGGGATCAGCGCTTCCAGGGCCAGATCGACGTGCCGCTGAACCCAACCGGACAGGAACAGGCAGCCCGGGCAGCAGATTTTCTCAAGGAAATTCCCATCCACGCCGCCGTTAGCAGCTCGATGCTGCGACCCAAGCAGACTGCTGAAAAAATTCTAGCGTTTCATCCCAAGGTGTCCCTAGCACGATCGCAGGCGCTTTGGGAGATTAGCCACGGCGCTTGGGAAGGCAAGTTTGAGGCCGATATCGAAGCGGCCTATCCGGGGCTGCTGTCCCAGTGGCAGACCGCGCCCGAGACGGTGCAGATGCCCGAGGGCGAGAACCTACAGCAGGTCTGGCAGCGCGCGATCGCGGCCTGGCAGGACATCGTCGCGGCCCACAGCGGCGGTGACCAGCCTCAAACGGTGCTGGTGGTCGCCCACGATGCGATTAACAAGGCTATCCTCTGCCACGTGACGGGGCTAGGGCCAGAGCATTTCTGGCAGTTCAAGCAGGGTAACGGGGCGGTCAGCGTGATCGACTATCCGGCTGGGGCCAACAGCGTGCCGATGCTCAGCGCGGCCAATATTACGATGCATCTCTCTGGCAGCATTCTGGACAAAACGGCGGCGGGTGCCCTGTAGTTTGGTTGTATGCCCAGTACGCTAATTCGCCAGGTTCGTCTGCTCGACCCGCTTTCTCAACGGGACTGCGTGACCGATGTATTGATTGAGGCTGACTGGGTGAGCGCGATCGCGCCTAGCCTCAGCGACTATCCTGCTGACACCGACATTATCGAGGGTGCAGGGCTAATCCTCGCTCCGGGCCTGGTCGATCTCTACAGCCAGAGCGGCGAGCCCGGCTATGAATCGCGGGAAACCCTGGCGTCCCTTCAGCAGGCGGCGGCGGCGGGCGGCTTTACCCGGGTGGGACTGCTGCCCAATACCCGTCCGGTGACTGACAATTCTGCCGCCGTTGCCCAGCAGCTGCGGCTCAGTCAGGGTATTCGTCGGTCTCAGCTGCTGCCCTGGGCCGCGATTACGCTCGGCACCCAGGGTCAGCAGCTGAGCGAACTGGCGGAGCTGGCGACGGCTGGAACTGTCGGCTTTAGCGACGGCCAGCCGATAGAAAACGCCGTCCTGCTCAGCCGCCTGCTGGACTATGCCCAGCCGCTGCAAAAGCCGATTGCCCTCTGGCCCTGCGATCGCGCTCTGGCTAACGGCGGTGCCGCCCGCGCAGGCGTCGATGCGCTGCGGCTAGGGCTGCCCATGGTCCCGGCGATCGCTGAGACGACCGCGGTCGCCACCATTCTAGAATGCGTCGCCGTGACTCAGACGCCGGTTCACCTGATGCGGATTTCCACCGTCCGCAGCGTAGCCCTGATTCGGGAAGCTAAAGCTCGCGGGCTGCCGATCAGCGCCAGCGTCACCTGGCTGCATCTGGTCTGCAATAGTCAGGATTTGCAAAGCTACGACCCCAGCCTGCGGCTAGCGCCACCGCTGGGGACGCCCTTGGATCAGCAGGCGCTGATTGAAGGGCTGGCGGACGGGACGTTGGATGCGATCGCGGTCGATCATCAGCCCTATACCTACGAAGAGAAGACCGTTCCCTTCAGCCTGGCACCGCCCGGCGCAGTAGGGTTAGAGCTGGCGCTGCCGGTGCTGTGGCAGCGGTTTGTCGCCTCGGGTCAGTGGTCGGCTCTCCAGCTCTGGCGCTACCTCAGCCTTCAGCCTGCTTGCTGCCTCGCCCTCGAACCGCCACAGGTGCAAGTGCATCAGCCGACCGAGCTGGTTTTATTCGATCCCGCCGCCGCCTGGACGGTTTCGCCCACTGCGCTGAAGTCACTCTCCACGAATACGGCCTGGCTCAACCGCGACCTCACCGGGCGGGTGCTTCGCACCTGGTTGCCCGCCTAATCGAGCCCACCGATCCGGTCGGGCGGCCAGAATCGAACGACTGCCCGGCCAATAATGTTTTCTTTAGGCAAAAAGCCCCAGGCGTGGCCGTCGTAGCTTTGATTGCGATTGTCGCCCAGCACCAGATACGACTCCGCCGGGACGACCTCTGGCCCCCACTGATAGTCCGGCGGGGCCATGATGTAGCTTTCGTTCAGCGCCTGCCCGTCAATAAAGACAGTGCCTTCGGTAATTTCGACAGTGTCACCGGGCAGGCCAACCACACGCTTGATGTAGGCATCCCGGCGGGTGCCTGGAAGCGTCAGTTCCTCCGGCGGCCAGAATACAATGATATCGCCGCGCTCTGGCGGATTGAAGTGATAGCTGATCTTCTCGACCACTAGGCGATCGTCGATCTGTAAAGTCGGCTCCATCGATCCGGAAGGAATGAATCGGGCTTCGGCCACAAACTGGCGAATGCCGAAGGCCAGGATCAGACTCATGCCAATGGTTTGGAGCCCTTCTAGCCAGGGATTGGACGATGATTTTGGCGGCTTTTTGGACACAGTAGAATCCGCGAGAGGGATAGAAAAAGCGCGATGACAACCTTATCTTAGGTTTCATAGCTGACTCGGCTTTAAATCATCATAATTCAAGCCGAACCGAACTAAAGTCACAGCCGGGCAGGACGAAAATGACGACCCAGACCATTATTCAAAACAGCCAGATCCTATTGCCCTCGGGCGACTTTAAGCGGGGTGATGTGACGATCGAGGCGGGCCAGATTGTGGCGGTTGGCGATCGCGCCACCCCTGCCGATGACGCGACGAGAATTGACGGAACCGGGCTGACCCTGCTGCCCGGCGTAATCGACCCCCAGGTCCACTTTCGCGACCCTGGCATGACCCACAAGGAGGACCTGTTTACCGCCACCTGCGCCTGTGCCAAGGGCGGCGTCACCTCTTTTCTGGAGATGCCCAACACGCTGCCGCTGACGACCACCCAGGAAATTCTGACCGATAAGCTAGCTCTGGCGGCGAGTCAGTGTCTGGTCAACTATGGATTTTTCATCGGTGCGACCGCTGAGAATTGGGCTGACCTGAACCGGGCGACGCCGACCTGCGGTATCAAAATTTTCATGGGGTCCACCCACGGTCCGCTGCTGGTAGACAAAGCTGAGGCGACTGAGCGAATTTTTGCTACGGGCCAGCGGCTGATCGCCGTCCATGCTGAAAATCAGGCGCGGATTGTGGAGCGACGGCAGCAGTTTGCGGGCCGCACCGACCCGGCGGTTCACTCCCAGATTCAGGACAATCAGGCCGCCCTGCTGGCGACTCAGCTGGCCCTGAAGCTGTCAAAAAAGTATCAGCGCCGCCTGCATATTCTGCACCTTTCGACCGCCGATGAGGCTGAGCTGCTGCGGCAGGACAAGCCCGACTGGGTGACGGCAGAGGTGACGCCGCAGCATCTGCTGCTGGACGTCAGCGCCTACGAAAAGATTGGCACGCTGGTCCAAATGAATCCGCCCTTAAGGACGGTGCGCGATCGCGAAGTCCTCTGGCAGGCGCTGCTCGATGGCGTCATTGACTTCATCGCCACCGACCATGCCCCCCACACGCTGGCGGAAAAAGCCAAGGGCTACCCCAACTCACCTTCGGGAATGCCCGGTGTGGAAACGTCGCTGCCGCTGATGCTGACCCAGGCCATGGCGGGCCGCTGCGAAGTCGCCCAGGTGGCCCAATGGATGTCTACGGCGGTTGCCCAGGCCTATCAAATTCCCAACAAGGGTCTGATTGAACCGGGCTATGACGCCGACCTGGTGCTGGTAGACCTGGACACCTACCGCCCCGTCCGCCGCGAAGAACTCAAAACTAAGTGCGGCTGGAGCCCATTTGAAGGCTGGAATCTCACCGGCTGGCCCGTCGTCACCCTGGTCGGCGGCCAGGTCGTCTACAATCGCGGCCAGATAGATACCACCGTCAGGGGCAAGGCGCTACGCTTCGACGGATAAGAAGATCGGCTCCGCGACACCGCTTGTAGTGCTATAAGTAGTGTCATGTCCTCTGTGCCACCTTCTCGTGTTGTCATTGATACCAATGTTGTGTTTGAGGGATTAACGAAGCAGGGTAGCGCAGCTAGCTTAGTTATGGAGGCTTGGCTAATAGGCTTACTCGATGTTTATATTACCGATGCACTCGCCTACGAATACGAAGATGTTTTATCTCGTAAACTCTCACAATTTCGCTGGCAACCCCTGCAGCCCGTCTTGGTCACGCTACTCAGTCGTGCTAAATTTACGGCGATCCATTACTCTTGGCGACCAACCTCTCCAGATCCGGGAGATGACCTAGTTATTGACTGTGCAATGAATGCAGGTGCATCTGTCATCACCTCTAATCTTCGCGACTTTCAAAGGGCGAGGGAGAGCTTAGGATTACAGGTAATAACCCCGGTTCAGTTAGCTATAAAATTGACATCAGGAGCGAATTGAGTATGAGCCGATTAACCCTTCGATTACCAGAGACCCTCCATCAGCAGCTAACCCGCCTGTCTGAAGGCGAAGGTGTCTCTCTAAACCAATACATAGTTTATGCCCTCACTCGCCAGGCTGCACTGGCCTATACCGTTCGGGTAGTACCTGAAGAGGAAGTCAAGCAGCAGAAGCAGGCTTTTGATGAGCTGCTACAAAGATTGGGAACGGCATCTGCTGAGGAGGTTGAAGCTGCTTTAGCTACACGTGAGGTTGGTGAACCAGAACCTGAGTTGAGTCCTGAGATAGTCGCTCGTCTCCGGCAAAAAATTCAGGATGCTGCAAAACATAAGCATTGATGTTGCTATGAGCAACACCTCAAAAACCGACTGGTCTAGAATTGACGCGATGACGGATGATGATATTGACACATCCGATATTCCACCGCTTGGTGACGAGTTTTTCTCACAGGCTAAGCTACGAATGCCTGCATCGTCAGCAACGGAAACAGTCGCTGTGCGAGTTGATTCTGAGACTCTACTGTGGTTTCAATCAAAGGGTGAAGAAGCTGAGTAGCATATGGCCGCTGCGCTGAGAATTTACGTGGAAGCTCAGAAGCGCTGTCGAGGGAATCTGAGTTAACGCTGGTTCAAGGCTGACTGTAGAAAGCTTCTCATCATTTCATTAGTATCACCCATCAATGCAGGGTGATTATGAGCATTTTTCGTTAGAACGGCTAGCAGCAGGGGTAAACACCCTGATCCTTCTAAAATTATGCTGATCTCGTTAAGGACAGATACTCCACTATTCTGCAAAAATTTTGTAGCTTCTTCTGGGGTGAAAGGAATTAACTGAAGCTCTACCGGCTCGTAGCCCGACCAAACTACGGAATCGAGCTGATTGAGTCCAGCGATTACCCAGATACAGTTCGGGGGCAACCTTCCATGCTTGCCAGCTAAGATTTCTAGCAGCCAGCGCTCTAAGATTTCACCTGTATGCTCAAAAGCATCAAACAGCAGCACGATTTGGCGATCAGTGATGGTCTCAAGGTCGGCTCGAAACTGAGCCGTTAAGACTTCAGTCGGTTGACATACAAGCTGGATGTCGTCTTTGTCTTGCAGCTTTTGGGTCACATAGTGAAATGGACCCCAGAGACTGAACAACATGAAAGGGCAGTTAAGCTCTGAAAGATTTACGTAGTTAATACGCTTTCAACGAGTATGACACATCAACTGACTTTCTCATCTACTTTCTGCATAAACCTCATCTGGTGTTCGATAATTCAGCGACTGATGCAGTCTTTGTCGGTTATACCAATGA
>NZ_JADEXG010000021.1 GCF_015207255.1 Vasconcelosia minhoensis LEGE 07310
CATCACCCCATCACCCCATCACCCCTAACGCCTACGGCGACGCTTCGCGAACACCCCATCACCCTGACAAAAAGCTACTCCCCGGACTGCCAGCGGCGATAGAGATCGGGGCGGCGCTGCTGGGTCCGCTCGATCTGCTGGGCCAGCCGCCAGCGGGCGATCTCAGCGTGGTTACCAGAGCGCAGCACGGCCGGTACAGGCCAGCCCCGAAACTCTGCCGGGCGAGTGTAGTGGGGATATTCCAGCAGGTCGCCTTCAAAGCTCTCAGCAGTCAGCGAGTCCGGCTTGCCCACGGTGCCGGGCAGCAGCCGCACGACGCCGTTCAGCAGCGCTAGGGCAGGAATCTCACCGCCTGTGAGGACAAAATCTCCCAGCGAAACTTCCCGCGTTGCCAGGTAGCGCACCCGCTCATCGACGCCTTCGTAATGCCCGCAGATCAGTACAATCTGATCGCACTGACTGGCTAACTCCCGAAACAGCGGCTGGTCCATCGGCCGGCCCTGAGGCGTCATGAGAATGGTTTGCTGCCGCGCTCCCTGGGGCAGCGACTCTACCGCTGCGTAAATCGGCTCTGGCTTCATCACCATGCCGACGCCACCGCCGTAAGGCTGATCGTCTACCTTGTGATGGCGATCGGTCGTGAAGTCGCGGGGATTGGTCACCTGCACGACGGCGATCCCACGCGCGAGCGCTTTGCCTAACAGGCCAGAGCGCAGGGGGGAAGCAAAAAAGTCGGGAAACAGGCTGATCAGGTCGAAGCGGAGGGCATCCATGGCAGGCCCGGAGGTGGCGGCGCTAAAGGGGAAAAACAGGTGAAATTAATTGGGCTGCGGCAGCAGATTGGACATAGCCCTGTGCTGACCGTCAGATTGAGCGGTATTCTAATCAGTTATAGCTACCGTTCGCTGATGGCTTACCCGCCATAACCAGTTTACCTGGCAGCTGATTGGCAGCTCGTCAGCCCTTAGCTGGCCTGGCCAAAAACGTCCGCAATACTGTCTATCATGCAACAATCGGAGACTCTGTTGATTGAAGAGAGGATGACGCCGGTTAAGAATCCCTCTGTTCTCGTCATTGGTGGTGCCGAAGATAAGGTCCAAGGACGAGAAATTTTGTCTGCCTTTTTTGAACGGTCGGGGGGAAGCCAAGCTCACATCGCGATTATTCCCTGCGCCTCCCGCGAACCGGAAGCGACGGCTGAGCGCTACCGGCGTATTTTTTACGATATGGGCGCAGCCGCGATTGACGTCTTAGATATTCGCGAGCGATCCCAGGGCGAAGATGCCGACTGGGAAAAGCAGATCGACCATTGTACCGGGGTGTTTATGACCGGCGGCGACCAGCTCAGGCTGTGCGGCCTGGTCGCCGACACGCCGCTGATCGAGCAGATTCGCCGCCGGGCGCAGCTGGGCGATCTCACCCTGGCCGGGACCAGTGCCGGAGCCGCTGCCATGGGTGAATATATGATTGCCGGGGGCGGCAGTGGGGAATCCCCCAACCGCGCCCTGGTGGATATGTCTACCGGGCTCGGGATCATCCCTGAAGTCGTGGTCGATCAGCATTTTCATAACCGCAATCGGATGGCCCGGCTGATTAGCGCGATCGCGATTCAGCCCGATCGCATCGGCATCGGCATCGATGAAGATACCTGCGCCCTGTTTACCGGCGATGGCTGCTTCAGCGTTTTAGGGAAGGGTGCGGTCACGGTAATTGACTCCAGTCAGATGACCTACACAAATCAGCCGATCGTAAGTGCGACCGACCCCGTGAGCGTCCATAATCTTAAGGTACATATCATGGTCCATGGGGATCGATATGATTTAAGACATCACCGCATTGCTGCCCCGATGGGCTAAGTTGCTTTCTCCATAGCCGCCTGCTTTTCACCCGCCAAACCGACTCTCCGAGCCGCTCTACCCGTCACCCACCGCCATGAGAATCCTCAAAACCCTAACGCTTCGAGGCCCCAACTACTGGAGTGTTCGCCATCCCCAGCTAATCGTGATTCGGCTTGATTTAGAGGTCTTTGCCGATCAGCGATCGGACCAGATTGACGGACTTGCCGAGGGGCTGGCCGAAATTTTGCCCAGCTTAAAAACGCCTGGCCCAAGCTATCGCCGGAGGTTCCTCGAACGGGTAGAGGAAGGTATTAGCCTGGCAGAGGTGGTTGAGCATGTCGCTTTAGAACTTCAGACCCTGGCGGATATGCCGGTCAGCTTCGGCCGCACCAAGGAAACGAAAACTGCCGGTATTCACCAGGTGGTTTTTGAATATGAGAATGAGCAATCCGGTCGCTACGCTGCCCGGGCTGCTGTCCGACTGGCTAACAGCCTGGCCAAAACTGGCGGCTACCCAGCGTCTGAGCTCAAGCAGGACCTGGCCGACCTCAGAGACTTGCAGGCCGAAGCCTCCCTGGGACCGAGTACTGAAACCATCATTCAAGAAGTCGAACGCCGCGGCATTCCCTGGATGCCGCTTCAGTCCAGAGCGATGATCCAGCTGGGGCACGGCGTCTATCAGCAGCGGCTGCAGGCGACCCTGAGCAGCCGCACCGGCATTTTAGGCGTAGAGCTGGCCTGTGATAAAGAGGGAACCAAGCAAATTCTCAAGAATGCCGGTGTGCCCGTCCCGCGCGGTACCGTCATTTACTACCTCGATGAGCTGGCAGACGCGATCGACCGGGTCGGCGGCTTTCCCATCGTGATCAAGCCCCTCGACGGCAATCACGGCCGCGGCATCACTATCGATATCAACGGCTGGGATCAGGCTGAAGCCGCCTATGAAGCCGCTAAAGACGTGTCTAAAGGCGTCATTGTTGAGCGCTTTTATCGGGGCCGCGACCATCGCATTTTGGTGATCAACGGGCGCGTCGTAGCGGTAGCCGAGCGCGTTCCCGCCCACGTCGTCGGCGATGGCCGCTCGACCATTGACGAGCTGATTGAGGAGGCCAACCGCGATCCCCGCCGGGGCGAGGGACATGCTAACGTGCTGACCCTGCTGACCGTAGACCGCACCACCTGGCAGCTGTTCGAAAATAAGGGCTACGACCTGGATACGGTGCTGCCCGACGGAGAGATCTGCTATTTGCGCTCGACCGCCAACCTGAGTACGGGCGGCATCGCCATTGACCGCACCGACGAAATTCATCCCCACAATGTCTGGCTGGCGCAGCGCATTGCTAAGCTGATCGGCCTGGACATCGCTGGCATCGACGTGGTCACCTCCGATATTTCCCAGCCGCTGCGACAGATTGACGGGGTGATTGTCGAGGTCAACGCCGCTCCGGGCTTCCGGATGCACTTCTCCCCCAGCGAGGGAATTCCGCGCAACGTGGCCGAACCGGTGATCGAAATGCTGTTCCCGCCGGGGCAGCCCAGCCGCATCCCGATTGTGGCGATCACGGGCACTAACGGCAAGACGACGACGACTCGGCTGACGGCGCACATTTTTCAGCAGACCCAAAAGGTCGTCGGCTACACCACGACCGACGGCATCTATATCAACGAACACCTGGTTGAACCGGGCGATACGACCGGACCGCAGAGTGCTCAGGTCGTCCTCCAGGACCCCACGGTAGAAATTGCCGTCTTAGAAACCGCCCGGGGCGGCATTCTCCGCTCGGGGATCGCCTTTGACGCCTGCGATGTTGGGGTTGTCTTGAACGTCGCGGCCGATCATCTGGGGCTTGGCGATATCGATACGGTTGAAGAGATGGCCCAGGTCAAGGGAGTGATTGCCGAAGTCACCCGACCCAAAGGCTATGCGGTGCTCAATGCCGACGATGAGCGGGTGGCGGCGATGGCCGAGCGGACTAAAGCCCAAATTGCCTATTTCTCAATGCAGCCCGACAGCGAGCTGGTCCAGCGCCACACCGAGGCCGGCGGACTGGCGGCGGTCTACGAAAATGGCTACCTGACGATTCTCAAAGGCGACTGGATATTGCGAATTGAGCAGGCAGTCCATCTGCCGCTGACCATGGGCGGTCGCGCCCCGTTTATGATTGCCAATGCCCTGGCCGCTAGTCTAGCGGCCTTTAGCCAGGGCGTCAGCATTGAAGAAATTCGGCTGGCGCTGCTAACCTTCCGAGCTTCCGCCGCCCAGACGCCGGGGCGAATGAACCTGTTTGACCTGGGCAATTTTCATGCCCTGGTTGACTATGCCCATAACCCGGCCAGCTACGAAGCGCTGGCCGGGTTTGTTCAGAACTGGCCGGGCCAGCGGATTGGGGTGATCGGCGGGCCCGGCGATCGCCGCGACGAGGACTTTATTACCCTGGGACGGCTTTCGGCCCAGATGTTTGACCGGGTGATTGTCAAAGAAGATGACGATACCCGCGGTCGGCCCCGGGGAGAAGCCGCCGATTATATTATCAAGGGCTTGGAAACGGTCGGCGATTGCCGCTATGAGTCGATTTTGCGGGAGAGCGAAGCCATTGAGGTAGCGCTGGATAGCGCCCCGGCTGGTAGCCTCGTCGTGATTTTACCCGAGAGCGTCCGCCAGGCTATTAAGCTGATCGAGGCTCGCAATCCGGTCCCGCAGGCCCCGCCTAGCCCAGCGGGCTCCCAGCCAATTGCCACGGCGCCGCGACCCACTGCTGCGGTCCATGCCGACCCTAGCAGCCCGGCCTAGGCGAGCGATTCCCAGTCCTACTGCTTTTTTTGGAGCGGTGCGGGTTCAGGTTGGCTGGCGCTGGGGCAGGCTGCTCAGGTCGAAATCGGCCTCTAGCAGGTCGTTAAGTTCTGACCCAAGGCCCAAGCCGGTTTCAGCGGCTGCGTCGGCCCACTCGTAGTCCAAATAGATCGCTCGAATGTCGTCTGGCAAAGCGGCTTCGAGGGCCTGGTAGGCCAGCTTGAGCTGCGATCGCACCTGGTGAGGCGCGATCGCGTCGCCTTCGGCCTGTAGGTAGGCGGCAATCCGGGTTTCACTCCAGTGAAAGGTCTGCGCCATCAGCACAATCAGCCGGTGCAGGGGCGCAAGCTGATCCAGGGCCTGGCTCACATAGCACCACAGTGGCGGTGACGCCTGGGTAATCGAGTAGTGAATCGACTCCACCTCGGGTAGCAGGGACTGATTGATGCAGGCTGCGGTGAGATTGATCAGCCAGCTCTGAAACCAGGGTCGAGCGGCACTGTCCTGCTCGGGCGGCGTTTCTGGCAGCTCTATTCCAGACAGCTCGTGCAAAATGTGCCGCCAGGTCAGCGCGAACAGATAGTCGGACTGAACCGGCGAGCGGGCCGAATGGCGAACCAGGGAGTAGACCACTGGGCTATAGCGGCAAAAGATTGCCGTGAAGTATCGGCCCGAGTCAGGCTGCTGCTGGAACTGTGTGATCAGCCCGTAGTCGCTGTAGTGAGAAAGCGACCCGACCAGCCGGTGGTCACATTCTGGAAAATTAGGAATCTGCACGGTCTAGCCAAATGAATACGATCAGGGCTAGCAGCGCTATCCGCCGGGACTGCTCCAGGCAAACGCTCTGCCTCCGGTAAATAGCTATCACTATACCCAGCAACTTGACAGATGCTCAAAATCTTTAAAGTCTGTGTTTTTAAATTTCTTTACGCCAAGCTGAAAGCGACCGGAAGAAAATTCCCCTGATAAACTAAGAAAAAGTTTGGCTTCTGCTGTATTTACTGTATTCATTAAAAATTTTGTAATCTTCCATGAGCTCTATTCTTCTGGATACCGGTCTTTTGAATACTGGCTTTGCCCCCCTGGTGGCTGGAATCTGGCAGGGGCTGCCGCTAGATAGCCTGTTTTCCACCCAGGGCGTGATGGTGATGCTGCTCGTCGCCTATGCCGGGGCGATGTGGATGTTCCTGACCAGCGCGCCCAAGGTGCATACGGTGATGGTGTCTGACCTGGAGCTGGCCCGGCGCTTCTATGAGGGCATGCTAGAGCTGCCCGCGGCCGACGTGCCGCTCCACTATTACTACAACTACGAGCAAAGCCTGGGGACGGCGGGCCTCGACCCGATGTATATGTCTACCCTGGGGCGGCCGACCGAAGCGGCCTACAGCAGTCCCGACGGGCTTTGGTATCAGCTTAGAAAGAACTACCAGCTGCATATTATTTCAGGAGCTAGCCTGGGCAATAAAAACCGCCAGCGCCATGTCTGCTTCGATCACGACTGTTTAGAATACCTATTGATGCAGGTCCAAACCCGCGGCATTCGCCACAAGCTGCGCCGCAATCGACCGCTCAATTTTCTGGTTGATGCAGGTCCAAACCCGCGGCATTCGCCACAAGCTGCGCCGCAATCGACCGCTCAATTTTCTGGTTAAGGACTACGACGGCGAGGTGATTGAGATGGCCGAGGTAGAGAATTAGCCAGTTGCTTGATTTATTGGCGGAACCCGCATCCCAGCGACATCTAGCGATCGCAGTTTAGAACCTACCCGGCAGATTGTCTCATCCCTGGCACAATAGCAGTAGCGGATTTAGACACAGGCGGTGAATAGTTTGATTGAGTTTATGGGGTCGTCAGCGGCCCTGCTGGGCCGGTTTCAGTCGCCGGGTGCTGAAATTGTCGATATTGGGCCGCTGACGCTGCGCTGGTATGGGCTGCTGATTGCCTCGGCGGTGCTAATTGGCGTCACGCTGTCACAATATCTGGCCAAAAAGCGCGGCGTCGATTCGGAACAGCTGGGCGATCTGGTGATCTGGCTGGTGGTCGGCGCGATCCCCTGCGCTCGGCTGTACTATGTGCTGTTTGAGTGGGAGTCCTATGCGGGCCGTCCTGCCGACATGATTGCCATTTGGAAAGGCGGAATTGCGATCCACGGGGCAATTTTGGGGGGCGCGATCGCGGCTTTGATTTTCGCCCGGCTGAATCGGCTGCGGTTCTGGCAGCTGGCTGACCTGGTGGCGCCGTCGCTGATTTTGGGGCAGGCGATTGGCCGCTGGGGCAATTTCTTTAACTCTGAAGCATTCGGCAGCCCAACCGACCTGCCCTGGAAGCTCTATATTCCGCTATCCCAGCGACCCGCTGGCTACCGGGCTTTTGAATATTTCCATCCCACCTTTCTCTATGAGTCGCTGTGGAACCTGGGCGTATTTGCGCTGCTGCTGACGCTCTTTTTCTGGGGACTGCGGCATCCTCAGAAACTGAAGACCGGCACCCTATTTCTCACCTACATGATCGCCTATAGCCTGGGCCGAGTTTGGATTGAAGGACTGCGCACCGACAGCCTGATGCTGGGGCCGCTGCGGGTGGCCCAGCTGGTTAGCCTGGCGGAGATCGGGCTGGGCAGCTTGGGGCTAGTCTGGCTCTATCTGCTCCGGCGACCGCTGCCAGACGTCGTGAAACAGCCGTCGAAGGCGACCTCAAATGCCCCGCAAACTCCTTCAGAGCGCAAACCCTATGACCCCTAAGACTGCTCCACTGGCACCAGCCGTCTATATCGTTGGCGCTGGCCCCGGCGACCCCAGCCTGCTGACCCTGCGAGCCCAAACCCTGCTTCAGCAGGCCGACGTGATACTCTACGCTAACTCTCTAGTGCCCCCGGCGGTTTTAGAGATGGCCAACCCGAAGGCAGAGAAGGTCGGGACGGCGAATATGACTTTAGAAACCATCCTGCCGCTGATGACTGAGCGGGTGCAGGCGGGGCAATCGGTGGTACGGCTGCATTCCGGCGATCCCAGCCTCTATAGCGCTATCCACGAGCAGATCCAGGCCCTCACTGCGGCAGCTATCCCCGTTGAAGTGGTGCCGGGGATCAGCGCCTTTCAGGCGGCAGCCGCCCGACTCCAGGCCGAGCTGACGATTCCAGAGCTGGTACAGACGATTATCCTGACTCGCATCAGCGGTCGCACCCAGGTGCCACCGACCGAGGAGCTGGCTTCTCTAGCGGCGCATCAGGCCAGCCTCTGCCTCTACCTCAGCGCCCGCCACGCAGCTGAGGCCCAGGCCGAGCTGCTGAAGCACTATCCCAGCGATACGCCAGTCGCCATCTGCTTCCGGGTCGGTTGGCCAGACGAAAAAATTCGACTGGTGCCACTCAGCCAGATGGCCGCCGTCACCGAGCAAGAAGACCTGATTCGAACTACGCTTTACTTAGTCAGCCCAGCGCTGATGGCTGACCCGGCGCGATCGCGTCTCTACAGTCCCAGCCACGACCACCTGTTTCGCCCCCCTGTTTCGACCTAGGATGCCCCTATCATGAGCTATCTCGTCGCTATCCTTGCCGACCGGATCAAAGCAGAGGCGGTCTACACCGCGCTAGAAGAGGCAAAGCTGCCTAAGGACCAGGTTTCGATTGTCGGCGCCGGCTACCAAACGGCTGAACAGGCTAACCTGTTGGACCCCAGACAGCAGACCTGGAGACAGATCAGGCTAATGGCGACCTGGCTGATCCCCTTTGGCTTTGCGGCGGGCATCGTCTTCGACACGATCACCGGGCTGGAGACGTTTCCCTGGGCGGGAACGCTGGGCAATCGGCTGATTGGGGGAGTTTTAGGGGCGGGCTCAGGCGCGCTGGGCGGCTTCTTCATGGGCAACGGTCCAAAGCTGCTGATCGGCGATAGCCTGCTGTCCTACCAGCGCTGTCTAGAGGCAGGGCAGTATCTGATTGTGGTGCGAGGGGCCGATGAGCTCGTGACCCAGGCCGCCCGCATTATTGGCCCTTTTCGCCCAGAGGAGCTGGAGGGCTACAGCGACCCCCTGTTCTAGACCAGTCCGGCGGGCTTTAAACGGCTAGGGCCGCAGCCTTGCTCCCCGGTAGCGCATCTCCGACCGCTGGCGCTGGGCGCGACGACTGAGGGGACGGGGAATATCGTCCTGGTGACCCATAATCATGACCGTATCTCCGGTCATCAGCGGCGTGGTCTGAGCGGGGTGAATCAGCGTCTCACCGGTTTCGCGCTGGAGCGCCACGATGATAAAGGTGCCGCGACCGCTGACTTCAATGTCGCCAATGGTGGCCCCGGACAGGGGCGAGTCGGCCGTAATCGGAATTTCTTTCATCTGAATGTCGATTTCCGCCAGCAGCTCGTTCAGAGTGACGCGGCCGTCGCTCTGGGAAAGAAAATCGACGGCGTAGGGATGGGTCAGCAGGTGGGCCATCCGGGCCGCGCCAATGGTCGCTGGCAAAACCACGTGGTCGGCGCCGGCCAGCCGCAGCTTTTTCTCGGTAGAGGGCATCTCTCCCCGGGCCAGAATCGTCAAATTGGGATTGAGCTCGCGGGCAGTGAGGGTGATAAACACGTTGGCGGCGTCGTCCGGCAGGACGATCGCGATCGCGCGCGCCCGCTGAATTCCCAGCGCCTCCAGGCTCTCCTCATCGGTGGCGCTGCCCAGATACATCAAGAAGCCGTGGGCCTCGCCATCGGCCACCCGCTCGGTGCTATTGTCGAGAATCACAAACGCCAGCTGGTCGCGCTTGAGCCGATGGGCAATCATCTGGCCAATCCGACCGTAGCCGCAGATGATGACATGGGATTCTAAACTGGCAATGGTCTGTGTCATCCGTTTAAGATTGAGCGCCTGGCGTATTTCTCCAGCCGCGACCGACTGCACAACGCCGCTGACGATGTAGGTCACCGACAGCACCCCAGCAATGATCACCAAAATGGTAAATATCTTGAGCGCTGGCGAATCGAGCGGCTTGACCTCGCCGTAGCCGACGCCAAAAATGGTAATCACCACCATGTATATCGCATCGAGCGGCGTCCACCCAGCCAGGATGTAGCCGCAGACCGCGATCGCAACGGTGGCCCCAAAGATGACCAGCCCGGTCGTAATGCGTTTCAAAAAACTGTCCCAAGGCGCATGACGATAGCTCTATCCTAGAGACAGTTGCGTTTGAAAACAGTATGGTAGCGTGCTGCCGGCTGAAGTCAGCATGGTTTCTGTCCCTGAAACAGATCCGATGGGCAGGCGCGACCGGCTATTGTCGCGGATTTATCGCTATGCTAGGACAAATAAAACTCGGAACGACTACGGATAAGAGTCGGAACGACTACGGGTAAGAGTCGCGAATTTCCTATTGAATAGAACGATCTGAATCACCGGCTCGGCGCGGTTTGCTCACAGCTTCATCATTGCCCCAGCTTTCTCCTCTGTTCCTCATCTCTGCTGACATTTATGACTCCTGCCAATGCCACTGCTCAGAAAACGATGAATCCCCTGCTGATTGGGTCGGGCCTGCCGCCCTTTGGCGACATCCGACCGGAGCACATCGAGCCGGGAATTGCCCAGCTGCTGAGCCAGCTGGAGTCGTCTCTGGAAAGCTTAGAAGCAACCGTTGAGCCGACCTGGGCGGGTCTGGTTGAAGCCCTCACCCAAATGAGCGAACGGCTGAGCTGGAGCTGGGGTATCATCGGCCATCTGATGGGGGTGAAAAACAGCCCCGAATTGCGCCAGGCCTACGAAGCCGTGCAGCCTCAGCTGGTGCAGTTTGCCAGCCGCCTAAGCCAGAGCCAGCCGCTCTACAAAGCCTTTAAAGCCCTGCGCCAGTCTGCCCAATGGGAAACCCTGGACCCGGCCCAGCAGCGGATTGTGACGGCGGCGATTCGCGATGCCGAACTTTCGGGCGTGGGTCTAGAGGGCGATCGCAAAGCGGACTTCAACCAGATGCAGCAGCAGCTGGCAGAGCTATCTACCCAGTTTTCCAACCATGTGCTAGACGCAACTAAGGCCTTTAGCCTGACCCTGACCCAGGCGGAAGAGGTGGCGGGGCTACCCCCCAGTCTGCTCAGCTTGGCGGCCCAGTCGGCCCGTGACGCTGGGGAAACCGAGGCAACAGCCGAGTCGGGTCCCTGGCGAATCACGCTGGATCGGCCCAGCTACCTGCCCTTTCTCAAGCACAGCCGACAGCGATCGCTGCGGGAACAGCTCTACCGCGCCTTCCTGACCCGAGCTTCCTCAGGCGAGCTGGACAATTCCCCCCTGATCGACCGCATCCTTCAGCTGCGGCAGCAGCAGGCTACAATTTTGGGCTTTGACAACTACGCCAAGGTCAGCCTGGCTCGCAAAATGGCGCCGACCGTCAAAGCGGTAGAAGCGCTGATGGAAGAGCTACGCAGCGCTAGCTACCCGGCGGCTGAGCAGGAGCTGGAAGACCTCAAAGCGTTTGCCCGAGAGCAGGGCGCAGCCGACGACCTGAAGCAGTGGGATGTAGCCTTCTGGGCTGAGCGCGTTAAGGAATCGCGGTTCGACCTCAAAGATGAGGCCCTGCGCCCCTATTTTGCCTTACCCAATGTGCTCTCGGGGCTGTTTGACCTGGCCCAGCGGCTGTTTGGCGTGCAGATTACGGCAGCTGACGGGCAGGCTCCGGTCTGGCATCCCGACGTTCGCTACTTTCAGATTGCCGATGAGACCGGTGAGCCAGTCGCCTTTTTCTACCTCGACCCCTACAGCCGACCGGCGGAAAAGCGCGGCGGTGCTTGGATGGATGAATGTATTATCCGCGCCAGGCTGACCGCCGAGCCGTCATCGGTGCGGCTGCCGGTGGCCTATCTGATTTGTAATCAGTCTCCGCCGGTAGATGGGGAGCCCAGCCTGATGACCTTTGGCGACGTTGAGGTGCTATTTCATGAATTTGGCCATGGGCTACAGCATATGCTGACCCAGGTAGACTACGCCGGAGCCGCTGGCATTAACAATATTGAGTGGGATGCAGTCGAGCTGCCTAGCCAGTTCATGGAAAACTGGTGCTATGACCGGGAGACCCTGTTCAGCCTAGCCCGACATTACCAAACTGGCGAGGCGCTGCCCGAGGCGGACTATCAAAAGCTGCTCGCTGCCCGTCACTTCATGACCGGCAACGCCATTCTGAGACAGGTTTACTTGGGCTGGCTCGACCTGGAGCTGCACGCTCACTATCAGCCCGGCGGCAGTGAAACCATCTGGGACGTGCGCGATCGCCTAGCCGCTAAAGCGACCGTCCTGCCGCCGCTGCCCGAAGATGCCTTTCTCTGTAGCTTTGGCCATATTTTTGCCGGGGGATACGCCGCGGGCTATTACAGCTACTTCTGGGCAGAGGTGCTCAGCGCTGACGCCTTTGCCGCCTTTGAGGAAGCCGGACTCGATCAGGACGCGCTGGTGGCTGATACGGGCCGCCGCTTCCGCGATACGGTGCTCGCCCTGGGCGGCAGCCGACATCCGATGGAGGTCTTCAAGTCCTTCCGCGGTCGGGAACCCAGCACGGAGGCGCTGCTCAGGCACCGGGGCCTGGTTGCGGTCTAGCCAGACCGGGACCCTATGCCTGCGAGACCTGCTTTGCTGACCTTCAGAAAGAAATTTTTGCAACACCGTAGCTTCATCATTTCAAGATCTCGGATACGTTTAGCGGTGAACCTGGGCCTCAATGGCTGTGGCCGCTGTCGGCAGGGCCGCCGTCAGGACTTCCGCTCCAGCTGCCGTGACCCGCACGTCATCCTCAATTCGGATGCCGCGCACATCGGCGAACTGGGCTAGCCGCTCCCAATTCACCATGTCCTCGTACTGACGGCGACGCTCTGGCTGATTTAGCAGCGCGGGCACCTGGTAGAAACCCGGCTCAATCGTAACGACCATGCCCGCCTCTAGCGGTCGGTCTAGCCTCAGAAAGCTAAGGCCAAAGCGATCGCTCCTTTCCCTGCCAGCGGCGTAGCCCGCCAGATCGCCCAGGTCTTCCATATCATGTACGTCCAGGCCCAGCAGGTGACCGACACCGTGGGGGAAGAACAGCGCATGGGCATCCTGCTCGACCAGGCTGTCGGGCTGCCCCTTGAGAATGCCCAGGTCTACCAGCCCTTCGGCAATGGTGCGGCAGGCCAGCAAATGCAGACTGCGATATTCAACGCCGGGCTTGACCTGATCGATGCAGGCGTCATGGGCCGCCAGCACTATCTCGTAGAGGTCGCGCTGGCTGCTCGAAAACTGACCGGAAACCGGCCAGGTGCGGGTGATGTCAGCTGCCCAGCCGGTCTCCGTCTCGGCCCCAACATCGGCCAGCAGCAGATCGCCAGGCTGAAGCGGATTATGGTAGTGATGATTGTGCAACACCTCACCGTGGACGGTGACGATACTGCCGTAGGCGCAGGCCATGTTATTCGCGGTAATCACCGCCTCCATCGCGGCTCGCACCTGGGCTTCGGTCTGGGCCTGGGCAGTCACAGCCATGCCCGCCTGATGGGCCTCAATCGAGACCTTCGCCGCCTGTCGGAGCTGCGCGATCGCGCCCTCATCCTGAATCATCCGCAGCTGCACAATGGCCTGTGCCAGCGCTAGATTATCGGCCACCTTACCGGCCAGCGCCTGGGCTAGGTCAACCTCCTGCGCTCGGAGCAGCGCCACCATTTGCTGAAAGGCCCCCATCTGCGCCCACAGTACCGCTGCCCCCTGCAGGCCAGCAGCCTGCGCCGCGAGGGGATAGGCCGCATCGGCGCCAATCTGCTCAGCCACCTGCTGCCGAGTCTGGCTGGGGCCATGCCACAGCGCTTCCGTCTCCGTCGCATCGTCCATAAACAGGGTGAGTCGGCCGGCCTCCAGGCGAATCGCTGCATTCGCTAGCGGCAGACCTGCAAAGTAGAGGAAGTGACTGCTGGCTCGGTAGGGATAGACGTTTGCCGGAAAGTTACGCGGCTGATCTCCCCCCGACCACAGCATGACTGGAAACGGCACCCGCTCTGCCAGCTGCTGCCGCCGCTGCCGTAGGGTTTCGGCCAGATTCTCTGCCAGAGTATCTGCTAAAGAAGGGGTTAAAGTCTGCATACGCTGTCCAGAAAAGCTTCTCTACATCTTAAGATCGACTCAACCTGTTTGCGCTTTCTCGTTGCGCCGTCTCTATGCTCACCGCTGACCAAGCCGAAGCCCTGATTTTCGATCTTGTCACCCCCTTACAGCCAACCCAGGATACTGAGGTCGTTGCCCTCACCGCCGCGCTAGGGCGCATCCTGGCCGTCCCCGTCAGTAGCTCGCTGGACTTTCCCCACTGGGACAATTCAGCGATGGACGGCTACGCGGTACGCCATCAGGACGTCCAGCAGGTGCCGACGACCCTTCAGATTGTAGAAAAAATTCCAGCAGGGCAAGCCCCCCAGCGCACGCTCCAGGCCGGGCAGGCAGCGCGAATTCTAACCGGGGCGATGATGCCGGACGGAGCCGATACGGTGGTGATGCAGGAAGAAACCCAGCGTCAGGGCGAGCAGGTGACGATCTTGAAAGCCCCGTCGCCGCAAAACTTCGTCCGCCAGCAGGGCAGCTATTATCAAGCCGGAGCGACGCTTTTGCCTGCGGGACAGGCGATCGCGCCGCCCGCAATTGCCGTCCTAGCCGCTGCCCAATGCCCCCAGGTGACCGTATTTCGCCGTCCCCGGGTAGCCATCCTCTCCACTGGAGACGAGCTGGTAGAACCCGATCAGCCGCTCCAGCCGGGGCAGATTGTTGACTCCAATCAGTACGCGCTGACGGCCCTAGTCGCCCAGGCCGGGGCGGAACCCCTGTCGCTGGGAATTGTGCCCGACCGGCCCGAAGCATTGAAAAGCGCGATCGCGACCGCCTTAGACCAGGCCGACTGGGTAATTTCCTCCGGTGGCGTGTCCGTAGGCGACTACGACTATGTCGATCGCATCCTCAGCCAGCTGGGGGCGACGCTGCATCTGCGGGCCGTCGCGGTGAAGCCGGGCAAGCCGCTGACGGTCGCCTCTTTGCCAAAAGGCGATCGAACTCAGCTCTATTTTGGCCTGCCGGGCAACCCGGTCTCAGCTCTGGTTAGCTACTGGCGCTTTGTGCAGCCTGCCCTGAGCAAGCTGTCAGGCCGGGCTGAGGGCTGGGGTCCCGCCTACGTGAGGGCAGAGACGACCCAGCCCCTGAAGGCTGGCGGTCAGCGGGAAACCTACCTCTGGGGTCGATTGGGTCTGACTGAGCAGGGCTATCGGTTTACCCCGGCGGCCGGGGGCCACAGCTCGGGCAACTTGATTAACCTGGCTCGGACAACGGGATTAGCCATCCTGCCCCAGGGCCAAACCCAGGTCGCAGCAGGCGAGCCGGTTCGAGTCATGACGCTGTAATATCGTTATTCAGCTGGCTTGAGAAGCATTCTATGAATCGCCACTCCCCATCCCGTGATTCCAGGCGTTCTGATCCGGCTGACTTGCCGAAAGACTATGATCGAAGCGGGCAACCATCTAGCCTAGATGCGCCACCCGAGAATACAGACCGTATGCGTAAGGAATCTAAACTAAACCGCTGGGGGCTGCGCTGGCTGAACAGCTGGCCATTTCTACTGCTGACCACGCTGGCGTTGATGAGCACCCTGTCAGTCGCGGCGGCGGTCAGCCTGTTTCGGATTCCCAATTTGCCTAACTGCCGAGCCATTTTCTGGCCTACTGCCTCAGCGGCAATGCGGCTCCAATGCGCCCAGTCCTACGCCGAGCAGGGTAGCGTCGAGAACCTGCTCGGTGCCATTAAACTGGTCGATGCGCTGGCGGATGATCACCCGCTGCGGGGCGAAATCAACAATCGGATCGAAGCCTGGGCGAACCAGATTCTAAATTTAGCCAGCAGCTCGTTCCAGCAGGGCGATTTGGACGGCGCGATCGCGACTGCCCGCCAGATTCCAGCCCAGACCACGGCGGCTCAGCAGATAGAAGAGCGCATTCAGCAGTGGCAGACGATTTGGTCTGAGGCCGAGGGCATTTTTGAGCAGGCCCGAAAAAAGCTGGAGGCCCACGACTTTCAGAGCGCCTTTAGCCTCTCAGTGCAGCTGCTCGATGTCAATAATGACTACTGGTCCCAAACAAAGTACAACCAGCTGACGCAGCTGATTGCCCAGGCCCGGGCCGACAGCAGCAAGCTGGCCAAGGCCAAAAGTCTGGCCCAGCAGGGTGGGATTGACGGCTATCGGGAAGCGATCGAGCTGCTGCGCTCGATTGAGTCAGACAGCGTTCTTTATAAAGAGGCGCGTAAGCTGCTGCGCCAAACCGCTAGGGCTATGCTCGATGCGGCTGAAAGCTATCTTCAGCGGCAGCAGCTCACCGATGCCCGCAGTCTGCTGAGAGCAATTCCTCGCAACGTGGGGCTGAATGAGGAAGTGGCCGACTTCCAGGTCTTTGTCGATGCCTATCAGCGGGCCTGGGCGGGCGATGCGCTGGGGCTAGACGGCGCGATTAATCGGCTACAGAGCATCGGCCGCGATCGCCCCCTCTACGCCCGCGCCCAGGCTCTGACGCAGCAGTGGCAGGACGAGCTGAGGGCGGTCAATCAGCTCGAAACGGCCCGCGCTCAGGCCGAAGCCGGGGGTATTGCTAACCTGAGAACCGCGATCGCGACCGCTGAGCAGGTCTCTCGCCGCAATCCGCGTTGGGATGAGGTGTCTGGCGAAATCGAGCGCTGGCGCACCCAGGCCGAAACGCTGGAAGACCGGCCAATCTTGGCGAAGGCCGACCGGCTAGCAGACCCGGGCCAGCCCGACGATCTCCGCGCCGCCATTCAGGAAGCCCGCAAGATCAGTTCAGGCCGCGCCCTTTTTGACGAGGCCCGCAGCCGCATCCAAGGCTGGACCCGCCGGATTCAGCAAATCGAAGATCGACCCATCCTAGAACGAGCTCGTCAGCTGGCGGCGATTGGCAACCTGAGCGACGCGATCGCGACCGCTGACCAAATCGGTGACGGTCGAGCCCTCTCTGACGAAGCCCAAGACCTGAGCCAGACCTGGCGCGACCAGCAGCTGGGCCAGGCGCGGCTGCGAGAGGCCCTCAGCGTGGCTGAAGGAGGATCGACAGAAGCACTGATATCGGCGATTGGGCTAGCCCAGCAGGTCCCCTCAGGTAGCCCCAACAGCTCCAGCGCCACCACCCAAATCGGGCGCTGGAGCTGGGAACTGCTCAGCCGGGCCGAGGCGGTTTCTAACCGTGACTTGGAGGAAGCCATTGATATCGCTGAGCGCATTCCTGCCCAGGCTGAGGCCTTCAACGCGGCCCGCCTGCGCCTGCGCGACTGGCGCGCCCAGCTGGAGCCAGCCCCGCTTGACGAGGAGCTGAACTCTTCAGAGGCGGGTGAATAAGCTGGCTTTAATGCGGCGCGAATCATGGCTTCTATCTGGGACTAAAGGATGAGGTCAGCGTGGGCTGAGACTATCCTACGAGCGAGTAAAAATCCGATTTGGTTGATTATCTTAAATAAGGAGGAGCTTTCTGCTGAGCGCGTGCAGGAAATCACCCAGTCGCTGCCCAAGGAAATGAAGCAGATCTGGGAGCAGTCCTAGCTGTCTGAAGCGCGATTAGCAACTGGCCAGGATTGAGCCCAGAAAGGGATCTAATGCCTGGAATAATCTGTCTGGACTAACCCCCAGCTCGCTGTTGCGATCGCTGGCATAGCGTCCGGCCTGAGCCTGCCACCAGACCGCAGCCAGGGCGGCCGCAGTGGCCGCAGAAATGACATCAGAGGAGTCTGAGTCAGGCTTTGAATCGAGCATTTTTTGCGCCAGCAGGCCGCCTAGCAAGCCGGTGAGCACATCGCCGCTGCCACCTCGAGCTAGGGCAGGCGTACTTTCTGGATTCACCCAGAGCCGCTGCGAGGTCGGACAGGCGATCGCGGTTTTGGCCCCTTTCAGCACCACTATCGCCTGACTCGCCTCAGCTGCCCGCTGAGCCTGCTCGCCCGGGTCGCCCTTAATTGCGGGAAACAGTCGCTTAAACTCGCCCGGATGCGGTGTCAGCACCGTCGGTGCGGTTCTTTGCTGGAGGGTCGCAACCGGATCCTGCTGGGCCAGCAGGTTTAACCCGTCGGCGTCGAGCAGGAGAGGACAGTCAGCCGCTAGAACGGATTTAAGTAAGGTGGGAACTGCGGTGGTCAGTCCTGGCCCCAAGGCGATCGCGTCGTACTTGGACAGGTCTTCAGGCAGATTGGCGATCGCGCCTGCCTCAGTCTCCGGGCAGCCCAGCAGCAGCGCCCCCGGCAGCGACGGCAGCAGCGCCAGCCGAATGGTCTCAGGAATCGCCAAGGTCAGCATGCCGACACCGCTGGCCACCGCCCCTTTAGCACTCAGCAATGCCGCCCCGGCATACTGCCGCGACCCGGCGATCAGCAGCAGATGGCCGACCTTATATTTATGGGCTGTGGCACTCCGAGGTAGAGGAAGCTGCGCGATCGCGACCTCGTCAGTCAGCCGCTGCACCGTTGGCGTCTCCCCCAGAACGGCCCGAATATCCGCCAGCGGCAGGCCAAAGTCAATGAGCTCTGGCTGCCCCAGATAGGCCAGGGCCGGAGCCTGAACAAAGGCTCGCTTCCACAGCCCTAAGCAGCCCGTCCGCTCAGCCCGGATGGCGATGCCCATCACCTGACCCGAGTCAGTGTGGATACCGGAGGGCAGGTCGATGCTGTAGACCGGACAGGCAAGCCGGTTGATCTGCTTGACGAGAGACGCCAGCTTTCCTTCAATCGGCCGTTCCAGCCCGAAGCCAAAGAGGCCGTCGATGATTAAGTCGCGATCGCGCCATTCCGCCACAGAGGGGACAAATGGAATGCCCAAATGCTGCGCATACCGAGCCTGGTCAGCGGTTAGCTGCTTAGCCTTGTCTAACGGCTGACAGATCTGCACCTGATATCCCTGAGAATGCAGCTCTCGGGCCACCACTAGCGCATCGCCACCGTTGTGCCCCGGCCCCACCAGCACGCCAACTCGGGCCGCCTGACTGACTGGATAATGCTCGCTGATCTGGCGTGCGATCAGACCCGATACCTTCTCCATCAGCGCCGAGACCGGCATCCCCGCTGCAAACACCCTGCCTTCAATCTGCTGCATCTGCTCGGCAGTGACTAAAAAACGGGGAATGTGTTGAGTTCGGTGCAGCATTTTGAATCTCGTTAAAATATCGGCCTTAGCCGCATTATGCCGACTTTACCTAGCCTCAGCATCTCCTGCTGGATACAAGGTCAGGGGCTAAAATTAGGGCTGGCTGACGGGGACAAGAATGTGTAGCTAACTGACCTAAAGATGGACTGCCATGAGTGACACCGCCCAACCCTTCGAATAGGCCATGCAAGTGTCAGAAGCCGATATCGATGTCTGCCTCGATGCCGACAGCCGCCGTCCCCAGCGCATCAGCCTGCAAATGATGGCTCACTTTCGCGAAGGCTAAGTGCATCTACTGAAACAGCCATGAGCCCTAAAAGAGCTGTCAAGTTGCAACATTTGTGGTAACATGAAAGCGGTAAGGGTTAACGAGTCCGCTGGACCAGGAAGTCAGTCATGCGCCTAAATATTAAAAAACGCGGTAATTCACTTAGCGTGATTGTTCCGAAGGAAATGGCGACGAGTATGAATGTGGACGATGGAGATAGTCTCTTTGCAACGAAAACACCTTCAGGCTACGAGATCTCAGCCTACGATCCTGATTTTGTAAAAAAAATCGAAGCGGCTCGGCGGGGCATGAAAAAATACCGCAATGCTTTAATCGAGTTAGCTAAATAAATGGCGCCTTGCTGGCTAGATATCCGTGACATCTGCGCTATCCATGATGAAATCCTGGCAGAGTCAGGGGGCACGTCAGGGATATTAAACGAAGGTGCGCTTGATTCAACCTTAAACAAGCCCCAAAATTTATATCACTATGGTGATGACGTCAGCCTATATGACTTAGCTGCCGCTTACGGATATGGGCTTGCGAAAAATCACTGTTTTGTAGACGGCAACAAAAGAATTGCTCTGATTGCTGTTTATACTTTTTTGTCAATTAACGGAATCGAGCTTGATGCTTCAGAGGTAGAGGCAGCCAGTTTTTTCCTAGAGTTAGCTGCCAGCACCGAACCACAAGCGGAAAGCATGAAGAAGCTGGCAAGCTGGCTACAGCAGAATAGCGAACCTATTTGAGCAGCGTAACCAGGGCAGGACTAGGTATTGAACGATAAAGGCCATACAGGACAGGTTGAATTTGATCATGAAGCCGGTATTTTTGATGGCGAAGTGATTGACCTGCGCGATGTCATAACGTTTCAGAGTAAAAGCGTTGATGAATTTGAACGGGCTTTTCGAGAATCCGTTGACGATTATCTCGCGTTTTGCGAAGAGCATGGGGAAGTGCCGGACAAGCCCTTCTCGGGCAGGCTGATGCTTCGGTTGCCGCCTGAGCTTCACCGTAAGGTTGATATGTCTTCCAAGCTAGAAGGTAAAAGCCTCCAGCGGGTTGCTGAGCGTCTCATGTGTGCCACCTAAGTGACGGATCTCATGCCTATCCATACCTGGTTTGAGCGACAGGGGTGGCAGCCGCTGTCCTTTCAGCGGGCAACCTGGGACGCCTATTTGGCGGGACAGAGCGGCTTGATTCAGGTGCCGACTGGCTCGGGAAAGACCTATGCGGCGGTGATGGGGCCGATGGCGGAGATGTTGGCCGCACCGGGGAAAGGGTTACAGCTGCTCTACCTGACACCGCTGCGGGCGCTATCTCGCGATATTGAGCTATCGATTCGCCGACCGATCGAAGAGATGGGCTGGCCGCTCCGAGTCGAGTCACGAACCGGTGATACCAGCTCTGCCCAAAAGGCTCGGCAGGTTAAAACCATGCCGGAAATTCTGATTACGACGCCTGAATCGCTTTCGGTGCTGCTGTCCTATAAAGATTCGCAAAGGCGGTTTGGCTCGCTGCGGGCGGTCATTCTGGACGAATGGCATGAGCTGATTAGCACCAAGCGCGGGACGCAGACCGAGCTGGGCCTGTCTCAGCTGCGCCAGCTCAGCCCCCAGCTGCGCACCTGGGCCGTCTCAGCGACCTTAGGTAACCTCGAGGAAGCCGCCCAAACTGCCGTTGGCTTGGGGACTCAGCCAGCGATCGTCCAGTCCAATCTGCGGCGGCAGACCGTGATCAAAAGCGTCCTACCGGAGTCGGTGGATAGCTTTCCCTGGGCCGGACATCTGGGGCTGCGGATGTTTGAGGAGCTGGTCGAAGCGCTGGATTTGCAAAAGTCTACGCTGGTCTTTACCAATACGCGATCGCAGGCCGAACGCTGGTTCCAGGCCCTAAACTTTGCCCTGCCCGACGCCGCTGATAAAATTGCCCTACACCACGGCTCGATTGACTTTAAGCAGCGGCAGGCAATCGAAGCGGGGCTCAAGGCCGGAGAGATTAAATGGGTGATTTGCACCTCTTCTCTCGACCTCGGCGTCGATTTTCAGCCGGTTGAGCGGGTGGTGCAGATCGGCAGTGCCAAAAACCTAGCTCGCCTGCTCCAGCGGGCGGGGCGCTCGGCTCACGTACCTGAAGGGACCTCGGAAGTCTTCTTTCTGCCGACCCATGCGCTGGAGCTGTTGGAAATCTCTGCCTTCCGCCGGGGACTAGCGGCGGGGATGATCGAGGCCCGCCATCCCCTAAGGCTGTCCTACGACGTGCTGCTCCAGCATCTGGTAACGCTGGCCTGCGGCGATGGCTTTGAGCCGCAGCAGACGCTGGCGACGGTTTGCGGTACCGTGGCCTTTCAAGATTGCCCAGATGAAGCATTTAGCTGGATTCTCAACTTTCTGGAGAAGGGGGGCAAATGTCTCCAGGCCTATCCGCGCTATCAGAAAATTGGGTGGGAGCGCGATCGCTACCGCATCTCCACCGCTCAAATTGCCCGGATGCACCGTATGAGCATCGGCACGATTACTTCCAGCTCCCAGATCCAGATTGCCTACGCCCAGCGCGGTCGAAAAATCGGCACGGTAGAAGAGAGCTTTGTCTCCCGGCTGAAAAAAGGCGACGTATTTTTCTTTGCGGGTCGCCAGCTAGAGTATTTCATGATCAAAGACATGACGCTCTACGTTAAAAATACCCGCAAGAAATCAACCGTGGTGCCCGTCTGGGGCGGCAGTAACCTGGCTATTTCGGGCTGCCTGAGCGAATTTCTGCGGCAGGAGATCACCCAGGTCAAGGCCGGTAACGTCAGCCCAGAAGTGGAGCGGATTATGCCGGTGCTGGCCGCCCAGGATCGGCTCTCACAGCTGCCCGCCGCCGATGAATTTTTAATCGAAACTTGCAAAACCCGGGAGGGCCAGCATCTCTATGTCTTTCCCTTCGAGGGTCGCTACGTTCACGAAGGGCTGGGCTATCTCTGGGCCTACCGTTTTGCTCGGGCCAAGTCGGCCACCTTCACCGTCTCAGTCAACGACTACGGGTTTGAAATTTTAGCGCCCAAAGCCTATCCCTTCGAGTCGCTGTTCTCCGAGCAGTTTTTTGAATTCACTCATTTGGCCACGGAGATTAAGTCCAGCTTGAATATCTCTGAGCTCATCCAGCGGCGGTTTCGCGGTATTGCCCAGGTGGCGGGGCTGGTCTTTCAGGGCTATCCCTCAGCTCGCAAAACGGCCAACCAGGTACAGGTCAGCGCCTCTCTGCTGTACGAGGTATTCACCAAGTACGAACCCGACAACCTGCTGCTCCAACAGGCGGAGCGAGAAGTGGTCGAAGTCCAGCTCGAAGCCCATCGGCTACGGGCCGCCCTTACCCGCCTGGCTCAGCAAAAACTGGTATGGCAAACGACTAAACGCCCCTCCCCCTTCGCCTTTCCGCTGCTAGTCGAACGGCTGAGCTCGCGACTCTCCAACGAAAGCCTGCTCGACCGGATCGAACGTCTAAAGCAGCAGTGGTCAAAGCGTTAGCCTTTTAAGCTCTGTTCTGAGCGGCTATCGAGCAGCGCTGCTGCTGTGATGGGTCATGTTTACTAGGCCAGCGTAGCCAGACTCTGCCGGTCTGCTTTGAGCAGGCGCTCAGCCGCATGGGCGGGTGATAGATTAGTAAGCTTGCAGTTATTTCTATATTTTACCGAAACAAGGAAATTCGGTAGCGGTACAGTTTGTCCTTCGGGAATATAACGTGCCTGATACAACTTTTCCCAGAGGAATGACTCATCTTCTATCGTAAGTGGTCGAATGATACAGTCCATTCTGTCTAGTTTGCCTCAATGCTGGACCCTGCGATCGCAGGGCATCACTTTTGGCCTGAAAGCTATAACTGGTCAGTGGTTCAGGCGCTAATTTCAAGGAGCGATCGCCGCCTCGCCGACCTGCTAGAGCTGACCCGCCGCTACGGCTCTGGAATCATCTGCAAGGTTCATTGCCGAAGACGACGCTGCTAACACATCTAGCCGAATCGCAAGCCGCTTAAACTTAAGCAGGAAATCTAATAGCTTAAATCAGCGGTCGCAAATAATCTCGAATTCTGAACCAGCGGCTTTCGTCCATCCGCTAGGTTTGAATGATGAGACCGAACCTCAGTAGTCATCTTGCTCTACTTTAAAGCCTCAATTTTAACAGTACCGCCCTCAATCGTCTCGATCTGAAGCTTAAAACCATACAGCAAACCCATTCCTACTAACGGATCTGCATCGGAAGCCGCCACATCGACAATCTGGTTCTGACCGTCCCATATCACACTTGCCTTATATATTTCAAAAACGGCTTCACTGCCGTCGCCTAACATACCAACGTTGCGGTAATGCCAAGGCAAGCCTAGTGCATCGTCAAAACTTAATTTTAGGGTAGATAGAAGTGAGCTTACAGCGGGCATCATCAACCTTCATTTGCCAATCAACTCCGCGCTGTGTGTTGTTGATGTCAGTTGACCAAGCCCGGGTTCCGGCTTGCAGTGTGTCGATGTCGCCAAAGCGCCTACCCTCCATACACTGGCGGGTCATCGCACTCAACTCGTTCTCGGCGATGTTAAGCCAACTCCCATGCTTTGGGGTGTAGCAGAACTCAATACGCTGCACCAGCTGACGCGCTCGCTCTGGTTCAAAAGCTTCGTAGAAAGCGCCTTTGGTATGTGTGTTGCGGTCTACCGCTGCTGCCGCCGTCTTGATGGAGTTTGATGAAACGATTGCCTTCTTCTTCTTCAGTTGATATGGATACGCTCAAGACTAGCGCCGTCACATCCTTTGAACCCGTCTGTGCCGAACTACCGGCGGACGATCTGTCTACACCGGAGCGATTGGACCAGCTGCAAATGGTGGTAGATTCGAGTTCAGCCGCGATCGCGCAGGTCCGCCCCGCCTTTGACACCTTCTACGCATCCCTAACCGAGGCTCAGCAGCAAGCGCTCAATCGCTCCATTTCTCAGTGGCAAGACCAACGCCATGGCAGTTTAGAGTAAAATGCAGCTCTCGGCAGCAAATTATCTCTTAGTCCAACAGCGCCTCTATGACGGATTTGGCCAGGTGCTTGGGCCGATTGAAATGGGATCATTACTCAGCGTGATTGGATTCACCTTCCTGGTGAGAAAACGTGGTTTAGTTTGCCGATTAGGCGCTGCTGCGTCTGTGTGCATAACAGCGGCCCTGGTAATCTGGCAGCTACACAACGGCCCAGTCAATGCAGCAGTCAATACCTGGACGATCGGCTCGATACCAACAAACTGGATGACCTATCGCGATCGCTGGGAATATGCTCACGCTGCGCGGGCTGGGCTTTACACACTCGGCTTCACGGCCCTGGTTCTGGCAGTTTTGTCGTTGTCTCGGCCAAGGCGGGAGTCTATCGGCTCTAAGTGAATGCTGCTAGCTCTGCCGCTAGCGTTTCTACCGTCTCTCGAATTTGTTCAGGCATATGGAGAGCGGTGATGAAAAAGCGCACTCGGGCGGCGTGTTGAGAGACCGAGGGGTAGACCATCGGCTGGGCGTTGATGTCTCTCTGGAAAAGAGTTTGGGAAAGCTGTACGGCTTTTTCGGTGGGGCCGACGATAATTGGGATGATCGGGGAGTCTTGACTGGCTCCGGTATTCAAGCCGCTTTCCTGAGCAAGCTGGAGAAAGAGCCGCGATCGCGCTTGCAGCTCGGCCACTCGCTCGGGTTCAGCCTCCAGCAGGCGCAGTGCGGCTAGGGCCGCAGCGGTATTGGCCGGAGACATGCCGACGCTAAAGACAAAGCCAGGGGCGGTGTACTTGAGATATTCGATCAGGGCGGCGCTGCCTGCGATATAGCCGCCGCAGCTGGCGAGGGACTTGCTCAGTGTCCCCATCCACAGGTCAACTGCGCTGGCGGGGAGGTTGAAATGTTCGCCGACGCCGCGACCGTGGGAGCCTAGAACACCCAGAGAATGGGCTTCATCGACCAGCAAAAAGGCGCGATGGGTGGTTTTAACCCGGACAATTTCGGGTAGGGGGGGCAGGTCGCCATCGGCGCTATAGATGCCTTCAACCGCGACAAGGACTTTTTGATAGTGGCGGCGATGCTGATGCAGCAGCCGGTCGAGGGCCTGCCAGTCATTGTGGGGAAACGCGATCGCGGTTGCCTCCGAGAGCTGACAGCCTTCTCGAATACTGTTGTGGCTCAGCGCGTCATAGAGAATCAGATCTTTCTCTTGAAACAGATGGCCGATTGTGGTCACGTTAGTCGCATGACCACCGACGAACAGCAGGCAGTCCTCAGTTCCTAAAAAGTGCGCCAGGGCCTGCTCCAGCTCCCGATGCAGAGCCCGCTCTCCCGACACAATGCGGCTGGCTGAAACTGAGGTGCCATACTGGTCGATGGCGGCTTGCGCAGCGGCAGAGACGCGCGGATCGCCGGAGAGTCCCAAATAGTTGTAGTTGGCATAGTTAATCAGCGATCGCCCCTGGCGCTGAATTATGTTGCTGGCAATCCCCTCATAGACGGTAAAGAAAGGATTGCGCGCACTGGCCTGTTCAATCTGGTCGCGCAGGCGGCGATATTCAGGCATCAGCTGAAACTGATAGTATTCGGGCGGAATCACAGGCTGAGAACAATCAGCCGTCGTCGAGTCTCGTAAGCTGTCCTGCAAGTTTGCGCCATGCCCTGAAGTCGGCTCATGGGCTATCGTTTCGGCTAGGGATTGGGAAGCGGATTGAAGCAATGGTTCTGAGGTTTGCAAAGACTCATCAGCCAGCTCAGGCGTCAGCTGTTCGGACAGATAAGCCGCTAGGGCGTCAACTGTGGGATGGTCAAAGATCAGCGCCTGCGAGATAGGATAGTCCAGCTGGGTTTGGAGCTGGCTGCTCAGCTCTACCGCCATCAGCGAATCCATGCCTAAATCACCGAAGGATTCAGCTGGGTCGATCAGGTCGGGGCTGCTAAAGCCCATGACCCGCGACAGCAGGGTTTGGATATCCGCGGCGAGCAGAGCCGCGCGGTGTTCTGCAGAGGCAGTTGCTAGCCGCTGTCTTAATAGCGCAGGAGTTTGCCTGTTCTCTCTGTATTTCTCATTCTGCTCGTGCTGTCCGTTTTTACCATTCTGCCCGTCTTGCCCATGCTCGCTAATGGCCTGGACAGGTTGTTCATAACCGTTCTGTTGACTTTCAAAGTCAGTCTTCCGACCGCTGTTTGCGCCGTTAAGGCGATGCTGGATTTTGTCCTGTTCCTGGGCTGATTTTAGGTTCGTTAGAACCGGATCCATCGCTGCCAGCTGTGGGAAAAACCTAGCCCAGTCGATATCCATCACGCCAACTTGGACTCCAGGCTGGCGCATCAGGTCCGACAGCATTTGCAGTCCCCGCTCTGGCTCAATCGGGTTCAGCCCCTGGGCGATGAACTGCTCAGTCAGCCGCGCCGCCATCCCAACGGCCCAAGGTCCCCAGTTGAGGCTCAGTCCCGGCAGACCCAGACTGCGGCGATGGTGGGCTAGCGCATCGAGAAAGGCGTTCGCGGCGGCGTAGTTGCCCTGTCCTGGCGAGCCCAGTAGGGAAGCGATGGAAGAGAAACAGACAAAGTGATCCAGGTCTCGCGATCGCGTCAGCTGATGCAGATTCCAGGCTCCCGTAAGCTTGGGTGCTAGCACGGGGGCAAAGCGTGCCCAGGTCTGGTTCGTCAACAGGCCATCGTCCAGGCATCCGGCCAGATGAAAGACCCCTTTTAGCGGATAGGGCAGCGTGGCCTCCGAAAGGGCAGCTTCCAACGCAGTCAGGTCGGCCACATCAGCTGCTACCGTCCGCACAGTGACGTCACTCTGCTCCATTTGCTGGAGAAAGGGCTGAACTGCTGGCTTCATCGTGCGACCGATCAGCACAAGATGTTTTGCGCCCTGAGCCACCAGCCACCGGGCGACGAGCTGCCCCAGCGCGCCGAACCCGCCCGTAACAGCATAGGTCGCCCCGGCCCGAATTAGGGACTGCTGCGGGGCTACCGGCGGCAGCGTGAGTACCACTTTGCCGATATGCCTGGCCTGGGCCATATAGCGAAAAGCCTGCGGGGCAGCTTCGATTGGGAATACGGCCTTCGGCAATGGACGGAGTGACCCGGCCTGGAACTGGGCTAGCAGCTGGCTGAGTAGAGCTGAGATCAGGTCGGGCTGGGCCTGGGAGACTTCCAACAGATCGAAGGGAAAGTATTCAACATCTGGTCGGTGTTCGTGGATTTGTTCGGCCTGCCAGATGCCGATTTTGCCAATTTCAACAAACTTTCCGTTCGCTGCTAGCGCCCGCAGATTTTGCGGAATGGCTTCCCCATTCAAGCTGTTGAAAACAACGTCCACGCCCTGGCCATCGGTCGCGGCCAGAATATCGTCGGCGAAGTCGAAGGTGCGCGAGTTCATCACCTGCTGAATGCCGAGTCCGTGCAAAAAGTCCCATTTGCCGGGGCTGGCGGTTGCGAAGATTTCGGCCCCGCACTGCTGGGCAATTTGGACTGCGGCCTGGCCAACCCCACCAGCGGCAGCGTGGATGAGAACGCGATCGCCTTTTTGAAGCTGGGCCAGATGGATCAGGCCATAGTAAGCCGTCAAGAAGGTCGTGGGCAAAGTCGCCGCTTCAGCGTCAGTTAGGCCGGAGGGCTTGGGAACAACAAAGGCCGCCGGTACTGTGACAAACTGGGCCAGACTGCCCAACGCCTGGGCCGCAATCACCGAATCGCCCACCTGCAGACCGGTGACGCCGCTGCCTACTGCCGTAATCACCCCGGCGCATTCCCCCCCGAAGGGCACCTGAGTCGCGTCGGTGAAGCCCATTTCTTCCAGAACCGGCTTGAGTAAGCCAAGCGCGTTGAGCACGTCGCGGAAGTTGATTCCTGCCGCCCTGACCTGAATTTGCACCTCGTTTGACTGGGGCGCTCGCCACTGACTCGGGAGCAGGGTGAGCTGATCGAGGTTGCCATAGCGAGCCATACCTAGCCGATAGGCTGCCGTTTCCGGCAATGGGAGAAAGTCAGCTGTTTGGGAAGACAGCCGAGCCACGTAGCGATCGCGCCGTCGGTAGGCAATCTGAGTTTCGTCGGAGCCCGCATAAAGCTCATTCAGCAGCGCTTCCCGGCTCTCTGGGCTGGCGGCGCGATCGAGATCTATACAGGTGCATTTGAGCTGGGGCTGCTCCTGTCGCAGGCTGCGAGCCAGTCCCCACAGCGGCGCTTGTTGGAGCTGTACCGGCACAGAGCGCTCAACCGCCTGGGCCGCCTGGGTTATCAGCCAGAGCCGTGCCTTCAGAGCAGACTGTTTGAGCATAGCCTGGACGAGGTGGAGCAGGCTGCCACAGCTGCGCAGCTGGCTGTCAGGCTGACCATCGGCAGGCGTATCGAGGCTCCATAGATGTAAAATGTCGCAGGTCGTTTTCCCTAATGCCTCTAGCGACGCAGCGAGCTCAGTTAGCAGCTGCTGGAAGTTCTCGGGGCAGGCGGGATTGAGAATGTAATGGTCGGGGGCCGCGATCGCAAATTCTTGCCCAGGCTCTACCCTAATGCAGCGATCGCCCCTGGCCTGTAGCGACGCTACAAGTTTCGGACTGACAGAAGTATCGGCAAACACCAGCCAGGTTCGCGGCTGTAAACCTTGAGCTACCGTCGGCAGCGGCTGAGCCTGCCAGGCGAGATGGTAAAAGGCCTGGGTCGATTCGGTCTGGCCCAGCAGGCGGCGCAGTGAAGCGGGGCTGACGGACTGGAGCGTCATGCCGATGATCTGGGTCGCGATCGCGCCTGCCGCATCCCAAATCGTAATATCGGCCTTGAGGGTTGATGAGGACTCCAAATCCGCGGTCTGCGACGGATGTAGGCTTACCCCGCACCAACCGCTGCCCGAGATTGTCCGATAAAACTGGAGGCTTTCCAGGCCAACGGGAAGATAGGTATGCTGAGCCGCCGATGTATCCAGAGCGGCTCCAATGCTCTGCAAGCAGGCATCGAGCAGGGCCGGATGGAGGTGATAGCCATCGCTCGTCAGGTCAGCGGGCAGCTGGATCTGGCTGAGGGCGCGGCGGTCGCCCGGCCAGAGCTGCTGAATGGCTTGGAAACTGGGGCCATAATTAAAGCCTTGTTCGGCCAAACTTTGGTAGTAGGCGACCGGGTCAGCGGGGGGATGTGGAAAGGCCGATTGAAAGTCTGTAAGGGAAACTTGTGGGGCTGCTGCTGTCAGGTCAGAGAGCCGACCTACGGCGTGGCGCGTAAATTCGGCAGCCTGATCTGACTGACTGAAGATTTGGATCTGGACCGTGCCATCGACCTGGGGAGACCACACCGTCTGTAGTACCGTTTCCCTATCCGACAGCAGCAGCGGCTGCTCGATCGAGGTCGCAGACAGCGTAAAAGAGCCTTGCTGTGCTTGTTGGCCAGCCGCGGTAAGCGAAGCCATGCCGCAGGCTATCGCGATTTCAAAAAAGGCGGCGGCAGGCAGCAGGGCCTGGGATAAAATCTGATGATCGGCCAGGTAGGCCAGTCGTGAGGTATTTAGTGAAACCTGAAAGCGCTGCTCAGTCGTGCCTGCCAGTGGCAGCGGCTGTCCCAGCAGCGGATGCCCTGAGTCTGTTGGCTGCTTCGGATTGGCGGGAGCCAGCTTGGATACTTCAGCACCAGGCCACCAGTAGCGCTGCCGCTGGAAAGGATAGGTCGGCAGCGAGATTGGTATAGCCGGTTCCGAGACCGCGTCCCAGTCTACCGGAAAGCCTTGGACATAGAGCGCTGCCAGACTCTGGAGCGTTACCCTCCGACCAGAGCGTTCGGGCTGGAGGCTGGGCAGCCATTGGTGCCCACGATTCGCTAAACAAGTTCGTCCCAACCCTAAAAGAATCGGCTTTGGCCCAATTTCTAAAAAGGTCAGATTGGCTTCACCCAGCGCTGTCATCGCGTCTAGGAAGCGAACCGGCTCGCAGACATGCCGCACCCAGTAATCCGCCGTCGCGATGTCGGCGGTGGCCATGGCTCCCGTTAGGGTGGAGACGATGGGCAGCGTCGGCGGGGAGTAGGTCACCCCCTGGGCAATCTGGCGAAACTCGGCCAGCATCGGCGCCATCAGCGGCGAATGGAAAGCATGGGAGACGTTGAGTCGCTGATGTTGGATGGATTGGCTTTCCAAGTGAGACTGTAATTCTGCGATCGCGGTTTCCCGGCCTGAAATTACGGTACTCTCAGTGCCGTTTAAAGCCGCGATCGCGATCTCACTCTCGTAGGGCGAAAGCATCGGCTGAAGCTGTGCCTGACTGGCCCGTATGGACAGCATCGCGCCGTCAGGCGGCAGAGCCTGCATCAGGCGACCCCGAGCGGCAATCAGCGCTAGCCCGGCTTCCAGGCTGAAAACGCCTGCCAGGCAAGCCGCCACATATTCCCCAACGCTGTGCCCCAGCAGTCGGGTGGGACGCAGACCCCAGGCGAGCCAGAGCTGGGCCAGGGCGTATTCGAGGGCAAACAGGGCAGGCTGCGTGTAGGCCGTCTGGTCGAGCAGGGACGCATCATCAGCAAAGAGCACTGCGGTCAGCGCCGGCTGGAGGTGGGCCGCTAGAATCGTCTGGCAGCGGTTCAGGGCCTGACGAAAAATCGGCTGCTGCTCGTACAGCTCGCGGCCCATGCCCACAAACTGAGCCCCTTGGCCAGTGAATAGCCAGACCAGCTGCCGCTCGGCTTGGATAGAGCCAGCTAGGGTTCCAACCGGTGTGCTTCCTGCTGCCCAGTCCCGGAGCTGTCCCCGAAGCTGCCCTGCCGAATCCGCAACGCAGGCTAGCCGATGGGAAAAGTGCGATCGCCGCGTATTTGCCGTGGTGCAGATATCGGCCAGCGGTAGCTCTGGATTCGCAGCTAGAAAGGTTTGATAGCGCTGGGCCAGGGCTTTGAGCGCGGGCTGGCTTTTGGCGGACAGGGTGAGGAGCTGGGTCTGATTGGGGCTAGACGACTCGACGGGGCGTACCGGCGCTTCCTCCAAGACCACATGGGCATTGGTGCCGCCGAAGCCAAAGGAGTTGACGCCGACATAGGCGGGGTGCGATCGCGCCGCTAAAGGAGCCAGCCGGGTCTGCACCTGAAGCCGCAGTCCGGCGAAGTCAATGTTCGGATTGAGCGGGTGGCAGTGTAGGCTCGGCGGCAGCTCTCGATGCTTGAGGACGAGGGCCGCCTTAATTAACCCGGCAATGCCCGCTGCCGCTTCGGTATGGCCAATGTTGCTCTTGACTGAGCCAATGGCGCAGGGATCGTCTGCGGCCCGTCCGGCTGAGAAGACTTCTCCTAGGGCCTGAGCCTCAACCGGGTCGCCCAGCTTCGTGCCGGTGCCATGGGCCTCGACATACTGCACCTCAGCCGGGTTTACTCCGGCCTGCTGGTAAGCGGCTCGCAGAACGGCGGTTTGCGCTTTGGGATTGGGCGCAGCGATGCCATGACCAAACCCGTCCTGATTGACCGCGCTGCCCCGGATGATGGTATAAATTGGGTCGCGGTCGGCCAGTGCCTGGGCTAGGGGTTTGAGAACAACGGCACCGGCCCCCTCGCTGCGGACGTAGCCATCGGCGGCGGCGGCGAAGCTGCGGCAGCGTCCGCTGCTGGACATGAATCCGCCCTGGGCAAACCCAGCGGTGATATTGGGGACTAGCAGGATGTTGACGCCAGCCGCGATCGCCAGGCTAGACTCGCCGGTGTATAGACTCTGACAGGCCAGGTGTACGGCGACTAGCGAAGACGAGCAGGCGGTATCGATGGCCAGGCTCGGCCCCTTGAAGTCAAAAGCATAGGAAATTCGGTTGGCGGCAATGCAGTTCCCCGTCCCCGTCGTCGCGTAGGGATTATCGACCGGCTGCTGCCACAACATGACCGAGTAGTCGTGGGTACTGATGCCGACAAAGACGCCGGTTTTCGAACCCCGCAGCCGGTCGGATCGCTGCCCGGCATCTTCCAGCGCTTCCCAGGCGACTTCCAGCAGCAGCCGCTGCTGAGGGTCCATCGTTATCGCTTCGCAGGGCGCAATCCCAAAAAACTGTGGATCAAACTGGTCGATCTGCTCTAAAAAACCGCCCCGGCGCAGATGGGCCAGCTTTGGATCAAGTCCATTTTCCCAACGACTGGCAGGAACTTCAGTCACGCCGTCCAAGCCGCTGCGGAGCATCTGCCAGAACGCAGCGGGATGGCCTGCACCCGGATACCGACACCCTATCCCAATAATCGCAATCGGCTCAGCTGGCAAGGCTTCTGTCATATGACTGAGGAAAGGCGGCTCTAAACTAACTTGAATACGACTGAGTTGTACACCGTTCTATATGTCTCAAGCCATCCAAGCAATTCAGTTTGCTGATCGGCCTCTAGATAGATTCGGTTAGAGATTGCTCGTTGTCAACATACCTGCTGATTCTATTACCGCATGGTTATGGAACATGGCTTTGGCCAAAAGCAAGCTTGTCTAAGGCTTCCCGAGGATACCTCGATAGCTTTGGATAGGAAGGCGTTTGCCTATCTCATATCTATTTCAGGGGTTTCTGCCACTTCAACACTAGCGCCAACAGAATCACGGGCAGCCCTGTCCCCAGGCATAAAAGTCCTTGAGTCCAGCTCAGCGGCACGGTATTGAAGAGTCGATTGAGCAAGGGCAGCTGGCTGAATAGAATTTGCAAAACAACAACGCAGGCAATGCCAATCGCGGGAGCATAGGCCAGCGGCTGCGGCTGCTGGCGCAGCTTTGCCCAAAGCGACGGCAGAAAGCGACTAATGCAGAGCAAATAAAAGATTTCTGCGGATACCAGGGTTTGCACCGCCATCGTGCGAGCCAGCGCTTCATTCCCGGTTCTCGACGTGATCCATTCAAACATGCCAAAGGTGACGGCCCAGTTGAATAGGGAAATTAGACCGATCCGCCAAAGAATGTGGCCTGACAGCAGCGGCTGGTTTTGACGACGGGGCGGGGTCTGCATAATTCCGTCTGGCTGGGGCTCAAACGCTAGGGGAATAGACAGGGAGCTGGAACTCACCATATTGATCCAGAGAATTTGCAGCGGCAGAATCGGCAAAGCCGTATTCAACAATACGCTGGCAAGAATCGTTAGCGACTCGCCGCCGTTCACGGGCAGGATAAAGGCGATCGCTTTTTTCAGGTTGAGATAAACCGTGCGCCCCTCTTCAACCGCCGACTCAATCGAGGCAAAGTTATCATCCGTCAGGATAATATCCGAAGCTTCCTTGGCCACTTCGGTCCCCATCTGGCCCATCGCGATCCCAATATCGGCCTGCTTCAGGGCTGGGGCATCATTTACCCCATCTCCGGTCATGGCGACGACATGGCCGAGTGCTTGGAGGGCTTCGATCAGCCGTAGCTTTTGTTCTGGCGCGACCCTAGCGAAGACGGCGGTATCGTCCATGCGGTTTCTCAAATCTTCGTCACTCATCTGAGCGATGTCTCGTCCCGAGAGAATGGGCGTTTTTTCGTGCGGGCTGAGGTGCATCATATGGGCGATCGCGCTGGCCGTCACAGCGTGATCGCCGGTCACCATCTTGACCTGGATACCTGCCTCCTGACAGGCATCGACCGCTCGAATCGCTTCCTCTCGGGGAGGGTCAATCATGCCCTGGAGTCCCAAAAAGACTAGGCCCGACTCAATTTGCTCGCGCTCTAACGTATCAAAATCAGCCCCTACCGGCTTTTGGGCAAAGGCCAGCACCCGTAGGCCCTGTTCTGCAAAGGCTTCGACGGTCTGTTCAATTTCGCTGATGTTCAGATCGGCGGTCTCTGCTTTGTCGGTCTGACTAACATCGTTTCCACGGGCTGGCTTTCGAGCCTCACATTTGCTCAATATGGCCTCTGCCGAACCCTTGACATAGATGATTCGCCCCTGCTCCTCCCGATCGTGAAGCGTCGCCATGTACTGGTATTCTGACTCAAAGGGAATGCTATCCCGTCGGGGCAGCTTTTCCTCTAAGTCTGGCCGCTTCAGCCCGGCCTTGTGCGCCACCACAATCAGGGCCCCCTCGGTCGGGTCGCCTTCGACAGTCAGCTGTCCCTCTTCCTCCTGCAGCTCTGAGTCATTGCACAGCAGCCCGCACTGCAAGCAGTCCCGCAGCGTTGGCGCTTGAGCCAGATCAACTGGCTGCTCCTGCTGGAGAATTTCGCCCTCGGTGCTGTAGCCCGCGCCGCTGAGATGGTAGCGCTGGCCACCCGCATAGATCTGCTCAACCGTCATCTGATTTTCAGTCAGCGTTCCAGTTTTATCCGAACAAATCACCGTCGCGCTACCCAGGGTTTCTACCGCGGGCAGCTTACGGATAATCGCGTTTCGCCTAGCCATTCGGGAAACGCCGATTGCCAGGGCAATCGTTACCAGGGGCGGCAGTTCTTCAGGAATGCCACTGACGGTCAGCGCCACGGCCGTTTGAAACACGGCCAGCCAGGACTTTCCCTGCCCCAGCCCAATCGCAAAGGTCAGGGCGGCCAGCCCCAAGATGATATAGAGCAGCTGCCAGCTAAATTTTTCTAGCTTGCGGGTTAGGGGTGTGCTCAGATTGGTTCGCTGCTCTACCAGTTCTGAGATTTGCCCGGTTTGGGTGGCTTCTGCGATCGCAATTACCAAACCTCGACCGTTACCAGACGTGATGACCGTTCCCGCAAAGGCCATATTGGCGCGATCGGCGAGGGGAAGATCGGCGTCGAGGGGCTGGGTTTGCTTATCAACGGGGACAGATTCGCCCGTGAGGGCGGACTCATCAATGCGCAGATTTTTGATTTCAACTAGCCGCAGGTCAGCGGGAACTTTGTCTCCCGCTTCGAGATAGACCAGATCCCCCGGCACGAGCCGATCGGCGGGGAGCTGCTGCCGCTTCCCCCGGCGGATTACCGCAGCTTCGGTGACAATCGATTCGGCTAGAGCTTCCATAGCCTGCTCTGCCTTGGCTTCCTGGACATAGCCGACGATAGCATTGACCAAAACCACCGCGAAGATTACCCCCGCATCGACCCAGTCCTGCAGAAACAGGGTGATCACTCCGGCAGCTAGCAAAATATAGAGCAGCGGCTGGTTAAACTGCTGCAAAAACCGGACCCAGGGGCTGGTCTGCTTTTTGGGAGTGAGCCGGTTGGGGCCAAACTGCTCCTGGCGCTGAGTCACTTCGTCCGCTGCTAAGCCCTGATCGGGGTGGCTCTTGAGCTGTTTGACAGTCTCCTGCACTGACAGATGATGCCAGGACCGGTCGAGGGACTCTGCATTCAGAGATACGGACATTAAAGGGCCTCAAAACGCCAGGACAAGGACACCGTCTAGAATCATGCCTTCCGCGTGTCCCTGTACTGCCATCTTAGTAAGGCAGGGCACTGTTACCCGTCTGACCCCGGACGGATCTACTTCCAGCGGCGATGTCTAAAACCCTCTTGCAACCCCAGTCATGTCTCCAGTCATGTCTGGGGTTCGCCTGCCCTGATCAAACCTCTGGCAAGAGAAGGAGTCGGCTCCAGAATGAAGTCCGCCTAAAGACGGGTTTACCCATAGTCCTATTCCACCATCCTAAAGATCAGGTGGCATCGTGGTTGCCATCGCTGGATTTTCTGGGGCATCAAGCTCATGACGCAGACTAAAAGTGCTACGGCCATTCGCCAGGCAGACTGGGTCGAACACTATCGCCAAAAGCATCCTGCCGCAGAGCGCTGGGCCGTGGGCTACGGGCAATTGGGGAGCCACGTTAACCTCCATAGGGCTGGCGGCCTGGCGGAGGGCGGCTACCTCGGTTTTGTACAGCTGCAGTACATGCACATGCCGCTCCCGGGGGAAAGCCTGATTACTTTTCTCAGCGACGGGGCTTTTGAGGAGCAGCGGGGCAGCGATTGGGCTCCCCGCTGGTGGCGTCAGAAAGACTGTGGCGATATCCTGCCGATCATGATCAACAACGGCCGCCGTATTGACCAGCGCAGCACAATGGCTCAGAAAGGCGGGACTGACTGGCTTGTGCGCCACCTGCGGTTAAATAGCTTTGACCCAATCGTGATTGACGGTACGGACCCTGCCGCCTTTGTCTGGCTGATCTTTGATGGAGCAGCGGCTCCATGCCGCCGGCACAGTCGCAGAGGAGGGAGACGACGGCTATCCCGTTTCCCTCCCCTATGGCATTGCCGTTTCTGAAAAGGGCGCGGGCTTCGTCAACGCTGGCACCAATCTAGCCCATGACCTGCCCCTCGATGTCAGTCCTCAAAAAGACATCGAAAGGGTGAAACTGTTTAACGAATGGGCGCGGAAACTCTGGGTGCCACCGGCGGAAATGCGAGCCGCGATCGCGACTGGCACAAATTTCCAAGGGGCAAACTTGGTTCAGGCAGACCTCAGCCAAGCCGATCTGACCGATGCCAACTTGTCGGGAGCAGATCTAAATCAGGCACAGTTTCAAAGAACAAAACTAAGTCGGGTCAATCTTAAACAAGTCGATTTGAGGATGGCAGATTTAAGTGAAGCTGTTTTGACTGATGCCATCATGCCTGATAATTCAGCAAGGATTTAAATGCACTAGGTCAGGGAAAAACACAGATAAGTAGGTCAGCAAAATTATTTTCCAAATGTTGAGGCTCCCTGAGTCCTCCCATACTGGCGGTGGCTGAATTCAAAGCCCCCAGGATTGGGGGTTGGGGGCCTACGCGAGCAATCAAACTTGCTATTTGTTTTTGTAACCGATTAAGTTGATCTACTTAACGAGCGTCAAGCGTTGAGATGAGCAGGACCAAAAATGCTGTTTAGAGATCGAACTGAAGCAGGACAGAGGCTGGCTCAGAAATGAGCAGCCTATGCCAATCGTCAGGATGTCATCGTGCTGGGGTTGCCTCGGGGAGGTGTACCTGTAGCATTTGAAGTGGCCATGGCACTCAATGCGCCGCTCGATGTTTTCCTAGTGCGTAAGCTAGGGGTTCCCGAGCACGAAGAATGGGCCATGGGAGCTATTGCCAGCGGCGGCGTTCGGATCCTGAATCAGGAAGTCGTCGAAAGGCTAGACCTATCCGAGGTTGCCATTGACCAGGTAGCCGCTGCCGAGCAGCAGGAGCTAGAACGCCGCGAGCAAGCCTATCGGGGTAATCGTCCGCCCCTGAACTTGAGTGACCTCAGCGTAATTTTAGTTGATGATGGCCTGGCAACCGGTGCGACGATGCGCGCTGCTGCCGTCGCCATCAGGCAGCAGCAGCCCAAACAAACTATCGCTGCTGTACCCGTGTCTGCCCCTGAAATCTGCGATGAGTTCCAGGTCGAGGTAGACAAAATTATTTGTGCTGAAACACCAAGACCTTTTTTTGCGGTTGGCCTGTGGTACGAACAGTTTTCACAAACAACCGATGATGAAGTCCGAAACTTACTCCAACAGGCTGCTGAGCGAGAGACGATAGCTACGCGACAGAATTAAGAGACTGAACAATGGCACAGACTAAAACGATTCCAGCGGCCCTGCGCCAGGCAGCCCACCCCCTCACAGGAGAAGCGACCGATTACGATCCCTTGATGGAGCTGATTGGCGACGCTCGTTTTGTTCTAATTGGCGAAGCGTCCCACGGTACTCACGAGTTTTATCGAGAGCGGGCCGAAATTACTAAGCGGCTCATCCAGGAGAAAGGCTTTACCGCCGTAGCCGTCGAAGCAGACTGGCCGGATGCTTACCGGGTAAACCGCTATGTCCGGGCTGCCAGATAAACGGGCAGGTTGTAAAAAGGCGATTCACCTATCGTTCTCAGATAGTCGGGAACTGAGTCAGATGAGCCGATGGGTTGACTGGCCTGACTTAGGCAGCTTTGGGGTGGTACGACTGGACCCGCATTGTATCGATAGAAGTCATTCAAATTAAGTAACAGGCTGCGATATCGAATCCGCTCAGGAGCGGCTAAGCGTTCTGCATAACGCACTTTTAAGAAGCCTTCCTGTCGCCATTCAGTGAAGTTACCCTCAGGCAGCTCTTCAGGAGTGGAGTGATTGCTCGTTAATCGCTCCACCGCCTGCCCGGTGACGGTGTTGTTGTTTACTCTGCCGGTCACGCAAAGGCTAGACCCTTCATAGGGATAGTAGTAATCGCCAACGATTTCATCTCCCTGCTTGCGAAAACGAAAACAGACTCCAGAGACCCGATCGATGCCCTCAGCCTGATCGCTGCAAAAGCGATAGTTCGCATCGGGTAGACTTTCGATGGTGAACTGGCGGTTAGCCGGTCCGCCGATAACCTGGGCCGCCTGGGCTGGGAGACTGGCGATCGCAGCTGCCATAGCTGGAATGGTAAAAAGTGAAAGCGTTTTCATCATTGGATTACAGCCTTTCTCAATCCAGTGAGATACATCCATGCCTAAACTCGATCCCCCCAAATGCTACCTATATTGGTTCTAAAAGGTTTCCCCCCTTTTCAAGGGGGGCAGGGGGGATCAAACCCGTACCTCAATTGATTAGGAACCACTATATTCGAAGGTTCTGGCAGTCCTGGGGGGCCAAAATTCGACCGGCATTGTAGCGATAGAAGTCTCCTATCCAGGCGTTTGTAGCTAGCACACCCAGGCTGTTAGGCCAAATATTTGGTCAATACCTCCACGTATTCTTCGTAGGACTTTTTGCCAACTAAGGTTTCGGCCACTTCCCCTTGCTTGAAGAACATTACAGCAGGAATACTCCGAATCTGGTAGCGATTAGCAATCTCTCGATTTGCATCCAGATCCAATTTTAAGACCTTGGCGCGATCGCTGTACTCATCGGCCAGCTGATCGATCAACGGTGCTACCAGCTTGCAAGGACCACACCACGCTGCCGTGCAATCGATTACCAACAATGACTCGGAACTGAGCAGCTCATCAAACTCACCCTCGTTTTGAATATAGGCAGCAGCCATTGAATGTCCTCAGAATCGGATAGACTCATTATCCCACACAGGGGATTGCTCGCATAGGAAATTGCTGATCGCCGTCAGCCCAGCCGATACGAGAAAACCCAAAAAATTCATACTCATAGCTGTGGTGATTACTTCCGCAGAAAGTGCCGTAGCGATCGCGGCTGCTATCTTGCTCCTAAAGAGATCTACTTCCTTCAGAGCAATCTCCTTGCAAATTCCAGATTTTCGCCATACGATGCTGGGCGACAACGGCTTTCATTGTTGAAGATCTACAATCCGGCCTCTGCCTAGCTTCAGCGCCGAGAGCTGGCTATCCCAGTCATTTAACTCATTCCCTTAAAATTTTTCGTCTACCTGCGGATCCGGCGTTTGAGAAAAGATACGCTGCCCCGCAAAGCCGCCCACCTCGCTGTCATGGGCAATCCCATGAACGCAGATTCCGCGCTCACTATAGGGCTCAAAAAACTGTCCAACAATCTCATCGCCCTGTTTTCGGAATAAAAAGCAAAGTCCTCTCATTCGCCCGTCCTCAGACTGAGGCTCACTACAGACACGATGATTGGCATTGCGAAAGGAATCGAGCGAGCCGACCTGAGCGCTCTGATCTTGAGCAACCAAGGCAGCGTGATTAAGTAGATGAGCAAAATTATTTTCCAGATGTTGAGGCTCCCTGAGTCCTCCCATACTATTGCAGGCTGAATTCAAAGCCCCCAAAATATAGCCCAAGGGGCATTCAAGAAAGGGGGTTTGGGGGCCTGCGCGAGCAATCCAACTTGCTACTTGTTTTTGTAAACGATTAAGTTGACCTACTTATTATGGACAGCTTGGAGTATTGTAGCTGGTTAGGTTAGATAGGCTGCAAGCTTGGAGTATATCTAGCTGATTTTTGGGTAGATATACTGTAAGAGTAGATCTAATCAGTAGTTATGTGCCAAATTTCTTCTCATTGCGAGCAATGCCAGTGAAGTCAAAAGAACCTTGCGTGATAGTGGGTGCGGGTCCAACGGGACTGGCTGCAGCACTACTGTTGGCAAAGCGCGGTACTAAGTCCCGCATTGTGGAAAAGCGTCTTGAACCGTCAGCGCATTCCAAGGCATTCGGTGTCAATCCACGAACACTCGAACTGCTCGAGGGCACTGGAGTGACTGAGCGTTTATTAGAACACGGTCGTCGTATGCAAGCCTTAAACCTCTGGCGCAAAGGCGATCGTCTGTTTCACCTAGATTTATCGAAGGTAAGACACCGCTTCCCATTCATGCTCATTTATTCACAGGCTAAGACAGAGGCATTACTTGCCGAAACGTTAACTGACCTGGGCGGCGAGGTAGAACGAGGTGTCGAGTTTCTGTCACTGAATGACGAACAAACACGCTGTCTCAGCCGCCTTCGACACGCCAATGGCAGAGAAGAAGAGATAACAACCTCAGTCATTCTCGGTGCCGATGGTCCCAGTAGCACCGTCCGCAAAACGCTCGACATCCCATTTGATGGGTCCGACTATGATAACGATTGGTACCTATACGATGTGGAGCTTGAAACATCGCTGAATGCGGATGAAGCCCACGTCTTTTTGCTGAACGATGGTGCAATGTTTATGGTCCGTATAGAGGACAACGTTTGGCGTGTCCTCGGCAATGTTTCAGAACTGCTCGGACGGCTACCACGAGGCTCGAGTCCTGGTAACGTGGTATGGGAGTCTGATTTCAATATCGCGCATCGCATTGCGCAAAGGTTCCAGCAAGGTTGCGCTTATCTGGGTGGTGATGCTGCGCATATCCATTCCGGTCTGGGCGCACGCGGTATGAATCTGGGTATCGAAGACGCATACGTATTCGCAGAACTTACCGCAGTAGATCAGCTGAGTCGCTACCATGACCTGCGCCACGGTACAGATTATCGTGTGCTGCGACAGGTTCAACGCATGACCGAAGTGCCAAAAGGTAAATCCGCATTCTCCCAAGTTGTGCGTCGAGTTGCTCCACTCATAGCACCTTTCCTTCCTCTCGGTGCTAGCAAGATGCGTAAGTGGATTCTGGGCTTGGAGCATGAGGTAATCGCCACAAATGGCTCATAACCACACAGTGGAGCGGATAGCATAAGGTCTCCTCGCGTCGTTTTAGTCATGTTTGCCGCCGCTCACTTTAGCCATTAGCTGGCTCCGCACAAAGATCTTGCACTCATTCTTCAAGGGTATCGGTAAGTGCGAAAACATTCAGAAGGTGATGTCTTAAAGCACTCAGCCATAGGCTGGGTTGACGGCAGAAAACCCAATCACTTTTTAGTAACTACTCAGGCTGAGGGAGAAGAGAGGGAGCACTATAGTGGACCCCAAAAACTGGACAGGTAGCTAAGCTCCGAATCACTCAAAAAATGATAGGAGTTATTCATGAGCAGAAAACGCAGACAGTATAGTCCAGAGTTCAAAGCAAAAATTGCGATTGCAGCTCTCCGAGGCGACAAAACCGTCGCTGAGCTAGCTAGCCAGTATGAGATCCATCCGACGATGCTGAATACATGGAAGCGTCAGCTGCTAGAGAACGCTAGCGAGCTGTTTGACAATGGGAAGACAGCCAGCAAGGCTCAATTGTTAAATGTCAAGGCCGTAGCGGTGACGTGACAGTCAGTTGACAGCAGAGCCAAACACCCCAGTTCAAATTTCTGGACTGCCGCCTGGAATACTGACGGAAGCAGAGGAACCGGTATTTCAAGCCCCTTGGCAGGCCCATGCCTTTGCCCTTGTGAATCAGCTAACAGCAGCAAAACAGTGTAGCTGGGCTGAGTGGACAGACTATCTGGCCAACGAAATCTCTGCGACAGAGCAGGTATCCCCAGGGTCAAAAAGCTACTACGAGCAGTGGGTCGGTGCCTGTGAGAAGCTGCTTGTGGCAAAGGGGCTGCTCGACCCGACAGCAATCGACCAGAAGATGACGGACCTGCTGGCTGAGCGTGAAGGGGAACATCAGCATTAGGATGGGATAGAGGCAGAAGCCGCTACGGCCTGACTCGAAGCAGACAGGGCTTCGATAAATTCCTGATGGATCAGTCGCGACTCCCGCTGCAAATATTCCATAGACTTGAGGGCAGCCCAGTGGGCCTCCCAGTCTGACCCCATGCAGCAGTCTTCAATCACGAAAAAGTGATAGTCGTGTTGATGGGCATCAACGGCGGTGTAGTGGATACATACATTAGTCAACGAGCCCATAATCACTAACATTTTGACCCCCAGCCCGCGCAGCAACAGATCTAGGTCGGTAGCAAAGAAAGCGCTGTAGCGGCGCTTGGCGATGGTGAATTCGCCATCGCGGGGGTAGAAGTCGGAATGGAAATCGGTACCGGGCCAGCTTTCAAGACAGTGAACCGGTTCGGTGCCGTCTAGCTCCCGGCCAAAGTCTACCATTTCTTTCCGATGGACTTCCTTGGTATGGATAATCGGCATTCCAGCTGCCCTAGCGGCGGCTAATGTTTTCTTAGCCAGCGGCAGCACCTGTGCCGAGCCCACAATGGGCAGGGGACCATCGTCAAAATTATCGGCTTGAAAGTCAACAATCAATAGAGCGGTTGCACTCACGTCAAACGCTGAAACCATACAGGCGTCATCCTTACGATGGGTCTACCGGCAAGCGATCTCTCCCAGGCAGAAGGGAAAATTACAATCTACATCTAATTCAAACATTAGATTAGCGAATTAGCAATGAATGTCCTTGCAATTGCTTTTCTGGCAGTCAAATTGGAAATTAATTTGCTTATTCTGTGTATAAAACTACAAAAGGTCTCGATCGGATGACCTAGTCTATAAGACATTAGCGATCTGTTATCTCTAGCTCCCTCCGATCAACCTGCTTAACTGTCGTCGGCGTAGGATTCAGTCATGTGGTTTCAAAAGTCTATCACCCTGTTTTTGATCAGTGCGGCGATCGCCTCATGTAGCTCCACTGAACCGGAAACCTCTGCAACATCGCCATCTGAAGCTGACTCGGCTGAAGCGCAAGAGCTGATTCCGGTTAAGGCCGGACATCTGGTTGCGCTGGATATGGCTCCTCTGTTTGTTGGCGTCGAGTCTGGTTGCTTTGAAGAAAACGGGCTGGCGGTGGAGACCGTATTTTTCACCAATCCAGGCGACAACAATTCGGCCTTAGCGGGCGGATCTATCGACTTCAGCACCAATCCGTTTACCCTGCCCTTCTTTGCCGCCAGCAGCGGCGTGCCGATTAAAACTATTGCTGCTGCGGGGGGATGGGGCGTGATGCAGGTGATCGCCAAAAGCGAATATGAGATTGCTTCCGTTGCCGATTTGGCGGCCTATATTGAGGCCAATCCCGATCAGCAACTGCGCATCGCTACCCTGCGGGGAGACACGCTGGAGCTGATCTTGCTGGATGCCTTTGAGCAGGCAGGAATTTCAGCTGACGATGTTGAAATGGTCTATTTTGACGATCTGCTGGCCATGGTCGATGCCTTTAGACTGGGTGAGGTTGACCTGCTGAGCCATATCAAGCCCTATACGACCCAGTTTGTAGAGAACGGTGAGGCGACAGTGGTTACCGATAATGCCGAGATCTGGTCCCCCACCACGCCGAACACGGTGGTGAGTGTTCTAGAACAAACGCTAACGGAGCGGCCTGAGGTGGTAGAGGCTTACCTGAAGGGGCTCCAGTGCGCGGCCGAGATGATCAACGAGACGCCAGAAGACGCGATCGCGCTCCTACAGGGCGGCAACTACTATCGGGTTGAAGATGACGTCATGCTAGAGGCGTTTACGTCTCAACCGTCCCCCATCACCTTTACGCCGGACCTGAAAGCGGTTCAGGGCGTGGTCGATCAGATGGTCGCGCTGGACTATATCAAGGCTGACGTCCCCGCGAGTGAGATCTTCGATACTTCCACGATTAAAAAGCTAGAGCAGTGATGTCAGCGGTCGGTTTCGCCATGTTTAATCCCAAGTTTGATCAGAGTTGGAAACGGTCGGTCTTGTCAGTCACCTGTGGGCTGATTTCCTGCATCGTGTTGATTCTGCTGTGGGAATGGATGGGCTCAAGCCCTGAAAATCCGGTCACGCAGGTGCTGCCGCCGCCCTCTAGATTCTTGCCGGTGCTGTTTGAAAGCGATTTCAAAATTGGCCTGGGCTCCCAGTCTGCCTCGATCTATCAGTCGATTTTTGTCACCCTGCTGCGCGTGCTCACCGGCATGACGCTGGCCTTTGTGGGCTCGGTGCTCTGCGGGATGCTGATTAGCCTTTCCAAATGGTCTGAGCTTTTTATCCTGCCGATTTTAGGGCTGATTGCGCCGATTGCGCCCATTGCCTGGGTGCCGCTGGCTCTAGTTGTCTTTGGGATTAGCAACCTGACGGCGGTATTTATCGTATTTATGGGGGTCTTTTTTACCCTGACGATTGCAACGGTAGCCGAGATCAAGCGCATCCCTGACAATCTCCTGATCACCGCTAAGAACCTGGGCGGTCAAGAGTTTAACGTTTGGCGAATGGTAATTTTACCCTCAGTTCTGCCGGGGGTGTTCACGCTGCTGCGGCTCAACTTCATTGCCGCCTGGATGGCTGTACTGGCGGCTGAGATGACCGGCCTGCGAGACGGGCTGGGCGCGGTGGTGATGACCGGCCGCAATTTATTCAACAGCAATCTGATTCTACTGGGGATCTGCGTCATTGGGATTACGGGCTTTGCCGTCGATCGGCTGCTGCTGCTGATCCAGAAAAAGTTCTTCTGGTGGCAGGTGTAGGCGGATGAGTCAGGTCCCTTCTGCGGTGTTATCCTGCCATAACCTCGGCAAAAGCTTTGGGCGCGATCGCAGGCGCGATACCGTGCTGGCCGACATCAATCTCAGCCTTCAACAGGGAGATTTTGTCACCATTCTGGGCCAGTCCGGAGGGGGTAAGTCTACCCTGCTGAAGCTAATGGGCGGCTTTCTGGCCCCCTCGTCGGGCAGCGTTTCCTTTCACGGCCAGCCCCTAAAGGGGATTACGCCGAAGATTGGCATGGTCTTTCAGGAGCATAGCCTGTATCCCTGGATGACCGTCGAGCAGAACATTGGGTTTGGCTTCAAAGTCAGGGGCGAGCTGCCCCAAAGCTACCGAAATCGGGTTCAGAACATGATCGAGCAGGTAGAACTTGACGATGCCCGCAAGCGCTATCCGCATCAGCTGTCGGGTGGGATGAAGCAGCGAGTCGCGATCGCCCGCTCGCTGGTGGTCAAGCCCGATGTGCTGCTGCTGGATGAGCCCTTTTCAGCCCTAGATGTTCAGCTCAGGCGGCAGCTCCAGGCTTTTTTGCTAGCGATCTGGCGAGAAACCTCCACCCCCATGCTATTGGTCACCCACAATGTGGAAGAAGCCATTTTGCTGGGTCAACGGCTGATCGTTGTAGGCGATCGGCCTGGGCAAATTATTGCAGAAGTCTCCACCGCTGCGGCTGAGTTCCGGGGTCGGTATCATCCCAAGTTTTTGAAGCTTCAGCGCCATTTAGAGTCTGTACTCGAATACAACTCAGCCACCGCTGACCTTGAGTACCATCCAGAGGAAACGGCGTCGGCCTGGCAAAACTAGCCCGTTCAACAAGGCAACACATTTGGAGTAAAACAAAACTATGACTTTAGCCGAATCGGGTACTGGGCCTTATGAATTTTAAGAATAGTTCTGGAGTGAATTTTGACAATCTCTGACTTGCCTTTCATCCAGTTAATAAAATCTATCAGGTCATCGTTATCTTCATAAACGTATTCCATCATGATGTTAAATTCTCCGGTCACAGAGGCGATGTAGCTTACCTTTCTGATCTCGACCAGTGCATGCAGCGTGGATTCAAAAAACAATGGGCTAACATCAAGCTCAAGATAGGCAACATTTTCATACTTCAGCTTGCCCGTATCAATAAATGCGCTAATTCTAATGATTTCTTCATCTAGCAGCCGCTTCACCCGATATCGCACCGTCGCTTCTGGAACGCCAATCTCGCGGGCGATATAGCTATAGGAAATGCGGCCATCGGCCTGGAGGTATTCGGTAATTTGTAAGTCAAGCCGATCGATTTCATGATCTTGAATGCTAACGGTATCCTTATGATTTGACTCAGACACTCCCGCTCTCCTGGCTAGTATGGCTCCCTTTAGTGTAATCGAAATATAAAAACGGTTAGATATCAACAATGCCTGTCTCAAAAGCTGCACCATCAATGAAAAAACCTCAGGAGGCCAGCATATCGATTACCGGACTCGCTAAACGGTTTGAAAAGAGCCCGCTATACCAGAATTTTTCGCTTGAGATCCCCGGCGGTCAAATCACCTGTATCTTTGGCCCCAACGGCTGCGGTAAATCGACCCTGCTGAACATGATTGCGGGGCTGATTCCCCTCGACTCGGGCCAGGTCCGGTTTGGCGGCAGGGCTTTGAAAGATATCAAAATTGGCTATGTCTTTCAAAACTACCGCGATGCGCTGTTTCCCTGGCTGCGGGCCATCGACAACATCAAGTATCCCCTCTCCAGCACGGGCGTATCCAGCCGTCAGTGCCGCCTGCGAGCAGAAGAGCTGATTCATCAGTTCGACGTTGGGTTTGACTTAAATCGCTATCCCTACGAGCTGTCAGGCGGACAGCAGCAGCTGGTTTCGATTATGCGATCGCTAGCCACAAAGCCAAAGATTTTATTTTTAGACGAGCCTTTTTCGGCGCTGGACTATGAGTCAACGCTGTCTATTCGAGACAAGCTTCAGGACGTGTTTATCTCTACGGGGGTCACAATCGTGATGGTTAGCCATGATTTGGAGGAAGCGGTTTATCTGGCCGACAATATTGTGCTGCTGACCAAGCGACCCACTCAAATTGCTGAGGTGATTACCTTCAACGCCGGACGCCCCCGGACGCCCAATATCCTATCGGACCCTGAGTTTGTTCGGCTCAAAGCCTATAGTCTAGATGTCTTTCGCAGAGAGGCCAATCGGTCATGAGCAGTAGCTCTTTAAATCGCCTTTCAAAAGCTGCAACTTCCCTTTTGTCAGTTAATATTGGCACCCTGATTCTCCTAGCAATTTGGTGGATTGCAGCCGCCCTAGAGCTGATCGACCGGGTGCTCTTACCCACCCCAGCGGAAACTTTCGTGAGCCTCTGGAATGCCTTAATCTCTGGAGACATCCTCCAAGATTTTGGCCTGACGCTCTACCGCAGCCTCTATGCCTTTATGATTGCCCTGGTGATTGGCGTACCCATCGGCATTATTCTAGGCTCCAGTGAAAAGATTTATCAGTCATTTGAGTTCCTAATCGATTTCTTTCGCTCCACTCCGGCCACGGCCATGTTCCCGCTGTTTCTAATTGTTTTTGGGATTGGGGATTTCGCCAAAGTCGCCGTAGCGGCGTTTGCAGGAGCGCTGATCATTTTCTTTAATACCGCTTACGGGGTGATGAATGCTCGCAAGACTCGGATTATGGCGGCCAAGGTGATGGGGGTACCCCGCTGGAGAGTGTTTCGGGACGTGATTTTTTTCGAGTCCCTACCGCAGACGTTCATCGGCCTGAGAACCTCGATATCCCTAACGCTGGTGGTGATCATTGTGGCCGAAATGTTTGTCGGCTCTACCAACGGCATGGGTCAGCGGATTATCGACGCTCAGCAGGTGTTTGATATGCCCCAGATGTACGCCTCAATTATTGCCACGGGAGTGATGGGCTATGGCCTCAATCAAATCTTTTTAATTACCGAAAACAAGTTTGTCCATTGGAAAGGAAGGTAATCATGTCAATGTTTAACCGTCGTCAGTTTATCCAGTACGGTGCCCTGGCAGCGGGGTCAGGCGCGATCGCGGCCTGTAGCGGCAGTCAGACTGCGCCCAGTAGCGACAGTTCCAGCAGCCCTGAAGTCATCGTCAAAAAGGAGAAGGTCGTTGCATCCTGGCTGCCGATTATGCAGACGACCGCCTACTACGTCGCTCTTAAGGAAGGTCTGTTTGAACAGGCGGATATCGAAATAGAGTCCGTCAAATTTGAGAACCCCAATCAAATCATTGATTCGCTGGTCTCCAGTCGGGCTGACTTTGGTCCTCCAGGCGCGGCAGCCGGTATCACCGTCCTGGCTGAGGCGAAAGCGCCGGGTACGTTTAAGGTGTACGGCTTGCAGGGCGGGGGAATTAAGAGCGGCTTTATCAACGATGGGCTAATTGTCAAACCGGATTCTTCAATTCAGTCTTTCAAAGACTTGAAAGGGCTCAAAGTGGGTACGATTCCAGGAGTGCAGTGGGAAACCATCCTAACCTACATTCTCCATAAGAACGGTCTAGAGCCAGGCTCAGATGTCACTATCGAGCAGATGGCGGTTGGTTTACAGCTGCCCTCGGTAGTTTCGGGGGCAGTCAATGCGACCCTTTCGCTGGAACCGGTCGGTTCGATTGCCGAGGCGACCCAGCAGGCCAAAAGGGCGATGACGAATCCAGTAGCGATGTTTATCGCCGATCCCTTTTATTCAGGGGCGGCGGTGCTGACCACGAAGTTTTTGCAAGATCGTCCGGAGACAGCAGCCAAAGTGGTTCAGGTGATTGATGAAGCGACCCGGCTAGCCAATCAAAACTTTGACCAATATCGCCCCGTGATCTCTGAATATACGGCCCTCAAGTCTGAGCAGGCCAGCTATGTCGCTCAGCCCCGGCTGCGCAGCTTTAGCGAGCTGGATTCAACCGATATTGACTCTTACCAAAAATTTGTCGATGTGTTCTATGAGGAAGGGGTGTTAGATCAGCAGATGGACGTGACGGAAATCATGCTTGATAAATCGGAACTGGCCTGATGCGATGCCCTTGGCCTCATCCTAAATCCTTCTCCCAAAACTGTGAGAAGGATTTAGGATGAGGGCCAAACACGAACAGGGCAGGGGTTTCAGAGGTCGTGTATACACGGTAGCCCCTGGGAGAAGGGGAGCCATCAAACCCATCGTTTGTTTTGTCACTGTTTAGCTGCACCGACTCACAGCTCCCGCTGTTCATTCGATAGAGGACTCTAGCATTTACGCATGGTAAAACCTCAGTTTCGAGCGTCCATTGTTCAAACCCTGGCTGCGCTAGGAGATTTACAGCACAATATCCGGCTGCTTGAGAAATATACGTCACAGGCGGTACAGCAGGGAGCTGAGCTGATCGTATTTCCAGAATGTATGAACACCGGCTATCTATTCGATAGCCCTGAGCACTGCTTGGAACTCGCGGAATCCCTTCAGGGAGAGTTCGTCAAAGCCATGGCGCGCCTGTGTCAAAAGCACGGTATCTATCTCGCCAGCGGCTTTACTGAAAAGTCAGCGACCGATGCCAAAGTCTATAACAGCGCCATTTTACTAGACCGCTCGGGAAACCTTATCCTGCACTACCAAAAGCAGTTTCTGGCGACCCACGATCACAACTGGTTTGAATGCGGCACCAAGGGCTGTCCCGTTGTCGAAACAGACCTGGGCCGGATCGGCGCGATGATCTGCTTTGATGGGCGGATTCCAGAAATCGTGCGCTGCCTGAAGCTGAACGGGGCGGACGTCATTCTCGATATGGCAAACTTCTTCGCCATGGACCAGGCGGAACTCTGGGTGCCTGCCCGCGCCCTGGAGAATCAGGTGTGGATCGTGGCGGCAACCAAGTCTGGGGTGGAGCGCAGCATCTATTATCCCGGTGGCAGTATGATTGTGGCTCCAACCGGGCAGGTCATGGCCAAGATTCCCTATGACACCCACGACGTTGCATTGGCAGACATTTTTATTTCTCAAGTGCCCGAGCCAGGACTGATCTGCGATCGCCGTCCCGACACCTATGCCATCTTAGAAAAACCGTTTGAAGATACGCCGCTGGCGCCCCTGCTCGCCGCCCCGCTGGTTCCCGAACGGTCCACGGTCAAAGTTGCCGCCGTACAGGCCCATCGAACATCAGAATCGGGCAGCCTTGAAGCAGCGTTTGAAATGATCTCCCATGCGGCTAAGCTCGGTATTCAGCTGCTGGCGCTACCGCTATATTTTGGGCTGGATACCTGGTCGCCAACCGTAGCTGAGGCCAAAGCCGCTGCGGCTCAAGCAGCCATGCTCATCGAGCAGGGACAGAACATTGCTAAGCAGTACGGTTGCCTAATGGTGCTGCCGCTGATTGAGCAAATTTCGAGCGTTCTAGCGAGCTCGGCCGTCCTGATTGGCCCAGATGGCTCAATCATGGGCAGCTACCAGCAAGTCCATTTAGATGCCGCCACCCGAGCCTGGGCCAGTCCGGGAAATAATCTGCCTGTCTTTGAGACGCCCTGGGGTCGGATTGGCATCATCCTGGGATACGACGGGTGGTTCCCTGAAAGCACAAGAGTGCTAACGCTGAAGGGAGCTGATATCATCGTCTGGTCTTCAGCCTGGCGTCAGGCAGAGGAAAGGACGCTGCTGACCGTTCCCAAGGCAGAAGATAATCGGGTTTATCTGGTTTGCGCCAATCGTACCGACTGCCCCTACCCGGGAGGTTCTTTCGTTGTTCCCCCGGATGGCTTCCCCAGCTGGAATTTAGATATTGCAGCGCCGCCGGTGACCCGTCAGGGTGCCGTCATGCCAATGTTTGCAAACTTAGCACTGTCCCGGCAGAAGCTGATGATTCCCAAGGTAGACCTGGTGCGCAATCGCCCCATCGCTCAGTAGGTAGGTTTAGTTGTCTATATACCGTCACCCGTAGCCTCTCTAACTTTAAAGAAAGCGTATCTTAGGGCACAGGGCTGCCTGCCTTTTTTGTATAGATATAGTGCTAGCGATGACGACAAAAAGGACGAGATGCTCAATGGTTGCCTCTAATCCCCACGCTAAGACAGAGCCCGTGCAGCTGATTCGAGGCCGCTGGGTGTTTACGGAAGCTGGCGTCCTCACCGATGGGGCGGTAGCGGTCCAGGCCGAGTCAATTTTCGAGGTCGGGGACTGGGGCAGGCTGCGCGATCGCTATCCCGACGCCGCTGTTCTAGGCTCTGACCAGCACGCGGTACTGCCCGGCCTGATCAACGCCCACCACCATAGCAACGGCGTCCCCAATTCGCTGCTGGGCGTAGAGGATGACTTTTTAGAACTGTGGCTGTTCGCCAATATTGGACTGCGATCGCAGGATTCCACCCTCAAAACCCTGCTCAGCGCCGCCGCCCTGCTGAAAAGTGGCGTCACCACCGTACTCGATGTCGCCACCGTCGGCGGCTCAGCGGAGGCCAGCCAGTCCGCGCTGCAAAAACGGCTGAGGGCCTACGAGCAGGCCGGGTTGGGGGCTGTCTTAGCCCCCGGTGCCAACTATGACAGCTTTCTAGTCCACGGCACCGGCCAGGATGACGCCTTTTTAGCCAGGCTGCCAGAACTGCTGCAAAATCAGGTTCAAAGCCTGAAGCCGCCCGAACAAGGGCTCTCCCCTTCCGACTACCTGGAGATAGTCAGTGATGCGGTGCGGCAGTATCAGTCCCATCCCCACATCGACGTCTGGTTTGGTCCGCCCGGCCCGCAGTGGGTAGGCGACGAGCTGCTGCAAAAAACGGTCGAGACCGCAGACCGCTTAGAGACGGGCGTCCAGACCCACGCCCTGGAATCATTTTATGAAAAGCTGATCGGGCCGCGTTTCCATGGCCAGTCGGTGATTGCCCATCTGCATCAGCTGGGGGTGCTGAGTCCCCGCTTTTCGATCGCCCATGGGGTCTGGGTGACTGAGGCGGATATCGAGATTCTGGCCGAAACCGGCGCTTCAATTAGCCACAATCCCAGCTCCAACCTGCGGCTGCGGGCGGGCATCGCGCCCCTCAACGCGCTGCTGGCCGGCGGCGTCACAGTCGGCCTGGGGATGGACGGCACCACCCTGAACGACGACGAGGACATGTTCACCGAGATGCGGCTGGCGGCCCGACTGCAGCGAACCCCTCAGATTGGGAAACCGGCCCCGACGTTTGCCGAAATTTTTCAGCTGGCGACGGCGGGCGGCGCAAAGCTGCTGGGCAAAGCACAGACGCTGGGCCGGCTGGCCCCGGGGTACCGGGCTGATATGGTGCTGGTGAAGTGCGATCGCATCACCTGGCCCTGGGTGGCCCCAGAAGCTGACCCGCTGACGGTCGTGATGATGCGAGCCCAGGCGGCCGATGTGGATACGGTGCTGGTGAACGGTCAAGCTGTCGTTAAAGCCGGTCAGCCTACCGGCTTTGACCTGCAAGCCGTCGGCCAGGAGGTCGCTGCTCAGCTGGAAGCCGCGCCGGATCGTTTTGCCTATCGCGCTCTGGCCCAGGCAATCCGACCCTATCTGGCAAAATGGTATGCCGCCTGGGAGTTTCCTGAGCAGCAGCCCTACGCAGCGTTTAACGCTCGAAATTGAGCGGCTTATCCTGAACGCGATCACTCAGTCATGCCCTGGGGTTGACATTTCTCTCTGGCATCCTGGCCAAAGGTTTGGTTCAGCCCCAGTGCAATCTGGCCAAAGATCTGGCTGATGGGTGCGTCGGGTACCTGTAGGGGCAGCGGCATCCCGGCATCGGCCTGAGCACAGATGCGAGGATCGATGGGCACCTTTCCCCATAGCGGCACCTGGAGCTCGGCGGCAATCTGCTCGCCGCCGCCAGCCCCAAAGATGGGCGTGGGTTCGCCGCAGTGGCCGCACAGCAGGTAGCTCATGTTTTCCACCAGCCCCAGCACCGGCACCCCGACCTGCCGGAACATATGAACGCTGCGGCGGACATCGGCTACTGCCACCTGCTGCGGTGTAGTCACCATCACGACGCCGCAAATCGGGCTTTCCTGGACGATGGTGATCTGAGCATCGCCGGTACCGGGGGGCAGATCGATCAGCAGATAGTCCAGCTCGCCCCAGTCTACTTCGTGGATAAACTGGGTCAAAATTTTGTGCATCACCGGTCCCCGCCAGGCCAAAGGATGGTCTGACTGGGCCAGCAGGCCCACCGACATTAGCCTAATGCGGTGGGCTTCCAGGGGAATAAACCGCTGACCGTCAGGAGTCTCTCTGACCTGTACATTGGACTGTCCCAAGCCCAGCATCTGGGGCACGTTAGGGCCGTAGATGTCGGCATCTAGCAAACCCACGCTGGCCCCGGTCTGGGTCAGGGCCGCCGCCAAGTTGACCGCCGTTGTAGACTTGCCGACGCCGCCTTTGCCGCTGGAGACCGCCAGGGTAGTGCGCACTCCCGAAATTGTGCAGAGCTGCACATAGACTTTCTTGCACCAGGGCAGACCTGCTAGCTGCTGCTGCACTCGATCTTGCAGCTGATGCTGGTGAGACCCGACGTAGAGTCGTAAGTAGACGTAGTCATCGACGACTCGCAAATTGCGCACCATGCCCAGGCCGACGACATCGGCGCTGAGCTGGGGTTCCATGACTCCCTTAAGCAGCTGCGTGACTTCGGCCTTGCGGGCCAGGGCCTGGGGGTCGGGGGAAGCTGATTCGGGCTGGCTCGCTGCGTCGGCGGGCTGGAAGGGGGAAGCATGGTTAGGCATTAGACGTTTCTGATTGGGATGCCTGAATATTTACGATCGCGCGTTCTGAGTAAATCCGCACGTCCATATCCGGGTCGTCCAGGGTTTGCTGGAGGGCAGAAAGGGTGCTGGGCTGACCCAGGTTGCCCAGGGCCGTGGCAGCATCGCGCCGGACGTCGGAATATTCGTCAGAGAGCGCCTTAATCAGGGCGGGAATGGCTCGCTCGTCAGCCGTCTGCTGCAGGGCGCGGGCGGTGAATTTACGCACCTGCCATTCCGGGTCGGCCATGGCCGCGACCAGGGAATCAATAGCCGCCGGGTCGGCCAGCAGTTCTAGAGACTGGGCCGCATTGCGCCGCACCTGCCAGTCGGGGTCGGCAGTCAGCAGCCGACAGAGTAAAGGAACAACCTCCTGATCGCTGAGATGGCCCAACGTTAGTGCCGTAGACCGGCGGACGCTCTCCACCGGGTCCTCTGCCAGCGCCAGCGCCGGTTCACAGCGCACCACCTGGTTCAGGTAGCGCAGGGTCGTGACTGCCGCTTCCCGCAGCTCGGGCCGCTCGGACTGGAAGAAAGGCAGGATAAACGGCAGCGCTTGGGCGTCGTGAATCTTACGCAGCAGCACCAGCACATTCAGCTGGGCATGGGCATCCTCCTGCTGGAGTACGTCCAGCAGCTTCATCAGGTCTTGGGTCGAAACCAGCTCCTTCAGGGCCGACAGGGCCTCATCCCGGACTTCTGCATGGGGAGAGCTGAGACATTCAATCAGGGGCGGAATCGCGACGGGATTCGCCAGCTCCCACAGGGTCGTCACCGCCAGGGTCTGAACAGTTGGGCTTTCGTCGTTGAGGGCTGCGATCAGGGGTTCTATCGCATCTTCATCGCCCAGGTGCTGCAAAGATTTAATCGCGACCAGGCGTTCGTTTAGCTCAGGAGATTGCAGCATCTCCACCCACTGAGCGACTTCTGGGTCCATATTGGGGGTTTGCATGGGCTGTTCTCCATATAACGGCTGGGTGAATAACGGCTGGCAGCACCATCAGCGCAGCAAAAAGGGAATTTGCACCGTGATGGCGTTGGTCGGACATTCCTTCTCGCAGGGCAGGCAGAACCAGCATTCGTCATACTTCATGTAGGCTTTGCCCGTATCTGGATTCTTCACTAGAACGTCTAGCGGGCAGACCTCAATGCAGGCGACGCATTTCTCCAGACATTTCGATTCGTCTACGATCACGGGGACATCGACGCGCTGAGTGGTTAACGCCATAAAACTCTCCTTTGGTTGGTTATCGTTTAACGGTTGCCTAACAGTTGCTCACAGAAATAAAGGTCAGCGCACCGCTACGTCGTAAACTTCCTCCTCCAGGTCTACATTGACGACGTAGGGTTCGACCGGGCGTTTGAACAGCTCCATCTGCCCGGCCTTATTCTTCTTGATGTTGACGTGGCAGAACCATTCTTCGTTGTTCTTCTCGGGATAGTCCAGCCGGTAGTGATACAATCCCCAGCGGCTTTCTTTGCGGTACAGAGAGGCCCGAGCGGCCATTTCTGCACAGTCACGGATGAAGTGAACCTCCATACAGCGCATCAGCTCATGGGGATCTTTTGCGCCCATCTTCTCCAGGGTTTGCTCATAGGCAACAAACTTCATCAGGCCAATATCCATCTTGTTAGGAGACTTAGGCGGCTGCAGGTAGTCATTCACCAGCCGCCGCAGTTTGTACTCCATTTGAGTATGGGGGACGCCCTCAGGCTGCTGGAGCGGCTGATAGATGCGCGCCTGCTCGGCGGCTAAGAATTCTGCATCGGGTTCCACATGGTCAAGGGACTGAATATGCTCCATTGCGTTCTGCCCGGCGATGCGCCCATAGACAAAGGCCCCAATCATATAGTTATGGGGAACGCTAGCCATGTCGCCAGCGGCGTAAAGTCCTGACACCGTGGTTTCGGCCTTTTCGTTAACCCACACCCCCGAGGCGCTGTGGCCGCTGCACAGGCCAATCTCTGAGATATTCATCTCAACGCCGTGGGTGCGGTAGTTTTCTCCCCGTTCCTGGTGGAACCTCCCGCGGCTAGGCCGTTCGTTGTCCCACAGAATGGACTCAATTTCAGAAATGGTGTCGTCGTCCAGGTGGTACATCTTCAGGTGGACCGGCCCTTTGCCTGAGTTTAGCTCCTTCCATACCTCCAGCATCATCTGGCCGCTCCAGTAGTCACAGTTGATGAAGCGATGGCCCTCGGCGTTGGCGGTGTAGGCCCCAAAGGGGCTGGCGACGTAGGCACAGGCCGGGCCGTTGTAGTCTTTAATCAGGGGATTGATCTGGAAGCATTCAATGTTAGTCAGCTCAGCCCCAGCATGATAGGCCATGGAGTAGCCATCCCCGGCATTGGTGGGGTTCTCGTAAGTGCCATAGAGGTAGCCCGAGGCTGGTAGCCCCAGCCGACCGCAGGCCCCGGTGCAGAGCACGACAGCGTTGGCCTGAATCACCACAAAGTCGCCGCTGCGCACGTCTAAGCCGACCGCGCCGGTGACGCGGCCATCCTGCACCATCACCCGGGTTGCCATCACCCGGTTAGTGACGTTTACCTTGTGGCGCTTCACCTGGCGAGACAGAATTTTCTTCAGGTCCTTCCCTTCGGGCATCGGCAGCACATATTTTCCCACCCGATGCACCTGCTTCAGGTCGTAGTTGCCCTCGTGGTCTTTCTGAAACTTGACCCCCCAGCTTTCCAGCTCCTGAATCACCTCGAATCCCAGGCGACCCGTTTCGTAAACTGCCTTTTGGTTTAAGATGCCGTCGTTGGCAATGGTAATCTCGCGGGCGTACTGCTCTGGGGTAGAATTGCCGGGAATGACGGCGGTGTTGACACCGTCCATGCCCATCGCGATCGCGCCGCTGCGCCGAATATTCGCCTTCTCCAAAATCAGCACGTCGCTTTCTGGACTGGCCTGCTTAGCCTTGATGGCGGCCATCGTTCCGGCGGTGCCACCCCCCACAACTAAAAAATCTGTTTTCAAATACTGAGTATTCACTCAACCCCTTCCTCAATATGTACGGCTGACTTGTCCGGCAGCAAAGCCCAAAAGCGCAGATTGATTTTAGTGACGCTTGAAATCCGCGATCGCGCCTCGGGGCTTTGCTATTCACATTTTAAAAGAGGCTCAGAAACCGTAGAATTCTCTTTGTAACACTGACTACGGTTTTTGAATCAAAGCTCTCTATACACTCATAAATAACTTTCATAGGATCAACATCGGCGTTCAGCGCTCCGGCTTTAGTCATTTTCGAGTGAACCGTTTAAGCCTGTGCTCAAATTGACAGAAGCATGGGGAGTAAGTCATATAATTCAAGTCTTAGGACATGGATTATTTATTCATTAAAAAAATCTAAACTGGCGCTGTATCCCTCTTTAAAAATGTGGAAATCTATCAGCTTAACGTCTTCCTGGAAGTTGCCCGCTGTCTAAGCTTTACTGAAGCCGCCGACGCGCTCAATCTCACCCAGCCCGCAGTCAGCGCCAAGATTAAATCTCTAGAATCGGCATTGCAAACGCCTTTATTCAATCGATTAGGCAGGCGAATTGAGCTGACTCAGGCAGGCCAGTATTTGCTGGAGGAAGGTCCCCAGCTGATTGATTTGGCAGACCAGCTCGTCGCTGAAATAGATGAGATTAAGCAAGGCAAGCTGAGCTCGCTGAAAGTGGGCTGCATGGCAGATATCAGCAGCCACTGGCTGCCTTCATTTCTGTTTAAATATCGGCAAAAGTATCCGCAGGTTCAGGCTAAGTGCATCCAGTTTGACGCGGTCGAAGACCTCTATCGGGCGATTAAAACCGGCGAGGCCGATATCGGCATTTCTGAACTGAGCTTTTCGGCCTTTGATGAAATGGCTGAAACGATTATTGATACGGTCCAATATTCACTGGTTGTTTCTCCCAGCCATCATCTGGCTCAGCAGCCCTGGCTCAGTCTCAAAGAGCTGTGCAACCAGTCCTGGGTGTTGCTATCCGAGCGGGCCAGCAGCCGCATTATCTTAGAAAAACGGATGGCAGAACTGGGCCTTAGCCTGGCCGATTTTGCCCAGGTAGAAATCGTCGATTCTCCCAGTTTGGTTCGCACCTACGTGATGCAGGGCCAATATCTGAGCTTTGCCTCGGAGGTTGAGTTTCAGCTAGAGCAGCAGGCGGGGCTGATGAAGCGCGTTGCCCTGGAAGAATTTGCCCTGGGACTGCCGCTCTATTTGGTGATCTCTAAACGGCTGAGTCGAGCCCTAGAGACGCGGGCGCAGCAGCCGTTTCGGGGGCGGCAGGCGCTGGAGCCGATTCAGCAGCTGATCGAAATGCTAGCGCACTGGCCGCGGCCAGCCAACGAACCCAGTCGAGTGGCTCGCTTTCAGTCTCCGAATTTTCGGGCGCGCTCTGGCCCATCGAGCGTTTCCGAAACGCTTACCCTCACCATTGGCACCCAAAATCGAACTATCCAAACGGCGACAGCGGGGCTGATCATTCAGCGGCTGGGGCTGCTGGAGCATTTTTTACCTCGGGAAGGCCGCTATAGCGGCACTCAGTATCGGCTGCGGTGGAAAGACTACGACTCTGGCGCGCCGATTGTGGCGGGGCTCAAGGCGCAGCAGATCGATATTGGGATTTTGGGAGACTACCCGCTACTGCTGAGTGCCGGACAGGATGACCCCACCACAACGGCCATGGGCACCCGCCTGGTTAGCTTTGTCGCCAGCAACCCCGATGGGGCAGGCAACGACATCATCGTGCCGCAAAATTCTCAGCTCCACTGCATTGAAGACCTCGACGGGCGGGTGATTGCTGTGCCCTTCAGCTCTGCCGCCCACAGCATGGTGATGCGATCGCTCCACCATAGGCAGCTGCTGAATCAGGTGACGCTCACCTCCATTGACAATCTCAATACCCAGCAGCGGGGGCGGAATGCGATGCCGGTGGACGGCTATGCCTACTTCGCACCGTTCCATGAAATCGCCCGACATCAGGGGCAGTTTCGCCAGCTGCTGAAGGCCAGTCTGGATGGTCTGCCTACCTTTCACGGGGTGGTGGTGCAGCAGGACCTGGCCGACAGCCATCCGGAGATTGTGGTGGCTTACCTGAAGGCGCTGCTGGCCGCTCAGTATTGGTACCAAACCCAGCCGATGGCGACGACTTTAGTTAGCCGCTGGGTGAATATGGATGCGGCGATTGTAGCTAAGACCCTGCTCGCCAGAGAGCGGACTGGAGCTAGTCACGTCACTACGGGTGTTTATCTACCCGAGACTCAAATCCATACCGACTGGCTCCAGGCCCATATTCAACAGCTCAGCCAGATTGACGGCCATGAGCATTTGCCCCAGCTGAACCTGGACCGCTGGGTGCAGCCGGAATTTTTAGCCAGCGCGATCGCGGCCATCTAGCCGACCTATCTAGCCGGCCTCCATACTCTTCAGGGTTTCCTCCCGGATGCATTCAAAGACCTGCCGATGCAGATTGATAAATTCCGTCGATAGGGTATCGTCGAAGTGGCGGGGGCGGCTGAGCCTGATCGGCAGCTCCGCTTTGATATGGCCAGGCTGCACCCCCATGATGTAGAGGCGATCGCCCAGGAAAATCGCTTCTTCGATGTCGTGGGTGACGAAAATGACCGTGGTTTTCAGGTCTTCCCAAATATCCAGCAGCAGCTCCTGCATCATATGTCGGGTCTGGGCATCTAGGGCGGCAAAGGGCTCATCCATCAGCAGCACCGAGGGCGAATTCACCAGCGCTCGAACAATACTGGCCCGCTGCTGCATTCCGCCCGAGAGCTGGTAGGGATAGCTGTTGCGATGTTTGTAGAGCCCGACGCGATTCAGATAGTCATCTACCAGTTCCCGGCGGCTGGGCTTGGACAAGCCGCGAATTTTGAGCCCCAGCTCGATGTTTTGAAAGGTTGTTTTCCAGGGCAGGAGCGAATATTGTTGAAAGACAAAGCCGCGATCGGCGCCAGGGCGAGTAATCGGCTGCTGATCGACCGTCACATAGCCCGCCGTAGGCTTGATAAAACCCGCGACCAGGTTGAGCAGCGTCGATTTACCGCAGCCCGAAGGCCCCAGCAAGCAGGCAAACTCCCCTGGCCGAATTCCCAGCTGGATCTCCTCCAGCACCCGATTTTCGCGACCCTGACGGTGAAACGAAACCGAGAGTCCTTCGATCTGCACTGCCCCTTTGACGCTTTGCTCGACCTGCTGCATTAACATGGTTAAAGCCTTTAGATAGACAACTGAACTGAGTTAACAATCAGGCACTCCCCTGTTTACGGATCACCCGCCAGGGCATCAGGGCACCGGTGGCCCGGCTGACAATCCAGGAGCTCGCCGCCCCCATCAGGCCAATCAGCAGCATGCCCATGACAATCGGCGGATAGTTGGAGGTGACGTAGGATTCCCAAGTGATGTAGCCTACCCCGTAGCGCCCCGCCAAGATTTCAGCCGTCACCAGGCAGAACCAGGCATTGCCCATGCCGATGGTGAGGCCGCTGGCAATGCTGGGCATAGAGCCGGGCACCACAATGTGCTTAAAGATATGCCAGGGCCGCGCCCCTAAGCACTGGCCGACGCGAATCAGCACCGTATCGCTGAGCGTACTCTCGACGCCGCGCACGGTGCTGATTAAGACGGGGAAAAAGGCCCCAATGGACGTGATATAGACCATGCCGCTTTCGGCATTGGGAAACATCAGAATCGCCAGGGGAATCCAGGCTACAGCGGGAATCGGTCGCAGCAGCTCCAGGGGCGGCAGCAGCAGGTCTTCAAAGGCTTCAAACCAGCCAATCAGCACCCCCAGGACAATGCCCAGGCTAGAGGCGATCGCATATCCCAACAGCACCCGCATCAGGCTGGATTTGATATGGACCCAGGGGTCAGCGGTAAAGAACTCCAGCGTCGCCTTCGCCACCTCAGTCGGAGCCGGCACCAGCTGAAAGTTAATAAACAGGTCAAAGCCGGTCGCGCACAGCAGCTGCCAGATCCCAAAAAACAGGGCCAGGGCCAGCAATCGCCGGATCGAACGATTCGCCAGCAAAAAGGGATTGGCCTTGACCTGGGCTGACCGGGCATAAGGGCTGCCCTTGCCGATATTCGAAGCCGTTACCGCCATGCTAGGTCTCTCAATCACGTCACTTTCGGCCCGTCAGCCTCACCTTAGGGGGCGAAGCTGACAGGATTCTGTATTCCAGCTCTCAATTTGTCTATCGGTATCACCCAGCGCCGACTACAGTGCGCCGACCAGGGCGGACGGTCGCCTGGCGTAGATCTCCTGGAGTCCTCGGAAAGCGGTGACCTGCCCACCCGACTCCGTCGCATAGGTCTGGGCGTCGGACTGGAGCAGAAAGGCCGATACCTCATCGCCGTTGCTGACATAGTAGGAGTTTTCCGCAAACAGCTTCCAGCCATTTTCGCGATCGTGGACAAACATCACATCGGCGGCTTTACCCTCTTCCTGTAGCGTCGCCAGCGCCTGGAGCATGTTGGGAATCGAAGCAAAGTTAGTCACCTGCTCTTCCTCCTGCACCCAGTACTGCGCCGCCAGCTTCGGGTCGGTAATCTCCTCGCCGGTGAGCGCATCCTCGCCGGTGATCTGATAGCTTTCAGCCGTCTCAATCACCTCGTCATAGTTCAGGCCCATGTCTTCCATCGCCTGCCGCAGGTAGCTTTCGTCGATCCAACCGGTCACTTCTTCAGGATCGACTGGGGTTTCAATTTTGCCCAAGCTGGTCAGGGTGGCAATGCTGTTTTTCAGAGCGCTAACCTGCACCTCTCGAATCGTCGGGTCTAGCGGCTGCAGCCCGGAAGGCCCCAAGAACATGTAGACGACTTCCTTATCGATTCCAGACCACTCCTCAATCTGAGCTGACGTTCCCTCGGGATCTTCGCGGAATATCTGGTTGGCTTCCAGTACGGCTTCTAGATAGGCCACGACGATTTCAGGATGCTCCTCGGCAAAATCAGAGCGCACAACAATGCCATGCAGCGTCGGCACCCCGGTTTGAGCCCCGTCAAAAATCTTTTTGGCAAAGCCGCGGAAGGGAAACAGTTCTCCAAAGGGCACAAAATCTGCATGGGCATCGATTTGCCCGGTACGCAGGCTAGATCCACCGACTTCTGGTGCTTGGCTGATCAGCTTGACATCCGTTTCTGGATCAATTCCGGCATCGCTCAGCGCTTTCAACACCATGCCGTGGGCCGCTGAGCCAAAGGGAACTGAAACGGTGCCTCCCTTCAAATCTGCTAAAGACGTTGCATCGCTGCCCTTAGGAACGACAACTGCATTTCCGGCTCCGTTGGGGCTATAGGCTAGCGTGCCAATAAAGATAGAGTTGGCGTCCTGTGCCTCCTGCTGAAACTTGATTAAATTGATCACCGCTGGGAAGTCTCCCATCAACCCAATATCAATCTGATCGGCTAGCATTTTGTTCGTAATCGGCGGCCCTGAGGTATAGCTAGACCATTGAATATCGTACTCAACGCCTTCATATTTGCCATCGGTGGGCAAATGCTTTTCTAATAGCTCCAGCTCTCGTACGGTAGCGCCGCCTACGGCGGTGTTGATCACCTGATCCTGAGTGCCGATGGCAATTCGGATCGTTTCTCCAGAGCCGCCCCCGGCGGCAGCTTCCCCAGTCCCCGAGTCAGCTGAGGGGGTCGAACAAGCACCAACAAATAGTAAGGAAGTTGCAAACAAGCCAGACGTAATTCTTTTTCTTGACCCGCTCAAAAAATGTTTCATAGCCACACAAAGCCTCGATTTGAAATTATTTATTCCATCTATTCGAAGGTGCAACTGTAAAGCGATATACATTCATATTCGGTTCAATCTTTTTACCCATAAGATTCATTTTTGAATTGATTCACTTTCTTTATGCCAGCCTAAAAGCACGATTTCAACGAACTTTTTGCCGGCCTTAAATTATTCTTTTCAGAACGTTAAACCCAGCGCCAAAAACCCAGCGTCAATGGGCACCCGTTTGCACGCTAGCGATTGATGGTATCAGGCTGACTGTCTCAGCGGACTGGAGCACTGCTCAGGCGAGAGATCACCGCAACTGGTCCGCCGCCGGGGGGTCCCTGATGTTCGCTGCCGCCGGAAACGTAGACCATCGGATCTTGAATCACCGCTGCGACGACGGCTCCGACAACGGCCCGGGACATGCGGGTATGGCTGATATCGGAGTCATCGAGCATAGTGTGCCGTCGGTTTAGCACAGCGCCGCTGGGGTCGGCTTCGACTTTGGCAAAGATATTGACGACCTGACTGGGGGGCTGGCCGGTATCTGCGATCGCGCTTCTAACGGCTTCAATATCGAGGGCATGCTGCATCACAGCATGGCCAACGATCAAATCGCCAGTCGCATGGGCGGCATTGCCCAGCACAAAGATTTCGCAGTTCTGCAATTCCACCCCGGCGGAAGCCGAAGCGGTTTTAGAATAAAGGTTGAAATTTTGGCAGATGGCCTCGGGCTGAAGCTGCTCCGGCTGGATCTCTCCTAGGGCGATCGCGGCCCCTAGCGCAGCCGCCCCCCGGGAGTCGGCCATAGACTGATAGCTGCTGCGGCCCGATTCTGCCTGGTTCGACTGCACTAGCGGACATTTAATCTGCACAAAATGGACATTCTCCGGCGTCAGCCTGGCATCGTCGAGGGCCGCCTGCACTGCCTGGGCAACGGTTTTGACCATCGCTAGCGAGCCAATTTCATCGGGCGCAAAGGGGCGAGTGCGGCTGATGCCCATGACCAGTCCCCAGTGGGGTGACTCTTCGAGTGAGCCAGCCTGGCGAGTGAATACGTTCAGGTGAGGGCTGAGCACACCTTCCGTACCGCCTGACATGATATAGACAATTTGTTTAGCCGCCGCAGCCCCTATTTTCTCGCCCAGATAGGCTTTTAGCGTTTGGGTGGCAAATCCTCGGGTGAAGTCGTTGACGCAGCCGTTGCCTTCGGTTTTACCCAAGATGGCGATAATCTGGGTCGGGTCGAGGGTGCCGGACTGAATCAGGTGATCGAGACCAGAGAGGTCATCGGGGCTGGCCTGGGGAATCTTATGGAGGTCAATCCGCATGGCAGTCTAAATCCAATGAACGAAGCGCTTCTCCAGCACCATAAAAAAGCTGTACAGAATCACTCCCATCACCGCCAGGGCGAGCAGGGCCAGAAATGCCAACGGCACGTTGAAGTTGGAGCTGGCCGAGAGGATGACATAGCCGATGCCGCCGTTAGAGGCGACGGTTTCAGCAATCACCGAGCCGATAAAAGCTTGGGAAATCGCCACCTTGAGGGAAGCAAACAGGTAGGGCATGGTGTGGGGCAGACCGACTTTCTGAAATACCTCAAACCGACTGGCGCCTAGCGATACCAGTACATCCTGCATCTCTGTTTCGACCGTCGCTAGACCAATGGCTACGTTCACCGCAATCGGGAAGAAGGCCAGCAAAAACGCCGTAATCACCGCTGGGACTGCCCCAATCCCAAACCAGATCGACAGCAGCGGTACCAGGGCCACTTTGGGAATGGTATTGAACCCGATCAGCAGCGGATAGATGGTCAGATTCGCCAGTTTTGAATAGCCGATCATGAACCCCAGCAGCACGCCTAAAGCCAGGGCGGCTAGGAATCCTAGCAGGGTTGTGACCAGCGTCGTCCAGGCATTCTTGGCGACCGCCCCTCCCCATTGGGGAATCTCTGCCAGGATGGCCGAAGGCGCCGGCAGAATAAACTCTGGGATGGAAAACAGCCGCACCGCCAGCTCCCAGCCGATGAACAACAACAGGGTTGTGATCAGCGGCAAAATATAGGTGCCATGCTTGGAATTCAGCAGATTGCCGAAGCGGTCCTGGGGCGTATTGAGCTCTTCCGTTAAAACCATAGGGCTATTTGCGCTGAATATGCTGCCGCAGCTCCGTATACATCTGGTGAAAGTCTTCGGTGAAGCACATATCTAGCGTCCGGGGGCGGGGCAGATCGACTTTGAGGGTATAGACCATCTGGCTGGGCCGAGGTCCCATCACATAGACGGTGTCCGACAGGAAAATGGCTTCGCGCAAATTGTGCGTGACTAGCACGCTGGTGCACTGCGATCGCGCCCAAAGCCGCTGCAAGAGCTCCCACATTTCTTCCCGGGTAAAGGCATCTAGCGCCGCGAAGGGTTCGTCGAGCAGCAGCAGCTCAGGCTGGTGAATCAGCGCCCGGCAGAGCGAAGCCCGCTGCTTCATGCCGCCTGAGAGCTGTCTGGGATAGTGATGCTGAAAGTCTTCCAGGCCAACGGTGGCGAGCAGGTCCTGGGCCATGGTTTCATAGCGCGATCGCTGATTTTTCAGCTGTCGCCTGTGGGTCGGCACCACTTCCAGGGGCAGCAGTACGTTTTGCAGCGTCGTCCGCCAGGGCAGGAGGACGGGATTCTGAAAGGCGATGCCAACGCTGCTGAGGGGTTTCGTAATCGGCTCGCCACGAAAGCAAACCTGACCCTTCCCCACCGGATTCAGCCCCGATATCATCCGCAGCAGCGAGGTTTTGCCGCAGCCGCTCGGTCCCACGATGGAAACAAATTCAGCTTCCCCCACGCTGAGAGAAATATGCTCGATTACCGGCATCGGACGGCCCGACATCCGGTACTGCAAGCCGACATCGCGAAATTCCAGCACGGCAGCCGTCTCGACCTGGGGTGAGGTCGCAAGGGAGAGTTGTTCAGTCATCGCCGCTTTCCGGTAGTCGCCATCAATCCGCGCTGTGAATCATATATGATATTTTCAGTTGAGAGGCCCGAACGGACTGTAGTTGTGGATACACAATGCGTTCAGGCATCGCTGTGGTTCTGATCTTTTTGTGACCGATCATCATCTCAAAGCCACCTGTGAAACCGTTCATTTTGGCGGGTTTTCTGCGCAGATTCCGCCTGCTTTGACGGTTCGCTCAGGCGATCGCGTTACGGTAGAGACCTTCTCCGGCCTGCCGGTCTATCAGCAGGCCCCGCCAGCGTTTTTGCCCCCCGCATTTCTAGAGATTTGCGAGAATCTGGCCCCGGAACGCCGGGTGGCAGCCGGTCCCCATCTGCTGACCGGCCCAATTTACGTGACGGGGGCGGAACCTGGTGAGGTGCTCGAAATTCGCCTGGAAACCGTGCGGCCGCTGCTGCCGGTGGGTTTTACGCTGACCAGTCCGGGTAAGGGAGGTTTACCGGATCGTTTTGACCAGGAAAAACTCGAATTTATTCCGATCGATTTGGCGGCTGGCAGGATTGAGTTTCCAACCGGTAGCGGTATTAAGCTGCCGCTAAAGCCCTTTTTTGGCACCTTGGGGGTGGCGACGGCGGCGCGTGATCGCAATTCCATCCCCCCCGGCGACTACGGCGGCAATATCGACAATCGACTGCTCCAGCCGCCCTGTCGGCTGTTTCTGCCGGTGTTTCTCCCCGGCGCGCGCTTTTCCATCGGCGATGGCCACAGCCTGCAAGGGGATGGGGAAGTCTGCCTGACTGCTCTGGAAACGTCTATGGAGGGCACCTTTGAGCTGCTGAGGCGAGCGGACCTGGGCCACCTGCCCCTACCTTTAGCAGAGACCGCTGACGCCTGGATCACGATGGGATTTGCCGAGACGCTGGACGCTGCCTTCGAGTCGGCTCTGACCCGGATGGTCGATTTCCTCGAAAAAGTGCTGAGTCTGAACCCTGAAGATGCCTATATGCTGTGCAGTCTGGGGGTCCATTTCCACATTACCCAAGCCGTCAACGCTCCGATGAAGGGAGTTCATGGTATTCTCCCCAAGGAAATTTTGCCCGGTTCAATTCAGCTCTAAGGCGATTAGCTCTTTTAGGGGCAAAGCCCGCCGCGCCGCTTAATTTGAGTCAGGGCGTCAATGGCCGCGTTCGTTGCGGCCTCTCTCTTACTGCGACCTCTGCCCTCGCCATAGCGGGTTTCGCCTATTTTGACTTGAGAAGTAAATTCAGGTTGGTGATCGGTTCCGCCTGTTTGCTCAGTGTCATATACCGGTAAAGCCGTCGCGTCCTCAGCTTGAATGAGCTCTTGAAGTTCGTTCTTGGGGGCTACATGGGAGCGCGCTGCCACAACATTCTCCGGCACAGCGCCAAACAGCGCTTCGACCAGCGGTCGAATCGCTTCAATATCGCGATTCTTATCGAGATAGTAAGCGCCAACAACGGCCTCAAAGGTGCTGCTGAGCAGCTTTGAATTGTGAACCCCGCCTGCTTTGAGAACCCCCTGTCCCAAGCGCATTTGGGATCCCAGTCCGACTTCAGTCGCAAACCGCGCCAGCTGCTTTTCATCCACCAGGGCCGACCGCCGCCGGGTCATTTCACCCTCATCTCTTTCAGGAGAAAGGCGATACAAGTACTCGGCACTCATAAACGTAAGAATGGCATCACCCAGATACTCCAGCCGTTCGTTATGTCCGGTTGCATCCGGGTTTTCATGGTTGTAAGACCGATGGGTCAGGGCACGCTGAAGCAGTTTCTCGTCGTTGAATATCAAAAGCGGGTGCATCTTTATCCTCGTATTGCTGTCACTAACGCTCAATGTCTATTGGCAGAAGACGCTATCGCCTTGACTGATTATTGCCTGCATTTTATGTCGGTCTCATTTCCCAATGAGCAATAACATTAAAGCAGAACACCATAGCGGAATCGAGCAATAACCTATAAACACGTAACCGAATCTGCAATCATCTGGGTGACGAAGGTTTTGTAGCCGACTGTCTCGAATAGGACGCAGACTTTGTCTTCTTCGTAGCGGAGCACCTGGCCTTTGCCAAAGTTGGTGTGGATGATAGTGCTGGAGATCGGGAAAGGTTGAAAGCTATCTTCAGCAGCGGATCCCAAAGATTCTCGCGCTTCGCAGCGATCGCACTTGCCGCAGGGGGGTTCAAACGGTTCGCCAAAGTAGCTCAGAATGTAGGCCCGTCGGCAGGACTGGGTTTCGGCATAGCCGCTGACCATCTTCAGCCGCGACTGATCGAACTTTTGGCGGCGTTCCTGCTGGGTCATGGCCTGGTCAACGGCACTTTCCACATCGGTCGCGATCGCGCTAATCTCTCCTCCCGGTCCTCGCTCGATCAGGCCAGCTGCCTCCAGATTTTCTAGCGCAGTCGCCAGCTTAGCCTGAGAGAGATCGCCATGTTCTAACAGCTGTTCTTCAGGCAGCGCGTCAGGTGCCGCTTCGATCAGCTGGGCCAGGTCGGACAGCGTTTCTTCATCGACGCTGCCCCCGCCAGCAAAAAAGCGCTGGCGCTTCATATCATCGGGGCGATAGAACAGCTTGATGTCCGCAGGTTCACCATCCCGCCCGGCGCGGCCAATCTCCTGATAGTAGGCATCGACAGAACCGGGAATGTGATAGTGGTAGACGAAGCGCACATTGGGCTTGTCAATCCCCATGCCAAAGGCATTCGTGGCCACAATCACGTCAATCTGATCGGCCATAAACCGATCTTGAATCTGATCGCGCTCTGCCGTAGCGAGTCCGGCATGGTAGGCCGCTGCGTGGATGTCTTGAGCAATCAGCAATTCTGAAAGCGCTTCTGCGGCTTTTCGCGTCGCCACATAGACAATGCCGGGCAGCGTTGCTTGGCTAATTGCATCGAGCAGCGCCTTGGTTTTAGCCGCCTCTTCATGAAAAGAGTAGGCGCTGAGATATAGGTTAGGCCGATCAAAGCCGTGAACAATCTCAGCCGGGTCGCGCATCTCCAGCCGTTCTAAAATCTCCTGACGGACCAGGGGCGAAGCGGTCGCCGTCAGGGCCAGTACCACCGGATGCCCCAGCGAATCAATCACGCCGCCCAGCTGCAAATAGTCAGGCCGAAAGTCGTGTCCCCATTCGCTGACGCAGTGCGCCTCATCGACGACGAACAGTGAGGGACGGATAGTTTCTAAGCGCGATCGCGTTTCCTGATTGCTAAACTGCTCCGGCGCGAGAAAGATAAACTCTAGTTCTTCACGCTCCAATCGGTCAAATACGGCCTCACGCTCGGTTTTACTCAGGTTGGAATTGAGCACGGCGGCTTTGACGGTGTCTTGAGCCGCGATCGCGTCTACCTGATCCTGCTGTAGGGCAATCAGGGGCGAAATCACCACCGTCATCCCTGGCAGCCGCAGGGCCGCAATTTGGTAGATGGCCGACTTGCCTGAACCGGTGGGCATGACGGCCAGGGTGTCCTGTCCAGCCAAGACCGACTCCAGCACCTTGAGCTGGGCCGGTCGCAGGCTGTCGTAGCCAAACACCTGCTGGGCAATCTGCTCTAGCACAGCAGTCGGCGTTTCGTTAGAAGGGGAACTAGAGTTCATGGGTAGCCGATCTGCTGCGCTGAAGCGCAGCGCTTCTGAAGAATAATTTAATTGTCGAAAACCTGCACAGCCATAACGTCCTTCCCTGGAGAGAATTTTTGTTACAGTAAGCGGGAAGTCCCCCGGGTTACTGGTAATGTCGAATGAATCTGACCGTATCTCTGCGTCTCGCATGGGGATATTGCAGCTGGTCTCGATTGAAACAACTCCCAGCCCAAACTGCATCAAGCTCAATCTGAACGGAACGATTAGCCCTAAGTCTGTAACGGTACAACAGGGAAACAGCTCCGCAGATACGCCTGCGTTTGCCCAGCAACTGTTGGCTATTGAAGCTGTTCAGTCTGTCTTTTTAGTGAACGACTTCATCACCCTGACCCGCCAGGGAAGCGCAGACTGGCGGCCGATTTTAGCTCAGGCTGCTGATATTCTTGGGATCGCAGATAAAGCCGATGCCGAACTGCTAAACCAACTCTCTCAGCCGCCAAAACAGTCTGACAACGCTAGCTCAGCTGCCTCCCAATCTGCCTCAAGTTTGGGCAAAGTTGAGGTTGCTATTCAGATGTTTCGCGGCATTCCGGTGCAGGTGCGGGCACTAGCAGCAGATGGACAGCAGGCTCGGGTAGCCCTGCCCGAGCGGTTTAGCCAGACTTTGCAGCGGGCTATTCAAGCGACTGCCGCCGACTATGTGGCCGAGCGATACTGGGAACCGTATCAGGCCTCGGCAGGTGATCCCGAGCGGGTTGCTCAACAGGTTGCCGATGAGATCGTCAGCCTGATCGACGCAGAGGAGCTAGCGCGGATTGAAGCGGAGGCGATAGCTGGCCAGTCGGCAGCGGAGTCTACTCATGACGCCGCGCGGCAGCAGGCGCTTTTGGCTGATTTAAGCCAGGCTGACTGGAAGCAGCGGCTAAAGGCACTTCAGCAGATAGAGGCGACGCCTGCGGCTCTACCCGCGATCGCGGCTGCCCTGAATGACGAAAAAAGCACCATTCGCCGCTGGGCCGCAGCTTTACTAGGGGCCAGCGCCAGACCTGAAGCCGTTGAGCCGCTGTGTCAGACCGTCCTCACCGACCCTGCGGCTATGGTTCGCCGAACGGCTGGGGATGCGCTCAGCGATCTGGGTGACTCCAGAGCCAGGACAACTTTAGAGCAGGCGCTTCAAGATCCTTCTAAGCTCGTGCGCTGGCGAGCGGCTCGGTTTTTGAATGAAATGGGCGATGAAACTGCGATTGAGCCGCTGTGCCAGGCGGTGAAAGGAGAAACTGAGTTCGATGTTCGAGTGGAGATGAGGGCCGCTCTGGAACGGATTCAGGGCGGTGGCAAAACCCAGGCTCCCATGTGGATGCGCTTGACTGAGGACCTAAGTAGGTCGGCAAAATTAAGTTAAGTACGTGAACCTAATTAAACTCCTGATGTCCAGCATTGCCCTCATCCCCCAACCCCTTCTCCCCGAGGAGAAGGGGTGCCGGACTCAAAGCCCCTCGCCCTCCGGGAGAGGGGTTTGGGGTGAGGGCGAGGACAAAGTTACAGCAGGTCTTACAAATCATTGGGCTAACCTACTTAGCGCAGGACTAACGACCTGTTAGCTTTGGGCTGTGATTCTCCACGAGCCTGACCCTGATTGCCTTTATTGTGACTGTAACGCGGTCTCTTTAGCCTAATTAGAGGGTTAGCATTCAATCGTGCTGTAGGGCACGTTGTGTCACTATCGATAAGGCTAGAAATGCTGAAAGCCTTTTGAGTCGAGTGGCTGGCCGTGGCTGTCGGCTTCGGTCTCGACCAGAAGAATGTCAGTTACTGAAGTCACGCTGCCGACGATCGCGGCTTCACCCCCGAGCCTTTTCACAAAGGCCTGGGCCGCTCCGGGCGGTAGACACAGCACCAGCTCAAAATCTTCGCCGCCCTGGAGGGTCCAGTCCAGGGCGAGTTCGGGGCCGACACAGTCTGATAGATGGGGCGGAATGGGTAGGCGCGATCGCATGATCTGAGCCCCCACCCCGCTGCGGCGGCAAATCTGCATCACCGCATTCGCTAGCCCGTCGCTGCTGTCCATCCCGGCAATCGGCCAGGTTAAATCCATCTGCTGGAGAAGATCAACCGCGTCAAATCGGGGCCGGGGGCGCTGATGCGTCGCAATCCAAGCCTGCCGCACCGGGTCGGAAACGCCGTCAGCAGCAATTTCCTCCAGCAGCAGCGCTAGCCCCGCCCGCGCAGCGCCATGCCATCCCGTCACGACAATTGCCTGACCCGGCTGAGCGACATGGCGGTAGATCACCCGCTGCGGGTCAACCTGGCCGAGCGCTGTAATCGAGACCGTTTTTTGGTCAGCCCGGCAGACATCACCGCCGTAAATCGCGCCGCCATACTGCTCCAGGCAGTCCTGCATGCCCTGGTAGAGGTCGGCTACCCAGTCCCAGGGCGTCTCCGGCGGCAGCGCCAGGCCGACCGTAATCCCCAGCGGGGCTGCCCCCATCGCCGCCAGGTCAGACAGATTGGCTGCCGCCGAGCGCCAGCCGACCGACCGGGGAGGCGTGGTGCGATCGCTAAAATGCACGTCCTCCACCAGCACATCGGTCGTCACCACCAGGGAACGCCCCGGCGACAGCTGCATCAGGACGGCATCATCGCCCAGCGCTCCTACGGCACAGTAGGGTTTGAGCCGCTCAATCAGGCCGATTTCGCCCAGGCTGGCAACGGTCGGGGAGGGCACGCTGACGACCTAAGCCGACTGCGGCGGGACAAAGTTTTCCATCCCCGAAACCACCTTGGCTGACTCAATGCGGTCGCCCTGGCCGAGCTTACCCAGCACCTCATCGCCTTCAACCGCATAGCCAAAGACGGCATAGCGACCGTCCAGTAGGTTCAGCCCGGCGGGCGTTAGCGCAGCGTCAAACAGGAAGAAAAAGAACTGAGAAGAAGCCCCATTTTTATCGCTCTCCGGACGGGCCATGGCGACCGTGCCGTAGGCCTGAAAAGGCAGTACCGGCGAATCCATAAAGCGACCAATTTCTTCTAGGGTGACGCCATAGAGCGGGGCGTCATCGCCTTCCACTAGGATTTCTAGCGGAATCGCCCGATACTCATCGGTTTTCGGGTCGATAAAGCCCTCTGCCGGGCCTTCAGGGTCGCCCGTCTGGAGGACATAGAAATCTTCGGCGCGAATGAAGGGGAGGCCATCGTAGAAGCCGCGATTGACCAGATCGATAAAGTTGCCCGCCGTCACCGGGGCGCTATAGCCATCGACGACAACCGTAATCGGGCCGCCCTGGCTGGTCATAAACTCGACTGCGGCGCGGCCCTTCAGCTGCGGCAGGTCGCTGTACTCCTGAGGGACCGCAAAGGGATATTCGGTCACCATCAGCTCTTCGATCTGGGTGACCTGCTTGAGCAGATCGGCCCGGGCTTGCCAGACGCCTTCCCTATCCTGATTACCAGCCGCTTCCCGCAGCGGCTCTAGGCCAGCGGCCAGGCTGTCTAGCAGCGCAGCGGCCCGACCCTGACGGTCGGTGGGGACTGCGGCCAGGATGCGATCGCGATCGCGGCTGAGCACCCGTTCAACCTTGGTGACGTCTTTTTTAATCGGCCCCCAGCGCTTACTGCGCAGCCATTCCGATAGCCCCTCCAGGTCGCCCTGAATCTTCCGAATTTCATCGTTGTCGATCGGCAGCGCATAGCGCAGCAGTGCCCCGCCGTCGGTAATGGCATTGCCCGGCGGCAGATAGCTAATCAGCGGTGCCGGACTCAGCCCGCCCAGAGATATGTTCGGGGCCAGGGTCGCCGCTGAAGCCGGGGGGAGGAACCCAATCCAGCTCACGATTAGGAAAAGCAGGCTGAGGCAGAAAGTTTTGAAGCGTCGAAGGCGAATCATGGTTGAACTCAGAGCAGCTATGACGATCTTGCCATAGTGTGGTTCGTCTCCTAAACCGATGTCGGCTAATCTAGGCCGAATCCGTCTATAGAGAGATAGCAGACGTTAGCAGGGTTCCCTGAGAGCGGTACAATAAGGCCGACCGTTCTGCAAAAATGGCCAGGCACCATGATTTCTAGCAACGATTTTCGCACCGGCACCAGCATCGAACTGGATGGGTCTGTATGGCGCGTTGTCGAATTTTTGCACGTCAAACCCGGCAAGGGTTCGGCCTTCGTCCGCACCAAGCTGAAGAACGTGCAGACGGGTAGCGTCGTCGAGCGCACCTTTCGGGCCGGTGAATCGCTGCCCCAGGCCGTTCTGGAAAAAAGCACGATGCAGCACACCTATCGGGAGGCCGATCAGTATGTCTTTATGGATATGGAGACCTATGAAGAACGGCGGCTGACCGAAGACCAGATTGGCGACCGGGTTAAGTATTTGAAAGAAGAAATGGAGGTCAGCGTCCTGCGCTGGCAGAATCAGGTCCTGGAGGTGGAGCTTCCCAACTCAGTGGTGCTAGAGGTGACTCAGACCGACCCCGGCGTCAAGGGGGATACCGCAACCGGCGGTACGAAGCCCGCCATCGTCGAAACCGGCGCGCAGGTGATGGTGCCGCTGTTCATTTCGACCGGTGAACGGATTAAAATTGATACCCGCAATGATAGCTACCTGGGCCGCGAGTCGTCTTAGACCAGGCATCTGGTCGGGCCGACTGGGGCAGCTAGGGCATTTACTATGGACTTATCAATACCGTGGATTTGAATTTTAACGAACTCCGTGAACTCGTCGCTGCACTCAGTCAGACCGATGTGGCTGAGCTGACGCTTAAAAGTGCTGAGTTTGAGCTCACCCTGCGCAAGTCCTCCGCGGTCGGCACCGCCAGCTTGCCGCCGGTCGCTGCTGCTCCTGCGCCCCCCTCCCAGCCGGTCGCTGCTCCGGCAGATATTCCCCC
>NZ_JADEXG010000083.1 GCF_015207255.1 Vasconcelosia minhoensis LEGE 07310
GCAAGGTCGGGATCATCAGCACGCCGAACCAGCCTACATACAGGCGGTTCTCGGTGCTTGTGACCCACTGACAAAACTGCTCCCACAGTGAAGCGCTGCTGCGCTGCTGTAGTGTCGTTGTCATAATATGGATGAATCCGTTGTTAGGTACAAATTAGGTTTGTGAGACGATGCGCTAAGCGCGCTTTATCTCTCACAACTATTATTATATTAACACATGTAAACAAAAATTGCAAGTTTCTCTCATAAATGCTCAAGCAAAAAAACCTGCAGCGCCAATTCAGCGCTGCAGGTTTTGGGTAAAGCTTAACAAATGCGACCAAGCGCTTGTTTGGGCGCTTAGACGCTAAGCCAGAGAGATAGCAGGCTTAGACCAATCAGCAGGCTACCAGCCATTGCATAAACGCGATCGCGCTGCGATGGGCTAGCCGACGCCGAACAGACTGCCACCTTTGCTGAAGCTTGCCGTAGGCGGGTTGAATAACGTTGCATGAGGTTGAATCCAGATTACTATGAGTTTAATGTAACAAATTTGTTACAAAAATTCAAGCCTGGTCATAGTAAAAGGGAGCTTTCGAGAAGCCATTAGCTACACTGCCGCCTTTAGTACAGTGACTCAACGATGTCTGCCGGACCGAGTATAGAGAGGTAGGGTTCCACGAAGCAGTGTTGAACCGCGGCTTCAATCGTTTCTAAGGTAACGGCGCTGATGTCGGCAGGGAAGCGCTGATCGAAGTCAGTGCCCAGGCCGATGGCCTCATACCAGCCCAGCAGCTGGGCAATCTGACCGTTGGTCTGTTTGCCCAGAGCGTACTGGCCCAGCAGCTTATTTTTGGCGACCTGGAGTTCAGCTGGTGTCAGAACTCCGGTGCGCAGCCGGTCTAGCTCAGAACAGAGGCCGGTGAGCGCGATCGCGCTATTTCCCGGAGCCGTCCCGATATAGGCGACAAACTGAGAGGTACTCAGCCGGGTCGGGTAAAAGGCGGAAACGTCGTAGGCCAGGCCCTGCTTTTCTCTGAGTTCAACAAACAGCCGACTGGAAAGCCCGTTGCCGAGGTAGGTGCTGAGCAGCTTCAGGGCGGCATAGTCAGGGTGCTTAACCGAGCCCGCCAGATACCCCAGAATGATGATTGCCTGCTGAGTATCCTGCACAGTCACCCGGCGCTGAGATTTTGGCGTCAGGGCGGGCAGGGTGAGGGCGGGCAGCGGTGAAGCGGGGTGCTGCCAGTCGCCTAGGGCTTTTTCCACTAGCGCGATCGCCTGCTGGGGCACAATCCGCCCGACTACCGTCACGATCATGTTGTCAGGACGAAAATAAGTCTGGTGGGCGGCGAGCAGATCGTCGCGGCTGAGAGCCTGGATGCTTTCGGCGGTGCCCAGGCTAGAGAGGGCATAGGGATGCTCGGCGTACATCGCCTCCCGCAGCTGGTTGAAGGCCACCGCAAAGGGCTGCTCCTGCATCGAGCGCAGGCCCTGCAGCGTCAGTCGCCGCTCTAGCTCTAGCTCAGCGGTCGGAAAAGACGGCTCCCGCAGAATCTCGGCCGCCAGATTCAGCATTGCTTCAAAGTCGGAAGAGACCGTCTTCAGGCTGAGGATGCTGTAGTCTGAAGCGGCATCAGCGCCCAGGCTCGCCCCGATCGACTCGACTGCCTCAGCAATTTCTAGGGACGACCGCCGCTGCGTTCCCTTCGTCAGGACTGACATCAGCAGGCTAAACAGTCCCGCTTGCTCAGCGGTTTCTCGGCACTGCCCGGCGCGAATGAACAGTCGAGCGGCGACAATATCGGCCACCGGATTTTCAATCGCGATTACGGTCAGGCCGTTGGTTAGCGTGGTGCGGTGCATATGCTGCTGGGCGGGGGCCAAGGATGTCACGAAGCTAGCTTTTGGATCAAGATAAAGAACAGGGAAAACACCCAGATTCGCCCGGTGTGGCCAGGTTGCTTCCCGTCGGTTTGAGGCGGGTGCTGGCGAGCCGGTGAGCCTAGTCCGGTCTGAGCTCGACGGCGGCATACCGTTCGGCAGACAGATAGGACGCCGCCAGCTGCTGCAGCGACTCGGGCGTATAGGCCTGAATAAATCTAGGATACTGCACCGCTAGGTGACTCTGGGCGATCGTGCCATAGTACCCGTACAGACCAGCGAGCTGGCCGGGGGTTTCGGTCGAAAACGCATAGTCATTGCAGAGTAGCCGCTGACAGCGGGCGAGCTCAGCGGGCGAGATCGGCTGGGTGGCTAGCTCAGTTAGGCGATCTCGCACTGTCGCTTCCACCCGCTCCACCTGATGAGTCTCTAGCCAGATCGTCAGGCTCAGCAGGCTACAGCCTTTTTGCAGCGAGAAGCTGCCGCTAATCGCCTGGACCCACTGCCGCTCTTCGCGTAGCTCCCGCACCAGGCGCGAGCTGCGGCCTTCGCAGAGCAGCACCGTCAGCAGGTCCAGGCCGCAGGCATCGCTGAGCCGGTCGATTCCCGGTCCCAGCCAGGCCATCAGCAGTCGGCCCTGTTCCAGCCGAGGCAGGCTGAGAACCTGTCGCTGCATTCCTTTTATTACCGGCGGCTGGGCTGACTCACCGGGCAGGCAGTCTGAGCGTGGGGGAAAATGGCTGAAGGACTGCTGCACCAGCTCCAGCGTCTCTGCCAGCGAGATGCCGCCGGTAACCACCACCGTCATATTTTCCGGCTGATAGTGGGTCTGATGGAAGCAGCGCATTTCTTCGGGCGATCGCGAATTGAGCTGAGCCGGTGTCCCTAAAACCGACCGACCATAGGCATGCTGCTGGTAGGTCAGCGCCGATAGGGCTTGAAAGCCCAGCCAGTTGGGATCGTCGTCTGCCTGGCGAATTTCTTCTAGCACGACGGCTCGCTCTCGCACAAACTCATCGGCGGGGATGGCGGCGTGCAGCAGCAGCTCTGCCAGGTAGGGCAGCGTCTGCGGCAGGGCTGCCGCTTCCAGGGTGATATAGAAATGGGCATAGTCGTGGCTGGTGGCCGCGTTGGTCAGACCGCCTCGACTCTCGATTTCCTGGTCAAATACGCCGGGCGGCAGCCGCTCAGTGCCTTTGAAGATCATGTGCTCTAAGAAATGGGCCATGCCCGGCCATTCGGCGGGCTCCGCGATCGCGCCTGCCCGCACCCAAACATCGGCGACGGCTACCGGCGTCGCCTCAATGGCCTGATGGACGACGGTTAAGCCGCTGTCTAAACGAACGACCTGGGCCGGAAACGCAGGACTAGGAAATTCAGGGGCCGGAAATTCTAAAACATTCAAGGGCAGAAGCTCGGGAGGGGCTGCTTCATTAAATGCTAGCGTTTTCCGGGAAATTGTAGGACAGGCTACAAAGCAAAATCCCCCGCGCGAAAGATCTAAAAGATCTATTCATTACACAAAACTATGTAGAAGGGATGCAGGGCATAGACAACAGGCAGCGATTGTGCGAATTTAGCAGAATGCGATCCTGTTTTTACCGAGGAGCATTGAGATGCGCGATTGGGTCAGCTAAGAAATCGATGGGTTTCCCTGGTGACGGTGAGCCGTTGGTCGTGCTGCATCAGCACACCTGGAGTCGAGCGGAACGCGCGGGTAAACGGCAGTCTCGGCGACAAAGGCCGAATGGTGAAAAAGAGAGTCAGCGCTGGCTAGATACGCTGACGGCAGCCGAGCCGGGGATTGACGATAGCGTTTGTCTGGTTCATGTGGGAGCCTGAGAGGCCGACATCTATGTAGCTCTGAGAAGTTTTGCTGGATGGAACTCGTCGGCAGGTCTTCTCAAGCCAGCATAATAGGGCGGTCTGAAAGCCCACCCCGGCTTGTAATGCTCGCTGGGCCAAACGGTTCTGGAAAGTCTTCCATTACTGCCGCACTTCATCATGACGTAGACTTTCCTGCTCTTGCGTTTAGCTCTCCTAGTATGCCCGCAGGGGCTCAATACAGTCGCAGCTACGGTGGAGGCGAGCAGGGAGAAGAGTTAATCTGGTCATCAATCTGAATAGGCCAGCCGAGTTGCGCTGCGATCGCCTGGCGAGCAGCTGCCTGCCAATCGTCTACCTTTCCGTTCTTGATAGCAGATTTCACCCCACGCCAAAACGGTGTTAATGGTGTGGGAATTCCTGTCCCTCTAGCTAAGCTACTTGCTCCTTGCTCAGAACTCTACCAGCCATCACGGCACCAAGTACCAAAACAGCAAATATAGAAGTGGGTTCAGGAACGTCTGAAACCGGCTCCTCAGTTTGAACCAGCAGGCTTACATTGTCCAATGTGGCGTTAAAGTATCCTAGACTATCCTGTTGCTCAAATGAAATCTTAACTTGCTGACTTGGCAAAGCCTGAAATAGCCCAGTAAGGTCGATTATACGATCGTTAGGGCCAACCTGCTGAGTTGGATCGCCTGGATTGGTAGAGAATACATGTCTAATTAAGGTTCCATCCAAGCTTTTGATATTCACTCGCCACTCTTGATTAGGATCAGAAAAAACATTGCTGTAGTTACGAAGTCGATCCGACCAGCTAAAAATGGCTGAAGCAATCGGCTCTGTTGGGATGCTAACAACTTGACTAAGGATGCGCAGTCCTGGCCCATTTTGATAAGAAACAGCATCAAAATTACCACTGATTGGCAGTAAAGGGAGAGCAGGTCCTGTAGGATTAAATCCTCCGTTGTTAATGTACCAGCTTCCTGAACCAAAATTCTGAACAGACCAACCCGCAAAATCGCGTGCTTCGAAGTCACCATTTTGGATGAGATTCAAGGTCGCTGCTTTAGCAGATCCAGTAAACCAAACACCAGCAGCCACCGCACCGGCGAATACAATCATACTTTGCGTGAACATTGTTATTCCTCAAGAGCTGTTTGCAAAACTTCTGGTATCTGCACTACATATCTTAGCGTTAGCGAATAAATGTGTAAGGACACTTCTCTCTAGTTCAACATACCCAATCAAAATGGAGACTTAGAGGCTCACAGACAGCTTCACTCGATCTTTAGAAAGCCTGGGGTGTCAGTAGTTCGACTCGATTAGCTATAGCAACCCTGTTAGTATCCTAAATTTCGTTTTCTAAATAATTACGCTCATCTACCGAACCTTTTTAATAATTTTGAGTAAATATTCTTTTATACGCCGACTTATTATCCTAACTTGCCGAGATTTCTAAATTTAGATCCATTTTTTCGTAGATTAATCAACGGATATTGTTAATCTTCATCGAAGATTTAACAGAAAAAGGTTTGCTTCTAGGTAAAAATACGATTACGAAAAATGCAAGATTGGCATTAGTTTTGATGTGGCATTAGGCATAGCTTTATTTATTCGCAAGGAGAATGCCATCAATAAAAAAGTCTGCCGCGTTTTTGTTGACTTTTTTGAATCATCTCTACTTGTTGTCTTAAGTGAATTGACTTTCACTTTCGGAACGCCTGGAATTAAGCATTTTAGGATTTTTAATCCATTTTTTAATCTTTGATGAGCTACTTTTGTAGGTCGTATTTTTTCTAGCAGAGTGAACTGCTAGAGCGATTCTATATTCAATTTAAAAACTGAAGTACATCAGGTGACGGGTGAGAACTCATCTTCGGCCTTCTTGGATCTCGTAAAGCGTTTGAAAAATCCCTAACCCTATTGTGAGTGAGCATGGTAATGGAAAATCTGGAGATTTTGCAGTCCATTTCTAGCAGCCCTCTGAGTCTGGACATCAAACCCGGAATTTTAGAGGATTCTGATCTGCTAAAGCCATTTTCTGAAGGGTCAACTCAGTCTGGAAGTTTCAAGGATTCCTTGCTTGCAAACGACCTTCTCCCCATTCAGCCTGCGACCTTTACATTGGATTCGGGAACCGGTCATGAAGTTAGCTCGAATATCTCAGCTCACCCTGAAACTCAGATTTTCGATGCGGTTCTAGCTGCCCCTATAGTTTCAGATATCCTGCTGGGAAACTCCCCATCGGCGAGTACCGTAACCTCCGATGGGCTGAACTCAGTGCCGCTTCTCATCCATGAGATGACGGTAGCTCTCGCTATCTCTGCGGCCAAAGCCCGGCTGAATCAGTTCTTGAGCCAGTCAGAGCTCTTGGCTCAGCTCGACCAAGCCTTTGGCAACAGCTGGAATCACGAGGCAGGCCAGGCGTTGCTACAGGGCTTAGCTGAATCTCAAGACTGGCCAGAAATCAAAATTCTTACCAATGGTGAGCTGATCGCAAACGGGGCCTACAGTAAAGATACGAATACCATTTACCTGTCTAAAGCGTTTCTGGACCAAAACGCCAGCAGGTCTGACGTCGTCTCAGCGGTCTTGCTAGAAGAGCTAGGCCACTATATCGATTCACGGCTTAACTCGGTCGATTCAGCCGGTGACGAAGGCGCAATCTTTGCTGCCTTAGTGCAGGGAAGAGCGCTCTCTGATGCAGACCTGTCGAACCTACGGTCAGAGGACGACACCGGGACGTTATTTGACGGGCTGATTTCAATTGAGATGAATACGGATGCTGGAACGCTAGATTCATCCAGAAACTATCTGATCAATGGGTTGGGTACGCCTCCTGATTTTCAGGATTCGCTCAACCCGCCTAGCTTTGGCGAAAACTATCTTTACAGAAACGACGATAGGTCAAGTGGGTTCATCGACATCACCTCGGTCTTTGAGTCAGGCATCAACTTTTTTGGCACCGTTTACACCGGCTTCTACGTCAACAACAACGGCAATATCACCTTCAACGCTCCGCTGAGTACGTTCACACCGTTTGCCATGACGGGCGACACCGATATCCCGATTATTGCGCCTTTCTTTAGTGACATCGATACTCGTGCTGGCGCATTGACGCCTTCCCTAGGCGGGACTTCAACCGGCTCGAACTTGGTCTATTGGGATTTAGACCCGCTCAACAATACGGTCACCGTCACCTGGGATGACGTCGGCTCCTACAGCTATAACCAAACTCCCAATGCCTTTCAGCTCCAGCTGAGCGACCGGGGCAACGGCGACTTTAGCCTGGAGTTTCGCTACGAAGCGATTCAGTGGGTTTCACCTGGCGGCGGCGGCGGACCTGTGGCTCGGGCAGGCTATTCAGCTGCCAACGGTGTCAACTATTACGAGCTGCCTCAGTCTGGCGATGCCGCAGCGATGCTAAACCTGGCCTCGACTAGCAATGCTAACCAGCCGGGCGCGTTTAAGTTTGCGGTGCTGAATGGGGTACCCAGTCAGGCCCCGACTGATATTTTGCTGTCTTCAGCGCGGGTGGATGAAAACGCCGCCAATGGGACGGTAGTCGGTACGTTGTCAACGGTTGACCCAGACGCTGGGGATACCCATGTCTATACGCTGCTGGACAATGCCGGAGGTCGCTTTGCGATTGACGGCACTCAGCGGCTGGTGGTGGCCAATGGCAAGCTGCTCGATTACGAATCGGGTGCCTCTCACACTATTGTCGTGCGCACTACAGACGCGGTTGGTCTGACCTATGAGAAGTCGTTTGTGATTGCGGTTGGCGATGTCGATGAACCCGATCTGTACATTACGGCTGCATCAGCAAATAAGGCTGTCGTTAGCTCTGATGAAGTCTTCAGCGTCAGCTGGACTGTGGAGAATCAGGGCATAGGGGGCACAATCGGCAGCTGGGTGGACTCGGTCTATCTGTCTAAAGATGCGACCTGGGATAGCAGTGACCGGCTGATCATGAGTGAGAGCAGTTCTGCGCTGGCACCCGGCGGGCGCTATGACCAGAGCCGTCAGCTCATCCTGCCGGGTGACGTTGACGATGGGGACTATCACCTGCTCTGGGTTACAGACCGCGATCGCGAGGTAATTGAAACTGACAAGGCAAATAACTTTGCCAGTACCAGCATCAAACTGATTTCGCCTGACTTGCAGGTGGTGAGCCCCAAGGTTCCCAGCAAAATCATCGTTGACCAGCTGACGACACTGTCCTGGACGGTGAAAAACCTGAGCGCGGGCTCGACCCAGACGAGCTGGCAGGATGCGGTTTACATTTCTGATTCTGCGGTGTTCGATAGCTCGGCGATTCGCCTGGAGACGACCCTGAAGGCAAACCCGGCGGCCCTGGCTGCGGCGGGCGCTGGTGATACCTATACGCAAACGGCGACGGTGACGCTCTCAGCGGCGGACAAGGGACAGAAGTATCTGTTTTTCGTGGCTGATGTTAACGGTCAGCAGAAGGACTTGGACGCGGCGAATAATGTTTTACCGGTTTCAGTCATCGTCGAGGAAGACGTCAGCGATGATGAGCTGGCGGATACCTTTGACTACCTGGGCTATGGCATCGACCTGGCAAATGTCAACTTTGTGAAGAAGGTGCTGCCGGATGGATCGGTGGTGATACAGGTCGGTAACCGCGAGATCTACTTCAGCCCAGTCGGCAGTGAGCCTTCTGTCGATAGTCCCCGGGTCTATACGAATAATGTGTTCTCGACCGGCAGCCCTGGCAGCTGGACAGCTTTCGGCTTTGGGCCATCCTACCCGAGTTCTAATCCGGGTGTACCGGGCGAACCCCCGGAAGAGAAGTTCTACATTCAGTCTATCGATGCCAGCAATTTTAGCGTCATTTATGACCGCGTGAATCTAGCAGGCGACGACTTTGCCCATAAGCCGATTCGGATTGAGACCGCTTTTGGCGACATCAACTTTACCTACTACAGCGCTAGTGACGCCTCGAAGGGCATCACCAAGGGCGACTTTGCTTCGACCGATGATATTGAGCTATTTGAGGTGCTGCTCAACTCGGTTGGCGCGAAGTCGGTCGATGACCTCAGCGACATCTTCGTCACCCGGGCTTTCACCAAGTCGGGCACGATCACCAAGGAAGAAACCGCGCTTAAGAATCGGATTGCTAACCTCTGGACGCGCATTGGCTATATCGCCCTGATGCCTAACGCTGGCATCGAGACGCTGACGGCGGAGGAGCGCAAGCGACTTCTGGACTTTGAGGAGAATCTGCTGGCAGCCACGGCCCTGACGGACGAGTTTAGGGGCTATGGCTTCAAGGAGGATGCGCTGCTGCTGGGTGAGATGGTGCAGCTGGGGCGGGTCTATGCATCGCTTAACCCGCAGCTGAAGGAGACGCCCACGAACGATGGTGGCACAGGGAATGGCTCAGCGCCGCCACCGCCGCCGGAGAAGCCCGATGCGCTGCTGCTGACCACCACTTACAGCTACTTAGCTGAAGACTACGTGGCTATTGAATCACGCCTGAAGCAGCAGGGCTATAACGTCACGACTAAGAACTCCGATGAGTTTACCTGGTTTGACGCCGAAGGCATGGAGCTGATTGTCGCAGCGGACTACAGCGGCCCCATCAATCTCGAATTTGCAGGTCTACAGGTGCCGGTTGTGGTGCTCGATAACCGTAAGCTTGATGACCAGGCTCTGGCCGCTGCTTCTCAAACTGTGGCATCGAGTCCGGTGTGGATTGATGCCTCTGGATACCTGGGGCCTGAAGGGTTTATCGGTGAGCTAGTGCTCAGCAAGGAGGATGTGCCGGAGCAGACCGTGACTTTAGTCGATCCGACAACGCTAGACCTGAATCTGAGCGTCAAGTCGTTCTTGGGCGGGCTGAGCTACTCGCCTATCTACGCCAAGGTGCAGGAGGATGCATACTACGACGGGCAGGTGCCTGAAGCGCGGCGGGTGGCCTTCATTGGCTTTGTGGACTCGTTTGCCAATCTGAACGATGCAGGCTTGCAGTCCTTTGATGCTGCTGTCAAGTGGTCGGCAAACCTGAAAGAACCGGAGCAGCCACAGGAGCCACAGCCAGCAGAACCCACCCCCGCCACGGCAATCGATCAAGAAGGCTCTTTTCTCAACGAAGTTTGGAAAATTAACAAAGGCAGAAAAGAACAAGGGTCGGATGACGCAGAGCAAATCCAAAAAAGCACAGAGGGAACCAACGCTTTCCTTAACATCTTCGATGACGCCGCAAAAGACCTAGGATTAGTCAACTACCAGAGGAAATTGCTGTCCGCTATCAAAGCAATGACAGAGGACAACCCTGAGCTTGAGACCTATTCGAGCGATGTCAGATTCATAGACAAAATCTTTGAGATAGGGAAACTATACTATGCGCTCGACAAGAGTACAGATGCAATCAACAGCAGACTGACCTTCCTATCTGATATTGACGATGCCCAAAGCGACTCTGAAATCAAGTCCATTGCCAGCGGGCTTCAAAACATAGTAGACGCAATAGAAAATGCCGTAGAAGCGTTTAGGTTTAGGGAACGACCTGCTCTCAACCTTTCCAACGTCATCCCGCTAAGCGGAAGTGACGTTGATAGCTTCGTTCAGCTACTCGAAGACCCCAGCAGGGTCAAAACGATTCTAGATTCATTCCATGTATACAATGTTCTACCCTATGACCAAGACCCAACCAATCAGATGGTCTTCGTCTCAGTTGAAGACAACACTATAGGCGCAAATGAGGCTTACCCTAACGGTACTCAGCTTGCCCATTCTGACCCTCCAGGAGTGGCTCATCCATACTATCTTGTACTTCGTGATGGGCAGCTGGAATACTTCCCAAACGGCATCAGCGCATCTTTTTATCCAGGGGACAAGCTGATTTTCCCGGTTTCAGACGAAAGTGACTTTCCTACTTTCTTGGTAGAAGATGCTTTAGCTGAGAAGGTCATCACTCCGCTTCTAGAATTCAATCAGACCTTGGGAGAGTTTGTCCTGGGCGCAGTCTATCAGTACATCGTGGACCAAGGAGACTTTCCTAGACAGCTTCTATCGCTAAGTCCAGAAGTTCAGCGATGGCTGGAGGCCACTGAACAAGAAGCTGAGCAGGCGATATTAGATACAGCAGCATTCCAGGCTGGTCGTCTGTTTGGCGATGGAGCAGCAGTCGTAACTGGAATGTTGGAGATACTGGCAGGCTTCGGTGTTGGAGTTACAGGAGGAGCAGCAGGAGCATCGCTCTGTCTAACACCAGGGTTGTGTATTGCAGGAGCACCTGCTATTGCAGTATCAGTCGTAGGCGGTGCTGTCCTCGTTGTAGATGGAGCCAACACAGTTCAGGTCGGCTTAGAGAACATCCTTGAGCAGATTGAGGGTACCATATTTGCAGCTATCTCAGGAGAAGGCAGTCTCAGTCAGCCTAAAGCAGGCGATCCAGTCCCTGGAATTAAAGGGGCAGTTTATGGCAAGCCTCGTGGTGGTGGTGGTCGACCACAAGATAGAGATTATGCTGAGCGAGTCACTGGAAATGATACAGGCTTAGCAATATATGTCGATAGACCACCTGGTGACCCTGGTGATCCGGTAGAGTTTGATGGGAATGACGGTTCCATTCTGCTCGATGCAAAAAACTGGGAGCAGAATGGAATACACGATTTCAGTCCTACAAGTACTCGTGATCCATTTATTCAGCAGATAGCACGTGACGAGATTCTTGCACAAGCTGAACGGCAAGTGAGGGCTTTGCCTCAGAGTAGTGCTATTAGGATAGAATGGCGGATAGCTGATGAAACAGTTGCAAATTCAGTTCGAGATCTCTTAGAGCAAAGAGGCTTTGGACAAATAGTAGTTGTGTATACCCCTTAAGATTTGGTGAGAATAATCCAACATGACTGAATATATAGTTAGACTGCTTTCTCCCGACAACTATGCTGATATGGAGAGATGGATTCCTTCTTTCCTAAATATCAACTTGATTAAAGCTACTGTTTTTCCTGCAAAAGTCTACACAGGTCTTTCAGAGAGTATGATAATTGATTCTTGTGAAGATTTCGACTTTGCAAAAATACCAAAAAACTTTTGGGGAGAATATGCATTTGATTTAGTCCTGCATGGCGAGAAGAATATAGAATTTTCAATCCATATTGGAATACGAGATACAAGCATTCAGCACAACGCCATAAACTTCAGATTTAACAGTGAACACATTAAGAATGATTTGATAAATTTAATTAGCTTAAAGAACTTCTTTAAGGAGTCTATACCAATTTTCAAGTTCCATAGCGGTACAGTGTATGATCGACAAGCCACTCAACGACTTGGTAAGGAGAACCGTCCTAGATATTTTTCTTTCGAAAATTCATCTTACCCACTAGAGATTCATTGGATGAACTACTTTGGAAAGCCAATGCTAGAATTCTTGACACGCAGTCGTTTTGATCATCTAAAAACATGCTCAGAAAAGTTTGGCCTCTGCGAAGGAATAATGGTTGTTTTGCAGCAGGAACCATATGACGACAAAAATTCAGACCACCGGCAGAGGCGAACACAAGCTGAGAGTGAACTAGGACTCGCAGATCTGCTCTCTGAGCAATAGCAAGTGCCCGTACTCTAATAGCCAAACGCATCAAACAACAACATATTCTATATCTAGTCTATCGATACGAGCTATTTCAGAGTCATCTATGACCGCGTCAACCTACAAGGCGATGACTTTGCCCATAAGCCCATCCGGATTGAGACGGCTTTTGGCGATGTCAACTTTACCTACTACAGTGCTAGCGATGCCACGAAGGGCATTGTCAAGGGCGACTTCGCCTCGACGGATGACATCGAGCTGTTCGAGGTGCTGCTCAATGCGGTCGGTGCCAAGTCGGTCGATGACCTCAGCGACATCTTCGTCACCCGGGCTTTCACCAAGTCGGGCACGATCACCAAGGAAGAAACCGCGCTTAAGAATCGGATTGCTAACCTCTGGACGCGCATTGGCTATATTGCCCTGATGCCTAACGCTGGCATCGAGACGCTGACGGCGGAGGAGCGCAAGCGACTTCTGGACTTTGAGGAGAATCTGCTGGCAGCCACGGCCCTGACGGACGAGTTTAGGGGCTATGGCTTCAAGGAGGATGCGCTGCTGCTGGGTGAGATGGTGCAGCTGGGGCGGGTCTATGCATCGCTTAACCCGCAGCTGAAGGAGAAGGACAAGCCTGCTGATGGGGGCTCAACGCCGCCACCGCCGGAGAAGCCCGATGCGCTGCTGCTAACGACGTCCTATAGCTATTTGACGGAAGACTATATTGCTATTGAGTCGCGGCTGAAGCAGCTGGGCTACAACGTCATCACCAAGAATTCGGCTGACTTTACCCAAGCTGACGCTGATGGCATGGAGCTGATTGTTGCAGCGGACTACAGCGGCCCAATCAATCTCGAATTTGCGGGTCTAGAGGTGCCGGTTGTAGTGCTCGATAACCGTAAGCTCGATAGCCTGGCTCTGGCCGCTGCTTCTCAAACGGTAGTATCGAGTCCAGTGTGGATTGATGCTGCGGGCTACCTGGGTCCTGAAGGGTTTATCGGTGAGCTGGTGCTGCACAAGGACGATGTGCCGGAGCAGACAGTGACCTTGATGAACCCGACGACGCTTGACCTGAACCTGGGGGTCAAGTCGTTCTTAGGCGGTCTGAGCTACTCGACGATCTATGCCAATGTGCAAGGCGATACCTACTATGACGGGCAGGTGCCTGAAGCACGGCGGGTAGCATTCATTGGCTTTGTGGATTCGTTTGCCTACCTGAACGATGCGGGCTTGCAGGCATTTGATGCCGCTGTTAAGTGGTCTGCGAATTTGAAGGAACCAGAGGAACCTGTTCCTACAGAACCTCCTTCAAGTCAAGCTTCGGGAAGCTTTCTGTCTGCACTATGGAATGCGAAATTGGGTGACTCAACGTTTGAAGAGGGAACCAACTTACTGAAAGAGAATTTCAGTATTTTTGACAAATCAAAAGTAATCCAAAATAAATCAGAAGGGTATCGAAAAACTATTGACTTTACCAAGGATTTGCTTCATTACTTATCATCCGCAGAAAGCAATAAAAATATCATCAATAGCATCTCAGCAGTTGATAGTCTGGTTTTCTGGAGTAATGTTTATTCATTCTCCAGATTTGATTCAGATTCAACTGTTTTCGCAGACGATTTAAGCACATTTGGAAGCATCTGGGAAGAAAAGAATGTAATACCATTAGATGATGAAAATTTTGCATATAATCCTCCTAGCTCAGTCCCTCCTTTAGGAAGGAATCCAGATTGCGGCCCTGGTTACACAGAAGTTCCTCTAACTAAGTCTAGATTGGTAGATATTGCGCTTTCTAATAGATACGGTATCGATTATCCAAATCGTGGTGCTTTTCAGAATGCAATAGGTATTAGATTTGAGGAAATTGCACTAGAAAGCGCAGACGTATCGTCCTATACTGGTCGTCCATTACCTTCCTATACAAGAGATGCTCTAACTGGTGGAACCTTCTCAGGTGTAATACCTGATGCAATTGGAATCTCAAGCTTTCAAGCCATAACTCCAACTGGTATTCAGTATTTCGAATATCCAGATAGCGTATTCGTTGAAGTCAAGCAATTTGAAGAAGATACTACTATCTCATTTGACACTAGTAGGTACCAGGCTTTCGGATATCTTGATTTGGCTTATAATAGTCCAGCTCACCGAGCGGGTCATGTGCCATCTGTAGTTTTCATCACCACTGAGGGAGTAAGTATCAACAATGCCTACAGAGTAGTTGCCCAAAATGCAAACATCGCTATTTGGCAAATTATTGTCCACGAGAGCTGCGATCAGCCAGGAGTTTTACGCAACGGACAAGCTATACCTTGGAATGAGCTTGTTTACGTATCAAACCGATATACTAGTTATGGAATCACTACAAGTAGATTAGCGGTTCCGTTTTAGTTTTTTGGATTTCAAAGAGTAAATTCATGTTATAGGTGGTGTGCTAAAGTACAAAAAGGCGAAAATGCTTTCTAGAGAGCAATCAGAACTACTTCAAGCTTTCACTCTAGGCTTACCTTAGTGCCCCTAACCCTAAAATGACCAACTTTCTTCATATCTAAGGAGTTACTAAGATGTCTTTGCTAGGAGAACATCCACTTAGTGGATGGGTGCCAAATGAACAAAGCTTCGACAATGACATTGGATCTAATACTGAAACACTTGAAAGATTGATCGATATTAATCGAGCACAGCTGGATTTCACCTTAGATAGCCTTAATGCTATCAGCGCTTACATTCACTCTTTGGAAAGCAACGCTAACATAGGATTGGAGCTATTTTTACCTCTTACGCTGTACTTTGGTGAGGTTATTAGACAATCTGTCAAAGGCTCATGGCAATTGAAGATGAATCAAGATATAGGAGTATATGAACCTTGGGTCAAGTATGAAAGTCCTAGTATCCCAGGTGCAACAACCGCATTGCCTCCCCACTTTGCTTTAAACAAAGAGCTTGAGAGGCAAAGGAGCTGTAATTTAAAGCTTGCTGCCGAAGAAATAGTACAGCAACTTATCCAATCTTCATCTCCTAAACCTTCTAGAAGGCTAGGTTTCACAAATCAGTATGAGGATGGAAGCATTCTGGTGTTAAAGCCTGGGTTTTTTCTTCAGACAGATGATTTAATCACTCCAGAAGTTTACGCAGTTGCTGAACAGTGGCTTATCGAAACTATCAATTACTTTTCGAAGTTTGGCTTTTTTGAAGAATACGAGGACACCTCGATATCTTCCCTTCAGACGAGAATAGGAGAGATAAAGAAGAGTTTTGAAGATAGATTCATTTCTGGACAAAGTTTAGATGAATTTTATTTGGAGTTCGTGGATGTGGACTCCATAGAAATGCCTCCAGTAACTGAACCTGTCAAGAAAACACGCTTTTTAGCTAGATATCTACTTAGGTTAGACACAAACAGGGTTTGGTCAAATTATGAGATTCCTAAAGTGCTGGGTGAAGAAATCGTGCCCCTCAAAGCTTTGCAAGGATGGTCTAGGGTATCGCGCGGGCTGCTTCATATAGAAGATCAGGACAATACCAGTCTAGAGAAGAGAAGATGGATAAAAATTAGAATTGGCACTTCACAACATGTTCTGCCAATAAATAATCTTAACGAGTTAGATTATTCTATACTAGATGCTATCAATGTTTTTTTGAAAGCCGAAAGGCTTCCATATCAGTTTTATCTTTACAGCGATTCACTTCCGGAAGAAGAGATAATCATTATGTTTTCCGAGGCAGAAAAGAAACAGCTTAGGAAAGATAAGATGTTTTCTGTTTGATGAGTTGGAAAACATCCTTTAATAACTTGCGGTGTCTTGCAGGACATCATCTGGCGATGTTGAGCTGTTCGAGGTGCTACTCAACTCGGTCGGTGCGAAGTCCGTCGATGACCTCAGCGACATCTTCGTCACTCGCGCCTTTACCAAGGCAGGCACCATCACCAAAGAAGAAAGAGTGCATCCCACGGGTACCAACTTAAGCCGGGAAAGTGTCTGCGTATAAGGGTTTCGGCTGTTGTGGTTTAGAAGACCGCCGAGGCATAGGTAGATCACCTACCTGCGCTAGCATCCATTCAAATACGTCGGGAAAATCGTGCCCAAATAAGCGCTGAGCAGCAGTCGTGCCATCGTGTCGTTTGAGGTCGAAGTTATGGATGATAGTGAGCACATTGAGCGATTGTTCAGAGAACCCGCGACGGGCGTGGTGGAGCCTTGCCAGATAACCATTACGGCCCTCCACCGCTGAGGAGGTGCGTTGATACTTGGCAGAGAATTCTCGGCACCAGAGTACCCATCGCTGCCGCTCATTGTCTGTCAATTGCAGGGTGAGGTCTTGCTCAAAGAGTCGGTCAAAGGCGCTGCTAGCCGTGTCCTGATAGCGCTGCTTGAGCGAGGGTTGGCGGGTTTTATCAGCTTGCTGCGTCCAATCAACCCAGGGCAATAAGCAGCTGAGCACCCAGTTGCGCCTAGCCGCATCCTGGGTTTGGCCATCGAAGGCAATCGTCACCCATTGCTGCCAAGCCTCAATCCCCTGAGCAAAGCAAGCAACCTGTCCTTCAAAGGTGTCAATCGCTTTCTGTGCCTTCTGCGCACCATAGGTGGGTGCTAGCTCCCATAGCTGTTGCAAGGGCGCTGCCAAGTGCGTGAGGAGTGCCCGCTGGGTTTGCCATTGCAGGCTATCAAGGGTAAACGGATGGATCGTTTGACTGATCTGCTCAAGCGCCTCGTGGTCGGCTTGTTCATCCTGCTGCACCTGTTGTTGAGCTGCTGCATTGTCTTCTATCAACGCCTGTAAGGCTTGCCTATCAGCGACCTCACGGCATTTATTCAGTTGCTGCTGGAGTTTGTCTTGTTGTTCTTTTAGCGTAGCTGCTTGCTGTCCGAGCGAGCGGCCTAGCGGCCTGCCTAAGGCTGGTAGGGCATGAAACAAGTCGGCTACATTGACACAGCCCAACCCTGATACGGCCAGCTTTACTAAGGCTCTAGCACCGTCGCTGACCAAATAATGGCACTGCCAGACGCTGCCCTGCCACCACTGCTTTACCTGTTCCATCCAGGTGGCATAGGTGCGATTCTCGCATTCGGTCTCGATAAAGCTGTATCCACTGCTCAGCTCTAGCAGCACCAGCAC
>NZ_JADEXG010000084.1 GCF_015207255.1 Vasconcelosia minhoensis LEGE 07310
CTGACGCTGATGCCACCCAGTACTTGTATTCGATGAGTCTCACGATGAGTCTTTGTAGTCTCTACCAAATGTCACTCATCACGACAACTGACTGTCACGTCACCGCTACGGCCTTGACATTTAACACCTATGCCGAAGCGACGGCCAGCCAAGCTCTGCCGTACTGGATAGGGGCTCATCAGCGGGCACTAGCCTTTTTTGGCGGCGTGCCAAAGTGCATCGTGCCCGACAACTTGAAATCCGGCGTGAGTGACCCTTGTCGCTACGAACCGGGAGTCAACCGCAGCTACCAAGACTTTGCCGCTCACTATGGGGTAGCGGTGATTCCTGCCCGTCCCCGCACACCGAGGGACAAAGCCAAGGTCGAAAAAGCCGTCCAGGAAGTTGAGCGTCAAATTCTAGCCCCGTTGCGCCATCAGTCGTTCAGCCGGTTGAGTGACCTCAACGCGGCGATTCGCCCCCTGCTGCAACGGCTGAACGAGCGTCCGATGGCTACCTATGGCTTATCGCGCCGAGAGCTGTTTGAGCAGGTTGAGCAGCCCGCACTGAAATCCCTGCCGCAGTATTCTTTTGTCTTCGCAACCTGGAAAACTTGAAAAGTCAATTTGGACTACCACATCGAGGTTGAGCGCCACTACTACTCGGTGCCCTATTGGTATGCCAGACGGCAGGTGAGCGTCAAAGTCAGCGAGCAACTGGTCGAGGTGTTCTACGAGCATCAACGGATTGCCGCCCATCCACGCTCACAAGTGCCCCATCGGCATAGCACCCTGGCAGACCACATGCCGCCTGAGCACTGGGCCTACAAAAGCCAGTCAAAGGATAAATTCTTAGCCTGGGCGGCTCAGACAGGGCCGCAGACGCGGCGACAAGTTGAGGCTATCTTCGCTAGCAAACCTTATGAAGAACAGGCATTTCGTACCCTCAAGGGCCTTCAGAGCCTATCAACTCGCTATGGCCAAGGCCGACTAGAGGAAGCCTGCAAGCGAGCCAATGCCCTGAGCATGGTCGGTTACCGACGCCTCAAAGCCATTCTCAAACACCATTTCGATGATATCCCGGTTCTAGTAGAGCTGCCTGAGCCCCAGCCGATTGACCATGACAATGTCCGCGGCGCAGCGTACTACCACTAGCACTGATCTGACCCTGAACGGAGACACTCTATGATGCAACAAACCATTGACCAACTCAAAGCCCTCAAGTTGAACGGCTTGCTGGAATCCTGGAGCGAACAGCACGCTCAACCGACCTACCATGACCTCTCTTTTGATGACCGCTTTGCCCTGCTGGTAGAGCGCGAATTCCTCAGACGCCAGCAACAACGCCTGAACCGTCGCCTCAAACAAGCTCAGCTGTTTGTCGGCGCTTCGCTGGCTGAAGTTGACTTCCAGGTGCCCCGTGGCCTGAAGAAAGCCCAATTCCTCGAATGGGCTCAGGGCCAGTGGGTGGTTCAGCCCCTCAACTTGATCATCGTTGGTCCTACCGGCACGGGCAAAACCTTTCTGGCCTGCTCCCTGGCTGACCAGCTCTGCAAGCTCGGCCATAGCGTGCGCTACTTCAAAACCGCTGAACTGATTTGTGAACTCAAGTTTGCCAAAGCTGATGGGTCTTTCCCTAAGTTTCGCAAACACTTAGCCGCCCTGGATTTGGTCATCTTAGATGAGTGGCTCAGAGACCCCCTATCGGCCAATGACGCGCGCGAAATCCTCGATTTTCTGGATGACCGCTACCGCAGAGCCGCCTGCCTATTTGCCTCTCAATTTCCCATCTCTGACTGGCATCAGAAAGTGCATGAGCCCACCTTGGCTGATGCCATCCTCGACCGTATCGTCCATGATTCTCTCAGGCTCATCCTCAGAGGCGAATCGATGCGTAAGCTCACAAGTCAGCTTGAACCTCCGCACCCGTGCCAGCAAACCTGACCTCAAGTCCCTTTAGCGAGAACCACTTTTTCAGCTCCTATCGAGTGCATTGCACTTTCATTGACCCTCGTGTCAATATGCTTTTATTACCTGTCTATGTCGGCCTTCTCGCCCATGAGCTAAGGGGGTGCCGAAGTTCATGCAACTCCCTGCCGAAGTTATGCGAATACGCACCAACCAAGAATACTCCAGTTGCTGCCCTCACCGATAACCTAAGCAGCATAACGTTCGCGCTCACCGGACGCAAATAACCTTTGCGATTCAACCAACACCTTGCAGCGTTCCGGTGCAGCGCGGTTGTTAGACCGATGTGTCTCAACGCTACCCTTAATGATTATGATGGGTAAGGAGGACTTTAGAGACTGATACATGGATGACCAAGAGCTGACAGCACTTCTAGGTGATCTGGAATCTGATAGAGTTGAGCGTAAAGCGTCAATTTCAGACGGCAAAAAAATAAGACAGGCAATTTGTGCTTTCGCTAACGATCTACCCAATCACAAAAAGCCTGGAGTTCTTTTTGTTGGAGTTAATGATGATGGCACCTGCGCCAACCTGCCTATTACAGACGAACTTCTCTTGAACCTTTCCAATATACGCTCTGAAGGGAAGATTTTGCCGTTTCCGGTATTGCAAGTTAATAAACGTATTCTAAATAGCTGTGAATTAGCAGTTGTTATTGTAGAACCATCAGATGCTCCTCCGGTTAGATTCGATGGACGGACATATATTCGAGTTGGACCTAGACGTGCAACAGCTACACCTGAAGAAGAACGTCGCCTTAATGAAAAAAGACGCGCAAGAGATTTACCTTTTGATTTGCGTCCTTTTATTTCTGCTTCTATCGATGATTTAAATCTAGATATTTTTCAACGTGAATATTTAGCATCAGCATTAGCGCCAGAAGTTTTAGATGAAAATCAGCGGTCTTTAATACAAAAGCTAATCTCATTGCGGTTCGCAACTCCAGAACCAGATTCACGCCCAACTAGCTTAGGTATTTTAGTTTCTGGGAAAGAACCTAGGCAGTTTATCCCAGGCTTTTACATTCAATTTGTCCGCTTTGACGGAACTGAACTAACCGATCCTATTCGAGATCAAAAAGATATTAGTGGTTCTCTTATCGACTTACTACGCTATGTAGATGAAGTTCTACAAGCCAATATTTCGACAGCTTCTGATATTACAGCGCAGCCTGTGGAAATAAAACAGCCTGATTATCCTATTGTAGCGTTACAGCAGCTTGTGCGAAATGCTGTCATGCACCGTTCCTATGAAGAAACTAATGCTCCGGTGCGAATTTATTGGTTTAATGATCGAATTGAAATTCAGAGTCCAGGTGGCTTGTTTGGACAAGTGAATCGTCAAAACTTCGGTCAAGGTGTCACCGATTATCGAAATCCTCATTTGGCGGAAGCCATGAAGAATCTAGGATATGTCCAGCGCTTTGGTATCGGCATTCCGACTGCTCAAAAGGAGTTAGGGAAAAATGGGAATCCGCCAGCAGAATTCGACATTAAGGATTCATATATGTCAGTCATTATTAGGAGGCGGTCATGACCCCACCAATTATTGCCTTCTTCAACAATAAGGGAGGAGTTGGAAAAACATCTCTTGTCTATCATTTAGCCTGGATGTACTTTGATTTAGGGTTAAAAGTGATAGCAGCAGATTTAGATCCTCAAGCTAACTTAACAGCGGCTTTTCTAGATGAAGATCGATTAGAAGAAGTCTGGGAAGGTAGCAATGACGGTAGCTATAATACTGTCTTTCGATGCGTCAAACCCTTATTAAGTGGTATTGGTGATATTGCAACTCCAAATCTAGAAAAGATAGAAGATGGATTAAGCCTTTTGATTGGCGATTTACAACTTTCTGGGTTTGAAGATGAATTGTCCTCCCAGTGGTCTGATTGCCTTGATCGTAAAGAGAGGGCATTTAGGGTTATCTCGGCTTTTTGGCGAGTATTGAGTCAAGCAGCATCTATTGATAGTGCTGATGTTGTTTTGGTTGATTTAGGGCCTAACTTAGGAGCAATTAACCGAGCAGCTCTGATTGCCTCGGACTACGTTGTAGTTCCTCTCTCACCAGATCTCTTCTCATTACAGGGATTAAAAAACCTTGGTCCGACCGTAAGACGCTGGAGAGAAGAATGGCAGGAGCGTATTCCTAAAAACCCAGTCTCAAACCTCGTTCTGCCAAAAGGGGAAATGCAACCCGTTGGTTATATTATTCTCCAACACGGTGTTCGATTTGACCGTCCTGTAAAAGCATTCCAAAGATGGATTGAGCGAATTCCACATATTTATAATACTGAAGTTATTCAAAAACAAGATGAAATCGTCTCAACTCCATCAAGCGATCCAAATCGTTTAGCGTTACTGAAACACTATCAAAGCTTAATGCCAATGGCTCAAGAGTCTCACAAACCCATTTTTCATCTTAAGCCTGCTGATGGAGCCATCGGTGCTCATATATATGCTGTGAGAGATGTATACAAGGACTTTAAAGACCTGGCTGAGAAGATTGCTGGTCGAACTGAACTGGTATTGCCCAACTCTCAACTAACTCTTGAACCAGAATTAAAGTAGCTCAAATATATTGAAGGCTTGGGATGACGGTCTAACGATTGAGCTGAGCCGCGAACGCCGTCGAGTACGACGTCGTCGGGCTAGCGGGGTTCGTCGGCTCCAGCGATTTGCTATGTCGCACGCTAGAAAAGGGTTCCCAAGTCATAACAGGAGTACCTTGCGTGTCGAAATAGCTAGTAATTAGAGGGAAAGTTTCCACCTATGATCCCAATGCCGGATCTTAGGTGGAAATATTTCAGCCTAAGATCCTCTCAGGGGTAGATAGGTGGAATTATGTCCGCCTAGGCTCCCTACATGGGTAAATAGGTGGAATGCTTCAGTATAATCATCCCTCCGGTTCTGAATTGCATCTGATTAGAATTTATTCATCATTCCTTTTCAGGTCCTGTACCATGCAAGCAGAGCCTCGTCCTAAGACGTTACTCGACCAGGTTCGAGACGCTGTTCGCCTAAAGCATTATTCCTCCCGCACAGAGCAAACCTATGTACAGTGGATTCGTCGCTATATCCTGTTTCATAACAAGCGCCATCCCAGTGAAATGGGCGTTCCCGAAATCGAAGCCTTTCTTACCCACCTGGCAGTTCAAGAGCAGGTTGCGGCCTCTACTCAGAATCAGGCGTTGAGTGCCCTCCTATTCTTGTATCGACATGTTTTACAGCTGCCCCTGAACGATCGGATCGATGCCATTCGAGCAAAGCCTTCGCGTAAGCTTCCAACCGTTTTAACCCCTGAAGAAGTGCGAGCAGTGATTCAGCAAATGTCAGGGGTACATCGATTAATCGTGCAGTTGCTCTATGGCAGTGGCTTGCGCCTGCGGGAGGCGATGCAGCTCCGCATTAAAGATTTGGATTTTTCCCAGTCTCAGATCATTGTGCGAGATGCCAAAGGTCAAGAAAGCCGAGTTACGATGTTACCTAGCAGTGTGCAGACAGCGCTTAAGGAAAACCTTCAGCAGGTCAAGCGCATCCATCAGCAAGATTTAACTCAGGGGTATGGAGCCGTCACCCTGCCCTTTGCGTTAGCTCGGAAGTATCCGAATGCCAATCGTCAGTGGGTTTGGCAGTTTGTCTTTCCCGCCTCATCGCGCTGTGATGTTAAGACCACAATGATTTACACCCATGTGCTCAATCGTGGGGGACGTGGAGTGCGAAGTCCCTTGGATAACTAACTGACAGTAGCAGTTTCTTTGCTGCAACGGACAGTATCAAATCTTGGCCGTATTTCATAAGTTGCTGGTCGCCTTGAGCTATCTAGACTCTGGCTCCATTAGGTCATCGAGTTCAGCGTAGTCGGGCAGCGTGGTATCAATCGCTCTCCCTTGGCGGATTACGACACGGTCGGTCTGAGGACGAGCCAGCAGTTCGTTTAGGGTGCGAGCTTTGAATAGAACCAGTTCGGCGGGCTGGCCCTCTCCAATATAGCCAACGTCTGGCAACCCCATCATCGCGGCGGGTGTGCGGGTGATGGCTTGGGGCCAGTCGCCGTAGGGATGGTCCAGGTGACCGATGCGGGCCGACTGGGTGAAGACTTCCAGGGCATCGTGGTCGCCATAGGCAAAAAACGGGTCGCGGCAGTTGTCAGACGCGATCGCAACCTTCACCCCCCGCGACTTCAGCTCCGGCAGCAGCGTCACCCCCCGATAGCGCGGCATTCGACTCGGCTGTCGGTCTTGCAGATAGAGGTTACACATCGGCAGGCTGACGATAGAGATATTCGCTGCCTGAACCGCGCTGATTGTCTTATCTACCGCCTGCGGTGACTGCACTGAGAGGCTACAGCAGTGACCGCAGGTGATTTGCCCTGAGAAATTGTGGCGAATTGCGGCTTCTGCGACGTAGCGTAGGGTAATGTCTTCGGGGTTGAGGCTTTCGTCCGTATGAAAGTCCAGATCGAGTCCGCGATCCTCAGCTAAAGAAAAAACTCGGTCGAGCTGCTGGGCCAGGTCTGGGGTCATATAGGCAACGCCGCCCAAAACGCCACCGGTCTCGGCAACCAGGTCAGCCAGCTGCTCGCCCGCCTGCGTCATAAAGTAGTCTAGCGAGACCAGGCAGACCGCCTGAAGATGAATCCGGTCGGCCCATTCGCGCTGGAGATTTTGAAAGACGGAGAAGCTCACTTTAGCCTGTTCATCGAAGGCGTCTATATGCGTGCGAATGGCCTGGGTGCCGTGGGCGTAGCTGCACTTGAGGCCAAACACCATGCGGCGATAGACGTCGGCGGCCTGCCAGCGCTGCTCCCGATCCTTCTGCACGGTTTCTAAAGCGCTGTCAAAGGTGCCGTTGGGGTTGGGGGTGCGGCTCCAGATATGGCCTTTGTCCAGATGGGTGTGCATATCGACGAAGCAGGGCCAAATCAGGCCGCCGCCTAGATCGACTTGGGAGTTTTCAGCAGGCCGGGCAGCGCTGGCTGGACGCAGCTGGCGAATCTGACCCGCCTCAATCTGCACATCGACAGCCACCAGGTCTTCGCAGTAGTGACCGGTTTGAAACCGGCTAATCGGCGATCGCGTCGGCGCGTCATCGGCCAGCAGCGCCAGCGGAATGCGGGCATTGCACAGCCAGTAGTTCGGCCTAGCCGGAAGCTGAATAAAGGAATTCATGAAAGGTAGGATGGGAACTAATCCGTCTAAATCGACCTAATCAATTTTCCCTTTTAATCGCGCTTTCGTGCCATTTACTCAGCAGTCTGTCTGAGAGAACCGTCATCCCCACGAAAATCCCCACGCCGAGCAGGGTAGTCAGCAGCAGTGCGGCAAACATCCGAGGAATTTGCAGGTTATAGCTCGACATCAGAATCTGGTAGGCAATGCCTGACCGCTTGCCGCCGGTGCCCGCGACAAATTCGGCGACGACCGCGCCAATTAGGGCCAGACCGCCGCTAATCCGCAGGCCGCCGAGGAAGTAGGGCAGGGCGCTGGGCAGCCGCAGGTAGAGCAGCGTCTGCCAGCGGGATGCGCCGTAGAGCTGGAACAGGTTGCGCAGGCTGTGGTCGGCGCTATTGAGCCCCAGGGTGGTGTTGGAGACGATGGGAAAAAAGGCAACGATCCAGGCGCAGACCACCAGGGCGAGGAAGGTATTGTTTTGTAGCCAGATGATGATTAGGGGCGCGATCGCAACAATCGGTGTCGTCTGCAAAATCACCGCATAGGGAAAGAAGCTGCGCTCAATCCATTTGCTCTGGGTAAACAGGATCGCGATCAGCAGTCCAGAGGTGACTGCTGCCAGGAAAGCCGCAACGGTAATTTTTAGGGTAATCAGCAGCGATGGGAACAGGCTGGGAAATTCCTGCACCAGCGTCGTAAGCACCAGCCCCGGCCCCGGCAGGAGATAGGGCTCAACGCCCGAAATCCGCACGCCCAAGTCCCAGAGAATAATGGCTACAATCCCAACTGTCACCGGCGCAATCCAGTCAGCAGAGGGCTTCCAGCTACTTTTTGACTGACGCTTGCGGCCAGCCCAGGTCGCTGCCTTTACCTCATGCGCTTCGGAACGACTCTCCAGTTTATCAGGAGAGCGATTGGGACTATCTTGGGCCGATTTTTGAGAAACCATAATTTCAACGCATAGGGAATCTTACTCAGGCTGGGCTGCCGGTTTCCGAATGGGAAAGTGCGGTTAAAACCTCACGACAGTAGTGATTGAAGTCACTCGATGTCCGAAACTCGTCCGTCCGAGGATGGGGCTGATTGATCGGAATATCGTCCACGATCCGGCCCGGACGTGCCGCCATGACGACGACTCGGGTGGAAAGATAAACCGCTTCATAGATATTGTGGGTGACAAACAGTACCGTCCAGTGCTTCTGCGCCCACAAATTCAGCACATCGTCATTGAGCCGACCCCGGGTCATCTCATCGAGGGCTCCGAAGGGCTCGTCCATCAGCATGAAGGTGGGCTTGGTCACCAAGGCGCGGGCAATCGACACCCGCATTTTCATCCCTCCCGAGAGTTCCCGGGGATAGCTCTGCTCAAACCCCTGCAAATCCACCAGGTTAATGGCCTCCTGAAGGTTTGCCCGCGAGGGCCGCAGCCGCTTGCCCTTCAGCTTCAGCGGCAGATGCACGTTGTCTAGCACCGATGCCCAGGGCATCAGAGCCGCGTCTTGAAATACAAAGGCCAGCTGCCTCTCCTGCTCACGGTTATGCCAGTCCAGCGAACCCCGGCTAACCTCGCCGAGACCGGCTACCAGCCGCAGAACGGTACTCTTGCCGCAGCCCGAGGGGCCAACCAGGCTAACAAATTCGCCCGGGTGGAGGGTCAAATTCACCCCTTCCAGGGCTACGGTGCCATTGGCGTAGACCTTACTGACGTTCTGTAGGCTGAGCAGGGGACAAGACATAATCGAAGCTTAGAACCTCTGTGTATTCTAGGGACATTACTCAGCGCAAAAAGTAGGCATTGATCGAAAAGCCGATAGAAAAGCCCAGAAGTCCTAAGACCTCTGGGCTTTTGGTTTAAGCGCTAGAGCTGAGAACGGCTAGGCAATGCTGGCCATTCTGGCATCGTTGCTAATTAGCAGCTGCTGGAGCTCTTCGGCATCCACCGTTTCTTTATCAATCAGCATCTCAGCCAGCTGATCGAGAATGTGGCGGTTGTTCGTCAGCACCTGCTTAGCCCGGCTGTAGGCCTGGTCAACCAGCGCCCGGACTTCAGAGTCGATCGAGGCCGCGGTCTGCTCAGAGAAATCGCGCTCAGAGGCAATATCGCGACCCAGGAAGGGATTTCCCTGCTGCCGACCCAGTGCCACCGGGCCGAGCTTATCGCTCATGCCAAAGCGGGTGACCATCTGCCGGGCGACCCGAGCCACCTGCTGGAGATCATTGGAAGCGCCCGTAGTCACTTCCTCATCGCCAAAGATAATCTCCTCAGCTAGGCGACCGCCGAGGGCCACCGCCATCTGATTTTGCAGGTAGGAGCGGGAATAAAGGCCCGATTCCAGCCGTTCTTCGCTAGGGGTGAACCAGGTCAGGCCGCCCGCTCGTCCGCGAGGGATGATGCTGATTTTCTGCACGGGATCGTAGTCGGGCATCAGTGCTCCAATCAGGGCGTGACCGGCTTCGTGGTAGGCCACTAGGGACTTGCGCTTTTCGCTCATTACCCGGTCTTTTTTCTCCGGCCCCGCCAAAACGCGGTCGATGGCGTCGTTCACCTCATCCATGGAAATTTCGGTAAGGTTGCGCCGAGCCGCCAGAATTGCAGCTTCATTCAGCAGGTTAGACAGGTCGGCGCCGGTAAAGCCCGGGGTCCGGCGGGCAATTTTCTCCAGGTCCACATCCTTCGCAAAGGTCTTACCGCGGGAATGCACCCGGAGGATTTCCAGACGACCGGCATAGTCGGGCCGATCCACCACCACCTGGCGGTCAAAGCGGCCAGGCCGCAGCAGGGCAGCATCTAACACATCGGGCCGGTTAGTGGCGGCGATAATGATAATGCCGGTATTGCCCTCAAAGCCGTCCATCTCGGTCAGCAGCTGGTTCAATGTCTGCTCGCGCTCGTCATTACCGCCGCCTAGACCGGCACCGCGCTGACGACCGACGGCGTCGATCTCATCAATAAAGACAATGCAGGGCGCGTTGGATTTTGCCTGCTCAAACAGGTCGCGCACGCGGGAGGCACCAACCCCGACGAACATCTCGACGAATTCAGAACCCGAGATTGAGAAGAAGGGAACGCCTGCTTCCCCGGCAACAGCCTTGGCTAGCAGGGTTTTACCAGTACCGGGAGGGCCAACCAGCAGTACCCCTTTGGGAATTTTGGCCCCGATCGCGGTGAAGCGATCGGCGTTTTTCAAAAAGTCAACGACTTCGGCCAGCTCCAGTTTGGCCTGCTCGATCCCGGCGACATCACCAAAGGTCACCTGGGTCTGCGGCTCCATCTGCACCCGAGCCTTGGACTTACCAAAGTTCATCGCCTGGCTGCCAGGACCGCTGCTGGCCCGACGCAGAACGAAGAACAGCACGACCAGCAGCAGTACCGGAATCAACAGCGTGCTGAAGACCCGCACCCAGACGCTGTCATCGGTCTGGCGCTGGACGGTGATATCGACATTATTGTCGGTGAGAATGTCAACCAGGCCCGGATCGCTGGGCAGGTTGACCATGACTCGCCCGGTGCCGTCAGGGCTGGTGAACTGCGCCTGAGTCCGGTCTGAGCTGAGGGTAACTTTTTCGACTTGGCCGCTCTGGACCTCGTCGATAAAGCGACTGTAGCGCCAGGACTGAGTTTCCTGACGCGGCTGATCAAAAAATGCCGTAGCCAAAGCAATGACCACGACGACGAGTAGTACGTAAAGACCCGCGTTTCTCCAGCGCTTGTTCACGGGGGATTGCCTCCTAGATAGACTTGAATAAGGTCATTTAGCTCGCTGTGGGGCTAAACCCTCATAGATTAACTGAGTGTTAACTAATGTTAACGCATTTCAGGATCCGGGATCAGTTTGGCAGAATAGCTGCCTTAGCTCTGCCAGAGCCGGATGGGTTGGGTTGTATTCCAGTTTAGTCTTTGGGCCGATAATTGTGCGAATCGGCAAAAGCTCGACCACGCAGTTACTGTAGGCGACAGCCTCGAACTCAGCAGTCCACTGGGACGACCAAAGCGCTTCTTTAACCCGCTGCTTCAGATGCGCCATTAGCCGCTGCCGCACCAGTCCTGGCAGAATCCCACAGCTCAGGGGCGGCGTCCACCAGTGGCCGTCTTTCCACCCCCAGAGATTGCCCGTACTGGTTTCGAGCCATTCCCCAGCCGGGTTGGTCAAAATCACTTCACTCGCGCCGTGATGTCGGGCCTGCTGAATCGCTAGCCAGCTGGCCAGATAGTTGCCAGTTTTGTGGGCAGGCAGCGATCGCGCATACCCCTCTGCCACCCAGGCCATCACCCCCTGCCGCTGCTGAGTCGCCAGATCCGCCGGCAGCTGCCGCCCCGTAATTAGCTCGCGCCCATCTGGAAACACCGCAATTCTCAGGACAGGATAGTGCTCCGCCAGCTGAGTACAGCCGGTATAGACCCGCAGCCAGTCCGGCTGCGGCCAGTGGAAGGTTTGGAGGGAATGGGAAACGCGATCGCGGTGCCCCTCCCAGTAAGTCAGCGGATGCTCCAGTGACCGTTCATACAGCCGCATCGTCGTAAAGACCGATGCGCCAAACTTTAGCGCTGGATCATCAGCTGATAAATTCATGTCTGAATGCTGATTCAGCCGTCCGTCAAACCAGAACATGCCCGATTCAATCTCAATCTCACTTAATACAATCACAGAGATTACAGAGGTCAGCAGTCAGCGCTAGCGGAAACCGCTAATCTAAGGAGATATTCACGACCCATCGCTCACATCCTTGACTATCAAGCACTCGTACTATGGCACATGCATCTACTCATTTTGACGAAGCGGGTCCCCAGCCCTTTGAGCTGCCCGGTGCCTATCCGCATTACACGCCGGACCGGCCTGGGCAGGTAGAGCATATTGCCTTAGACCTAGCGCTCGACATTCCCAACCAGAGCTATCAGGGCACTTGCAAAGTCCGGATTAACCCCGTCCGCAGCGGCATCGATCACTTCACGATGGACGCGGTGAACTTGCAGATTGCCTCGGTTAAGGTTGGTACGACCAAGCAGACCTTTGACTATGACGGCGAGCAGCTGCAAATTCGGCTGAAGCAGCCGTTAGAGATGGGCAAATCCGTTACCGTGACCATTGCCTACAGGGTCGAAAGGCCCCAGCGCGGCATCTATTTTGTCGGCCCCGATGACCACTATCCCGACAAACCCACCCAGGTCTGGACCCAGGGCGAAGATGAAGACTCTCGCTTCTGGTTTCCCTGCTTTGACTACCCTGGTCAGCTAGCGACCTCGGAGGTACGGGTGCGGGTGCCTAAAAAGTATTTGGCCATTTCCAACGGTGAGCTAATTGAAACCAAGGCCGACGGGAACGACAAGATCTACCACTGGCGGCTGGAGCAGGTGCATCCCAGCTACCTGATGACCCTGGCGGTGGGTGAGTTTGACGTGGTTAAAGACGAGTGGCAGGGCAAACCCGTCAGCTACTACGTCCAGAAAGGCCGTAAAGATCAGGCCAAGCTGACCATGGGTAAAACGCCCCAGATGATGGATTCGCTGAGCAAGTGGTTTGGCTATCCCTACGCCTTTCCCAACTACGACCAGGTCTGCGTCGATGACTTCATCTTCGGCGGTATGGAAAACACCACGACGACGCTGCTCACCGACCGCTGCCTGCTAGATCAGCGAGCCGCGATCGACAATCAGCGCTCAGAAACGCTAGTGGCCCACGAGCTAGCCCATCAGTGGTTTGGCGACCTCGTCGTGATCAACCACTGGTCACAGGCCTGGGTCAAAGAGGGCATGGCCACCTACTCCGAAGTGCTCTGGATCGAGGACACCTATGGTCAGGACGAAGCCTACTACTATCACCTCAACCACGCCCGGGCCTACATTTCGGAAGACACCAACCGCTATCGCCGGCCGCTGGTCACCCACATCTACCGCGAGCCGATCGAGCTGTACGATCGCCATATCTATGAAAAAGGCTCCTGCGTCTATCACATGGTCCGGATGGAGCTGGGCGATGAGCTGTTCATCAAAGCCGTGCAGACCTTCCTTCAGGATCATGCTCACGGCACGGTCGAAACGCTGGACCTGCTGCGTGCCATTGACAAAGCCACCGGGCGCAATTTGCGATTCCTTTTCGACCAGTATGTCTATCGGGGTGGGCACCCGGTCTACAAAGTGGCCTACCAGTGGGACGGTGATAGCAATCTGGCCCAGCTCACGATTACCCAAACCCAGGTTGAAGATGGCAAAGAGCAGGTGCAGGAGGGACTGTTTGACCTGAAGCTGCCGATCGGCTTCGGCTATATCAAGGAATCGGGCGGAGAGAACCCCGTCGAGCAGAAGACCTTCAAGGTGCGGGTGTATCAGCGGCAGCAGGTGCTCTATTTTCCACTGGAGCAGAAGCCCGACTTTGTCAGCTTCGACGTGGGCAACCACATGCTCAAGACAGTCGAGCTGGACTATCCGCTCCAGGAGCTGAAAGCCCAGCTGCAAAACGATCCCGATCCCATTTCTCGGCTGACGGCGGCTCAGGCCCTGGCCAAAAAGGCCAGCTTAGAAGCGGTTGAAATTTTGGCCAAAGCCCTCCAGGAAGACAGCTTCTGGGCAGTGCGGGCAGAGGTGGCCGAGCAGCTGGCGACGGTGCAGCTGGACCAGGCGATCGCGGCTCTCCTCAAGGGCCTCAAAGACAAACATCCCAAAGTCCGCCGGGCCGTGGTCGAAGCGCTGGGTGGGATCAAAACGGCAGACAGCTATAAGGCGCTCAAGTCCGTGGTCGATAAGGGTGACGAAAGCTACTACGTCGAGGCGGCGGCGGCTCGCAGCCTGGGCCAGGTCGGCGCGAGCAGCTTCGATAGCAAGTCGAAAGAAAAGAAGACGCTGAAGCTGCTGGAGACGGTGCTAAAAGAGCGGGCGGGTTGGAATGACGTGGTGCGGGCCGGGGCGATCGGCGGTCTGAGCCAGTTTAAGTCCTCCGAAGCGGCTCTGGAGCTGCTGCTGCCCTATACCGAACTGGGCGTTCCCCAGGCGCTGCGGCTGTCTGCCATCCGCGCCTTAGGAAAAATTGCCGGTGCCCAGGCTAAGCCAGACGTGGAGCGAATTCTAGAGCGGCTGGAGGGACTGTCGCGAGAGTCGTTTTTCCTGACTCAAGTGGCGGTTGTTGGGGCGCTGGGGCAGATGGAGACAAAGGGCGCGATCGCGGTTCTCCGCACCCTGGCCGAGCACAGCCCCGACGGTCGGGTGAAGCGCCGGGCCGAAGAGGCCGTGCAGAAGGTGCAGAAGCAGCTGAAGTCGGACCAGGCGCTGGCGGAGCTGCGGAAGGAGCTGGACCAGGTGAAGCAGGTGAACCAGTCGCTGAAGAGTCGGTTGGAGAGTTTGGAGGCGAAGGGGAAGAGGGAAGAGTGATGGGGTGATGGAGTGACAGGGTGTTCGCGAAGCGTTGCCGTAGGCGTTAAGGGTGAACAGTAGGGGCTTGGTTTCCAAGCCCGTGCAGCGAGGTTGATGGGTCAGGTTTTTTGGGTTAGGGGTGTTCGCGAAGCGTTGCCGTAGGCGTTAAGGGTGATTAGAGCAGCAGACCTAAGATCGCGGCGGTCATGAAGCAGGCCAGGGTGCCGCCGACCATGGCTCGGACACCGAGTTTGGCCAGGTCGTGTTGGCGATTGGGGGCGATGCCGCCGATTTGGATGCCGATGGAGCCGATGTTGGCAAAGCCGCAGAGGGCATAGGTAGCGATGATGATGGCTCGTTCTGAGATCGCGCTGCCGCCGGGTGCAGTGGTGTTATCGGGTAGATTTGTGCCTTCGATCAGGGCTTGTAAATCCAGGTAGGCAATGAATTCGTTGAGGATAGTTTTCTTGCCTAGCAGCGCACCCACCGCGTCGCAGTCGGCCCAGGGGACGCCCATCAGCCAGGCGACCGGGGCCAGCAGATAGCCCAGAATCAGCTCGAAGGATAGATTTTCCAGCCCTACCAGACCGCCTAGCCAGGCCAGCAGCGCGTTTAGCATGGCCAGCAGCGCCAGGAAGGCGATAATCATCGCGCCGATGTTGAGGGCCAGCCGCAGGCCGTCGAGGGCACCGGTGGTGATGGCGTCGATGACGTTGACGGAAGTCCGCTCGACCTTGAGGCTGACGTCACCCCGGGTGGGCGATTTTTCGGTTTCGGGATACATCAGCTTTGCGATCGCCAATCCCGCCGGGGCCGACATCACCGATGCCGCAATCAGGTGTTCAGGCGGAATCCCAAACGACACATAGGCCGCCAGGACGCCGCCCGCTACGGTGGCAAAGCCGCCCGTCATCACCGCGTGCAGTTCCGACTGGGTCATGGTCGCTACGTAGGGTTTGATCACCAGCGGCGCTTCAGTCTGACCGACAAAAATGTTTGCTGCCTCCGACAGCGATTCCGTTCCCGAGGTGCGCATGGTACGCATCATCAGCACCGCCACCCAGCCAATCACCCGCTGCAGAATGCCGTAATGATAGAGAATACTAATAAACGCGGAGAAAAAGATAATTGTTGGCAGCACCTTGAAGGCAAAGAAGAAGTCCTCAAAATTCTCACCAAAGACGAAGGAGGCTCCGGCGTCGGAATAATTGAGAAAGCTGCTGACTATGCCGCCCAACCATTGAAAAAAGGCAAAGCCCCAGGCCGTGCGCAAAATCAGCAGGGCAAAAATCAGCTGTAGCCCAATCCCAATCAGCACCGGTCGCCACCGCACCGCTTGACGGTTAGCCGATAGACCATAGGCCACGCCCACAAAGACAATCAGTCCGAGCAGTGAAATCAGGCGCTCCATCGGTCATTTCCTCACTACGGTGCCGCCATTGTTGCACCTGAGGCGGCTTCGTACCGCTACCGGCAAACTTTCTGCCAATTGAGCTAAAAGATGGATCCGGAGGGCTAAGCGCGGTATGATTAATGACTAATTCTGTCATTAAGGAGGAATTCATCTTTTAGAACTTTAGCTCTACTCACCTACAATCCAACTAAACTTCTCGAAAAAGCAGAAGGATAACAAGACTTTTCTATTGAGAAATTATTCAAGCTTTTCGCAACAAGGAAATTTTTACTGGTTCTTGCGCTTATTCTGCTCTGATTTCTTTCTATTCTGCTATATTTGTACAGGAGCACGTACACCGTCTTAAATACTCAAAGTTATGCATAAAAGGTCAATTACGCTAATCCAAACTCTTTTATTGCTTGTGTCTATGCTCTTAGCACCTGCATACTCTGCGACGAATTCTGGTGAGGCGGTTACCGTTACGCCAGGTCGTGAAACTGTTATGAGGGATGGCACAAGAATATTAGCTGATGGGACAATAGTTCATCCAAATGGTACAAAACTATTACCGAATGGTGATTTAGTACTTCCAAACGGAACCGTTATACGGCCTCAATAGCTCATTTGCTGATGCAATCACATCTCACCTTAGAAGAGCATATATTCAGTAGTTAAAAACCTACTTTAGTACTACTCTTTTGCCAGGAAAAGTCCTACATTGGCTTCTGTATCCCCAAGAACCTCTTTTCTTTAAAACAAAACGACGATGGGCTTTCTGTCTCAATCAAACGAACATCACCTCGACCAATGAACTTCTATCAGTTAAACAGCATGGGAACTGATAAACACCGCTGTGCCAATGCTTATCAGTTCATGGCAGTGGTTGACTGTGTTGTGTTGGTACCGAGCAGATTAAGACATCTTTGTTTGATGAATGCTAGCTCGTTCGGCGGATTTAACTTTGCCTCTAATCCTCATCTCAACTTTGAACTGGCTATAGCCTCTCTGAGTCAGTAACGAAAGTACGATAATGTCTAAAATTTAAAGTGCTTTCTCGCTAATTCAAGCTCAGTCTCAGTTAAATTTCTGGTAGCCGTTCAGGGGGTTACGAGCGAATGGTAGCTGTAGAGCTGACTGCGGGCTCAGGCAATAGGCTAGGCGGCAACTGGTCATTGCGAGCCGCTCGGCAAGCCTGAGTCAAGAACGCTAATACGT
>NZ_JADEXG010000085.1 GCF_015207255.1 Vasconcelosia minhoensis LEGE 07310
CTTCTGGAGACGCTTTTGGGGGAGCTTCTGGGGGAGCTTCTGGGGGAGCGGGGCGCACCGTTTTAGGCGGCTGCGCACCGGTCGGCGGCGCCGGGGGAGGTCTTTTGGGAGGAACGTTCGATGGGCCAGAGGGCGCTTCGGGCGGGTCTTCGGGCTTAGTCACCTCTAGCAACACCCGAATCTTGCGCTTAAAGACCTGCTCAAAGGCCGCTTCGACGTTGGGAATACGCTCCTGGGCCAGCTTCAGCAGCGGCTGGGAGCGAAAGCCAACCCGAGCTCCAACGCCGTCAAAGCCGAGCAGCTGTCCCTGCTGAGACATCAGCATCCGCGTCCCGGGCGGCTGGACTGACGCCAGAATTTTTAGCCAGATGTCGCTGAGGCTGCTTGCCGCTGGCGAAACCTCGGGGGGCGGTTCAGCCGGCGGTGGTGTAGCCTGGTGAGGGGCCTCAGGCGGTTTGTCTTTAGGCGGTTTATCTTCAGGTTTGGCGGGCGAGTTGGCCGAAGCGGACGGCGGCTCTGATGACTGGTCCGAGCGCGGCTCTGACGATTGGCTGGGAGCTGGGGTAGCGATTGTTTTTGGCTGAGGCAGCTGGGGCGCGGGCTTAGCCGTGGGTATTGGAGCAGCTGGAGCCGAGGCGCTGGCGTTGAGCCCTGAGGGCAGCAGGCCCATTAGCGCAATCTCCAGCCACAGCCGGGGTTGTGAGGCGTTTTTGACCTGAGCTTCGGCTGCTCGCAGGTGTTGCTGACCATGCAGCAGCTGCGGTAATGGGAGAGCTTGAACGAATTCACCCATAGCGGCCCAGGTGGGCGGCGTAATAGCCACCAGGTCAGCCCGAGCGCGGGCCGTTTTGGCGATCGCTAAATCTCGGTAAAAGCCTGCCAGGCTCTGAAGTACAATCAGCGGTTCGCGGCCCCGGTCGATTAAATGACGGGCCTGGTCGAGCGTAGCGATGCTGTCGTCTGCCGCGATCGCCTGGGCCAGCGCTAGCAGGTCGCGCTCGGGCACCGCCCCCACCAGCTCCCAGATATGCTCGGAGGTAATCGTCTCATCCAGCAGACTGAGCTGGTCGAGCAGGCTCTCGGCATCGCGCAGGCCGCCCTGGGCGATCTGGGCTACCAGCTGCACCGCGGCTGGCTCGATTTGGATCTGTTCTTGGGCCGCGATCGCGCTCAGGTGAGCCGTCATATCGGCCAGCGGAATTCGCCGAAAGTCAAACCGCTGACAGCGAGAAATAATCGTCGGCAGCACCCGCTGCGGATCCGTCGTCGCCAGCACGAACACCACTCGCTCCGGCGGCTCTTCCAACGTCTTAAGCAGCGCATTGAAAGCTGCCGTGCTTAACATATGACACTCGTCAATAACGTAAACCTTATAGCGGCATTCAACTGGCGCAAACTGGGTTCTTTCAATCAGGTCGCGGATGTTGTCAACGCCGGTGTTGCTAGCGGCGTCGATTTCGATCACGTCGAGCGATGCGCCCCGGATAATTGACTGGCAGACGCTGCAATGGCCACAGGGTTCAGGACTGGGGCTGGGATGGTTCAGGCAGTTAAGGGACTTGGCTAAGATTCGGGCGCTAGAGGTTTTGCCGGTGCCGCGCGGGCCGCAGAACAGGTAGGCCGGGGCGATGCGACTCTGCCGCAGGGCGCTGGAGAGGGTGGTCGCGATCGCGTTTTGTCCCACCAGCTGAGCAAAGGTCTGGGGACGATATTTCTGATGCAGCGGTTCGTAGCCCATGATTACTACGATACTCTTTAAGCCAGGAGAATGTGGCGGCGGAAGGGCGCGATTTTGTCCATAGCTAGGTCCTATCCAATTGGGTTCAGGCTTCCCTAGACCTTCCCGATTTGGCCTTAAATTTGAGAGCGATGCGACACAGAAGCGATGAATTCCCTAACATCAGCTCCCTTAGACCGCTATGCAGACGCTTTGAAAACGGTAGAAACGGCTGAACAGCCGCAACCAGAAGCCGTCCTCGCCCTGCTGCTGGCCCTCGACGAGCTCCAGGTAGAACTCGCAACTGGCCAGCTGCCGCAGGCCCATTTGCTCCAGGTAGTTGAGCTGGATGAGCGGCTGCGGGGACAGCGCGATCGCGTCGCCCAGGCCCTACCGCTAGCCGACTGGCGCACCAGCCTCAACATTGCCGACTCAGCCTGGTGGTGGCAGCTCGAACCGCCCCCCCATCGGCTGGATCGGTTCGACTGGGTCTGGAATGCACTGACGGTCACTTCTCTAACCGCCTCCGCTAGCCTGGTGGTCGAGATTAGCTCCAAATTTCTGGTTGTTACCCCTGGCCTCCTGGGCTCCGTGGCCGTCGTCGGGCAGATTGCTCAGACTCACCGCGACTGGCAGTAACTCGGCTGAGATGGGCGAGCTAGCCGAAGCTGAGCTAGAGCTGCAGCGGGCAATTGGTCTCGATCCTGACAATGCCAACGCCCACTATCAGCTCGGCCAGGTCTACAGCCAGATTCAGCATCCCGAAGAGGCCCTGGCTCAGTACCAGATTGCCGCTCAGCAAGGAAATCCCAACGCGGCGGCGGCGCTGGCAGGTCTCTACGTTGAGCAAGGTAACGATGCCCAGGCGGCGGCCCAGGCGATCCACACCCTGGCCGAGCTGCCCGAAACCGCCGAAACGAGATCGCTGCGCTACCAGCTCTACCTCCATTTGGGCGAAGCCCGCCTGAATCAGGGGCGCTTTAATCAGGCTTTGGAAAGCTTGCAAATCGCGGCTCGCTTGGCCCAAGAGCTGGCCCAGTCTGACGCCAACTCTGGTCAGGCAACAGCTCCCGCCGCCGCCCCGTTCTGCCTGCTGGCGGAAACGTTAGAACAGCAGCAGCAGCGACAGGCCGCCCGCAGCTTTTGGCAGCGCTGCCTGAACTACGCCAATCAGAGTGACCCGGAGGAGGATCGCTGGATCGGGACTGCAATGGAGCAGCTAGAGGGCGAGTGAGCTAGGCTTAGCGGCCAAGGTGAACCAGCTCCAAGCGATCGCGAAATTGGGCAGACAGCGTTTCGGCAGCGCTACCGCCGTTTAGGGCAACTTCTAGCCAGCCATGGCTGCCGATCAGCGCGACGAGCTGGCCGCTGGCAACTTCCCCGTAGGTCTGGCGGAGGGGAATAGTCTGACCCTTGAGCAAAACGCCCCAGTTTGCAGCTGGTTCAGGCAGGGCGGACTGAGAAATATTGGAAATCAGATTGCCAAAGCCGTCTATATATTGGATGGAACCGGTGATGCCCTCAGCCTGGATTGAATAGGCGGGCAGGTCAACGGTCACTAAGCTGTTGGAATCGATCGTGCTACCCAACTTCTGAATCGGGACGCCGCTGGCCAGGTGGGCCGCCGCCGGGGCGAAAATGTCTCGCCCGTGAAACGTCCGACTTGGAGTTGGGGTGCGCCAGTAATCGGAATTATTCAGCTCAACCGCCGCGATCGCGCTTTCCTGCTGGAGCACGCCGCTGAAAATACCATTATCCGGCCCGACCAGAAAGCCCTGGGACAGCTCGACGGCCACGGCGCGTCGAGCTGTCCCCACACCGGGATCGACAACGACTAGATGCACCGTCCCCTGGGGACAATAAGCATAGGCTGCCAGCAGATTAAACCGGGCCGCCGGGATGTCCTGCGGGGGGATGTTGTGATTCAGATCGACTGTCCGAAGGTGGGGATCAATCTGCGCGATCGCGCCCTTCATCACCCCGACGTAGCAATCCCGCAGGCCAAAGTCGGTCAGCAGCGTAATCATCGCCCTACCGTACCCACTAGCTCAGCTGAGCCAGGGCGCGGTCAACCACTTCCAGCGCCTGATCCACCTCAGAGGGAGCCACAATCAGCGGCGGCACAAACCGCACCACCTTCGGCCCGGCAGGCACCAGCAGCAGCCCTTCAGCCATCGCGGCTTTAACGATTTCAATCGAAGTCAGCTCGGTGTCCTCCCGCAGCACCAGGCCGTTGATCAGTCCCCAGCCGCGAGCACCAGTCAGCAGAGCGGAATATTTCTGTGCGATCGCCCTGAGCCCGGTGCGCAGCTGCTGCCCCCGAGCCCGCACATTCTCCAGCAGGTGGGCCTGCTCCAGGGTTTGACAAACCCGTAGGGCCACACCGCAGACGAAGGGATTGCCGCCAAAGGTGCTGGCGTGGTCGCCGGGGCCGAGCACGTCGCAGTGCCGTTTGCAGAGCATCGCCCCAATCGGCACGCCGCCGCCCAGTCCCTTGGCCAGGGTAAAGATATCCGGCTCTGCGCCCAGAGTCTCATGGCCCCAGAGGTTGCCGGTGCGGCCCATGCCCACCTGCACTTCGTCAAAAATCAGCAGAATGCCCTTTTCATCACAGAGCTGTCGCAGCCGCTTGAAGTAGATGGGATTACCTGGGCGCACGCCGCCTTCGCCCTGGAGCGGCTCTAGCAAAATCGCAGCTACCCGGCGCTGGTCGGCGTCTAGGGTCGAGATCGCCTCCTCCATCGCCGCCAAATCGTTGTAGGGCACGTAGTGAAAGCCGGGCATCAGCGGGTTAAAGTCTTTCTGATATTTGGGCTGCCCGGTAGCCGTCACCGTCGCCAGCGTCCGCCCGTGGAAGCTGGCCTGGGCCGTGATCACCACCGGTTCCTGGATTCCCAGCTGCTGATGGGCATATTTTCGGGCCAGCTTCAGCGCCCCCTCGTTAGCTTCGGCCCCCGAATTGCAGAAAAATACCCGGTCAGCGGAGGAATGCTCGGTCAGCCATTGGGCCAGCGCCCCCTGCTCGGGAATGTAGTACAGGTTGGAAACATGGTGCAGCTTCTGAATCTGCTGGCTGACGGCATCGACCATCACCGGATGGGCGTGGCCCAGGGTGCAGGTGGCAATCCCGGCGACAAAGTCCAGATACTCCCGACCCTGAATATCCCAAACCCGGCAGCCGCGCCCCTTTTCCAGCGCGATCGGAAACCGCCCATAGGTGGTCATCACATGCTGGTCAAAAACCTCCGGCTGAAAGACCGCTACCGCTGGGGCCGCAGGGGCCGGTGATGTTTGGACCGGTGACTGTTGGGACAGTAGGGTTTCTGGACTCACAAAAATTTCCTCGTGCGAATGGATTCGCTGACCGTCTGGCTATAGCTTGTCTTCCAGTGTAATCCGATTCCAAGGCGCTCCTTAGACCGACAACGTTGGCAAATGATGACATCGCGGCGACCTCAGCCAATCCCTAAGCCAACCCGTTCAAGCCAAACGGATCGGCCCGGCGTTACTCGTTCATGCATTTACATAAGTTAATATAATTTGTAAACATATTGTTTCAATTTGCTTATAGTGATGAAATCGAATCAATACCTACCCGTCCTCTTGACGATGCTCGTTGGCATATTTGCCGTTTTTCTGATTGCGTTTAGAGCCAGTCAGGCTTCCGAATCGCCAGCGGTGAGCTACGTGATCAAAGAAACGCCCCAGCCAGGCCTAGTCTATGTCGAGCCTCGCTTTTCCGAGCACATTCAGCTGGATCGAGGAAAGTACTTCAAATCCTTTGATACGGAAGGGCTGCTGTCTGCCATTGAGGAAATCGCAGAGACCTACCAGGTTGAGAAGGCTCAGCTCCATGCCCGCCGCGTAGACGGCAATGACGTGCCCGGGCTGTTTGTTTTTGTTTCTGAAAAGGCAGGAGAAGCGATTAGTCAATGACGAATCCCAGAACGATTTGGCTGGTACGCCATGGCAACCGGCAGGATTTTGTCGATCCCCAGTGGCGAGAAACGGCAGAGCGCCCCCACGATCCGGGCCTTTCGCCAGACGGATTGGTCCAAGCACAGGAAGTCGCCCGGCGAATTGCCCAGGAGCCGATCGACCATGTTTTTGCTTCACCCTATCTGCGCACGATCCAGACCGCCCATCTGATTGCCGAAACCCTGGGTCTACCGATTAAGCTAGAGCACGGGATCAGTGAATATCTCAACCCGCGATGGTTTTCACAGCAGCCAGAGCTGCTGCCGCTGGAAGACTTGACGCCCCAGTTTCCCAAGCTAGATGCAGCCTATCAGTCGCGACGGTTTGCCCAGTTCCCAGAAACTGATCCCGACGCCATGGCCCGGGCTGGCGAGACGGCCCGACATCTGGCCGCAGAATTTGATGGAAATTTACTGTTTATCGGCCATGGCGCATCTGTGCTCGGCGCGACGCGGGGTCTGCTCCAGCATGAGATCGACTTTTCGGTGCCGCTGTGCTCGCTGGTCAAGCTGGTGCAGCAGGACGGCGGCTGGGAAGCAGAGCTGATAGCCGATATCAGTCACCTCAGCCAGTCAGAAGCCGAGGTGCGGCTGAATTGATCTAGGCATATTAACCTGCCCAATTAAACCGCTGGGCAATCGCTGGCGCAGCTCACGCTGAAACAGAGCGGCTGCGAGTCGGTCTGGTCGAAGGTAACTTCCAGAGCGTAGGGCTGGTCAGGCTGGGGATTGGTCCAAACCAGGTCGAGACAGCCGGGCTGCGATCGCAACGCCTGCTGCTCAACGGTGTCATCCCATAGCCGCAGGCGACCGCCCGCTGGCAGATTAGCCTGGATATGGAGCTGTTTAGCCTGAGCTTTATCAATGGCTACAAGCTGGAGCAGGCCCAGGGTCGTCAGCCATTCTCGCTCTAGACGAGGCCGCTGGGCAGAAACGGACAGCGTCAGCGCCGCCATCATTTCCTGAGCAGCGAGCATTGAAAGTGCGATCTGCTGCTCGCGGGTCGCCGCCGCATATCCACCCACGCCGTCTATGAGTTTCTGAATAGCGGCATCCTGAACACCCACCTCAGACCGGTAGGCCGGCACCAGCGCCATCTTAGCGATCGGCTCCAGGAGCGACGCCTGTTCGGGAAACAGCCCTTCCACAGCACGAACAAGCCTGATCCCCTGCTTCAGCGGCGTCTGCGATAGCGTCTGGCAGCGCTCTAGGAGAGATGCTAACAGCGCGTCTGGCAGCAGGCTGGCCGTTCTAAACCGGCTAATTTGGGCAGTCCAAACTGGTTCGTGAACCAGTGCGCTGGCTGCAGGGAGCTGTTCGGGGTACTCCTTCATCTCAGTTTCCCAGGAAAATAGGGGCAACCGATTTTTGTATTCCTGCCGAAATTTTTGCCTGAGTAAGGCTTGAAAACGAGCTTGCACGGTGGCTATATCTCCAAAATTGAGCGACTGAGTCGCTTTGAAAACGGGTTTCTCCAGCTGATAGGAAAAACGAGGGGGGACAATCGGAGTAAGCAGCGGCAGATATTTCTCCGAAAGCGTAGAGCTATCTCTAATTCCAGATATTTTTTTAGATCCTTTTTTTGAACCGCGATCGCGGTTCCGGATCGCGATCGTCAGCAGAGAAAAAAAGGTTCGTAGCCTCCGTAAAAGCCTTTGAAAAATGTTCTGGTTGCGGTATGTCCTACTACTATTCATCGTTCAAGTCCTCAGTCCGGACAAATTCAAAGATTGCGAATTTCCCAGGCCTGCTCTAACAGCTTAGACCACTGCTTCTTAAGCTGAGTCGGACTGAGATCTAATGCTTCTAGAATAGCCGTATTAGACTCACCTTGGTGCTTAAGCTGTAAAAGTTTGGATTGCTTGCCCGTGAGCTTTTCCTGAAGATCGTTCCACTGCTGGGTTGTCAGGCCCAGGCTATTGTCTAAATCTGCTCCCAACCATTCATGCACTAGCTCCCAATGGTAGGAAAAAGCAAATTTTAGCAGATGGTATTTGAACCGCTGCTGTAAATAGTCGCGTTCGCGGGCAGACAGCCCTAAGATGGCCTCAATCTCGTGCGTAGGCAAATCCATTAGCCGCAGCGTAAAGTAGTCAGCACAGGCAGTCTGATCCTTTTCTCTCAAATAGGCTATCAGCTCCTCCACTACCCGGTAGCGCAGCGAATCTCCGGTTTCCTCTGACTGAGAGCCAATTTGCTCTCGCAGTCGCTTCATCAGAGCGGCCTGCCAGCTCTGCTCGACCTCGTCGCTGCTGCCGACCTCTGCTGCCTGCTCAATATCAACCGCCGTCTCAGGTGGCTGCTGCTTCGCAAACGTCTGCGCCCGCAGGATAATCAGCTGCTGACTGCGCCGCCCCGGCAGCGGAATCCGGCGCTTACCGTAGCGTTCAGCGAAGGCCATGTATTCAGCTAGTTCTAAGGCAGTACGGGGCTGATAGTCGGCGGCAACCGCGCATTCCCGCCGAAAGGCGTTCATGCTTTCAGCGTAAAAATTCTGTAAAAAATCTTCGATCAGCAGCAGCCGGGCCTGGTAGCTCGACTGCACCTGGGGTGGCGTAATATACCGGTAGACGATGGCGCTCAGGGTGCTGTGTAGCTCTAGCCTGCCCCGCTTAGAGCCCAGCCGGTAGTAGCGCAGGCACTGCGTGAGCCGATGCTGACCCAGGTTCAAAGCCCAGCTCTCGACTTCGCCAGACGCTTGGATTCGCTGACTTTCAGTACAAATTCGGACCGCTTCCTGGCTCAGGCGACCTGCAACCTCCCGGCAGTTCTGTTCAGACGCCTGAACTGCCTGCCTGAGATCTTGCAAAAGTCGTTGGAAAAGCGCTTCCACAATGTTAACTAAAGATTAAGATAAACTACCCTGATCGACGTTGACGCGCTAAAGGTAAGCTACTTCCCTAAGATATGGGGTTAGAGCACCGCTGATAGCACAGACCTGAACCCGTTTAATTTCAGGTCGCTCTAATCTAGAAGGATAGACAGATTGCGGGAGGTTCTAAACAATTGCCAGCAATATTTACGGAAGTATTAGATTTTTTAAGCACGATCGTGTAGTACCTCAAACATTTTCTCAGTAGATTTTCGGGGCAGTCGCACCGTAGAAGCATTTTGACGGCTATCCTGAAATACTGCTATCCCTATATCAAGACAGGTCCTATTAAGAACCCGCGCGATGAATATCGACCAGCAGATCCAGACTTTGGTTAACGATGCTCCCGACCCGGTGGCAAAGCAGGCAGTGCAGGCAGTCGCGCCGATGATTAAAGCGATCGCGGAGCGGCTCAAGCAGCTTGAATATTACATCCTACAGGCACAGCAGCAGGGTTGGCTGACCACCACGCTCAGCAGTCGGCAGCAGCCCGAAACCTCGAAGCGGGTAATCTACGCCTTTCCCACCCTGCAGGCCGCTGCTGAGGGACAGGCCGCTTTCGCCGATCCCAACCTGATGGCGCTGCCCCACCCGGTCGCCCATATCCTATTTCAAATGCTTTCGATGCAGCCGGTAGACAGCGTTATTTTTCTAGAGCCAAACGCCAGAGGCCAGGGCATCGAAATTCGCCGCTCAGATTTGAAAATGCTGTTTCGCAACCAGCTCCAGCAGCTAAAGCGGCCTTCAGTGCCCCCAGATATCGCCTAGTCCGGCTGAGCTTCCGTTCTGGTCTAGAAGCGGGTAAACTAGGCCCCATTTCGCTCTCGCGATAGAGCCTGCCTGATACCGACGAAAGAGGCCAGTGGGCAAAAAATTTCTTAAGGTAAGTTGATTAATATCTTTTGAAGGAATTTATATGGCTTCCCAATCAGACGCATCCAATCCCCAGCAAAATATCAAAAAAGGCGCCGAGCCTGGCAAGGGCTCGGCGGGCGACCAGTGGGCCGTGCAGACGGCAGAAGCGGTCGGGCCAGCTATCAACCCACCCGATACCGACCCGATGCCCGGCGGCGACGTTGAGGACAACAAGCGAGATATTCAGGCGGCTAAAGAAAGCGAAAGCAATACCGATCTGGATACCACCGAAGGCTATACGGTTGACGCGTCCAATCGCATGGACAACTTTGCTGTAGAACCTGAGATGTATGTCGAAGGCGCAGGAAAGTAGGCCTGATACTGGGGGGCAGCTGCCCTCAGGGCCTCAGAACAGAAAATAGCGCTGGGCCATTGGCAGCACTGCGGCCGGTTCGCAGGTCAGCAGGTCGCCGTCGGCTCGGACCTCATAGGTCTCTGGATCGACCTCCATTTGGGGCAGATAGGTATTCAGCTTCATGTCTGACTTGTTTAGCTGCCGGGTGTTGCTGACGGCCATGGTCGGGGTTTGCAGCCTAGCGTACTCGCCGACCCCGGCCTCCATCGCAGCCTGAGAAACAAAGGTGATCGACGTAGCCGCGATCGCGCCGCCAAAGCTGCCAAACATAGGCCGCATGTAGGTGGGCTGCGGCGTCGGAATGCTGGCGTTGGGGTCGCCCATTTGCGCCCAGGCAATCAGCCCGCCCTTAATGACAATTTCTGGCTTGACGCCGAAAAACGCTGGCTTCCACAGACACAGGTCGGCCAGCTTTCCTTCTTCTACCGAACCCACCTGCTCAGCGATGCCGTGGGCAATAGCTGGGTTGATCGTGTACTTGGCGATATAGCGCTTCGCTCGAAAATTATCATTGCGCTCGGAATCTTCCGGCAGCGGGCCGCGCTGCGTCTTCATTTTATGCGCGGTCTGCCAGGTCCGAATGACCACTTCCCCCACCCGGCCCATCGCCTGGGAGTCGGAGGCGATCATGCTAAACGCGCCCAGGTCGTGCAGGATGTCTTCGGCGGCAATGGTCTCCCGCCGAATCCGCGACTCGGCGAAGGCAACATCTTCGGGAATGCCAGGGCTGAGGTGATGGCAGACCATCAGCATGTCGAGGTGCTCATCGAGCGTGTTGCGAGTGTAGGGCCGGGTGGGATTAGTGGAGGAGGGCAGCACGTTCGCCACGCCACAGACTTTGATGATATCCGGCGCGTGACCGCCGCCCGCGCCTTCGGTATGGTAGGTATGAATCACTCGGTCTTTGAAGGCAGCGATCGTATTTTCGACAAAGCCCGCCTCGTTCAGCGTGTCGGTATGGATTGCGACCTGAACATCGTAGTCATCGGCCACGCTGAGGCAGGTGTCAATCGCCGCGGGCGTTGTGCCCCAGTCTTCATGCAGCTTCAGCCCCATTGCTCCGGCCACCACTTGCTCGGCCAGCCCCTCGGGCCGGGCGCTATTGCCCTTACCCAGCAGGCCCCAGTTAATCGGAAAGGCATCGGCGGCCTGGAGCATCCGATGGATGTTCCACTGCCCCGGCGTGCAGGTAGTGGCGTTAGTTCCCGTCGCCGGGCCGGTACCGCCGCCCAGCATCGTGGTGACGCCAGACGCGATCGCGGTCTCAATCTGCTGCGGGCAGATCATGTGGATGTGGGAGTCGATGCCACCCGCGGTCAGGATCATGCCCTCCCCGGCCACGGCTTCGGTAGCGGGACCAATAATAATGTCTACGCTGTCTTGAACATAGGGGTTACCTGCCTTGCCGATTTTAACGATGCGGCCATCTTTAATCCCAATATCGGCTTTGACGATGCCCCACCAGTCTAGAATCAGCGCATTGGTAATCACCATGTCCACCGCGCCCGCCTCGCGGGAAATGGGCGACTGCCCCATGCCGTCGCGGATCACTTTACCGCCGCCAAACTTCACCTCATCGCCGTAGGGCGTAAAGTCTCGCTCCACTTCGATGACCAGGTCGGTATCGGCGAGACGAACGCGATCGCCCACGGTTGGTCCATAGGTTTCAGCATAGGCTCGACGATCCATGCGGTAGCTCATGGGGCAGTCTCCGGTTAAATGTACTAGTCAGTTAGATTACGCCAAATCCACCCTCGCCGACGTGACTGGCCGTACATTTTCCTGGAGCCCGTCTGCTTGGGAGCCCATGCAAAGCGCCTCCTGCCCAAAGACAGGAGGCGCTTAAATTAGATACGATTTAGTCAGCTTGGCGTACTAATCAGCTGTAATTGATACTTACATCAAGCCCCAGAAGTGCAGTACACCCTGGCCAGTGAAGTATTCAGTCGCCAATGCAGCGATAAAGCCGATCATCGCCAGCCGACCATTCCAAAGCTCGGCAAAAGGCGTAAAGCCAAAGCTAGGCTGTGGATTCAGATAGTCCGCTTCGGTGATGACGGGATTGGGTTGAACAGTGGGCTTGGTTTGAGTAGTGTTAGGCATAGTCTGTAATTCCTATTGAGCGTCGGCAATCTTTCTTAACCTTCACTCAAAGCATAATCGATGAACCTTCTATGTACTTCTGTCAAGAGGTGCACTTCCTTCAAGCGGACTCTCTGCCCATAGGAGTAACACTTCTTAATAAACAGCCAATTCCCTGTGGCTTAAAGATACAATCCGCTAGAAGTTCAGCCAGCCATGACTTGAGAGGATTTCTGCAACCAGCGCTACGACAAAGCCCACCATTGCCAGCCGACCGTTCCAGAGCTCCGCGTAGGGGGTAAACCCCAGCTGGGGCTTGGGACGATAGTAATCAGAGACCGATATTCCCAGCGTCTTGTCTGGAGCCTCTGAGCTAGGAGACAGGTCTTGTTCGGTAAGATTTTCCATAGGATAGTTCCGCAATCGACGCGCAGAATGGTGGGCTGACGGGATGAAAGAGGTCTTTACATATAGGCCTTTCAACCAGTGTATATCAAAAATTAAAGAATTGTATCAATTGTTATCATTTACTCTCATATAGCGACAGCTTCTCTAGCGTCAGCCCTTCCTGAAGCGTCGGGTTGGCGCTCTGCCTACTCTCTTTCGGCTATTTTCTTTGTTGGCTACTTTTTGAGACCCAGCTGTTTTTGAATCTGCCTGAGCGACTGCAATAGTTCGGGCAGGCGGCGGCGCAGGGCCGAATATTTGAGATAGTCCTGATGGGCCAGCGCCGGCATTCCCGATACGATTTCACCTGCCGCCACCCGACCGTGAACGCCGGTTTTGGAAGTCGCGATCGCGCCTTCTCCCATTTCCGTCTGATTCGCCAGGCCCACCTGTCCCGCTAGAATCACCCGGCGGCCCAGGGTAACGCCGCCTGCTAACCCGACCTGGCCTGCCATTACCACCGCTTCGCCAATCTGACAGCCGTGACCCACGTGCACCAAATTATCAATTTTGCTATTGCGCCCTACCCAGGTTTCGCCCACCGCTGGCCGGTCGATGGCCGTATTGCAGCCCACCTCGACGCCGTCTTCTAGCACGGTACGGCCAGACTGGTGCATTTTCTCCCAGCCCTCGGCGGTGGGCACAAAGCCAAAGCCCTCCGAGCCGATCGCTGCGCCGCTGTGAATCACGCAGTCGGCCCCAATCTGGGCTCGCTCGTGAATCGCACAGTTCGCGTGAAGGATTGTCCGTGCCCCAATCTGAGCCTCGGGGTAAATCACGACATTGGGATGGATGCAGACGCGATCGCCAATCCGCACGTCGGCCTGAATCACGACATGCGCTCCAATGCTGACCTGCTGGCCGAGCTGAGTCGTGGGATGAATGACAGCGCTGGGATGGATTCCGGGCGGCGGCTGAAAGGGCTGGTAGAAAAGCGCGATCGCCCGGGCAAAGGCCAGCCGCGGATCGCGAGCACTGAGCCAGGCCAAGCCCCGCTGCTCTGCCGCAGCCTGAAGCGCTGAGTCCGTCGGTAGAATTAGCGCGCTGGCGGCGGTCGTCTCAATATATTTGGCGAATTTCGCTCCCTCGACGTAGCTCAGAGTGCCCGCTGAAGCCTCCTGCACTGCGGCCATACCGCTAATTTCTGGATCGCGATCGGCAGCTGCCACCAGACTAGACTGCTCCGGTTCTATCTTTTGGACAATATTGCTGAACTTCATACTCACTTCCTCGTCTTCCCTTAGTACGACCCTTGAGCCACCAAAAATGCCGCCGATTCGATGTGCGCCGTCTGCGGAAATAGGTCAGCGGGCTGCACCCGCGTCAGCCGATAGCTATCCTGACAGAGCTGCTTCAGGTCCCGCGCCAGCGTTGCCGGATTGCAGCTGACATAGACAATCCGCTTTGGCCGGAGGGCGAGCAGGGCGTCTAATACCACGGGGTCGCAGCCCTTGCGCGGCGGATCGAGCACTACCAGGTCGGGAATCTTGCCTAGTTTGTCAGACATTTTAGGCAGCCACTCGGCCACGTCCCCAGTGAGAAATTCCACATTTTCAATCTGGTTAATCGCCGCGTTTTGCTCGGCCTGAGCGACCGATTCCGCATGGGATTCTAGCCCGATACAGCGCCTGGCTTGCTGGGCCAGCGGCAGGGTCAGCGTGCCAATGCCGCAGTAGGCATCCACGATCGTTTCCTGCCCGCTGAGCGCTAGCTCCGCTTGTATCGCCTGGAGCAGCTGCTCAGCCTGGGCCGTATTGACTTGAAAAAACGTAGCCGGTTGGATCTGGAAGCGCAGACCGGCGAATTCCTCTTCTAGGTCAGCCTGCCCGGCGACACACTGGGTCTCGGGTCCCCAAATCCGATTGGTCTGCTTCCAGTTCAGGTTAATCAGCACGCCGACCAGATTGGGGTAGCGATCCAGCCAGGCCTGCGCCTGCACTTCAATATTGTCAAGCTTGAGACTGCGGCTGACCAGCGTCAGCAGAATCTGGCCCGTCCGCCGGCCAATCCGCAGCGACAGATAGCGCAGATGACCGCGGCGCGTGGCCTCGTCGTAGATTTTCCAGCCCTGAGCCTGAATATCCTGCTTGACTTCGGCCAGCAGCGGGTCGAGCCGACTGTCCTGCACCGGGCACTGGTTGAGGTTGACCAGCCGATGCGAGCCCTTGCGGTAGTAACCCGCTTTTAGCGTGCCTGCCTGAGTTAGCGCTAGGGGATAGGTCGCCTTGTTGCGATAGCCCAGCGGCTCTGCCGCCGCCAAAACCGGGTCGACCGCAACCTGCTCAAAGCCGCCAATTCGAGTCAGGGCATCGACCACCTGCTGATGCTTGGCCGAGAGCTGGGCCGGGTAGGCTACCGCCTGCCACTGACAGCCGCCGCATTTATCGGCCACAATGCAGGCGGGTCTGACGCGATCGGGGGAGGCGGTGATGATGCCAACCGATTTGCCAAAGCTGTAGGTTGGTTTTACCCGCATCAGCTGCACCCGGACGCGATCGCCGGGCACCGTATTGGGCACAAAGACGACCCGATCTTCCCAGCGGCCAACGCCTTCGCCGCCGCTGCCGAGATCGGTGATTGCCAGTTCGATAATATCGCCCTGCCGCCAGGCGGGCGCTGAGGTAAGGGGCATTGACATGGGTTTCTCCGATACTTCGAGGCTATAGGTCTACTCAGGCTGCGTCTGGCTTTTACGGTTGTCTTCTGCGGTTGGATAGACAGGATAAGGCGGCGCTAACCCAGTATGCCGTATCTGGATGGTGACTCGTTATCGTCTATGGGGGCAGTTAGACCCGGATTTCAAACCGGCATTCAAAATGGATGGGTCGGATTGTAAAATCTCTTAAAACAATGCTCAGCCGGGCGACGGCAGAAGGCTATTATCGGTAAGAAGCAGAAATTGCAGAGAAAATTAGGGTTAGCACCTTTCCCTGTCGGCCCCCATAGCCGCTAAACTGTCAGTAAATTGATAAGTTACCGTCTTTACAAATAAACTATGTCTGTTGTCAGCCAAGTAATTCTCAACGCAGATGACGAGCTGCGCTATCCGACTAGCGGCGAGCTCAAGGGTATTGAAGACTTTTTGAAGACTGGCATTCAGCGGATGCGGATTGCTGAAACGCTGTCAGAAAATGAGAAAAAAATTGTCGATCAGGCCAGCAAGGAGCTCTGGCAGCGCCGACCCGACTTTATTGCTCCCGGCGGCAATGCCTACGGCCAGCGAGAGCGATCGCTCTGTATTCGTGACTACGGCTGGTACCTGAGGCTGATTACTTACGGCGTCATTGCCGGTGACAAAGATCCGATCGAGCGAATCGGTCTAGTCGGCGTGCGAGAGATGTACAACGCCCTGGATGTGCCTGTCCCCGGTATGGCAGAAGCAATTCGCTGCCTCAAGGAAGCCTCTTTGAATCTGCTGACTGAGGAAGACGCGCCCGCTGCCGCGCCCTACTTTGACTACATTATTCAGGCCATGTCTTAGCCGCAGCTCAGGTGGGCCTGGGTGTGAGCCGGGTATTTGCGATCGCGCATTCTGAAAGGAGCCTGAAGCATCGGGCTCCTTTCCCATGTCAGCCCTTTCTTTAACTTCTATTAGATCTCCTTGGGTCTTGCGTAAGATCAGTACATTTGTATAGTATTTAAGTCAGGTGTTAAAATTCCGTCTCAGGAACGATCTGGGGAGTGATTCATGGTTTCAGCGCGCCTTTCGTCCCAGCCGTGCCAGCTTGGTAAAGTCGTCAAGTCTACCTCTCACTGCGACTATGTTGTTCAGCTCGACACCCGCCACGACGTAGACCAGCCCCCCGGCACCGAAGATTACGGCTTCGGCCAGTTCGTCCGGCTGGCGGATAGCGAAAGGCACTGGGCCGTTGGGATTATCTACAATTCTCAGCTGTTTAACTCAGCTTTCCTAAACAGCGGACCCCGGCTAACGACGACGCCAGACCCGATCTTTACACCCGACCTAATTCAGGACACGCTGACGCTGCTCAGCGTTGTACTTGTCGGCAGTCTACGGCAGTCAGGGGGCAAAGCCTTTGGCCAGCACGGCATCCCTAGAGTAGTCGTGCCAGTGAATACACCGGTCTACCCCATGACTCAGACCGAAATACACCGCTTCCATCACAGCGCGGAGGAGCGGCCTCAGTTTTGCTATTACAGCCATCTGCTGCACAGCGGCGGCAGCTTTGCCGCCGCTCTCACCCAGCAGGTTCTAACCGAGCTAATTGACAGTGGCCTTTTCCCAGAAGCAGATCAGCGAGCGCTTCAGGTGCTCTGCAAAGAGCTCTCCTGGAAGAGCACTATGGGTTTAATGCGGTAGCCTCTTTGGCGATCAAAGCGATTCGGGTCAACCGGCGAAGGCCAATTGGAATCCTAAGCAAATTGTAAAGAAATTTGACAAATGGGCGAATTCTCCGTAAAATGTAGACAGTTCGAAACATTTTTGAGCACAGCCATTATATTTTTTGAGTTCAAACTTCGAACTAATTTGTACCTAACAACGGATTCATAGATTATGACAACGACACTACAGCAGCGCAGCAGCGCTTCACTGTGGGAGCAGTTTTGTCAGTGGGTCACAAGCACCGAGAACCGCCTGTATGTAGGCTGGTTCGGCGTGCTGATGATCCCGACCTTGC
>NZ_JADEXG010000022.1 GCF_015207255.1 Vasconcelosia minhoensis LEGE 07310
GTGCTGGTGCTGCTAGAGCTGAGCAGTGGATACAGCTTTATCGAGACCGAATGCGAGAATCGCACCTATGCCACCTGGATGGAACAGGTAAAGCAGTGGTGGCAGGGCAGCGTCTGGCAGTGCCATTTATTAGACGACAATTAACTTGGCGATGGGCTCGCATCACCGGGTCTTGGCGGCGACGGTGGCTGTGACGCGTGCGCTTCCACCGGTAGCTTTTTTTTTAGCATCCGCCGCAGCTGACCTCGACTGAGGCTAACGTCGTGCACTTTGGCTAGATGCTCAACCAGCTGTCGGCTGTTGACGGTGCGCTCCTCAACTGACAGATGCTGCTCTAGTGCCGATAGAATCTCCGCTGAGCATTGGGGCGGACGCCCTGGGCGGGACAGATCCCATAAGCCATAAAGCCCTCCTTGCTGCCAGCGGTGAATCGCCTTGCGGGCAGTGGCTACCTGCCAGCCCAGGTATTCTGCAATTTGCTCAGGCGTCCAGCCCCGATGGCTCAGTCGTAGCGCCTCGGCCCGGTCTTTAGTACGTTGCGGTATCCCAGCTGCGGCTCGCAGGTCTTGCAAGGTGCGGTCTTCGTCTAGACTCAGCTCGACTCGCAATGGCGGTGTTGGCATGCCCCAAACATCCTACTCAATTTGGATGCTTCTCAGCTTACCCTATCGCTACGTTTAATTCCGTTCCTCTACTTATTATCTCAACCGTATCGATTCATTCTTGCTCATCACAACTGCCTATCGAACGATTTGTGCAACAAAGCCCTTCAGCAGCTTAATGATAAAGCTGGGTGCGACCCGGAACCGCTTTGCCAGCTGACGTTGAGAAATCGGCTCGTTTTCGTAGGTATCGATGATTTTTTCTCATAGGTCTAGGGAATATGCTTTCATTTGGGGATAGCCTATTGTCTTTATAGTTGACGTGCCTTACAGGAATTTTTTTCTATATCTTGAATAACGACATGGCGATTTGGAACCCTACTCAAGACATTGGCAACAAGCAGCTGCCGATAGTAAGGGATTGAAAAAATGTTTGATAGGGATAGTCAGGACAGTTTCCTAAAATACCTTCGATACTTGTAACGACGATATGAGCGGTTAGATTGATAATTTTAGAAGCCATAGTTCTAGAACGAAGGATTAAACTTCCATTTTTATTTTTTGAGTAATTCAGTCTATTTACTTAGCTGCCCTTCCGATAAGCAGGGCAAGTGGTCAATCATCATAAATTGCTCAGCCAGCCTGTAAGCATTTTCCTTCCAATCAGTCTCAGTCTGTGCATTTTGAAGGATATAAGTTTCCTCCCAGTCCGGTTCGTCTTCGAGAATGATTAGCATATTCCGAATAATTACCATACCTATTTGCATACGCTACAGGAACATATGCAGTCGTACTACATCCAGTTCATCCAGCTCTTCAGTATCTTGAATTACGACATAGCTGTTTTTGATACTACTCAGGGTTTGGGCGATCAGACGCTGCCGATAATAGGACACTGAAAACATCATTTGATAGGGATACTCAAGGCAGTCCTCTAAAATATTTTTGATACTTTCAACTACGATATAGGCAGTTAGATTAACAATTTTGGAAGGCATATAGCGGATATCGTTGGGTTGAGTAGAATTGAGAAAGGACAGGATACCTATCCGCCAAAAAATTGGCAGAGCACTTGCTAGATATCCTCTGCTATATTCAGAATCAGTAAGCTAAAAATTGACTTAGTTTTTTGTCCTTACAAATGAATCCTGGCACGGTGCATCGATGTCGACCCGTACAATTTCGCACATACTTAATATTTATTTACATTCCAGCCGCCCTATTTTCCAGCTGCCCTGGAGCCGAGTAAGCGACTATATTCCATCTGAACCAGGCGATAGCATTCGCAAGAGGCGGCTTCCAGCCCAGCTCGGTCTAAGATCGCCATTCGTCCCCGCGAATAGCGAATCATCCCAGCCTGCTGTAAAACGCCTACCGCTACGGTGACGCCCGAGCGCCGAATTCCGAGCATCTTCGCAATGAAATCGTGAGTTAGGGTCAGCGAGTCTCGTTGAACGCTGTCCTGTACCGATAGCAGCCAGCGGGCCAGGCGCTCTTCAATCGTATGCTGGCGATTGTAGGCGGCATTCTGGGCGACCTGCGTATACAGAGCCTGCATGTATAGCATCAGCAGCTGAGTCAACCTGCTGCCCCGGTTAAATTCTTGTATCAGCTGGCCAGCTTCCATCACCAGCACTTCACCTTCAAACTGTACGGTCACGCTTTGGGGCGTAGACTGTCCGCCCCAGATCACTGGCAGCCCCACCATGCCCTCATTGCCGACCAGGGCAATTTCGGTCAGGGTGCCGTCTTCTAGCAAAGAAAGAAGAGAAAGCAGCGCCTGCTCAGGGAAATAGACTTCCGTCATCACTTCGCCAGGATCATAGAGGACATGCCCAAGCGGATACGAGCGGAGACTCAGGAAAGGGGCAATGCGCTCCAGCTCATCGGCTGGCAGCGCCGCTAGCAGCTGGTTCCTGGGGCTAGCGCTGAGAGGCTGAAAATTCTTTCATTTAAAGCTCGTCATGGCCGTTGGAGTACTGCGGAATCAAGAAAAATGAACGTTGAACAACGTTGAACGCCACCTTTCGGTCATCCGTCAGTCATCCATACGAAGCTGATTATTTTTCAACCATACAAATTACTGTATAGCAAGTCAGTACGCTATCGTACCAACCCACTGCGGAGGATTTCTACTATCTCAGGTGATGCCTACCTGAGACAGCTCACTCGCTCAAAGGTTTGTTTTGTCTGGCGGTAGCAGGCACAGGCTTGAGCTTCCAGGGCGGCGCGATCGCGCACGGTAATCGTTCCCCGCTCATAGCTGATAATGCCCGCCTCTCGCAGAGCCTGGGCGGCTTGGGTAACGCTTGCCCGTCGGATACCGAGCGATGCACCTATAAACTGATGGTGAGCAGCAGCTGATTTTGCTGCACCGTATCCTGCACTGACAGCAGCCAGCGAGCCAGCCGCTGCTCGATACAGTGACGGGCACGGCAGGCCGCCAGCTGAGAAGTCTGATTGAGTCTCGCCTGGGTATATTGCAGCAGGGCAGTTTGGAGCTCACCGCCCTGACCGACAACCTGCCTTAAAGCCTGGGCGGGCAGCTTCATCGCACCGCCGGCAATCGGAATCGTGATCTGAGTAAAGGAAATGCCGTTGCTCAACATCAGCGGCAGCCCGACCATGCCTTCTGCCCCTACTAGCCCCGATTCAATGATGATGTTCCCTTCCAGCTGACAGCCCAGCGAAATCATACTAAAGTCAGGGAAATAGGCGGCGCTAATCTGCTCTCCAGGCTCACAGAGTACCTGCCCAAACGTCAGCGAAACCGGCTCTAGCTGCTCTGCAATTTGCTCATAAGCCAGCGTCGATAGCGCTGCCAGCAGATGATTGACGGGCCGAGATAGCGTTCTGGTCATAGGAGAACCCAAATAGACCCAGCCAGGTTTTATTCAGCGTGAATCGAGTACTGAGTAAGGGCACTTTACACCATCGCAAATTAAAAGAAACGCGATCGCAGCAGTTCTTATTACTTCGCATCCCGCCAATCCAGAGGTTGGGGCTAGGTGATAGGGCAGCGTCCCTCCAATAAATCTTGCTTTCGGCGAAAGACGTTACCCATAAATTCCATAAACACCTGAATTCGCTTGGCCGATCGCAAATCTTTGTGGGTCAGTATCCAGACATCGTGACAGAGTTCTGCTTTGCCTGGCGGAACCCGACGCAGGTCAGGTTCCACATCGCCCATAAAGCAGGGAATGCGCGACATCCCCAAGCCTGCTTTGACAGCAGCTAACTGCACCGTTGCGTTGTTCATACGCCCTCTTGTTGGCACAGTAGGAAACTCGCTTTTTTTGACCCAGTCAGGATAGGAAACACAGTCTCCCCAGCCAATCCAGCGAGTCTCTTTTGGTTGATGTTGAGGATCGTGATTTTCTAAATAGTCTAGCGAAGCATAGTTGGCGCAGGCATAGCGGGCAGCTTTGTAACCTACCAGATGGTCTGGCGGATTTTTAGTCACGCGAATGGCCACATCGGCTTCCCGCCGCGTCAGGTCAAACAGTTCATAGGACACGATTAGCGCCGCTTCAATGCCGGGATACTGTTCCATGAACGCTACAATGTCCGGCATCAGCAGGTTGTTGGCAAAGGCGTCCGGCAGCGTCACCCGAATTTCCCCTGTTAGCCTGGAATCTTTTCCCAATAGCTGTCGTTCAATGCCATTGACCTCGTCCTCAATCTGAACAGCGCTTGCCATTAGCTCAGTCCCCACAGCTGTAATGGCATAGCCGCTGGGCAATCGATCGAACAATTTCACCCCATATTCTATTTCTAGCGCCTCAATCCGGCGAGAAATAGTAGAGTGATGAACGCTTAGCTTTTCTGCTGCTGCTCGGGCAGATCCTTCTCGGGCCAAAGCTAGGAAGATTTTGAAATCGTGCCAGTTGCCCATGTCAAAACGGCTTCGCTAAAGAAAGATATCTCAACAGTGTACACGGCTGGATGATAAATGCAACGACTTGTCGCGCTCGTAACCATTCCCGTCGCGAAAAAGCACCGCTAAGATGGGTTCATTGCGTAAGGAGCCCATCAACCTATGACTGTTCCTGTTGTATCAGCTACTGTTGCAGCAGTCCTAATCATTCTGCAGCAGTCCCTGATGATTGCTGCTGGTATGCACCGTACCAAAGTGGGCATTAGTGCGGGTGTAGGCAACGACGCGAACTTAGAGCGTAAGGTCCGGCGACATGGCAACCTGGCAGAAAATGCAGCCCTATTTGTAGCTACGCTTGCCTTAGCCGAATTATGCGATATTCCCAAACCAGTTGTCGCTGGATTTGGATCTATTTTCATTCTGTCGCGAATGCTGCATGTCTTTGGGTTCTCCTCTCTGGCTGGTTCCCATCTTGCAGAAGGGAGCAAGGCGTTTCTAGTCATGCGTGCTATCGGTGCGGGTGGCACATTTCTAACGGGTATTGTGCTTGGTGTCTTTTTGGTGTTCTCCCTGGCTAGAGCACTGTAGCCCTAAGTCTCAAGATAAAGCCCTGAACAATGCCAAATTAAAGAAATACCGCTATGCCAATCTCACATAAAAACTTCGATGTTGCAATTATCGGTTCTGGTATCGCCGGGTCAATGCTAGCCGCTATTCTCTCTCGAATTGGGCTAAATGTTGTTGTGTTTGAAGCTAACAGCCATCCTAGATTTTCGATTGGGGAATCGATGATTTTGGAAACCTCCGAAGTCATGCGAGCAATGGCAGAAACCTATGATGTTCCTGAGCTGGCTTACTTCAGTTCTGAAAACTATTTTGACCAAATTGGCACGTCCCACGGCATCAAGCGCCACTTTAGCTTTATGCACCACGCAGAGGGACAGCCTTTCAATTCCCAGCACATCCTCCAGGCGGTCATTCCCAAACAGCCCCACGGCCACGAGCTGCATCTGTATCGACAGGATACGGACTACTTCTTAGCGATGATAGCCATTCGTTACGGGGCGACCGTTCTCCAGAAAACTGCTGTGCAATCGGTCAACATTGATGCTGAAGGGGCGCGGCTCTTGACTAAAAATCAGACCTTCTGGGCTGACTATGTCGTTGATGCAGGTGGATTTCGTTCTGTACTAGCAGAGCAATTTAACCTTCGCCACCATGATTTACAAACCCACTCGCGGGCAATTTTTACCCACATGGTGGATGTACCTTGCTACCATCAGCTCGGCTCCTCGAAGCAGGTCTATGGACTGCCGTTTCGACTGTCTGAAGGCACACTACACCATGTGTTTGAAGGCGGCTGGCTATGGGTGATCCCTTTCAATAATCACTCGCGATCGACTAATCCTCTCTGTAGCGTAGGGCTGATGCTCGACCCGCGTATTCATCCGGCCTGTCCTAAGCTGAGTCCGGAGGCGGAATTCTATCAGTTCATTCAGCAGTTCCCCGGCATCGCGGCACAGTTTCAGTCAGGCAAAGCGGTTCGACCTTGGACGCGTACGGGGCGATTGCAGTATGGGGTGAAACGAGTCGTGGGCGATCGCTACTGCCTGCTCGGCCAGGCGGCTGGATTTATTGACCCGCTATTTTCTAAGGGGCTCTATACCGCATTGGCCTGTACATCCGTGTTGGCAGAGCGCCTGCTGGCCGCGAAAGCCAGCAATGACTATTCAACAGCTCAGTTTCAACCGGTTGAAGATATCACCCTGGCGTTCATTCATGAAAATGACCGCTTAGTGGCCAATGCCTATCGCTCATTCGCGCACTATGACCTCTGGGCAACCTATACAGTGCTATGGCTGCTGGGTGCCTATCTGGAACTAGTCAAGCTGATCAGCAATCGGGTTTTAGCGACCGATTCCTCAGACTACTACCGCCGCTTGCAGGATCTTAGACTGGCGGGAGGAGCCTTTCCGCCGTTTCGCACTCTGGTGCAGCCTTTATATACGCTGATTGAAAGTTCAGACTTAACCGACGCCAAAGTCGCTAATGCCGTGAGTCAGCAGGTGAAGCAGCAGCTTGCCCAGGTTCCCTGGATGCCTGAGGCTTTTCAGCAGGTCTTACAAGGTAAAAATCATCTTCCGGCTAACAAACTCAGTCTGAAATTGCTAAACCGCAAGCATGGTTTTCTGGGTCAGGGCAGCTATCGAGCCCACTTTTTTGATAGTCTGCCGCTGCAAAATCTGGCCTGGACTTTTTTGCAGGAACAGGTTAGGTACTCTCGCCCTGCTCTGCGCCTGCAGCGGGCGGCTCAGCTTCAGTCTAAAAAGACTGTCAATCCCAGCCCTCACCACCCATTCGCTTCCTACCGATGGGCAACTGCCGCAGCGGCTGCCCTATTGCTCGCGGCGGTGGTCTATACACCCCGCTGGTCAAAACCTATTACCGTTGGCCTGGCTAACTTTCTGGCAAATCCTACCACATCCCAAATGGTCTGTAGCAGCCACGCTAACATAAGCCATTGACGAACCGATAAATCGCAGTTTTTTTAGCCATGGGTTCAGATGAGAGTCGCCTGCCGCCTTTAGCCTCTGACCTGCGACTGGCTCAACGCCGCGCTCCTTTAAAACACCAGCTGCCCTATGCCAAGTCTCAACCCTGGCAAGGGTGGACGCTTCGCGATCGCGATCCGGCCGTCATCCAATCATTCATGCCCTTCTACCGATGGGCCTATCAGCATTATTTCCGGGTCCAAACCGATGGGTGGGAAAATATTCCAGCAGCGGCGCCCTGCCTATTTGTGGGGTCTCACAATGGGGGCTTAGCGGCTCCCGATATGCACATGTTTATCTACGACTGGGTGCAGCGATTCGGAGCGGAGCGCCCGGTCTATGGGCTGATGCATCCGCAGGTGTGGTCTGTGTTTCCTCGTTTAGGTCAGGTTGCGACCCAGTTTGGCGCGGTGCGGTCACATCCTAAGATGGCGATCGCCGCCCTCGCCGCCGGAGCCAGTGTTCTGGTCTATCCCGGCGGCGCGCAGGATGCCTTTCGCCCCCATGCCCAGCGGTCTCGAATTTGTTTTGCCGACCGTCGGGGCTTTATCAAACTAGCCCTGCGGCAGGGCGTGCCAATTGTTCCGACTATTTCCTGGGGAGCCCACGATACGCTGATTGTCCTGGAAGATTGCTACGCCCAGGCTTGCCAACTGCACGAGTTGGGTCTGCCGTGGCTTTTTAATCGGGATCCCGAAGTCTTTCCGATCTATCTGGGCCTACCTTGGGGATTGGCGATCGGCCCCTTGCCCAATCTGCCGCTGCCTAGCAAAATCTATACTCGCGTCGGCAGGCCGATTTACTTTGAGCGCACCGGACGATCGGTTTTGAAAGATAGCGACTACGTTGAGGCCTGCTACTACCACGTCCGCGATCAGATGCAGTCGGAGCTAGACCAGCTGATTGCCGATACCGCTTAATCTGCGATCGCGCCTGCAAATCTTTCTCTAAGGAGAATTTTTGCCGCAAGGATATTGAGAAAACTTCACAAATCTCACCGCTACTAGACATCAAGACGGGTTGATGAGGATATAAAGTTTTCTTGACGCGCCCGATTCAGCGCAATTTAGAGCGTATATCAAACTACAATTCTTCAATCAAGACCTCTGATCGAGCCTCGCGATCGCTATTGAATCGACGACTCTGAATTGACGCCTCCACCACCTATCTCTGGCTGCATAATAAAGAGTGCTCCAACATAGTTAATCTTGAAGCGCTTTTTCCCTCACTGCGGGGCTTCTGGCTAGAGCTAGCCTATCCCATATCGAAAATATGATGGCCTGATCACGTCCCCTTCTGTCCCACCCATCATGGTGGAGCAGGGTCAGGGAGTCGTCAGCCGTATTCGTTAGCACCTGGCCTGTAGATCAGGCTGTGGGACGAAGTTGTCAATGAGCATACAGCCAAGTCAGCTATGAATTATCAACGCTTAATTGAATCCGGTGTCACCCAGTGGAACCAATGGCGTCTCAAATATCCGGAGCGGCTGCCGGACCTGAGCGGGGCTGACCTAAGTCGAGCTTATTTATTTGAGGCCAATCTGAGCGGGGCGAACCTAAGCGGTGCCAATCTGAGCCGTGCCTGCCTGATTGGGGCGAACCTGAACGGGGCTGATTTGAGCGGGGCGAACCTAAGCGGGGCCTATCTGAGCGAGGCCAGCTTGAACGAGGCCAATCTCAGCCAGGCAGATCTGTCTGGTGCCGAGGTCGCCTCTGCCGATCTGACAGGCGCTAACCTAGCTGGAACTTGTCTGGCGTCAGATACGCAAAATCCGGATCAGCCTCTGAATCAGTCCCTAAGCATGACTGCTGAGCAGGTCCATCGCCTAGAAGCGGTTTATCATCAACCGAGCGGGCAGCGACATTACGAGTCCCAGTCTACCGTTTCTCCTGCTGAGCTGCATCAGCCCACGGTGCGAGTCGAAGCACCTCAGTTCAGCCAGCCGTCTCCGGCTAAAGTATCCCTGGACGAAGCGAATCCTAACCCTCTAGCTTGGCCTCAGGCCCTGATCGAGCAGTGCCAGCAGAAACTGGCTGACTATTATATTGGCCCAATCGCAGCGCTCATCATGGAGGATATTGTTGCTATTCATTGCCCCCAAACGTTGGAGCAGTTTGTCGATTTGGTCACTGCCCATATCCCCGAGCCACAGGCTGCATTCTGCTTTCGCAATCGTGTTTTGTCTAGCCCACCTCAGGCCCCTAATAGCCCGAAGACTGCTAGAGCCTCAAGCACAGTAGATTCAACAAGCCCAGCGACGCTGACCGATGCCTTTATTGACCACTGTCGGCAATGTCTCACTGAGTACTACATCCTGCCGATCGCTGAAATGATTGTGGAGGAGGTGCTCACCCTTGATCAGCCCACGACTCCACACCAGCTGATCACTCTGATTGCTGACAAACTGCCCCAGGCGGAGGCAGAGAGCTTCATTCGTCAGGCCTATTTTTAGCTAGAGCACTTTTGCAGTGTAGGGCTCAAATCGCGAACGGTCTCCTTTGCAGACGGTAATCACGGTTTTGACGCCGCCACGGCGGGTAAAGTCGCCAATCACTCGAATGCCCGCCGGGGCTAGCTCGCTCCAGAGCCGGTCCGCGATCGCGTTCACCACCTGCTCGTGGCTGATCGACTCGTTCCGAAAGGCGTTGATATAGAGCTTGAATGCCTTCAGCTCAACCACCCAATCCCGGGGCTGATAGTCCACTACGATGGTGCCAAAGTCGGGATAGCCAGAGCGCGGACAAAGAGCCGTAAATTCAGGATGCTCCAGATGGATAACATAGGCATTGTCAGTCTGGTTCGGCCATTTTTCGAGCGGCTCAGCTGCGGCTCGCTGAATCGCTAAATCGCCATATTTCAGGTCAGGAGCAGCCGCTGCCTGGGAGGTGCCGTTACTGAGTTCTGGAAAGGATGGCATGGATTTGAGGTTGCGAGTATGCGGTAAGGTTGGCGCTATCGATGTGACAGCAACGCTGCCGGGAATCGACTGAGGTACGTTCACTGTAGCAGGCCCCAGCGTGAAACTTTAGGCCCAAAAGCGGGCTTCCATGCGATCGCAGTAGTTCTCCAAATTCTCAAACTGGCGGGCAAAGTCCGAGAGCACAGAGGGCAGCGTCAGCCGGAACAGGTTGGCCAGAAATCCGTAGCCGGTAGCGTCCAGGCTAGTGGGCTGCTCGCCCATCAAAAAGGGCTTGTCGGCGAGGAAATCGCTAATTGCCTTAATGTCGTTCTGGCCCATCTCATAGATTTCCGCTCGGCTATGGCGACCCATTCCATGACCGTAGAGATTGCGCAGGACATCCCGACGGACCATTGCAGGCACAATCTTGCGCAGAATAGGCGGCAGCTCTGAGAAATAAACCTGGCGAATCACTGCCCAGTTGTCGGCTTCGGCCCAGCGGCTGTATAGAGTCGCCCAGTAAAGGTGCTCTTCCATCAGTCGGCAAAAGGCAAGCGAGACGGATTGCTCCTGCGGACTCAGGTGCTGATCGAGCCGATCGCCGTAGGTTCGCTTGAGGTAGTCAAGGATAAAGCCAGAGTCGGCAACGGTGCGATCGCCATCATGAATATAGGGCAGCTTTTTCTTAGGCGCTTTGCGAACGTCAGCCTCTTCTGCAACCTCATAAGGGAGCTCGGCCATGCGCAAATAGGTTTCCAGCTTGAGGCAGAAAGGACTTGGATTACGAACGCCTAAGGCAGGTTCAAACTGATAGAGGGTAATCATCGGTCGTCGCCAGCATATATCCACATTGGCTCTGTTTGGCCAGCTCGGGCGAATCCGCATTTTTCGTAGAATGCGATCGCGTCACCCTCCGCTACCAGCATCTGCATATGCAACCCCTCATAGCGCTGTTTCAAAATCTCCATAATCCGTTTACCAATCCCCTGTCCCTGAAAGTCTGGATGCACCAGCAGATGCGGATAGTAAACCACCAAAAATCCATCAGAGATGGCATTGCCAATCCCAATCAGCCGTTCGCCCTCCCAAGCCGAAACCAGCGCATGGGAGTTGAGCAGCGCCTGATGTAGTGCCTCAGGCTTTCGAGCCGAAGACCAGCCGTTGGCCTGATATAGGGGCAGGATTTGCGCGATCGCGATCTTCCGCTCCTCAGAAAAAATAATCATCTTTTGCGATTCGGACCACTGACACAAAAACCTAGATTGAACGCAAATAGGGATCACCTGATGGAGGATGTAGCCCAGTCTGAATCCAAAACCGTCTTGTTTCTCGAATGGAATCGTTTTCTGGATAACGGGTATCATTCAAATCAAGACGAGCGCAGGTTGCCCGACCCGTCGAGGTGACACCTTCAATGACAACACCCTGATTCCAAACAAAATGCTCTCCCCAAATCTGCCGGCGAGGATTAAAAAGGGGAACAATTTCTTGAGATTCTGGATCAACACCCGAAACGAAATTGTAACGTCTTTCATTACAGCGACCTGTCTGCTTGACTTCATCACCGATTAGCATTTTGAGAAACCAGCATCGCATTGACATGGGTAAAGATCCGGTCTAATTCCCCAATTGCCTCTAGCTCAGCTATTTCGTCCGGCGTCAGCTGATCGGCTTTTTTCTTTTCCAGAAGATTTTCCATCTGAAGCTGAAGGGCTTCGCTGAACTTAAACAAGCTGAAATTGAATGATTGTTCAAGTCTGATTTCGTGAATCAGCGCAGATGGTCGGCTAAGAGCTACAGTCATTGATACCTCATTGCTATCGGGCAATATTTAATCTCTATCAGTAAAAGAATTATAGCTTCATACAGCAGTACAAAATATTGTGTTAGCAGGTTAGCCTTTTTGAAGTTCGTAGGCTTACTAGTTAGTAAATCCATATTGACTACATCCAGACTGGCCAGCAGCGCTTCTTGTGTAATATCTGCAGTTGCCAGTTCTCACCATCGCCTCACTATGCATTGACTACCTAGCTCAATCATCAAGTGGCAACTCGTCTAGTCAGTCAGCGCTCGAAAGATTGATGGCTCTCACCGCTTTTCCTTCCGGCTATCAGCCCCTCAACCCCAATATGCTCATCCAAATCAGTCCATTCAATGGCGTAACCTTCCCCAAGGAGTTGCCAGTTCTGTAGTTCTTCTTGAGAAGCATGTAGCAAACGGGGATACCAGGATAAAGGAATAGTTAAGCTGCGTCCGTCCGTCAGGTCTACAATTAGCTTTGCGTCGGTCACGCTGACCTGTATTTCAAGGGGTTCTGTCTCAAGTATTAAAGTAGTCACGCCAAGCCTCCAACGTCAATAGCCAACGCTTATTCTTGATGGATAGCCTCAGAATCAATAGCTCTTAGGGATTAATTTAAATTTTATATGTGCACTAGTTATTCGCTTGGGTTTACGTACGACGATGACGTTTGAATTTTATATCTCAGCCCAGTTTTCTATTTTCAGTCCTGCTATCTGACTAAAATCAGATAGGTTACGAGTAAGTAGCGTAGCGTTATTGACAACAGCGATCGCGGCAATTTTCAGATCCATATTTCCCAAGCGTGGATAGGCTTTCCTTAATCGTTGGTGTTCCAAACCAGCAGCAAGGTTAAACGGAACAATCATAATCGAACGATAATCATTCGAAAGCTTTTGTAGACCCCGATAAGCTGAAATCTGCTCGTCCAAGTTTCTTGCTCTCGACAGTACGCTGAGCCGACCTCTAACTTGTTCTTCATAGGTAATCACAGTAACCGCGACTTCTACTGCTGCAACGATTGCCAATCTTGCCAGAATGCGCTTGCCCTCTCGTCCATTACGCTGAATGAGACTGAGATGATCAGTGTCAAGAACATACATTATGAAGTGCTAGGACGCTACTCAGCAGACCTACGCCACTCCTCACCAAGACGGACTGCTTCATCGAAAGTCGAATCATTTTCAAAGCTGCCTGCCACCTTTATCCACCAGGGAGTTTCCTCTGTAGGATAATCCAGCTTACGAGAGGCATATGTCAGGGATGCCTTTAAATCATCCATCTCCAAATCTGGCAGTTCTTCCAAGACTTGCTCAGCGCTCAGACCTGCTGCGAATAGATCTAAAACGTCTACCACCCGAACCCTCATACTGCGAATGCAGGGACGACCTCCACACTGCTTTGGACTTATTGTAATGCGATTAAGCAATGCTAATCTACTTACATCTTTCCCAAAATTATCTTCATTCTTAGCGGACTCTGTCAAATAATTATGACTATTTTCATTTATCCCATCGCCTGACGAATATTTAAGGAGCTCATCTTGATTTCTTAAAATCTCTTCATTAACTTTTTTGATAATTTTGAACGAAGGTTTTATTGATCCATAATAGAATCCTGCTCCTAAAAAATACAACGAAAATAGAAGCATAATGAGCCGAATAGATAGCTTACCTGTTTGTAAAAAGACATAGAGGCCAAGCGATAATATACCTGCTAGAACAATAAGTACATAAATCAGGTCAGCTGAAAATAGCGCTATTTTATCTGATCTTGTAAATCTACCTAATGTTGTAAACCTGCGTACTTCTACAATTCCAGTACTTCCAACTTCTAAAAAAGGAAGGGTTTTTCGCAGATCAGGGTACGTAAGTCTACCATTTGCAAATTTATGTAGGTCAATCACCTTTTCTTGTAAGCATTTATCAGCTTTTATACCAGTTGCATGGCTAATAGATATGCAGTTTATTTGTTCCTGCACGATTTTTTTTGCCTTACCTGTTGCACCATTTTCTTTAAGCAAATATTTCAGTACCAAAAGCTTGCGCTTTGAAATAATATCCCAAAACCCATAAACTTCTTTCAAGCTAAATACTAAAGCAAGAAAGAGGATGCCAATGATGATTCGAGCATCTCTGGTATCTTCTATGAGTTTTACTACGCTTTCAAGCATTCGTTTATTAATAAACTCGTAAAGTATGAAATTGGCACTTCATGGATAGAGTTTTATGAGGCAGATGATTAGAATCCAGTTGGCTGCATCAGCGTTTGATGATGAAAGGACAACCTCCATTGTCCCTTGCGAAGGGGAGCGCGTCATCAGAAAGCGAAAGTTCTTGGAGTCCTGCAATATCAAATGACTCCCAAGGTTGTGAATTAATCGATTCAAGTATCTGGTTCTTGCCAACCAGCATCATGCCGCCTGGAAACGCCATTATGGCATCGTCGATCAGCAGAGACTCATAAAACTCGGTTGCGGCTTCTTTACTGGTGGATAGAGCTTTCCAGCCCTGCTTCTCAAGTTCGACTATATCGTGCATAGTATGAGACCCTCTGGTAGGTCTGCTATCGTAAGTAGATCATCCTAATCATTTGTAGGACTATGTCATGCTGAGCATTGCGCTAGCGCAGCCATGCCCCTTGGGCTATAGCATCTCACGGGAGCCTTTACATATCAGGAGATTCCTCGGCTTCGCTCGGAATGACATCCTTGGGCTTAATTGTGCCGACCTACTTACCTACCTTTGCTCAATCTGGGGTTGATTATCGGTCAGGCCAAACCGCTGCATGACCTTAACCACGCCGAAAGCCAGAAAACCTCCCGCTATGAGGCCGATCAGGATCAGGCCGAGAAAGATTCGCTTGAGCTTCTGAGTCCGTTCCTGGGCTCGCTTTGGGTCGGGGGGTGGAGATGACATGGTGGCCTAGCTGAGTTCACCTTTTGAGCTTATCGCAATGCCTGATGTTGGAATTGCAAAAGCGCTATGCATCCGAGCGGCTGGCAGCCGCCACAAATGCGTCAATTAGCTTGCGGGCGATGCTGAGCTTACCGGGAATAGGGGGCAAATCATGGGGCTTAAACCAGGCTGCGGCTTCGATTTCGGCCGGCTCGCAGACTAAGTCGCCGCCGGCGTAGGCTGCCGTAAAGCCAATCATCAGCGAGTCGGGAAAGGGCCAGGGCTGCGAGCCGAAATAGCGAATGTCTTTCACTGCCACGCCGACTTCTTCTCGGACCTCTCTGGCCACCGTATCTTCCAAAGATTCACCCGGCTCGACAAAGCCCGCCAAGACGCTGTACATACCGGGGCGAAACCGGGGCGATCGCGCCAACAAAACCTCCTCGCCTCGGTAAACCAGCACAATAATCGCCGGAGAGAGCCGAGGATACTGTCTCAGACCGCAGGACGGGCAGCGCTTAGCCCGCTCGTGGACCAGCTGGATCATCGGCGTGGCACAGTGACCGCAGTACTGATGGCTGCGATCCCAGGCGACAATCTGAACGGCCCGGGCCGCTAGGGCAAAAAACGGTTCGGTCAGGGCTTCGTGCAGTTCGCGCAGGGAAGAAAAGGCCATACCGGCGGGCGCGATCGCGGTTTCCGACAGCTCTGCCGAATAGCAGGGCTGGCCGTCAAGCCATCCTAAAAACTGTATCCTCACCGGTTCTAGCCCAATCTCGCTCAGGCTTTTCAACTGAGGGATTTGAACCGAGTCAGGCGTTTGCTCAACCAGCAGCCGCTGACCGACAAAGGCAAACCAATGCGCGATCGCGTCTGCCGGGGGTTCAATCCCAGGGATAAACGTATGGGGGACTTGAAAGGGATGCATATCGGGCTCGCAGCTGACATCATTCACTCCTAACATCTTCGCCTAGACTGAAAAAAGCATCGGTAAACCCTATGATTCGTCTTAAACCCTGGCAGGTAGCCCTGCTGATTGCGCCGATTGCCGCGATCGCGATTTTTATCGTCGTGGTGGCGGGCATCCAGATTCGGGCCTGGGGGATTAACTGGATTTGGGCCATTGTGGTTTTGCTGATTGTCGGCTGGCAGCGGCTGCTGGCCCGCTGGACGACGCCTGCCCTGAACCAGTTTGAAGCCCTGGCCACCGAGGTCAGCGAAGAGCTCGAAGCCGCGACTGACGCCGACGTAGCTGAATCTGCCGACCCCGCTGCTGCCGCCCAGGCCGAAGCTGCCCTGGAGAAAATTTTGCAGACTGCCCAGGCCGACCCGCCGCTGTGGGAAGACGCGGCCACCTTCTGGCAGCGCTGTCAGGAGCTGATTGTCGCTATTGCCCAGGTTTACAATCCTGAAGTCAAACGACCCCTGCTGAATATCTACGTGCCCCAGGCCTATGACCTGCTGCGCGGCACCGTAGACGATATGGATCAGTGGATGGCCAAGCTTGGTCCAGCTCTGAACCAGGTGTCGGTCGGTCAGGTTTATGAAGGCTACGAGGTCTACCGCAAGCTGGAGCCATCGGCTAAAAAGCTGCTCAAGGTTTGGCAGTGGAGTCAGTGGGTGCTCAACCCGGCGGCGGCGGTAGCCCGGCAGGCCAGTTTGCGCTACAGCAACCAGGCCGGTCAGCAGCTTTTATTTAATTTGGGCCAGCTGCTGCGCGAGGCGGCGCTGAGAAATCTGGGACGGCAGGCGATCACGCTCTATGGCGGCACGGCAGCGCCAACCGTAACTGAGCTCAGCCCCGCCCCAACCGCCCTGCCCAAGGCCAAAACCCAAACCCTGCGAGAAATTCTAGACCAAGCCAAACCCGCTGAGACCGTAGCCCAGCAGCCGGTGAATATTCTGCTGGTGGGCCGCACCGGGGCCGGTAAGAGCAGCCTGATTAATACTCTCTTCCAGGCCGAAAAGGCGGCGGTCGATGTGCTGCCCAGCACCGACCAGGTGCAGAACTATCATTGGCAAACCCCCAGCGGCGAGGCCCTAACGCTGTGGGATACGCCGGGCTACGAGCAGGTTAACCGCGAAGACCTGCGCGAAGCGGTGCTCGACTTTGCTAGCCGGGCCGACCTGCTGCTGCTGGTGACGCCAGCCCTCGACCCGGCTTTGCAGATGGACGTAGATTTTCTTCAGGCTCTGCAAACGGCGGGGAATGACCTCAGCGCGATCGCGATTGTCACCCAGGTCGATCGGCTGCGACCGATTCGCGAATGGTCGCCTCCCTACGACTGGCAGTCGGGCGATCGGCCCAAGGAGAAGGCGATTCGCGAGGCCACCGCCTACCGGGCAGAGCAGCTAGGAGAGCCGTGCGATCAGGTGCTGCCGCTGGTCACCCGCGATCGCGACCGACCCGACTGGGGCACAGAAATGCTCTCGCTCAGCCTGATCGAAGCTATCTCACCGGCCAAGCAGCTGCGGCTGGCCCGCTTTCTGCGCAACCGCGAAGCCCGCACCGTCGCCGCTGCCAGAATTATTGACCGCTATACCTTTCAAATGGCGACTACTCAGGGCCTGACCAGTCTGCTGAAGAGCCCCGTACTCCAGTTCATCTCAACCCTGACGACAGGGACGCCGACGCTGGCCTATCTGCTGGCCGAAAAGATTCCAGTCGAAGAGCTGCCGGTGGTCATCGGCAAGCTTCAGATGGCCTATGACCTGTATAATTTGCTGAATGAGGAGTCTGAGCGATCGCGCAGCTTTGACCTGCTCACCCTCTGGCCGCTGCTGCTAGAAAATCCCACTGCCCCCGACCGCAACGCCTGGGCCTTTGGCCATGCCCTAGTTGAATACTGGTCGCAGGGTCTGTCTATAGATCAGCTGCGGCAGCGGTTTGAGGCTTACCTGGGTCAAACCCCTCAACTCAATCCGGCAGCTAGCCTATGACTAACCAAACCCAGGGCCTCGACGAAGCCCTTTATCAATATCTGCTATCCACGACGCTGCGCGAAACGCCGCTGCTGGCCGAGCTGCGGCAGGAAACCGCTAACCATCCCCGATCAATGATGCAGATTGCGCCAGAGCAGGGACAGTTTATGGCCCTGCTGATGGAGCTGATCGGCGCGCAGAGAACCCTGGAGGTGGGCGTATTCACCGGCTATAGCGCCCTGGTTGTCGCTCAGGCGCTCCCCCCCCAGGGCAAAGTCGTGGCCTGCGATGTCAGTGAGAAATATACCGCGATCGCGCAGCGCTACTGGCAGCGCGCCGGGGTGGCTGACAAAATTGACCTGCGCATCGGCAACGCGGTCGAAACCTTAGACAAGCTAATACAAAGCGGCCAGCAAGATTTTGACTTTGCCTTTATCGACGCTGACAAGAGCAGCTACGATCGCTACTACGAGCAGGCCCTCCAGCTGGTTCGACCAGGCGGGCTGATCGCCATTGACAATGCCCTCTGGTACGGTCGAGTCGCCGACCCCACCGTGCAGGACAACCGCACCCAGCAAATCCGCGCTCTCAATATTAAGGTGACTGAGGATAATCGGGTCAGCACCAGCCTAGTCCCCATCGGCGATGGCCTACTGCTCGCCCGCAAGCGAGCCTAAGGAAGCTGCGCGTAAATAACATACCAGAGGGCCATTGGTACTTGATTTGTTTGCCAATTCCTAACTGTACCCGATCACCCCCTTACTCCCTCAAGAACCCACACCAGCCATCTCCGCCGTCTCCACCGTTTCTGCCTCAGGACTATCCGCCTCAGACGGAGGAACCACCTGCCAGAACTTAGGCAGATACTCAGCCCAGCGGTCTAAAATCTCAGCCGCTTTCTGACTGCCGGTGCGCTCTGCGTGGGCAGAAATCAGCCGCTTCAGCTGCTGTTCGCCCGCCTCACTGGTCACCCGCTGTACCTTGACGATTTCTGGATTCACCCGAGTCGGGAAATCACCCGCTTCGTCCAGGAAGTAAGCCAGGCCGCCAGTCATGCCCGCGCCCACATTGCGACCCACGCCGCCTAAGACCGCGACTACGCCGCCGGTCATGTACTCGCAGCAGTGGTCGCCCGCGCCCTCAATCACGGCCTGGCCCTTCGAGTTACGGACGGCAAAGCGCTCGCCTGCGATTCCCAACGCGTAAAGCGTGCCGCCGGTAGCGCCGTAGAGGCAGGTATTGCCCAGGATGACGTTTTCTGACGGATTGTAGGTCACCTCGGCTGGCGGCTTGATGATAATCTCGCCGCCGTGCATCCCCTTGCCCACATAGTCATTGGCTTCGCCTACCAGGGTCAGGGTCATCCCCGGCAGGTTAAAGGCGCCAAAGCTCTGGCCCGCAGCGCCGGTAAAGGTCAGGTCGAGCTGACCTTCAAAGCCGCCGTTGCCGTACTTTTTCGCGATCGCGCCCGCTACCCGAGCCCCCACCGTCCGGTCGGTGTTGACCACCGGATAGGTCTGAGCGACACTGCCCTGCTGCGCGATCGCCTGGGCGACTTCGGCATTTGCCAGAATCTCGTCGTCGAGTACCGGACCGTTGTTATGGACGGTTTCATGCTCCAGCCAGGCGCGATCGTCCTGGGAATTCGGCAGGTCAATTAGGCAAGAGAGATTCAGCGACTGGGTTTTAGTCAGGTTCAGGTCGGTTCGCGGCTTCAGCAGGTCGGCCCGGCCAATGATTTCGCTGAGCGAACGGTAGCCCAGCTTGGCCAGCAGCGAACGGGTTTCTTGCGCCACAAAGGAAAAGAAATTCACCACATGCTCCGGTATCCCGGTAAAGCGCTGGCGCAGCTCTTCCTTCTGAGTCGCCACCCCCACCGGGCAGTTGTTGGTATGGCAAATGCGGGCCATGATGCAGCCTTCGGCGATCATTGAAATTGAGCCGAAGCCGTATTCTTCGCCGCCCATGAGTGCGCCCATGATCACATCCCAGCCGGTCTTAAGGCCGCCATCGACCCGCAGCCGGACGCGATCGCGCAGCTGATTCTGCATCAGCACTCGATGGACTTCGCTCAGCCCCAGCTCCCAGGGCACCCCGGCATGCTTGATCGAGCTCAGCGGCGAAGCGCCGGTGCCGCCGTCGTGACCCGCAATCAGGATGACGTCAGCATTACTTTTAGCCACCCCAGCGGCCACCGTGCCAATCCCAATCTCAGCCACCAGCTTCACCGAAACGCCTGCGTTGGGGTTGATCTGATGCAGGTCAAAAATCAGCTGGGCCAGGTCTTCGATCGAATAGATGTCGTGGTGGGGCGGTGGCGAAATTAACGTCACCCCAGCTTTTGACCGCCGCAGTCCAGCGATATATTCGCTCACCTTTTTACCCGGCAGCTGGCCACCCTCTCCGGGCTTAGCGCCCTGAGCCATTTTGATCTCAATCTGCTTGGCATTCATCAGGTACTCGGGCGTGACGCCAAAGCGACCCGAAGCCACCTGCTTGATCGCCGAAGAGGCGGTGTCGCCGTTGCGCAGTCCCTTCAGGTGGGGCAGCGTCGGCGAATGGCCCTCGGCATCCACGTCGTCGAGCACCTTAAAGCGCACAGAATCTTCGCCGCCTTCGCCCGAATTGGACTTGCCGCCAATCCGGTTCATCGCGATCGCGAGCGTCTCATGGGCTTCCCGTGACAGCGACCCCAGGGACATGCCGCCCGTGCAGAACCGCTCCATAATGGCCTCGACCGGCTCGACTTCGGCCAGGTCGATGGACTCGCGATCGCTGTCAAACTCCAGCAGATCCCTCAGCGCCGACAGGGGCCGATTGTGCAGCTGCTCCATGTAGACCGCATAGTGGTCGTACTGGCGCGTTTCGACTGCCTTGTGCAGCAGCTTGGTCATGGCCGGGTTATTCATGTGGTACTCACCCGACGGTCTGGACTGGACGAAGCCCATATTCTCTAACCGCTTGCGGGTGAGTTCGGGGAAGGCCTTCTGGTGGAAAGACATGGTTTCATGGGCAAGTTCTTCAATCCCCAGACCGCCCAGCCGGGAAACGGTACCCCGGAAGGCAAGTTCCAGCAAATCGAGGCCAATCCCGATCGCCTCAAAAATCTGCGCCCCCTGATAGCTCGACAGTAGCGAGATGCCCATCTTCGAGAGAATCTTCAACAGCCCCATCTCCACCGCTTTACGGTAGTTAGCCTGAGCCCCGTTCAGGGTCGAGACCGGCAGCTTGCCCATCTCCATTTGCTTTTGGGTCTTGCTATCAGCCCACCAATGTCGCACGCTCTCAAAGGCCAGGTAAGGACAGATGGCGCTAGCGCCATAGCCCAGCAGGCAGGCAAAGTGATGGGTGCTCCAGCACTGGGCCGTATCGACCACCAGGGAGGCTTTCATCCGCAGCTCCTGGCGGATCAGGTGATGGTGAACTGCGCCGACGGCTACCAGGGGCGGAATATAGGTGTACTCTGCGGCAAGCAGAGCCGGATCGCCGTTATCGTCCAGCCGGTCACTGAGAATGAGAATTTCGCTACCGGCGGCGACGGCGGCGGCGGCGCGATCGCACAGGGCCTGAATCGCTTCGGTCAGACCCGCCGGTCCGCCCTGCACCTGATACAAAGTAGAGAGATTGCTAACCTCAAACGCCGATTCGCGAATCATCGCCAGCTCTGGTTCATTGACCACCGGCGACTCTAGCTTCAGCAGCCGAGCCTGTTCGGGCGTTGCCTCTAGCAGATTACCTCGCGGGCCGAGCTGGGTGGTCAGCGACATCACCAGCCGCTCCCGCAGCGGATCAATCGGCGGGTTGGTAACCTGAGCAAACCGCTGTTTGAAATAGTCGTAGAGCTGGTGAGGCTTTTCCGAGAGAATCGCCAGCGGCGTATCGTTCCCCATACAGAAGGTGGGCTCTTTGGCCTGGGCCGCCATGTCCTGAATAATCATGTCCAGGTCTTCGGCAGTGTAGCCAAAGGCCGTTTGCTGGGTCATCAGCGCCTGAGATTCTAGATAGGCGTCCTCGCCGAATAGCTGCGGCGAAATCTCCTGTCGGTGCTGTAGCCATTCGCCGTAGGGCTCAGCGGCCGCGATGCGCTGCTTGATTTCCCAATTTTTGAGAATTTCCTGGGTCTTAAAATCAATGGCGATCATCTGACCGGGGCCAAGTCGGCCTTTCTCAATCACCTTCTCAACCGGCATATCGACCACGCCCGCTTCCGACGAGACAATCAGGTAGCCGTCTGAGGTGATGACATAGCGAGCCGGGCGCAGACCGTTGCGGTCTAACGTCGCCCCGACCTGCTTGCCGTCGCTAAACACAATCAGGGCTGGGCCATCCCAGGGCTCCTGAACGCCGCTGTAATATTCGTAAAAATCAGTAATCTCAGGATGGTCGGCCAGGTCGGGCTGGTTTTGATAGGCCTCTGGCACCATCATCATCAGCGACTCTAGCGGGCTGCGACCAGAGCGCACCAGCAGCTCCATCGCCCCGTCTAAGTTAGCGGAGTCGCTATCCTCCGCATCGACCACCGGCTTCAGTAGGGAAAGCTGCTCGCCCCAAAGCGGATGGGCCAGATCGGCCTGCCGCGCCATCATCCAGTTGATATTGCCGATCAGCGTATTGATTTCGCCGTTGTGGCCCAGCAGTCGCATCGGATGGGCCAGCGGCCATTTAGGCATAGTGTTGGTGCTAAAGCGGCGATGGTAGACGGCAAAGGGGCTCTCATAGGCCGGATTTTGCAAATCTTGGTAAAACTGACCCAGGACCTCCGAGCGCACCATGCCTTTATAGACAATCGTTTGGCTAGAGAAAGAGCAGACGTAGAGCTCCTGTAGGGCACCAATCACCTCTGGAGAAAGGGCTTTGCTGCCGCTCAGCTTGCGAATTGCCTGCTCAAACTGTCGCCGAATCAGATAGAGCTGCCGTTCTAAATCGTCCCCACTCAGATTAGGGGATTGCACCAGTACCTGTTCAATCTGGGGCTGAAACTGCCGAGCCTGGGGACCTAACGTCTCGGGCTTAACGGGCACGGCTCGCCAGCCTAGAAAGGTAAATCCCGCCACCTGTACCGCCTTTTCCATCTCCTGCCGGGCTACATTAGTTGCCGCTTCGGCCTGGGGTAGGAAGACCATTCCGACGCCGGTCTGCTCGGGCTCTAAAGGCTCTAAGCCAGCTTCGTCCGCCCAGTCTTGCATTAGCTGCCAGGGTATCGCCGTCATCACACCGGCCCCGTCGCCTGAATCCTGGTCGGCACAGCAGCCGCCCCGGTGCTCCATGCAGCCCAGTGCGGTCAGGGCATCCGCAACCAGATTATGGCTGACCCGGCCGCGCTGGTCGGCAATAAAGCCAACGCCGCAGGCGTCACGTTCTTCGACCAGCCATCGCGGGCCAGATAATAGGCTATGGTTGACCGGAGGAGTTTGGTTAAATGTCATGCGCGGTTACCCTGGAAGATGATTTGAAGATGTAAAACGACTCTGAAGTCAGCCCAGATAAACCTCATAGGCTCAGTCTTGAATAGGCAATTTTTTTGGAGAGCGGAAAACCTGAGCGGCTCGGCTGCAGCAGCTCAGAAACTTTACGGACGTCAAGCCCTTAATGGAATTTTAGAGACGATTGGCCTAAATAAGCAACCATGCGCCTTCAAGCCTCCCGACTGAACTCGGGGTAGACCGGCGCTTCCGAAACGCTCAGGTCGCCCTGAAGATTCCAAAAGTGCCAATTTGCAAGCTATCCCAAGCTGTGCGATCGCGTTTCCGGTGGACTGATATCTTAAAATCTCGATTTCCCATCAGTCAAGCTGCAGCCCTAGACTGTCTAGTTTTCCTGACAACTGCGGTCTCCCTTTGACAGTCCTTGGCAGCTCCTGGCAAGGTGAACAATTTTGACAAGATCGCCCAAACTGGGGTGGCCTTGGGGCAATCTTAGAACGACGTCGCCTCTGTTGCGGTTTAACTCAATTTTATGAAAGCGTTTTCTCGCTCGGTAGGTTTCACGGATGGGCAGTCGCGATCGCGGGCCCCTCACCCGTCGCTTCAGCGAATTTTGCTGCGCTTCAGCCGCATTAGCCTGCTCGCTGCCGTGACCTGGGTGCTGCCCGGCGGGGCGCTATCGCCAGCTGAGCTGGTGGCATCTAAGTCGGGCTTGGTCGATCTGGAGTCGCTGACCCAGCAGCAGACGGCGGCTCAGGCCGACCAAACCCAGGCCCAGCTCAGCCCAGGCGTCCCCCAGGGGGCCAGTCAGGGCGGGACTCAAATCAGCTTCAACGGCCGTACTCTCTCGGGCAGATGGCAGCGGCAGGACGATCGGATTAGCCTCACCAGCGCTGCCGCCAGCCTGCTGGGGGCCGAACTCACCAGCAGCTCAGACCCGGCCCGCCAGCCGCTGGACTGGTTCCCCCGGCCCGAGACGGCGCGGCTGGCGCTGCCGGTGCGGTGGCAGGCTAACGAGCGCTACCTCGACATCACCGACTGGGCTCAGAGCTACGGCTGGCAGCTTCAGACTCGCGGCAACCAGCTGCAAATCACCCAGCCGCCCGGTCAGGTCGGAGCCATTCGGCAGGGGCGGCAGCCCTGGGGCGATCGGATTGTGATCGACTTGAGCCAGCCAGCCGCCTGGCAGGTGGATGCGGTAGACGGCTACACCGTCACTCTCGATGCCCTCACTCCGGCCCAGACGATTGCTGCCTTTAAGCCCAGCCTCGGCAACCTGCTCACGGGTCTAAAAGTTTCCAGCCAGAATGGCCGGACGGTGATCAACCTAAAGACCAGCGACACCGCCCAGCCCCGAATCTGGACGCTGGGCAACCCCAACCGGCTGGTCATCGATATTCGTCAGGACGCGATGGTAGAGCGCGATATTGCCTGGGCTCCCGGCGTTCGCTGGCGGCAGCAGTACGTCACGGTGGGCGGCAGCCGCTTTCCGGTCTATCTGCTGGTGGTCGATCCGCGCGAGTCGAGGCTAGACCTGCGCCCGATCTGGTCTAACCCCGGCACGGCGGTGGGGATCGCGCCAATTATCACGACGGCCCAGCGCTATCAGGCCGCCGCCGCCGTCAATGCCGGATTTTTTAACCGCAACAACCAGCTTCCCCTGGGGGCGCTGCGAGAGAACGGTCGCTGGATCTCTGGACCGATTTTAGGTCGGGGAGCTATGGCCTGGAATCCGGACGGCGACCTGGTGATGGATCGGCTCCGGCTTTCCGAGGTCGTCACCACCGAGTCCGGCCAGACTTTTCCAGTCCTGACGGTTAACAGCGGCTATGTGCAGGCGGGGATTGCCCGCTTCACGTCAGATTGGGGAGCTAGCTATACCCCGATAACCGACGGTGAGGTCGTCATAACCGTCCGTGACCAGCGAGTGGCCGATCAGCGGACATTGGGCTCAGCCGGGAGCGGCAGTATCCCGATCCCTCCGAATGGCTATCTGCTGGTGCTGCGCAATTTCTCTACGGCGGCGGCGAGTTTACGTCCAGGTTCAGGCGTCGCGATCGCGAGCCAAAGCCTGCCGACATCGTTCGACCAGTATGCCAACGTGGTCGGGGGTGGGCCGCTGCTGATCCGCGATCGCCGGGTCGTCCTCGATCCGCAGCTTGAGGGCTTTAGCAGTAACTTCATTCAGGGCATGGCTCCGCGCACTGCTATTGGTAAAACCGCTGACGGCACCTGGCTGATTGTCGCGATGCAGGGTCGGATTGGGGGGCGCGGCCCGACCCTGGCCGAGACGGCGCAGATCATGCAGCAGCTGGGCAGCGTCGATGCGCTTAATCTGGACGGCGGTAGTTCCTCCAGCCTCTATCTAGGTGGGCAGCTGCTGAACCGCTCTCCGCGGACGGCAGCGCGGGTACACAACGGGATTGGGCTATTTTTGACCGAGTAGGGCCGACAGCTTTACGCAGGGATCATGCGAATAAAGAAATCGTATAAATTACCGGTTTTTGTCGCCCTGGAACTGTTGAGGACTAGAACGGTCTTGCTAATATGAACTGGCACATCGGGCCAACGCAAAGCCACTGGCATCTGTAACGCAGCAGATTCGAATAACCTAAATCGATCTGTAAGGAGTATTGAGGAATTTATGGTTCAAGCTAAAGAACGCACCCAATCCGCGCCGCCGGACGTTTCTCAGGATGTCCCTAAGGAAAAAGGCTTTGAAGGCGTCGCCGCGACTGAGCTCAGACCCTGGGGCTCCTTTACCGTGCTCGAAGAGGGTAAAGGCTACAAAATTAAGCGCATCGAGGTGAAGCCAGGGCATCGGCTGAGCCTGCAGATGCACCACCACCGCAGCGAGCATTGGATTGTCGTCTCAGGAACGGCTAAGGTCTCCTGTGGCGAGCAGGAAATCATGCTCTGCTCCAATCAGTCCACCTATGTTCCAGCCTGCACCAGCCACCGCCTGGAAAATTCGGGCGTGATTCCGCTGGTGCTAATTGAGGTGCAGAATGGCGAATACCTGGGTGAAGATGACATCATCCGCTTTCAGGACGACTACGCTCGCCATCAGCACTAGCACCCGGCTCTGCCGAACTACCAAGTTCTAGCGTTCAGTCTATCAGCACAATCCTGCGGGGGCATAGAGCCTATGCCCCCGCTTTTGCTATCCTGAAAACCGGGCTCACGGCTCAGTCCCCCATTCTCTGCTCAATCGCAATCTGCATGATTCAGCTCACAGCGGCCGCTATTCAGGAAATTAACCGGCTGCGCGATCGCCAGAACCTGACTGCCGCTAATTTTCGTCTGGACATTCGGCCCAGCGGCTGCGCCCAGTGGGCCTACCAGCTGTCTTTTGAGTCAGTAGATTTAAATGCGGGATCAGAGACCAATTCAACGACTGGGTCAGACGACATCTATGATTTTGGCAACGTTCGGGTTGTGGTCAGCCAGACGAACCGGGCCTATTTAGAAAACTTAAAGATCGACTTTTCTGAAGACCTGATGGGCGGTGCCTTTCGCTTTGACAATCCGCAGGCTACAGAGAGCTGTCGCTGCGGCTATGCGTTCGCGATCGCGCCTGCTGACCCCGCCGCCGAGCCGCCCTATCGGCAGTCCGAACCTGCCCCGCCAATCTAAAGCCAAGCTAAAATTGACAAGCTAAAAATATAATTGCTAGTATCAGAGCTTGTGACGATACCGTAATAACCAGCACCATCCACATTCTATGCCCACGATTCAACAGCTAATCCGCGACGAGCGGTCAAAAGCGACTAAAAAAACCAAATCGCCAGCGCTCAAGAGCTGTCCGCAGCGGCGGGGGGTCTGTACCCGGGTCTATACCACCACGCCTAAAAAGCCCAACTCGGCGCTGCGTAAGGTGGCGCGGGTCAGGCTGACCTCAGGCTTTGAAGTCACGGCCTACATCCCTGGAATTGGGCATAACCTGCAAGAGCATTCCGTCGTCATGATTCGCGGGGGACGGGTGAAGGACCTGCCGGGCGTTCGCTATCACATCATTCGCGGCACGCTCGATACCTCCGGCGTCAAAGACCGCCGTCAGGGCCGGTCCAAGTATGGGGCCAAGCGGCCTAAAGCCGCGGCGACCTAATTCAGCCCAAAGCGCTGCCAAATGATTGACGCTCGGCTTCTGGACAGCCGCGATCGCCCTTTTTCCTAATTCTTCAACCTATTCACAAACCCCAAGGTCTAAAAATAAGCTATGTCTCGTCGTACTACGGCCCAAAAGCGCACGGTTCCGCCCGACCCGGTTTATAACAGCCGCCTAGTCAGCATGATGGCCCGGCGGATTATGCAAAGTGGGAAAAAATCGTTGGCTCATCGTTTGATTTACGATGCGTTCAAGATTATTGAGCAAAGAGCGGGTAGCGATCCGCTAGAGGTCTTTGAGCAAGCAGTGCGCAATACCACCCCGATGGTCGAAGTCAAGGCCAGGCGAGTTGGGGGAGCGACCTATCAGGTGCCAATGGAAGTCCGTACGGAGCGTGGAACGGCGCTGTCGCTACGGTGGATATCACAGTTTTCACGTCAGCGGGCCGGGCGAACCATGGCGATGAAGCTTGCCAACGAACTGATGGATGCAGCGAACGAAACCGGAGGAGCCGTACGCCGACGCGAGGAAACTCACCGAATGGCTGAGGCGAATAAGGCATTTGCTCACTATCGTTACTAGGCTGTTGATGCGCTGTGTCGGGAGGGATTACCACTGCCCTGCCAGTGGGATAGCTCAGTTGACTTCCTCGTCATTTGGTCCAGCCAGATAAGGCCCGATACAGACTTAACAGATTACAGAGCGGCGTGAGTCCAAGCAAACTTCCTGGTTCTGCTTGTTGGTCACGTCCCCGAAAGTATAGAATTCTTAACAGGACCATGGGTACAATAGTGACCTATGGCAGCAAACAAGGAGGCAGCTGTGGCACGGAAAACCCCGCTAGAAAAAGTTAGAAATATTGGAATTGCGGCGCATATTGACGCTGGCAAGACGACGACGACGGAGCGAATTTTATTTTACTCTGGCGTTGTCCACAAGATCGGTGAAGTGCACGAAGGTAATGCGGTCACCGACTGGATGGATCAAGAGCGCGAGCGGGGAATTACCATCACGGCTGCGGCGATCAGTACCTCCTGGCTCGATCACCAGATCAACATCATCGACACCCCCGGTCACGTCGATTTCACCATCGAAGTAGAGCGTTCCATGCGGGTGCTCGACGGTGTGATTGCGGTCTTCTGCTCGGTTGGCGGCGTCCAGCCCCAGTCTGAGACCGTCTGGCGGCAGGCCGATCGCTACAAGGTGCCGCGGCTGGCCTTTGTCAATAAGATGGACCGGACCGGTGCAAACTTCTTCAAGGTCTACAGTCAGCTGCGCGATCGCCTGCGTGCTAACGCCGTTCCAATCCAAATCCCGATTGGGGCAGAGGACAACTTTCGGGGGGTAGTAGATCTGGTCAATATGAAGGCCTTCATCTACACCAATGACCTCGGTACTGACATTCAGGAAACTGAGATCCCGGCCGATATTTTGGAACAGGCCAATGAGTATCGTACGGTTTTAGTCGAGGCCGTTGCCGAGCGCGACGATGCCCTGATGGAGAAATACCTGGAAGGCGAAGGGCTGACCAATGAAGAAATTATGGCCGGCGTTCGTAAGAGCACAATCGCAGGCAAAATGGTCCCCGTCCTGTGTGGCTCTGCCTTTAAGAACAAGGGTGTCCAGCGGCTGCTCGATGCCGTCGTAGACTATCTGCCCTCACCGCCTGAAGTTCCTGCGATTCAAGGAACGCTTCCCAACGGTGAGACCGATACCCGGCCCGCGAGCGACGAAGCCCCGCTGTCAGCGCTGGCCTTTAAGATTATGGCCGATCCTTACGGCCGCCTGACTTTCATTCGCGTCTATTCTGGCGTTCTGCAAAAAGGTAGCTATGTCTACAACGCGACAAAGGATAAGAAAGAGCGGATTTCTCGCCTGATTATTCTGAAGGCAGACGATCGGATTGAAGTGGATGAAATGCGGGCTGGCGATCTGGGCGCGGCGCTGGGACTAAAGGATACCTTTACGGGCGATACAATCTGCGATCCCGATGAGCCAATTGTGCTGGAATCTCTCTTTATCCCTGAACCGGTGATTTCAGTGGCGGTCGAGCCCAAGACCAAGCAGGATATGGAGAAGCTGTCGAAAGCCCTCCAGTCTCTGTCTGAGGAAGACCCGACCTTCCGCGTCATCTCTGACCCCGAGACAAATCAAACCGTGATCGCTGGGATGGGCGAACTGCACCTCGACATTCTGGTGGATCGGATGCTGCGCGAGTTCAAGGTTGAGGCCAACATCGGCGCGCCGCAGGTAGCCTATCGGGAAACGATTCGTAAGCCGTCCGATGCCGAAGGCAAGTTCATCCGTCAGAGTGGGGGTAAAGGTCAATACGGTCACGTGGTGATCCAGCTTGAGCCCGGTGAGCCCGGCACTGGTTTTGAGTTTGTCTCCAAAATTGTCGGTGGCTCGGTGCCCAAAGAGTTCATTTCGCCTGCTGAGCAGGGCATGAAAGAAGCTTGTGAATCTGGTATCCTAGCCGGATATCCCCTGATTGACGTCAAGGTCACCTTGGTAGACGGGTCCTACCACGACGTTGATTCTTCCGAAATGGCATTTAAGATCGCCGGTTCCATGGCCGTTCGCAATGCCGTCTTAAAGGCTTCTCCGGTTCTTCTAGAGCCGACGATGAAGGTCGAAGTAGAGGCTCCAGAAGAGTTTCTCGGAGACGTCATGGGGGACCTTAACTCTCGTCGTGGACAGATCGAGGGAATGGGCTCCGAAGAAGGTCTGGCTAAGGTCACTGCAAATGTGCCTTTGGCAGAGATGTTTGGTTACGCCACCGACATTCGCTCTAAAACTCAGGGAAGAGGCATCTTCTCTATGGAGTTCAGCCAGTATGATGAGGTTCCTCGGAATGTGGCTGAAGCAGTCATTGCAAAAAATAAAGGGAACGCATAGGTAGTTTAGGAACAAAATCCATGGCACGCGCAAAGTTCGAAAGAAGCAAACCCCACGTCAACATCGGCACCATCGGTCACGTTGACCACGGTAAGACGACCCTGACGGCAGCGATTACCATGACGCTAGCCGCTTCTGGGGGCGCCAAAGCCCGTAAGTACGACGAGATCGACGCGGCCCCTGAGGAAAAAGCTCGGGGCATCACGATCAATACGGCCCACGTGGAGTACGAGACGGAAAATCGTCACTATGCCCATGTGGACTGTCCCGGCCACGCTGACTACGTGAAAAACATGATCACGGGTGCAGCGCAGATGGACGGAGCCATTCTGGTTGTATCAGCCGCTGATGGCCCCATGCCTCAGACTCGGGAGCACATTCTGCTGGCGAAACAGGTCGGCGTTCCCAACATCGTGGTCTTTTTGAATAAGCAGGACCAAGTAGACGATGAAGAGCTGCTAGAGCTGGTCGAGCTAGAGGTTCGCGAGCTGCTGAGCTCCTACGACTTTCCAGGGGATGATATCCCCATCGTGGCGGGTTCGGCCCTGAAGGCGGTAGAAGTGCTGCTGGCGAATCCGGCGACGGCGAAGGGTGACGATGAGTGGGTCGATAAGATCTACACCCTGATGGACGAGGTTGACGCCTACATTCCGACCCCTGAGCGCGATATCGACAAGCCTTTCCTGATGGCGGTTGAGGACGTTTTCTCAATCACCGGTCGCGGCACTGTGGCCACCGGTCGGATTGAGCGGGGTAAGGTCAAGGTAGGTGAGACGGTTGAGCTGGTGGGGATCAAAGATACCCGCAGCACTACCGTCACCGGCGTAGAAATGTTCCAGAAGACGCTGGACGAAGGCATGGCCGGAGATAACGTTGGCGTGCTGCTGCGGGGTGTGCAAAAAGAAGATATTGAGCGTGGTATGGTGCTGGCCAAGCCCGGCAGCATTACCCCCCACACCAAGTTCGAAGCTGAGGTCTACGTTCTGAATAAAGAAGAAGGCGGTCGTCATACGCCGTTCTTCCCGGGCTACAAGCCTCAGTTCTATGTCCGTACCACCGACGTCACCGGCAGCATTGAGAGCTTTACCGCTGACGACGGCAGCACCGCCGAGATGGTGATGCCCGGCGACCGGATTAAGATGAACGTGGCGCTGATCAACCCGATTGCGATTGAGCAGGGCATGCGCTTTGCCATTCGCGAAGGCGGCCGAACCGTGGGTGCGGGCGTCGTGGCTAAAATCACCAAGTAGGTTTTGCCTACTGCTTAACGGGGAAGCCAGACTTGCTGGCTTCCCCGATTTTTCGCTTTGATTTTCACTCTGAACCTCGATAACTGAAGAAGGACTTTCTCCGATGGCTACGATTCAACAGCAAAAAATTCGGATTCGGCTCAAGGCGTTTGACCGTCGCCTGCTTGATACCTCCTGCGAAAAGATTGTCGATACGGCCAATCGGACTAACGCCACCGCGATCGGCCCAATTCCACTGCCGACCAAGCGTAGGATCTACTGTGTACTGAGATCGCCCCACGTCGATAAAGACTCCCGTGAGCATTTTGAAACCCGTACCCATCGCCGAATCATTGATATTTACCAGCCCTCATCGAAAACGATTGACGCGCTGATGAAGCTTGACCTGCCGGCCGGCGTTGACATCGAAGTGAAGCTATAGGCAATCGCGATTCTTAGGGACAGCGCGGCTGTACCAGTGTCTCTGGGCTAAAATGAGAGAAATCAACTGCCCTTTCCGGTTTTCAAACAGTCCGCTCTAAGCAGCCCTTCCTTGCTCATCCCAAAGCCGACATAATGAATTCTTCCTCCGTCGCTGTTCGAGAACTTCCGCTTTTTCCACTGCCTGAACTCGTCCTTTTTCCTGGCAGGCCTCTACCGCTTCACGTTTTCGAATATCGATATCGGATCCTGGTGAATACGATCCTCCAAAGCGATCGCCGCTTTGGCGTACTCATGGTTGATCCTCAAACTAAAGAAATTGCGAAAGTCGGCTGCTGCGCCGAAATTGTTCACTACCAGCGTTTGCCAGACGATCGACTAAAGGTGCTGACGATGGGCCAGCAGCGCTTTCGCGTTTTAGACTATGTGCGAGAAAAGCCCTACCGAGTCGGTCTGGTCGAGTGGATAGAGGACGGTACTGACAATCAGGATCTGGTTCCTCTAGCAACGGAGGTGAATCAGCTGCTGCGGGACGTCGTTCGCCTATCTGCCAAGCTGACTCAGCAGGAGATTGACTTTCCTGAAGATATTCCAGATCTACCGCTGGAACTGTCTTACTGGGTTGCCAGCACGCTCTACGGTGTCGCTGATGAGCAGCAGATGCTGCTTGAAATGCAAGATACGAACGGACGGCTGCAGCGTGAAGCCGAAATTTTGACCTCTACCCGTAATAATCTAGCCGCTCGCACTGCGCTCAAAGATATTTTGGAGTAGAGGTCTGAGCCAGCACCTCTTCCATCGGCAGCAGCGTATAGCTGCCAAACAGCTTTAGCGTTTCTGTGCAGCCGCCCATGGCGTCTAAAGCAGCCCTGGTGTGTGGGCTATCTAGGCCCGCTTCAATATCGATAAAAAATAAATAGTCCCCTAGCGATCGCTTAGTCGGTCGGGACTCGATTCGACTCATATTAATCTTTGCCAGAGCCAGATGCTGGAGCGGTTTCAGCAAGGCTCCGGCATCGTTTGTGGGCAGGCTAAAGGCCAGAGAAGTATAGTCTCCCGATTGGGAAGACTCTCGACTGAGCACCCAAAACCGGGTGCAGTTATCGCTGTGGTCATTGATCGGATGGGCCAGCACAGGTAGGCCATAGATCTGAGCAGCCCAGGCAGACGAAATTGCGCCCACCGTAGGGTCGGCATCGAGGTGTTGCAGCGCTTCAGTCGTAGAATTTGTCGCGATCAGGGTGACCTCGGGCAAATGGGTTTCCAGCCACTTCTGACATTGGGTCAAGGCCTGGGGATGAGAATAAACCGTAGATACCACCTGTAGTCGATCGGCCTGGGATAGAAAAGCATGCTCAATTGGCAGCGTCAGGGCTCGCTGAATCTGAAGCATATCCAGTTCCCACAGCATATCCAAGGTCGTCGTAACGCCGCCGCCGATGGAATTTTCGACTGGAACTACGCAGATATCGACCTCAGCCTGGGCGACTGCCCGCAGTACCTGGGCAATGCTAGGATAGGCTTGACGGGCGGTGTCGGTCTGATGGTGCTGTTGCAGCCAGCGAGCATAGGTCGAGGCGGCAAACTCTGAGTAAGTTCCCTGCGGTCCGAGATAGGCAATTGAAAGGTTCATGCCGTCATCTTCCCACTTTTGACTGAAAAATAGTTTAAAGCGCTACGTTGTTCTGCTGAGCAGACCGAGTTTACAAGCCTTCCCAACGATAGGGTCAGCTCTCAGCATAAAAATGATATTATTAGGAATCAGTAATAAGACTGACTTATCAAAGTTTTTAGTTTCTAACCCGTACTTCCAATGGTTTGCTTTCAAGCGTCCCAGTCTGTATCTATTGCAGTGCCGCCTCAGTCAGTACCGATTCAGCAATACCTGAAACAGTCGGACCGACTGATGCTGGCGCTGATCGATCCTGAGCAGCTTGAGACGCTAGAGCCGGGCCTGTTTCGGTTTAGAATGCAGCCGATAAAGTTTGTCACGCTGATGCTGCGTCCGGTTTCTGACATTGAGATCTGGTCTGAGCAGAATACGGTTTATGTGCACTCAACCGCCTGTCGGCTGGAAGGTCAGCCAGCCATTAGCGACAAGTTCTCGCTCAACCTCCAGGGCCATCTTTCGTCCCAGGACGGTCGCCGGGGCACTCAGCTCTGTGGTCAGGCCAATCTGAAAGTAGACGTTGATCTGCCTACAGCTCTGCGGTTTATGCCAAAGTCTGTCCTTAAAGCGACCGGCAACGGCATTCTCAACGGTATTCTAGCGACGATGAAGCAGCGCCTGATGCGGCGACTGGTTGCAGACTATCGAGACTGGGCGGCAAAACAGCCCGCCCTTTCAGCTAAAGTCTCATAGCAATTCTTTCACTCCCTTCCTCTAGCTTAAACTCCGTCTGCCTATAGCGGCAGCTCCAGCTGACAGCTCCGAAACGATTTACGATGCTGCCGACTAGGACCCAGCCGGGCCAGGCCAGCTAGGTGCTTGGCGCTGCCATAACCCTTATTAGAAGCCAGATCATAGCCTGGATAGCGCTGCTCTAAACGTACGATCAGGGTATCCCGCCAGACCTTGGCCAAGATGCTGGCAGCTGCGATCGCAAGGCTGCGGCTGTCCCCTTTAACCACCGTCTGCTGAGCCAGGCCCAGCTGGGGAATGGGCTGATTACCGTCGATTAGGCAGAGGTTAAGGGGAGGAGATAGTCGGCTGATAGCTCGTTTCATCGCCAGCAGCGAGGCCTGAAGAATATTGATCCGATCAATGGCTGCGGCTGAAACGTAGCCAATCTGCCAGTCCAGAGCTACCGAGCGAATTTGAGTCGATAGCAGCTGACGCCGCTGAGGCGTGAGCTGCTTGCTGTCAGTCACACCAGCCTGGAACAGCGACTCAGCCGCGACGGGTGGCAGCAGCACCGCCGCTGCCACCACCGGACCAAAGAGGGCCCCCCGACCGACTTCGTCCACACCAGCTACCTCAGCCGTGACTGGGTACTGACAAAATCGCGATCGCACAGGCGGATCCGTTACTCCGATTCAGACGCCGTCGAGCGTCGCCGGCGCCGCCGCCTCACGGGAGCAGCGGACTCTTCCGCCTCAGCTTTAGCTTCACTCTCGGGCAAATCAGCCTGGGGGGCTACTTTATCGGTCGAAGCAGAAGTCTCACTACGAGAAACTGATGAGTCAGCGTCTGCCAAATCAGTACCCAATGACTCCGCTGCCGCAGCCTGACTCGTTGCGCTATCTAACTTAGCCACCTCACCCGGTAGGACTACAGACACCACAGCCTGCTTGGGATTTTTAACCGATTGCTCGCTGAGCACTAGGGGAGAAATACCCATAGCAGCATAGATCCGCTGCTCTTCAGGGGACATCTCAACGGCAATCATTTCAGCTGGCTCTTCGGACTTGCGCCGGCCATTGCGAGAGCGCTTGCTACGAGAGGTCTGGCTATCGGTCTCGGTCGCCTGCTGACCGTTACTGTCCGGGGCTGCGACTTCCTTTTTAGGGTCTTTGGGGTCCTGCTTGGGCGTAGGTTCCGGGACTGAACGCGTCGTGCGGCTCGGTAAACTGTCGGGCTCGCGCCGTCGCCGCCGCCGATTGCTGTTGCGACCGCCGCCGCTCTTCTCACGGTAGTCGGGATGATGGAGTAAATCGAGCTCCTGCAGGTCGGTTTGGGCCTCGATTGCCTCCACGGTCTCTTCCCGGGCTGGCCGGCTAGAGAAGCTGGCCGTCGGTGAAACGTAGCTCGGCATCCGCGATGCGACCGCAGAGCGCTCGGCGACCGCTGGCTCTTCACTGCCCGGCAAATGTACCAGGTGCCCCTGTCCGCCACAGGTCGGACAGGTACGGCCAAACAGCTCGTAGATATTTTGCCCCTGGCGCTTTCGGGTCAGCTCGACTAGGCCTAGCTCAGAGAGCTGAGAAATCTGGGGTCGGGACTTGTCCGCGCGAATCGCTTTGCTGAACTGCTCTAGTACCTGGAGCTGATCGCGGCGGGCGTCCATATCGATAAAGTCGATAATGATCACCCCGGCGATATTTCGCAGACGCAGCTGCCGCGCAATTTCGGTTGCGGCTTCGCAATTGGTCCAGAGGACGGTCTCCCGGGCTGTCGCCGAGCGAGTGAAAGAGCCTGAGTTGACGTCAACTACGGTTAGCGCTTCGGTTTGCTCAATAATAATGTAGCCACCAGAAGGCAAATCAACCCGAGGCTTCAGCGCTTCACGGATCGCTGCATTGACCCGGAAGAATTCTAGGATGTGCGTCTTTTCTCGGTGATAGTCAATCAGGATGCCGGAAGGAATTTTTCCCCCGCTCCAATTTGATAAATGCTGCTTGACCCGCTGGAGCCCTGACGGAGAATCCGTTACGATTCGGTTCACATCAGCATTGTAGACGTCTCGTAGAACCCGCTGGATAAAGTCGTCGTCGCGGTTGAGCAGGGCCGGCGGACGGGTGGACATCGCCTCCTGCTGCACCATCTCCCAGCGTCGCTGCAGCGCTTCCAGATCTTCGATGATGGCATCTTCGGGCACCTGCTCTGCCTCCGTGCGGACCAGCAGCCCCATCCCCGGCGGCTTGATCAGAATACCCAGGGCCCTGAGCCGATGGCGCTCGGCGTCACTCTGAATCCGGCGCGAGAGATTGACGCCTCTGCCATAGGGCATTAACACCAGATATCGACCTGGCAAAGTGACCTTGCCGGTGAGCCGAGGACCCTTATTGCCGGTGGGTTCCTTCATCACCTGCACCAGCACTTTCTGCTGTGGCGCGAGGAGCTCCGTAATCGGCGCAGTCATGCGCTTGAGCTTCAGCGGTCCGAGATCGGAAACATGGATAAAGCCGTTGCGCTCGCTATCGCCGAGATTGACAAAGGCAGCATCAATACCCGATAGAACGTTTTCGACAGTGCCAAGGTAGATATCGCCGACCTGGTGGCTACCGGTCGCAACGATGAGTTCCTGGATCTGATCTTCTGAAAAAACAGCAGCCAGGCGATGCTGTTCTGCGATGATGATTTGCTTGGGCATTCAATTTCCTCTGAAACCTTACCAGCCTGGAGCTTCACACTTGCCAATAGGGCAGCTCCGCTGGCGGATCATGGATTGGTAAAAGTCTGGGATAAGAAAAGTGAGATGGACGCCCAATGGCCATTGTCTGCAATAGACAAGTGACACATCGAAGGCAGTCTAAGTAAACTGACTCAGCGCTCCCGGGCAGTCGTCAACGGATTTTGTCAGAAAGCCAAGATGACTCGAAAGTACCAAACCTCTCTGGGGCTACAGGAAAGCTCCCGCGCTTTGCCAAGACCTTGTATAGCACAAGAACTCTGACAGAAGCTGCTCCAGAATTAGTACCTCGCCGCTGGACGGGCTCAAAACTGATGGCCCTGGACGTCCTCTTTGCGGCGGCTTCTGCTGAAACGCATTATAGCTCGGCCCGACGCACATATTTACTTTCCTAATCAACTTTTAGCACAAAATTCCCCAGCGGGTGTCTACCCGCTGGGGAATTGATGGGGAATTTTACAGAAGACTCCCAGCGCTTTTTGACTAAGAGGCCGAGACCGCCTGTCTAGCTCGCACCGGGCTGGACTTAGCGGTGCCCTCTACCGGAATGTGCTGAAGCAGGAAAACAACTAGAGGGTAGCTCTTGGGCAGTTCGCGCCGAACAAAGCGCCGCAGTTCTTCCTCCAGGCGAGATCGCAGCCCGTCCCACTTCACAATTGGGCCGCTGCCGTTGCCGTCTTCGGCCACTTCCGACCAGCGATCGCGCAGCCCTTTCTCGACCACCTGCTGCACGCTGCGCTCCCACTGCTCCTGGGCCTTGGTCGTCACCACACCGCGCAGGTTGACAATCGGCTCGCCCAGCAGCTTGCCCTGGTCGCTGACCGTCGCTGAGACCGTGAAGATGCCATCTTCGGCAATCTGCTGCCGCTCTCGCAGCACGTCGCGCTGCACCACGCCAGTCCGTGACGAATCGACCAGCTCCACGCCAGAAGGCACCTGACCGGCGATCCGAATCGCCGCCTCGTTGACTTCAATCACGTCGCCATTATTCACAATCACGATGTTTTCAGCCGGGATGCCCATACTCTGAGCCATTTGGGAATGCTTCACCAGCATCCGGTGCTCACCGTGCACCGGCATGAAGAACTTGGGCCGGGTCAGGGCCAGCATCATCTTCTGGTCTTCCTGGGAGCCGTGACCCGAGACATGGAGTCCCTTATCTTTGCCGTAGACGACATGCGCCCCCTGCTGCATCAGCTTGTCAATGGTGTTGACTACGCCGATGGTATTGCCCGGAATCGGGTGGGCCGAGAAGATGACGGTATCGCCTTCATGAATCTTAATCTGGCGGTGGGAGCGATTGGAAATTCGCGTCAGGGCCGCCATCGGCTCGCCCTGGGAGCCCGTCGTCAGGATCATTGCCTGCTTGTCGGGGCACTGATTGAGCTGATTGAGCGGCTTGAACAGGCTGTCGGGGCATTTGATGTAGCCCAGCTCGCGGGCATGGGCGATCACGTTGAGCATCGACCGGCCCACTACGAATACCGACCGGCCGTGCTTTTGGGCCAGCTCTAAGAGCATATTCACCCGATGCACTGAGGAGGCAAAGGTGGTCACAAACAGCCGACCGGCAGCCTGGCTAAAGGCCTGGTCCAGGTTAGGGAAGACCGTGCGCTCAGAGGGCGTGCTGCCCGGCACTTCGGCGTTGGTCGAGTCGCCAACCAGACAGAGCACGCCGTTCTCGCCATACTCAGCCAGGCGCTGGAAGTCAAAATATTCGCCATCGACCGGCGTATGGTCAATTTTGTAGTCACCGCTGTGGATGACGACACCCGCCGGGGTGCGAATCGCGACGGTAAAGCTGTCGGAAATCGAATGGGTATTGCGGATGTACTCCACTTCAAACGATTTGCCGAACTTGACTTTCTCCCGGGGGCCGACGGTGCGCAGCTCGGTGCGCTTGGCCATACCGGCCTCTTCCAGCTTGCCCTGGAGCAGCGCCATTGCCAGCCGCGGCCCGTAGATCACTGGGATATTGAACTGCCTGAGGTGAAAGGCAATACCGCCGATGTGGTCTTCGTGACCGTGGGTGACGATCATGCCCTTGATTTTGTGCTGATTTTCGCGCAGGTAGGTGACGTCGGGCAGCACGATGTTGACGCCGTGCATGCCGTCCGTGGGAAAGGCCAAACCCGCATCTAGCAGGACGATTTCGTCGTTGATTTCAAAGATGCAGGTATTTTTGCCAATTTCATGCAGTCCGCCGAGCGGAATGATTTTTAGGGTTGCCGAATCGGAATTGCGTTTGTTTCGAGTCATAGAAAATCCTTGAGTAAACAGTGAATGATGAGAATTGTGAACTGAAAATAGATGGGGAGGCAGGCGCGATCGCGCCGACCGGCCTCTGCGTAAGCTTGGGACGGGGCGGGCTGCCTGATTAAGATTTCAGCAGCTCCAGGCTTTCAAGCACCGATTTGAGCTGTTGAAGCACCGCTGCCGAAGCGTCGCCCAGCGGCGAGCGGCAGGTGCCTACGGCCCACCCCTCTAGCCTCAGTGCGGCCTTTAGCGGAATCGGACTGGTCGTCGCAAACAGCGCCTTGAACAGCGGGAAAAGCGCTAGATGCAGCGCCGTTGCCCGCCGCGTCTGGCCCTGCTCAAAGGCCTGAATCATCTGCTGTAGCTGTGGCCCCGCCAAATGGCTGGCAACGCTGACCACGCCAACGCCGCCTACGGCGAGCAGCGGCAGCGTCAGCGAATCATCACCCGAATAGAGGTCAAAGGTCGGCGGCGTCAGCTGCCGAATCTCACTGGCCAGATCAAGGTTCCCATCGGCTTGCTTGAGGGCCACAATATTGGGAATCTCTGCCAGCTTGGCCACCGTTGCTGGCGCGATTGCGCAGCTGGTACGACCAGGGACGTTATACAGCATGATCGGCAGGTCGGGGACGGCTTTTGCGATCGCGCTGAAGTGGTCATAGAGCCCCTCCTGGGGAGGCTTATTATAGTAGGGGACGACCTGCAAAGAGCCGTCTAGCCCCAGCTTTTGGGCTTTCTGGGTAGCGCTGATGGCCTCGCAGGTGCTGTTAGAACCGGTCCCGGCCATCACCCGAGCCCGCCCCGAGACGGCCCCCTGGACGACCTGAAACAGCTGATATTCTTCGTCCCAGGTGAGGGTCGGTGATTCGCCTGTCGTGCCGCAGACGACCAGGGTGTCTGTGCCCTGCTCAACTAGATGAGCCGCCAGCTTCTCAGCAATCGCGTAGTTCACCTCCCCAGTTTCAGAAAAGGGGGTGACCATCGCCGTCAGCACTCGTCCAAACCAGGGCACGTGATTGACTTCTGCGCTGTCTTTAAACGGGTCTTTGGGCATGGTTTCAGGCCGCTACAGCCGTCGCCAGCCAGCGCTTGGCGACCAGCAGCTCAGCAATCTGGACGGCGTTAAGCGCAGCCCCTTTGCGAATCTGATCGCCGCTCAGCCAGAGCTCTAGCCCACAGGGGTGAGACAGATCCTGACGGATTCGGCCAACCAGGACATCGTCTTGACCACTGGCCTCGAACGGCATGGGGAAATAGTTAGCCTGCCAATCTTCTAGCAGCTTTACGCCGGGAGCCTGCGCCAAGATTGACCTGGCTCGCTCTGGTTCGAATGGGGTGTCAAATTCCAGGTTAACCGCTTCAGAATGGGCCCGCAAGACGGGAACCCGTATACAGGTAGCCGTAACCCGCAAATCGGGCTGATTAAAGATTTTGCGAGTTTCGTTCACCATTTTCATCTCTTCCTGGCAATAGCCCTGCTCGGTCAGGGGTGAATTGTGAGGAAAGAGATTGAAGGCTAGGGGATAGGGAAAAATTTCGGTCGGCGGCGGCTGATCGGCCAGCATTGCGGCAGCCTGCTCTTTAACTTCGGCCATCGCCCGAGCTCCGGCCCCGCTAGCGGACTGGTAGGTCGCCACCACGACTCGCCGAATCGGCTGCACCTGATGCAGCGGCCACAGCGCCAAACTCATCAAAATCGTCGTGCAGTTGGGGTTGGCGATTAGGCCGCGGTGATTCGCCGCCACCTCTGGGTTGACCTCGGGGACGATCAGCGGCACATCGCTATCCATCCGAAAGGCGCTGGAATTGTCGATGACGACCGCTCCAGCCGCGATCGCGACCTCGGCCCATTCTCGCGATACGCTAGCCCCGGCCGACGCCAAGACAATATCGACGTCTTCCAAGGCCGACTGGCTCAGCGCTTCGACGGTCACCGGCTGACCGCGAAAGCTCAGATGCTTGCCGGCCGACCGAGCCGACGCCAGCAGCTTGAGAGATTTAATTGGGAAACGGCGCTCCTGTAAGAGCTCTAGTAGCTCTGTCCCCACCGCTCCAGTCGCGCCTAAAATGGCAACGGTGTATGTTTCTTCGGGCAAGCAAATATCCTCCTGCACATGTTTCTTAATCTATTCATTGATCTATTCAATTGTCTGGAAGCTTCTATATGAAACGGAATACCAGCAGGGGGCCTGATTTTAGCTTGCCCCTGCCTCCAAGGCCCGTTTTGGCGACCCGCTTTGGCAGTCTGTGTGGCGCTAGGCTACCGGCTCTACCCCGACTCGTCAAGCAGCCGTAGCGCTAACTTACTTCATTATATAGGCCCAGCGCCAGTGGCTGTCGCCCATGTTGCCCTTTCGTCGAATCTCAGCCTATCGGCACCCACTGCCGGGCTAGTGGCTAGGGAGGCGGGAAGCCAAATAATTAGGTATGATAGCTAACTGTTTCTGTCTCCGACAGCCAACGGCCGACCTGCTGAACCATCAAGAACATTAATAAAGAACATAGCTGCAATGAAAGTTACCCAGGAAAAACTGCCCGACAGCCAGGTAGGACTCGAAATTGAAGTGCCCGCAGACCTGTCTAAGCAAGGATACGAGCAGGTTCTGCGGGACTATATGAAAAGCGCTAATATCCCTGGTTTCCGTAAGGGCAAGGTGCCGCGTCAGGTGCTGATTCAGCGCTTAGGACCGACTCGGCTGAAGGCAGCGGCGCTAGAAGACCTAGTGCAGAAGGCCATTGATCAAGCTATTGAGCAGGAAGAGCTAGAGGCGATCGGCAACTATCAGCTGCGCTCTTCCTTTGAAGATCTAATTGGTCAGTATGAGCCCGGCCAGCCTTTTATCATTTCGGCTTCGGTAGACGTTCCACCCCGGCTCAGCCTGAGCGAATATAAAGATCTGTCAGTTAAGGCTGAAAAAATTGAGCCCGATCCCAATCGGGTTGATGAAACCCTGAGCCGCTACCGCGAAAATCTGGCGACGCTGGTGCCAATCGAAGACCGAGCGGCTCAGGCGGGCGATGTGGCGATTATTGACTTTGTCGGCAAGCTGGTCAAACCCGACGGCGAGCCGGAAGTTTTTGAAGGCGGCAGCGCCGAGGACTTCCAGGTCGAAATTAAAGAAGGGCAATTTATTCCGGGCTTTGTCGAAGGCATTATTGGGATGGAGCTGGAAGAGACCAAAGATGTGGAGGTGACCTTTCCGGAAGCCTATTCCGACTCCAACCTAGCTGGTCAGCCCGCCGTTTTTACCATTACGCTGAACGAGCTGAAGGAAAAGGAGCTGCCCGACCTAGACGACGACTTTGCCCAGGAGGTCAGCGATTTTGAAACCATTGCCGAGCTGCGCCAGTCCTTAGAAGAGCGCTATCAGGAAGAGACTGAGCAGGCTACCCAGGCCAATATTGAGGCGGCGCTGCTCGACGCGCTGGTTGAGCATTTAGAGGCCGAGATGCCCCATACTCTGGTGCAGCGCGAAGCCACTTTCCTAGTGCAGCAAACGGTGGTGCAGCTCAGCCGCCAGGGCATCGACGTCAATAAGTTTCTGACTCAAGATCTGGTCGAAGGGATGCGGAAAAATGCCCGGCCCGAGGCGATTGAGCGGCTGCGGCGCACCCTGGCCTTGGGAGAAGTGGCTAAGCAAGAAGCGATCGCGGTCGAAGAAGCCGACATTCTGGCCCGCATGGACGAAATGCTGGCTGAAGTCGAGGATCCCGATGCCATCGATCCCGACCGGCTGCGTGAGGTCGTCAACGAAGACCTGCTAAAAGAAAAAATTCTCGCCTGGCTGAAGGAGCAGGCGACGATTGAGCTGGTACCCGAGGGCGCTTTGGCTCCTGAGGAAGATGAGGCAGCCGAACCCGTAGAACCGGACTCAGAGGAAGCAGCATCCGCCGAGCCCGCCTCAGCTGCCGAAGCAGTGATTGATGTCGAGGCTAGCGCCTAACTTTAGGCAGACGCGCCAGACAGGCAATTTTGCCGTTAGCAGATGGCCGAGGCTTGACAATCTATAAATTCGTCCGGGTATTGTAGATTAATGTCGAAATGCATTGACTTCGCTAAAGTGAGGTTAGCGATTAGGCATTTAGCTTCTAACCTGCCTGGCCGCTCCATCCTCTGTGCGACCGTTTGAATTTATGGACATTCTCAATTCCCAGCTGCCCAACATAGTCAGTACGAACGCCGGCGCCTCGACTCCCCGCAGCGTTGTGCCGATGGTACTGGAGCAGTCGGGTCGAGGCGAGCGCGCCTTTGACATCTACTCGCGGCTGCTGCGGGAGCGGATTGTCTTTCTGGGCACCCCGGTAGACGATATGGTGGCCGACTCCATCGTGGCTCAGCTGCTTTACCTGGATGCCGAAGACCCTGAAAAGGACGTGCAGCTCTACATCAACTCGCCCGGTGGCTCCGTTACAGCGGGTATGGCAATCTACGACACGATGCAGCAGGTGCGGCCAGACGTGGTTACCATCTGCTTTGGGTTAGCGGCCAGCATGGGGGCCTTTTTGCTCGCGGGCGGTGCGGCCAATAAGCGAATGGCGCTGCCCAGCTCGCGGATTATGATTCACCAGCCGCTGGGCGGAGCCCAGGGGCAGGCTGTCGATATCGAAATTCAGGCGCGGGAAATTCTGTACCTCAAGCGCCGCCTGAATGAGCTCTTAGCGGGTCATACCGGGCAAGCTCTAGAAAAGATTGAGGCTGACACCGAACGAGACTTCTTCATGTCAGCCGAAGAAGCCAGGGTCTACGGCCTGATCGATCAGGTGATCACCAAATCGACAATGGCGGATGCTAAGCTGACTGCGCTAGGGTAAAGAGCCAATATGCCTAAATATGACTCCCATCTCAAATGTTCCTTCTGCGGCAAGTCTCAGGAGCAGGTGCGCAAGCTGATCGCTGGGCCAGGAGTCTACATCTGCGATGAGTGTGTCGATCTCTGTAATGAAATTTTAGACGAAGAGTTGTTTGACTCTAGCGCTGCGGTCGCGACCCCCGCCCCGCGCCGCGACCAGCCCCCCGAGCGCCGGCGCAAAGCGCCCGTTCCCATCGCCCTCAGCCAGATTCCCAAACCGCGAGAAATTAAGTCCTACCTAGACGAGCATGTGATTGGCCAGAACGAGGCCAAAAAGGTGCTCTCGGTAGCGGTTTACAATCACTACAAGCGGCTCAGCTACGCCCAGTCGGAAGAAGGCGAGGCCAGTGAAAATATCGAGCTGCAAAAGTCAAATATTTTGCTCATCGGCCCAACTGGCTGTGGCAAAACTCTGCTTGCTCAGACCTTGGCCAGTATTCTAGACGTCCCCTTCGCTGTTGCCGACGCCACGACCCTGACCGAAGCGGGCTACGTCGGCGAAGATGTCGAGAATATTTTGCTGCGGCTGCTGCAGGTGGCCGACCTGGACGTTGAAGAAGCCCAGCGCGGCATTATCTACATCGATGAAATCGATAAGATTGCCCGCAAGAGTGAAAATCCGTCGATTACCCGCGATGTGTCCGGCGAGGGCGTCCAGCAGGCGCTGCTTAAGATGCTGGAAGGCACCGTCGCCAACGTTCCGCCCCAGGGCGGGCGGAAGCATCCCTACCAGGACTGCATTCAAATCGACACCCGCAATATTTTATTCATCTGCGGCGGCGCGTTTGTTGGACTCGACAAAATTGTCGAGCAGCGGATTGGCAAAAAGTCGATGGGCTTCATCCAGCCAGGCGAAGGGGCCAGCCGCGATAAGCGGGCCGCCGATATTCTTAAGTATCTGGAACCTGATGATATCGTCAAATTTGGCATGATTCCCGAGTTTATTGGCCGGATTCCCGCTATCTCTGTGGTTGAGCCGCTGGACGAAGACACGCTGGTCTCTATCCTCACCGAGCCCCGAAATGCGCTAGTCAAACAGTTTAAGCAGCTGATGCGAATGGATAGCGTAGACCTGGAGTTTACGGCTGATGCGGTAAGAGCGATCGCGAAAGAAGCCTTCAAGCGCAAAACCGGCGCCCGAGCCCTGCGCAGCATCATCGAAGAAATCATGCTCGACGTGATGTACGAGCTGCCTTCCCGTAAAGATGTCAACCACTGCACCATCACTCCCGAAATGGTGGAAGAGCGCTCCACGGCTAACCTACTGCTGCACCCCTCTTCCCTGCCCAAACCCGAATCTGCTTAGCCATGGCAACCGTCGTCGTCAACGGCGTTGAGCATTACTACGAGTGGATTGCTGAGGCCGATTCCCCCGGCGCATCCGGTCGGCCGGTGATGGTTTTCTTACATGGCTGGGCCGGGTCGGCCCGCTATTGGGAATCGACCGCCCAGGCCCTCAAGTCTGATTTTGACTGTCTGCTCTACGATATGCGGGGGTTTGGTCGAACTCAGGCCCCGGCAGCGGAGCAAATGGTAGCTGACCCTAGCCTCGGCAGCTTAGAAAGCTTTGCCGAAGACCTGCGGATTTTACTAGACCAGCTCGGCCTAAGCCAGCCCGTCTATCTAAACGCCCACTCGATGGGGGGCACGGTCGGACTTTACTTTCTCGATCGCTGTCCAGAACGGGTGCAAAAGGCCATTTTTACCTGCAATGGCAGCTTTGAGTATGACCAACGCGCCTTTGAAGCCTTCTACCGGTTTGGCGGCTACGTCGTCGCGGTGCGACCTAAATGGCTGAGCCGGGTGCCGCTAGCGCCGCAGATGTTTATGTCGCGCTTTTTACGGCGCTCCATTCCGCTGGCAGAGAAGCAGGCGTTTCTAAAAGATTTTCTGGTGGCGGATGGGGCCACCGCCGTTGGAACGCTACGGGCCGCGGTCAGCAAACATGCGACTGAAGTAATGCCTGCTGCCTTTTCTAGGGTGCAGCGGCCCGCCCTGATGATATCGGGTGAATATGACAAAATTACGCCAGCTGAGCTGGGGCGACAGGCGGCAGCCATGAGCGACCAGATCGAATATGTGCTGATGAAAGAGACGGCCCACTTTCCGATGCTGGAGGACCCGGCGACCTATCTAGAAGTTGTTTTAGATTTTGTCAGAGCAAAATCCTGAGACGGGTTTGGGTCAGCTTCTACTGAGTTAGTCGCTTGAGTCAGCGACCATAGATCTCTAGAATTAAGACTATTCACCTCTCTCTATTGAGAAGCTGCACCGAGTCCCCTTTATCCCCCGGAGGAACCATGCCCGAACGTCCAATTATTCTTGGCATTGTGGGCGATAGCGCCGCTGGTAAAACGACCTTGACGCGGGGGATTGCTCAGGTTGTCGGGAAGGACGACGTCACCATCATCTGCACCGACGACTACCACCGCTACGACCGCAAGCAGCGAGCTGAGATTGGCATTTCTGCCCTAGCTCCCGACTGCAACTACCTGGATATTATCGAGCAGCACCTGCAGCTGCTGCGGCAGGGGCAGCCCATCCTCAAGCCGATTTACAACCACTCAACGGGTATGTTTGACCCGCCGGAGTACATTCAGCCGAAGAAATTTGTGATCGTCGAGGGGCTGCTGGGCTACAAGACCAAGCGGGCTCGTGATACCTACGATGTGAAGGTCTACCTGGCGCCGCCGGAAGACCTGCGTACCAAGTGGAAAGTCGGCCGCGATACCCGCAAGCGGGGCTATGAGCCCGAACAGGTGCTGGAGCAGCTGAGAAAACGCGAGCCTGACTCGGAAGCCTTTATCCGCCCGCAGCGGCAGTGGGCCGATGTGATCGTGACCTTCTACCCCCCCCAGGATGACTCGGAGCAGAGCGACCTGCTGCTGAACGTCAAACTGGTGCTGCGCCCGACCATTCCTCACCCAGATTTCACCCATATTCTCGATGACAATGGCAACGACTTAGGCGATGCCATTCGGCTGGGGCTAGACCGCGATATGAGTAAGCCGGTGGACGTGCTAGAAATTGACGGCCATGCCCATGAGTCTCAGGTGCAGCAGCTGGAGCGTATTCTCTGTAAGGAAGTGCCCCATCTCGGCCAGTTTTGCAGCATTGAAGGCAATACCAATATTGGCAAAATTACCGGCACCACCGGCGAAACGTTGCAGAGCTATCCGCTGGCGCTGACCCAGCTTTTAATCACCTATCACATGCTTAAAGCAGCTCAGCGGACGGCCTTGCTTAAGTAGTAGTCGAGCAGCGCCGCATTTTCCTTCAGACTAACCAGCTGGTTGGCGCAGAGGATGCCCGATGCGGCGACGGCAGGAACGCCGATGCCGGGCAGAGTGCTATCTCCCACTCGGTAAAGCCCCTGAATGGGGGTTTTACAGCTGGGGAAGGGGCCTTGGTCAGCCGTGATCGCGGGTCCATAAGTCCCCCGATACCGCCGCAAAAAGTGGCTATGGGTGAGCGGTGTACCAATCAGCTCGACCTCTATTCGCTGGCGAACGTCGGGAATAATTTTTTCTAGCGCCCGAAACAGCGGTTCCACCTTTTCCCGCTTTTTGGCCTCGTAGGATTCGTCTCGCTGCCAGCCTGCCCAGGTCTCCAGCGTATAGGCATGGATGGCGTGATGCCCCGGCGGGGACAGGTTCGGGTCGAGCACGGTAGGAATCGACACCATGCAGGTGTTGCCGGGCGCGGCGATGTCTGCCTCAGTGCTGTGAACTACCACGTGATGAATTGTTAAGCCCTCCAACCCCTCAGCCCGAATGCCCAGGTGCAGGTGCATAAAGCTATCGACAGCCGGCGTCGCCAGGGCGGATTTGCGCTTGGGCGTCGGCCGCTGGTCGGGGCCAAGTAGGTGACCATAGGTGTCCCAAATCGTCGCGTTGGAAATCACCGTAGCGGCTTCCAACCGTTCGCCGGACTGAAGCACCACGCCCCGCGCCCGGCCCTGCTCGGTCCAAATTTTCTCGACATGGGTGCCCAGCCGCAGCTCTCCGCCCCAGCGCTTGAGACCGCGCACCAGCGCTTCAATAATGGCCCCGCTGCCGCCAATCGGATAGTCGATGACCGAGCGCGATCGCTCGCCAAACATAAAGGCCATTTCTGGCGCGACCGTTGCGTCGGCCTTCATCCCCGAGAGCAAAAAGCATTCCAGGTCGAGCAGCTGCCGTAGCCAGGGATCCTGCACCGTCTCTGCGACGATGTCGCCCATGGACCGGCCCAGATCGCGCAGGTGGGGCAAAAGTTTGACCAAAGCTCCGCCGTAGCGCCGCAGCAGCAGCGGCAGCAGTTTCCAATCGGCCCGCAGCGCCAGGCTGGGAACCGCCTGCAGTGGCGCATAGAGGTCGAGCAGCCGTTGCTCTAGTCGGTCAAAATCAGCCGCGGCCTGGGGGCTGACCTGAGCCAGGGCATGACGGTATTTGTCGCCGTCGCCGTAGACTGGGAAGGTCTGCTCGGGGAAATGATAGTGGCCAAACGGGTCGTAGGCGATGCTGGGCAGCGGTTCTTCCAGGCTGTCGAGCACCTGGCGCAGCGGATTGGCCGAGGTCGCATCGCTCAGGCCGCAGTAAAAGGAAGGGCCAGAGTCGAAGGTATACCCCTGCCATTTAAACGCGTGAGCCGCCCCACCGGGCAGCGTATGGCTTTCACAGACGGTGACTCGGCGACCGTAGCGGGCCAGCAGGGCGGCGGCAACCAGGCCGCCAATGCCGCTGCCAATCACAATTACATCGGTCTGCATAAATGTCTTAAGCGCTCTGAAGCTGCATCAGGCTACGCTCAATGTCTACCAAAGACTGCTGCACGGCAGCTTCCTCTTGTGGGGTGATTTTCTGGAGCTGCTCAAGCCGCCAGCGGGTGGCCGACTCCAGTTCCCGGATCTCTTGCTCAACGTGCTCGCGGGCCGGGTCCGGCAGCGTTTCTAGCACCTGCTGGAGTGCCGCCATCTCTCGCTCAAAGAAGGCTTGGGACGCCTCAATCTGAGCCTGAACGCCCCCGGCTTTGACGACAGAGTAAATTTCCATCAGCCGACGATAGGCCCGCAGATAGTTTGCGTCGGCGCTAACGGTACCCGGCTGAACGCTATATCGGGCTGCGGCTAAGCGTTTCCGCTGCTGCCACCACCGCAGCAGTAGCGGAATCGAGGTTGGGCCAATGACCGGCGAATTGGATAGGAGTTGCATTTAAGCTTTCAGAGACTTTTAGGAATTGGGGCTAGGCTAACGTCGGCGATGAAAACCGTATGATTTATTACTTTAATAAATGGGCTGGAGACAATCGGAAAATTGATAAAACCTTACAAAATCAGGCAGCCAGCTCTTTTTAGTGCTTTAGCATAGCAAGTGACAGAGAGACAGTTTCGCACTTATGGCACTCAAGGCAGTCCTTTTTAATTTTAATGGCGTCATCATCAACGACGAAGCCGTTCACCAGCGGCTGGTCGATCAGCTGCTGCTCGAGCAGAATCTGCGACCTGACCCCAAAGAGTATGCCCAGGTTTGCTTAGGTCGTAGCGATCGCGCCTGCCTCCGCGACCTGCTGGCCCAGCGCGATCGCGTTATCACCGATGCTGACCTGGAGCGGCTGCTGACTCAAAAAACGGCGGGCTATCAGGACTGGCTCAGCCAGGTCAGGGCAGTTCCTACTTATCCCGGCTTAGAAGACCTGATCTTTCGCGCCCGTGCTGCCCAGCTAAAAATGGCCGTCGTCACCGGGGCCCAGCGCATAGAGGTCGAGCAGGTTTTGGCCAGGACTGAGTTTGCACCCCACTTCTCAGTGATTGTGGCCGGGGATGAGCTGCCGGCCGAGGCCAGCAAGCCCGCTCCAGACGGCTATCTGCAAGCGATAGAGCGGCTGAATCAGCAGTATCCTGAGCTGGGCCTACGGCCTGACCAGTGCGTGGCGGTGGAAGATACCTTTGTCGGCATCGACGCGGCCAAAAATGCAGGAATCCCTGTGGTTGGCGTTGCTCACACGCTGCCGAACCATATGCTACAGCGGACGGCGACCTGGGTAGTGGACTATTTGTCGGAGGTGGAGCTGGAGTGGGTTGGGCGGAGGTATGAGTAGGTAGAGGGTAGAGGGAGAGTGGGGGAGTGTTCGCGAAGCGTCGCCGTAGGCGTTAGGGGTGGGGTGGTTTTTGGTAGAATGCGGACTGTGACGGGGAATTAGCTCAGCTGGTAGAGCGCTGCGATCGCACCGCAGAGGTCAGGAGTTCGAATCTCCTATTCTCCATCTTGAACCCCTGGCTGATTTTCGGGCTGATTTTGGGGCTGATTTGGGAAAATACATAGGTTCGGGCGGATGATGCGATGGGATAGAGGCCGACGCTAGTCATCACAGATTGCCTTTCAAAATTTCTTCCACAAAGGGCGTGAGTTCAGGAAACGTAGGCGATCGCACAGTGTCACTCCCGGCAAATTCAGAGGCGTCGTACCATCCCCCGGCAAGCGTAAGGAGGGTGACTTTTTCTGAAAGTGGATCGACGATCCAATATTCAGGAATGTCAAGAACGCTGTACTCAGCTCGCTTAGCACGGTAGTCGATGCCTTTGGTAGACTCACTGACCACCTCCACAACGAGCAGTGGAGGCGGCTCGTTAAGGCGAATCACCGCCTCACGGTTTTGTAGTTCCCGCCACTGCTCTAGGGGTAAGACAACAACGTCTGGAATACGGACAGTGTCCCATCGGTCACCTCGTGGCGATTGAATACCAATAACCATTTGCTTAGTGACCCAGTCTGGCGCTAGTCGCTTAATCTCGTCGCGAAAACAATTGTTAACGAAGTCAGCGATTTCACCATGCTGCCCCATCCCTAATGTCATCGAGACAAGCTCTCCATTAACGAGCTCGTAAGAGATATCGGTGCCGTCGTCATAGCTGAGGTAGTCGTCGAGGGTCAGTCGCTGAGTCGTAATTGCCATATTCTGCCTAGCGCTTCAGATACCATCGATCTTAACGGAGCCCTAAGACGATGGCCCTAAGACGATGGGTAGAATAGACTCAGAGCGCAAAATGCTCCAGTCGGCAGATTCTGCTGACTTTTGAGCTGGGAAAAATACATGAGAGCAAGATGTTAGTCCCAAATTTTCTTCAAATTTAGGCAGAAACCCACAAGTACAGGTTCCGCAGATAGCTTCAGAGGCGCTTCGATCACTTCAGCAGGCTGCCCTAGTCGATACACGGTAACCTGACGCTGCTTGCGGTCAATGAGCCAGCCTAAATGGCAACCGTTATCCAAATATTCCTGCATTTTCTGCTGTAGCGGTGCAAGTGCATCAGAGGGCGATCTCAGTTCTACTACAAAATCGGGACAGAGGGGGATGAACCGCTCTCGCTGCTCTGGGGTGAGGGCCTGCCAGCGAGACTTTTCCACCCAGGCAGCATCGGGAGAGCGGTCACTGCCGCTAGGCAAGGTAAAACCGGTCGAGGAGTCGAAGGCTTCCCCCAGTTCTGTCGCTTCGTTCCAGTTCCAGAGCTGACTGCTAATCGACAGGTTGCGTTTGCCGGTTTCTCCGCCAGTCGGGGGCATGACAATCAGGTCTCCCTGGGCAGTGCGTTCAAGCTTGAGGTCGGGGTTTGTCTGGCAAAGTTGGTAAAACTGCTGCCGTGAGAGGTGAATGATAGGCTCCAAAGTTAGGGTAAGGGCAGTCATGGCCTGGATACTCGCTGGATACTCGACAGCAGTTGCTTCTCAGTGTAAGCGATACTAGCTTAATCAAGTCTTGTCGGTGATAAGCCCCTTCTGCAGATAGCTAATGTTTTGCGTCATAAAAGATAAGTTACCCTATTCTGCTGTTGGCTTCGAGCAGCGTTAAGTCAAGGGGGTTGCGGGAAAGTGCTGGACTAGGGTCGTTGGCTCAAAAAATAATCGTGCTAGGTTGGCTAATTGGCGTAAAACCGAGGGAAAATCGGAATCTGGCTCTTTTAGCAAACTTAAATCCTTATTGCGGGAAGCGTAAACGCTTTACCTAAACAGCCCCTAATTCTGTAAATAATCGTGAGCTGCTCTACTTTACCTGCGCAGTTTCACTGGAATTGAAAAAATCAAGTAAACAGATGTAACCGATATAGCCGACGACATCGGAGAGAAAATTTACCAATGCTTACAATCAGAAAATTCTGTAAATCCTGATCCGACCTAGATAGAATTATTAATAAAAAGGGAATTCTGCATTTATGGATTTTTATAGTTCTCTAAAAGTCCAACTTAAAACCGTAGAGGTTATCCAGATGAGCACAGAAGAATCGACCGTCACCTATCAGGTCACTCTAATTAACGAGGCCCGAAATTTTAATGCGACGATTAACGTTCGCAGTGATGAGTACATTACCGAAGCAGCCGAGCAGCAGGGTATCCAGCTGCCGGTATCCTGCCGGGCAGGCGCTTGCATTAGCTGCAGTGGGCAGCTCGTCGAAGGCTCAGTGGGTCAAGGTCACTGCTTCTTAACGCCTAAAGAAGAAGCCGCTGGTTTTGTCCTGACCTGCAAGGCCTACCCTCGTTCAAACTGCACTATTCTAACCGATCGGGAAGATGCTTTGTTGGAATTTTCTGATCGTCTTTGAACGCCTGCCGCTTAAAATCATCGGTTTTTGAGGAAGGTTGAATCAAAAAAACGTCCCTCATATTTTCCCCATATTTCATCTCGACTCAGGTTGAGGAGCCAACGGCCACTCAAAACCTGTCTAGATATAAACCGCTTTTTGACCTTTCGTCTGAAACGCGCTGTTTCAGCTGCTGTTTGACTATGATATTACCTTCCTCCCTATCAGATAACGTTATTTCAAAAAAAATTGATGACTGTAGTTTTGTTGAGGTTGATGCGGAAACGCGTTTAATCGAGATTATTGGCAAAAGTGAGACTCGAGTGATCACAGCGCCTAAAACGGCTTCTATTACAGATATTTCTCTGCTGATGAAAGAGCACCAGGTAACCTATCTAGTCATTGTTGAAGCGGCTGAATCTGGCCCCGGTGTCGTTTCTAGCTTGCCTCAACCCGTCGGGCTAGTCACTAATCAGACCCTGCTTCAATATCGGTCCGCCAGGCTAGGTTCCCAGGTCGCTCGGGCTGAAGCTCTGATGCAAGCCCCTCTATGTCAGCTTCATGCAGAAGCTTCGCTCTGGGAGGCTCACCAGCTAATGAGTCAGCAGCAGGCACAGTACGGTGTTGTACTCAATGATGCGCTAGAGCTCCTGGGTTTGGTTTCTCAAACCGATCTGCTACGGCTGCTTGACCCGACTGTGCTGGTTGACCTAGTCGAAAGTTTGCAGCAGCAAACGACGGATTTGGCCAGTCAGTTGAGCTGTACCCAAACACAGCTGAACCATGAGCAGGCCGCCCATCATCAAACTCAGCTGACGCTAGAGCAGGCTCAGGCGCAGTTTAAGGCAAAAATCAAAGAGCGGACAGCTGAAATTTCTCAGATCAATGAGAGTCTGAAGAAAGACCTGCGCAAGCGCCAGCGGGTCGAAAAAGCTCTGCGTCAGACTTTAGAGACGCTACAGAACACCCAAGCACAGCTCATTCAGCAAGAGCGGATGGCGGGCCTGGGACAGCTCGTTGCGGGCATCGCTCATGAAATCAATAACCCGGTCAACTTCATTCACGGCAACCTCACCCCGGCCAGCCAGTATGTCCATGATCTGCTAGGTCTGATAGCTCAGTTTCAGCAGCAGTATCCCAACCCGACCCCAATCATTCAGGCTGAAATGGATGCCATTGAGCTGGACTTTCTGACCGAAGACTTTCCGAAGCTGCTGGACTCGATGCAAGTTGGGACGGAGCGCATTCGTGAAATCGTGAAATCGCTGCGGAACTTCTCTCGCTTAGACGAGGCAGAATTCAAGCAGGTCGATGTCCATGAGGGCATTGACAGTACCCTGATGATTCTGCACAGTCGCCTAAAAGAAAGGGCAGGCCATCCTGGCATCCGGGTGGTCAAGGCCTATGGTGAGCTGCCTAAAGTTGATTGCTTTGCTAGCCAGCTCAATCAGGTGTTCCTCAATCTGCTAAGCAATGCCATTGACGCGGTGGAAAACCACGATCAGCAGCGATCGCTTGAAGCCATCCAGGCTGAACCCGGCACCATTCGAATCACCACTGAAGTGACAGATCAGAATTGGGTTTGCATTCGCATAGCGGATAACGGCCCTGGTATTCCCGAAAATATTCGGGCTCAGGTGTTTGATCCGTTCTTTACAACCAAGCCCGTTGGCCAAGGTACTGGACTGGGTCTCTCGATTAGCTATCAAATCGTCCAAGACAAGCACAGCGGTAGTCTGAGCTGCCGTTCAGTCCCGGCCCAGGGGGCTGAGTTTACGATCGAGATTCCTGTTGAGCAAACTGCTCATCAACTCGCCTGTGGCGAATAGAGGCATCGTCGAAGGAAGCAGCAGCCGGGTTTGTGCTTTTGTGTAAAGCTCGTCCCCGCAGCACCTGCATTATCATCACCGATCAGGATGATGCTCTATTAGAGTTCTCAGACCGGCTTTGATCCGTGCTTCACACCGTTAGGATTCAAACCTAGCAAGCTGAGCTCTATAGATGGCGATCGCGCTTTCTGTCATTTTCCCGGCCGCTAGCCTGAGCAAAGCGTCTATGGCTGGACTCAAAAGCCTCCAGGCAGCAGATTTCATTAACTTTTGAGACAGACTAAAAATCTTGCTCAAAGAACTAGCTAAAATTTCTGTAACATACAATACAAAATGAGGGTTTTATGGCCGTATCGATTGCCGTCTCTTCAAATGCAGCTGCCCCAATTGAAAGCTTTATTCCCAAAGCACATGAGTGGGTCAAACTGCGCAATCCGATTTCTGAATACAGTGCTGATGAGGCTCTGCTGCTCTGCGAAGCGTCCGAGGATTGCTGGGTAGCCTGGGTGCCTGGGTATGGTGAAGCTCGCTTGAATCGTCAGCAGCTACTCCAGCCAGAATAGTCGAGCTTATTCAGTCCCAATTTTTCTTTAGATCGAGGTAAAACCCCGGCAGTCGGGATTCTGCCGACCAGCTCGGAGGCGCTTCCAACAATTCAGCGGCTGCTCTTAACTTCGGCAGGGAGTTGCATCAGGCCATCGCTGAACTGTGTGCTTTCTGAATACCTTAAAATGAGGGTGACTGTCTGGCATCCCCTGTGACCGATAAACCCCCTTTCCCAGGCATGAATCCTTACTCGGAGCATCCGGCCCTATGGCCAGAGATTCACCATGGGGCGATCAGCAGCCTGATGCGGGTGCTGAATCCTCAGATTACGCCAAAGTATCGGGCGGCATTAGATCAGCGGGTCTACATGGATACCCTGTTAGTCGGCATTCCAGAGAGTACGGTTACTCAACAATCCCTGTCTACTGAAGCGCTTATTCCTGCTTCAGCGCTGCGTTCAGCAGTGGTTAGCATACCTGAGCGAGTCACGGTGCCCATGCTAGAAGAAGTGACCGAGCGCTATCTAGAAATTAGAGAAATCAAAACTCAAAGGGTGATTACCGTTGTCGAGCTGCTGTCGCCGAAAAACAAGCGATCGGGAGAAGGGCGAAAGCAGTATTTGCGCAAGCGACAGTCGCTGCTCAATAGCCAAACTCATCTAGTCGAGATTGACCTGCTCAGAGCAGGCGTGCCAATGCCAGTTGAGGGAGGCAACAAATCCGATTATCAAATCCTGGTGAGCCGGGCGCAGGAGCGTCCGGGGGCAGAGCGCTATCCCTTTAATCTGCAAGATCCCATTCCCTGCTTTCTACTACCTTTGCAACCTGGCGATGAGGAACCTATCATCGATTTAGCCCAATTGATTGTTCAGGCATCTGAGGAAGCGGCAATTGATCTTGCCATCGACTATACGCAACCGCCAACGCCCGCCCTGAGCGCAGAACATGCTGCCTGGCTAAAAAACCTTTAATCCACTTTACCCAACGACCCATGTCAGTACCCCTGATTCCCAAACTCAGCAGACTGCCCCAGCATCTGCCAGCAGAAGCGGCAGTGAGTATTGAATTGGAAGAGGGAATCCCTATGTTTCGAGCTTCCAGCACCGTTCAAACTCGAATCGAAGAATTACTCTTTAAGCAAAAAGAAGCCGCACTCAGTTTAGCGGAAGCGCAGGAATTGGACTGCTATGAAGAGATTGACGACTACTTAAGCTTTGTGAATCGGACAGTCCGTAATCTTTTTCTAGCGCAAGCCCAGAAAGCTTTCTGAGAATGGCTCGTAGTAAGGTTTCTGAGGCAATTCAGGCTCAGGCGCGTCAGCGAGCTAGAAATCTATGCGAATATTGCCATGCCTCAGAGAAATGGCAGTACGTTCGCTTTACTGTAGATCACGTCATTCCGCTTGACCAGGATGGCGCTGATGATATTGATAATTTGGCAATTGCATGTTTTCACTGCAATCGCCGAAAATCAAACCGCCTTACAGGCGTTGATCCTATAGATATTGTAGATATTGCAACAGTACCGCTGTTCAATCCACGGCACGACCAGTGGATTGAACACTTTATCTGGTCGGCTGATACACTTTACATTTTGGCCCTGACATCGACTGGACGCGCGACCATTGCAGCTCTGGATCTAAATCGCGATCGCGTAATCAATATTCGCGCTGCTGACAGAGAAATCGGTCGGCATCCTCCATTGGAAGACCCCGTTCAAAAAGCCACTTTTTCTTCGTAAGGCATAATCACGGTAGAGTAGGCTACTGCTGTGCGATTCTCTATAGAGGCTTTGCCAATGCAGTTTCTCGCTCGGTTTGGCGCTGCTGAATCTCGTCGAGCTTGGGGTTGGGGATAGCCTGGATCAGCTGCTGCGTGTAGGGCTTTTGGGGATAGTTGTAAATTTCGTCGGCGGGGCCGATTTCTTCCAGGCGACCGGCGTTCATCACCATAATGCGATCGCTGACAAACTTAACCACGCTGAGGTCGTGGGAAATAAAGATATAGGTGAGGCCAAAGTCGGCCTGGAGGTCTTTCAGCAGGTTCAGCACCTGGGCCTGAACCGAGACATCCAAGGCTGAAACCGACTCGTCACAGATGATGAAGCTAGGCTCGCAGGCCAGGGTGCGGGCGATGCAGATGCGCTGGCGCTGGCCGCCGGAAAATTCGTGGGGCATGCGCGGTAGGGCAGAGGCGTCGAGGCCAACCCGCTCTAGCAGATCGACGGCGCGATCTCGCCTTTCCGCCGCAGAGTCATACAGGTGATGAATCTGCATTGGCTCCATCACGGCTGAGCCAATGTTCTGCCGCCCGTTTAGCGAGCCGTAGGGATTTTGAAAGATAATCTGCATTTTACGACGCAGGTCGCGCAGCGGTTTGGCATCCAGCGTCAGGACCGGCTGGCCTTCGTAGGTGACCTCGCCCTCGGTCGGCTCGATCAGCCTGAGCAAACAGCGGCTCAGGGTTGATTTGCCGCAGCCCGACTCGCCCACCAGACCCAGCGTCTCGCCCGGGTAGACCTCAAAGCTGACCTGATCGACCGCCTTGAAAAACGTTTTCTTGGCCAAAAAACCGTGCCGCACCGGATAGGCTTTAGTCAGATTTCTGACGGTCAGCAGCGGTGGCTTTTGAGTCAGCGCCTCGTAGCGAGATCGGGTTTCGGCCGCGCTGATCTCGGCGGTTAGCTCCTCTGAGTCAGCGTCTGCCTTGGCGACAATCTCCAGCTCGCCCTCAGCATTGGTCGTGACCGTCATAAAGTCCGAGACGGTGGGCAGGCGCTTGAGCCGCCGGTCGGGCTGGGGCCGGCAGTTGAGCAGGCCCTGGGTGTAGGGATGCTGGGGCCGGGCAAACAGGTCGTACACCTTAGCCGACTCCACCGGCTCGCCCCGATACATCACCACCACCCGATCGGCGACTTCGGCAATCACCCCCATGTCGTGAGTGATGAAGATAACCGCCATATCGCGCTTGGTTTGCAGGTTTCGTAGCAGCTGCAAAATGGTGTCTTGGATCGTCACGTCGAGCGCCGTCGTCGGCTCGTCAGCAATCAGGATAGCTGGGTTGCCCGCCAGCGCCATGGCGATCATCACCCGCTGCTGCTGGCCGCCCGAAATCTGATGCGGGTAGCGCTCGATCATCTGCGCCGGCTCGGGCAGCTGCACTTCTTGGAAAAGCGCGATTGCCCTTTGCCTGGCCTCCGACTTGTCCACCTGCTGATGCAGCCGAATCGCCTCAACCACCTGATTGCCGCAGGTATAGACGGGATTAAGCGACGTCAGTGGCTCCTGAAACACCATGGAAATCAGGCCGCCCCGATATTTGCGCCGGGCTTCTGCGTTGAGGCTGAGCAAATTGACCGGCTCAGCGTCAGGATGACGCGGGTCGCGAAACCAGATTTCACCCTCGATCTCAGCCGTGGGGGGCAGCAGACCGATGATACCCAAAGAGGTGACCGATTTTCCAGAACCGGACTCGCCGACAATGCCCAGTGTTTCACCGGGAATCAGCTGATAGGACACGCCCTTGACTGCCCGCACGGTTTCATGCTTGCCGCGAAAGGTAACCGAAAAATTTCGAACGTTTAAAATCGGCGGGTCGGGCTGGTTCACTGGAGTTCACAGGTCTGGGGAAGTTTGCTTAGCCTATCAGATGCCACAGGGCTGTACCGTCAGCGATGGACAAATTTACGCTATAAGCCTTAGCCGCTCCGTCCAGTTCCGTTTTGAGCCGCTGGCGGAATCACAACTTTTCTTGCTACTCCGGTGTCGCAGGTCGCGGTTAAGCTTTTAATTGATCCTTGACAGATAACCTAATCTTAATCTGAAGCCGCCCGCTCAATTTGAGCGGGCGGCTTCAGATAGGTTGATAAAATACCACAAGCTTGTTGTTTTGACTATTGTTTGACTATGCAATTTTGGCGCAGGTTTCGATTTGTGATTCTGGCCCTGTTGGCCTGTACGCTGACCATCGTGCTGACCAACTGCGACAGCAGCGAGCCGCAGACCACGACTGAGGGCGCGGCCACCGAAGAGTCAGCAGCCCCGGCCACCACGCTGGTCTATGGCTCCGGTGGTCAGCCGGTCAACCTAGCCCCTGGCGACATCACCGACGGCAACTCGATTGCCGTACAAAAGCAGATTTATAATCGCCTGCTGGGCACTGAGCCTGGCACGACAGAAATTGTTCCCGAGCTGGCAGAAGAATGGTCTGCTTCGGAGGACGGTCTGACCTGGACGTTCAATCTCAGAGAGGGCATCACCTTCCACGACGGCAGCGACTTCAACGCTGAAGCCGTCGTTTTCAACGTCAATCGCTGGTGGGATCCTGAGTTTGAGTTTGGCTATCGGGCCGAGGGCAAGCTGTATGAAATCTGGTCGGACCTATTCGGCGGCTATAAGGGCGATGAAGCATCAATTCTACAGGCCGTTACCGCTGTTGATGATATAACGGTTGAGTTTCAGATGAGCCAGCCCTTTGCTGCCTTTCCAGCCGCGATCGCGTCGGGCTATTTCGGCATTGCCAGCCCCACCGCTATTCAAGAAGCCGGGGCCGACTACGGTTCGCCCAGCTCGCTGGCCGTGGGCACGGGACCCTACGTTTTTCAGGAATGGCGCTCGGGCGATCGCGTCACCCTCACCGCCTACCCCGACTATTGGGAAGCAGACCTGCCCAAGTCAGAGCAGCTGGTGATCAGCTTTGTCGATGACCCGGCGGCGCGGCTGGCCCAGCTGCGGGCGGGGACGCTCGACTTCACGGTGGATCTAACGCCGGACCAGCTGCCCGAAATTGAGAGCGACCCCAACCTGGAGGCTAAGCTGCGGCCTTCTTTGAACGTGGGCTATCTGGCCCTAAATCCTACCTATGAACCCCTGTCTAAACCCGAGGTACGTCAGGCCATCGCCGAAGCGATCAACAAGCCCGAAATTGTCCAGGCCTTTTGGGGCGACCTGGGCGAAACCGATCCCCACTTCACGCCGCCCTCTATGGAATCCGCCCAGGACAAGAGCTTGGATGACTATACTTATGATCCAGACGCGGCTCAGCAAGCCATAGCAGAAGCGGGCTATCCCGATGGCTTTGACCTCGACCTCTGGTATATGCCCGTGAGTCGGCCCTACTTCCCCAACCCCAAGCCGATTGCCGAAGCCTTTGCGGCTGAGCTCAGCGCCATTGGCATCAACGTCAATCTGCAAACGAAGGACTGGGCCGCTTACCTAGAGGACCGGAATAAAGCGCCCGGGTTTCAGTCGTTTATGCTGGGCTGGACGGGGGACTACGGCGACCCCGACAATTTTCTCTATGCCCACTTTGGCCCAGGCGCAACTCAGGACCTCGGCAACTGGAAGAATGAACAGGTCTTTCAGCTGCTGAACGAGGCCCGGGCTTCAACCGATGAAAGCGAACGCAATGACCTCTACAGTCAGGTAGACGCCATCCTCTACGAAGAGGCCGTGCGGATTCCGATTGTCCATTCTCAGCCGCTCCTGGCGCAGCGCACCAGCATCAGCGGCTGGACGCCTAGCCCGCTGGGGTCGGAGTCATTTGCCACGGTTGAGAAATCCTAGGGTTTCTGACTGGACAATAGGTCATTTCGGGTCAAGCTATCCGCGCCAGCCCCTCGATTTTGGAGGGCGCTAAAATTTAATGGGGACATCCGATGGGACGCTATATTCTGCGCCGTTTGCTGAATCTGATTCCGGTACTGCTGGGAATTACGCTGCTGGTGTTCCTGTTTCTACACCTGATTCCGGGAGATCCGGCGGTGACGCTACTGGGCGATCGCGCCACGCCCGAGCAGGTCGAGAATCTGCGCGAAAAGTTGGGGCTAAATGAGCCGCTGCCGCTGCAATACCTGGCTTTTTTGAGGGATCTGCTGACCTTCGACCTGGGCCGCAGCATTTTTACCGGCGTACCGATCATCGAAGAAATCAAGATTCGCTGGCCTGCCACCTTTGAGCTATCGGTCGCGGCGATGCTGATTGCTTTAGGGGTCGGTGTCCCGGCTGGGGTGATTGCCGCCGTGCGCAAAAACAGCCTAGTGGATAACGCCACCATGACGGGCTCGCTGATCGGGGTCTCGATGCCGGTCTACTGGCTGGGACTGCTGCTGATCTACCTATTTGCCGTCAATCTGCGCTGGCTGCCCCCCAGCGGTCGGCTGGGCATTGACGCCGGGTTTAGCTTTCAGCCAATTACCGGTTTCTATGTGCTCGATGCAATTTTAAAGGGCGATTTTCGCCTCTTAAAGGACGTTTTAGCTCACCTGATTCTGCCGGCAATCACGCTGAGCACTATCTCCCTCGCCATCCTAGCCAGAATCACCCGCAGCGCCATGCTAGAGGTGCTTTCCCAGGACTACATTCGCACCGCCCGGGCCAAAGGCGTGCTGGAATGGCGAGTCATCTTCAAGCACGCCCTGAAAAACGCTATGCTGCCCGTGATTACCATTGTCGGCCTGGAGTTTGGTACGCTGCTCGGCGGCGCCATTCTCACCGAAACCATTTTCGCCTGGCCCGGCATCGGCGAATGGATCTACGGCGGCATCCTACAGCGCGACTACCCCGTGGTTCAGGGGGGCATCATCTTCGTCGCTACGGCATTTGTGCTAATCAACCTGCTCGTCGATATCTCCTACGCCCTGCTCGACCCCAGAATTCAGTATAAGTAGTCCTTTTTTACCAAGCGAAGATTCTACTGATGAGTCAATTAGGGCTTACTCAGAGGCAGATTTGAGAAATGAGCGATTACATAGACCTGAAATCTTCGCGCCAAAATTCATTACGATCGCACCTGGTACAGCCGGCCATCGCGGAGCTGGACGACTGGGAAATTGGACGTTCTAACCAGGTGCTCGTCGTGGGTGGTGACGATCACGGTGATGCCGATAGAGTTGAGCTTTTTGAGAATTCTGATCACCTGGCGCGAGTTATCGGCATCCAGGTTGCCGGTGGGCTCATCCGCCAGCAGCAGCGGCGGCATCCCCACCACGGCTCGGGCAATGCTGACGCGCTGCTGTTCACCGCCCGAGAGCTGGCTGGGAAAGCAGTCGGCCTTGTGCTGTAGTCCCACCATTTTTAGCGTCGGCGGCAGACGGCGGCTGATCTCCTTGCGATTGTAGCCCTGGGCCCAGAGGACAAACGCGACGTTTTCTGCAACGGTGCGCCGGGGAATCAGCTTGTAGTCCTGAAAGATAATGCCGATACGTCGGCGCAGCAGGGCCAGCTGATTGCCGCGTAGATTGGCCAGATTAAAACCGCCGACGGTGAGGCTGCCGCTGTCAAACTTCTCCTGACCGTAGAGCAGCTTTAGCAGAGTCGATTTGCCTGCCCCAGAAGGTCCCGTAATAAACAGAAAGTCGCCCTTGCGCAGCTCCAGGCTGACGTCAATCAGCGCCTGCGACCCGTCGGGATAGGTCTTACCAACCTGCCGCAAGCTGACGCTAGGCGTCGTGGAGGCCGATTTTGTCGCCGGCTTCGAGGTTGCTTTAGCAGCGCGTTGCTGTGCCCTAATACCTGAAGGCAGATGGACGCTGCGGCGATCGGGCGGTGACTTGACAGGAGCCATGGGTAGAGCCAGAAGAATTGTGACGGCCTATTGTACTGACATTCCCACGGATTACAATCCGCCAAACCACTGACCGACCAGCTGTGCTATTTTACCGTTGGCCTGTAGCTCCCTGAGGGCGGCGTTGATGTCGCGGGTTAGGGTAGACTTGGGCGGCAGCGCGATCGCGGCTCCCAGCGGCTGGTCGGCGGCCAGAAAAGCAGCCCGCAGCCCTACAGACTGCTCAACCGCGATCTGGGCCACGGTCGCATCGAGCAAAATCGCATCCAGACTGGCGGCCTGTAGCGCCTCAACCAAGGTCGCCGTATTGTCAAAGGTGACAACATTCAGTTCCGGCGTGATCTCAGCCTGCCGCTCAGCAAAGGCCGCCTGGGCCGATGGGGCAATTACCCCCACCCGCAGATAGCTGAGGTCAGTTGGGTCGCCCTGCGCCCAGTCCTGCGGCACCACCACCGCATGGCGCACGCTGTAGTAAATATGAGAAAAATCGACCAGCTGCTGACGGCGTTGGGTCGGTCGCAGCCCCGCCATGACAAAATCGATTGGGCTTTCTGGCAGGCTTTCGGCAGGCGGGGCTAGCTCAGAACTCGCCGCAGCTTGGGCCTGGAGCGTCGGCAGCAGGTCCTCAAACGCCAGCTCAACGATCTCCAGCGGATAGCCCAAGATATCCGCGATCGCGTGGCCCAAATCAATATCAAACCCAACCAGGCGAGTTTCGCTATCTATCGTCTGGGTAAATTCGTAGGGCGGATAGTTCGCCGCCGTAGCCATCACTAGCCGAGTCCGCACCGCCGGGGGCTCCGCCACTGTTTGGGATTGGGACTGGACGGACTGACAGGCCGCAGGTAGGTGACTCGAGATCGCGCCTGCCGCTAAATAGATTAGAAACCAACGTCGCTCCATCGGCTAACGCTTTCGCCACTGATAGAGCACGGCGCTCCAGGCAAACTGTGGCAGGGCCAGCATCCGCCGCCAGCGCCAGGGTTCCTGATAGAGCCGGTAGAGCCATTCCAAGTGGCGATCGCACATCCAGCGGGGGGCTCGCGTCTTCACCCCGGCCCAGATATCAAAGCTGCCGCCGATGCCGACCCAGGTCGCCTGGGGGCAGAGCTGGCGATGGGCATCGATCCACCGCTCCTGCCGGGGGACGCCCAGCCCCACAAAGATCACGTCAGGCTGGAGGCGGCGCAGCTGCTCTAGAAAATGACTGAGGTCGGGACCAGCCGCATAGCCGTGCTGGACGGCGACCAGGTTTAGTGCCGGACGCTGCCGCTGCCAGAACTGAGCCGCTGTCTGCGACACCTCGGGCGTGCCACCGTAAAACACCACCTTGTGTCCCGGCTCCAACCGCTCCAGCAGCTCAGCTGCCAGCTCAATGCCGGGACAGCGCTTGACCAGACGCCGCTGCAGGCCGCGAAAGTAGAGCTCAATTCCTGCCCCGTCAGGAATCACCAAGTCGGCGTTTTGGATCAGCCGATTTAGCTCGGCATTTTGTCTCGCCTGCATACACATTTCCGCATTTAGCGTCACCACGTGGGTACTCTGGCGATGGCGCAGCCGTCCCAGCAGCCAGCCTACATAGTCCTGACTTTGGTGTACGGGGAGCCCCATCACACTGAGCCGCTCTAGCCGGTCTGCTAACATTGATTCTCCCTAGGGCCTCCATCGGGCCTTTTCAGGGCCTGTAGGCCCTAACGCTGTCCCTCACTGTAATGCGAAAGGCGACCGTTCGTGAACGGTCGCCTCAAGTTTTCCAAAAATTTTTAGCCGCTAGACCATAGGCAACCCGCTAGTAGTCGGGCTCCTCTTCATACTCCATCACTTTCTTTTTCTGAGGAATGTTCAGCGGCTGGGCTTCATAGACCTCTTCGGGCTCTTCCCAAACGTCGCTGGTAACGTCTACATCTTCGATCGGGTAGTCGTCCTGCCAGCTGTCTTGGGCTTCGGCCTGCTGGGGCGCGCGATCGCGGCGCGGTGCGGCCTCTTCCCGCCAGCGTTCATCGGCGGCTGGAGCGCGGCGAGCAGCGGGCGGTACCGGGGTCTGCACCCCGGAAGGCAGCTGATTCGAGGCGGAGACCGGCATCCGGTAGCCGTCATCCAGATTGCGTTCCCAGGGCGGCGTACCCAGCCCCAGCCGCTCCAGAATCCCGACCGTCAGCTGCACCATCTTCTTCTCGCTATCTTCGAAGACGATGATCCGGTCGGGGCCGGTGCTGGCGATTTCTTCCACTGGCAGCTCATAGGTGCTCAGCACTGGGTCGGGAATCTGCGGCAGGCCGAAGGAGGCAATCACCAGAGTTTCGAGCTTGCCCGTCACCACGTCGAACTTGAAGCCGCGCACCCGCCCGAGCACGTCGCCCGACTCGGTAATCACTTCGCTATTGACCAGATTGCTATAGGGCGTGACGTTGACATCGGCATCGAGCACGGTGTCGTCATCGACTAAAACGACGTCGCCAATCTGGCGAATGCTGCTCAGCAGCATCACCTGTTCAGAATTGGAGAGCACGTTGGATAGAATATTTTCCCGCAGCCCCAGTGCCACTACCTCACCGCGATCAATATCAACCCAGAGCTGGCTCACCATGCCCAGACGGCGGCCCGTGCTGCGGGTAATCACCTGGGTGCCTAAAATGTCAGATCGCAGTCGGCTTTGTTCAAAGGTCATAGGGTAATTTCGAATACCGCTAGGCAAACGCGATGACGCTTTGCCAATATCTCACTATTCTAACCAACTATTATAGCCAATCACTCTGCCTTTTCTCCAAATCGCCTCTAGCCCCCTCTAGCCCTCCAGGGCTAAACGGGAACGACGACGCTGATGTAGCCAGGGCGGGCTAGGAAGAAGCGCTTTTAGCTAAATTGATCCCCAGCACCTGAGTGTAGGCTCCCCGGGCCTGGGTGACGCCAATCGTTCGCTCCGCCGACTCGATCATCGGTCGCCGTAGGCTAACCACAATGAATTGAGCCTGCTGGGCCTGCTGCTGGATCATCTTAGACAGCCGCTCGACGTTGGCCCCATCCAGGAACATATCGACCTCATCGAAAGCATAGAACGGCGAGGGGCGGTAGCGCTGGAGGGCAAAGATGAAACTGAGCGCGGTCAGCGACTTTTCGCCGCCAGACATCGAGGCCAGCCGCCGGACGGGCTTGCCCTTGGGGTGGGCGACCAGATTCAGCCCGCCGTTGAAGGGATCTTGGGAATCATCGAGCTGGAGGTAGCCGTCGCCGTCTGACAGCTCAGCAAAAATCGACTGAAAGTTTTCATTCACCGCGACAAAGGCTTCTTGAAAAGCCGTCCGCCGTAGGGTGGTGAAATTCTCAATCCGCAGCAGCAACTCCGTCCGTTCGGCTTCCAGCGTCGTCAGCTTGTCGGTCAGCTCGACCAGCCGCTCCTGGGTGCGGTTATATTCCTCCAGCGCCAGCATGTTCACCGGCTCCAGGGCCTCAATCCGCCGCTGCAGCGACTTCAGCGACTTATGTAACTCCTCCAGGCTAAGCTCAGCCGGAATCTCGGGCAGCGGCTGGGGCAGGGTTTGCCGGGTTTGGGCGATCGCGCTTTCTAGCTCCGCCAGCTGCTGCTGCCTGGCCTGCTGGGTTTCGGCCAGCTTTTGCTGCTGCCATTCCAGCTGCTGGTGCTGGTGCCGCTGCTCCCGCAGCCGGTGTTCGGCCCGGTCGCGCTCGGTCTTCTCGGCGGCCAGCTTCTGGTCGAGGGCCGCGATCGCGGCCTGGGTCTGGGCCATCGTCTGCTGTAGGACCTGCTGCTGCTGGCTCAGCTCGGCCTGCTGGTTGAGCTGCTGCTGCTGCTGCTGCCGCAGCTGGCCGACCAGCTGCTGGGCCGCTTGGATTCTTTCCTGGAGCCGCTGCTGCTGACCGACTAGCGCCTGCTGCTGCCGCTCTGCCTGCTGCAGGGCCGCCTGCCGCTGGTTCAGCTGCTCCTCCAGTTCGCGCACCACCGCCTGGGCCTGCTGCCACTCGCGGTGGGTTTGGGACTGCTCCAGTTCGGCCAGCGCCTGCCGCTGCTGCTGCAGGGCGGCCTCCTGCAGCAGCAGCGTCATCGCCAGCGCCTGGAGGCGATCCCGGGCGATGGCCTGCTCGTGCTCGGACTGGGCCAGCTGCTGCTGCGCTAAGGTCAGCCGCTGCTGCACTTGCTGCTGCTGGGTCGCCGCCTGGCTGGCCCGCAGCTCTTGCTCCCGATAGGTCTGCCGGGCCTCGATCAGCGCCTGAGACTGGGACTGGACGGCGGCGGCGGCAGTCGCGATCGCCTGCTCACAGCGGCGGAGGATCTGCTCAATCTCTTGCAGGCGCCGCCGCAGCGCCTGGGCCTCGGCTGACTCGCCGGGGTCTACCGTGCCAAAATGCAGCCGTCCCCGCTGCTTCAGGCTGCCGCCGGTAATCGCGCCGCTGGCTTCCAGCACTTCGCCGTCCAGGGTAACCATGCGAAAGTCGCCCAGGTGTGGACGGGCCGCATTGAGGGTTTCGAAGACCGCCGTACCGCCAAAGACAAAGGCAAACACGTCCTGATATTTCGGGTCACAGTCAATCAGGTTGACGGCGTAGTCTACAAAGCCGCTGGGCCGATCCCAGGCGGGCAGAGCCTTGAACCGGGGCACGCGAATTGAGTTGAGCGGCAGAAAAGTAGCCCGCCCGGCCCGCTGCCGCTTCAGCAGGTCAATGCCTTTGGCCGCAACGCCGTCATGCTCGACGACTAGGTAGCCCAGCCGCCCGCCCGCAGCAATTTCTAGCGCCGTCTGATATTTCGGATCGACTCGCCCCAGCTGGGCCACCAGCCCGCAGATCCCCGACAGTCCGCTGCGCACCAGCAGCTCCGTCGCCTGGGTGCCCTGGGTCTCCTGTAGCGCCTGCTCCTGGGCTTCCAGTTTGTCCAGCTCCCGCTGCTTCTGCCGCTGCTCCAGGAGCAGGCGGCTCTGGGTCTCTTGCTGGGTCTGGAGCTCGGCCTCGGCCTCAGCGACGGCCTGAGCCAGTGCTTGAATTTGGCTAGGCTGCACTGGGCTAGCATCAGCGCTGGCGGCCTGGGAATCGGGTAATTCCTGGGTCAGAGACTGAACCGCCTGCCGCTGGCTGGCGATCTGCGACTGGAGCTGGGCCGTCCGCTCTTGGAGCCGCACTTGCTCGGCCCGTAGCGGCTCTAGCTGGCCGAGCTGGGCCTCAATCTGGCGGCGCTGGTCGGTCTGCTGCTGCACCCAGGTCTCAGAGGCACTTGCGATCGCGGTCGTCGCTTCTCGGCTCTCCTGAAGCTGCTGACGGGCCTGGACCTGGGCCGCCTGAAGAGCCGTCAGCTCGGTCTCCGTCAGGGTTTGCAGCTGCTGCTGGGTCTGCCCGAGGGTTTGGCCCTGGGTTTGAATCTCCTGCTGGGTCTGCTGGAGGCGCTGGGCGATCTCCGCCGACGAGGCCCGTAGTGCCTGCTCCTGGCGGCCTAGCTGGCGCAGTTCGGCCTCCTGGGTAGCCAGCTGGGCCTGCAATGCCAGATGGTCATCTTCACCCAGCGCCTTGACCTGGGCGTTGAGCTGGGTCAGCGCCGCTGAGGTGGCGGTAATCTGCTCGTTCTGGGCGGCGATCTGCTCGGTCAGGGCTGTCGCCTGCTGCCGCCCCTGGGCGATCTGCTCGGTCAGGGTTTGGGCCTGGGCCTGCTGCGATCGCCATTGCAAAACCACCTCCCACTGCATCTGGGTTTGCAGCGTCGCCTTCAGCTGCTGATACTTTTCGGCTTTTTTGCGGTCCTGGTCGAGCCGCTCTAGCTGGTCGTTTAGCTCCCGTTCAACGATTTGAAAACGCTCCTCGCGCTCCTTTACCACGTCGAGCTTGGCCCGGGCCTGGTCAATCTTACGGTCAAAGGCCGCCACGCCCGCCAGCTCATCAATAATTTCTCGCCGCTCGCGGGCATTCATTGAGATGATGCTGGTCACATCGCCCTGCAGGACGACGTTGTAGCCTTCTGGATAGATCCGAAAGCGCTGGAGCTGCTCATGCAGCTGGTTGAGCGTGCAAGGCTCCCCGTTGATGTAGTAGTTCGACGTATAGGTGCCCTGGGGGGTGACCCGCAGCCGCCGGGTGACTCGCCAGTCCTGCGCCAGATGCCCAGACTGACCATTTTGGCCATTTTGGCTGCTGAGCTGACCATTCTGACGATTTCCATTCAGGTGACTATGGCCATTCTGCACTCCGAATTTGCAGCTGCGGTCTGCGCAGCCATCGCCGGAGCCATCGACCTGAGCAGGCGGGTCGTTAGCTTCGTCACGCAGCAGCTCTGGATCGATATCGCTAATGTCAAAGGTCGCCGTCACAATGGTCTCAGCCGTCGTCCGACGCTTGGCCTGGTTTTGATTCACCAGGTCGGGTAGCCGCTCGGCCCGCATCCCCTTGGAGCTGGCCAGACCGAGGCAAAACAGCAGCGAGTCCAGGATGTTGGATTTGCCAGACCCATTAGGGCCAGAGATTACCGTGAACCCAGGCAGGAGAGGAACGTCAGTCGTTCCCCCAAAAGATTTAAAGTTAGAAAGCTCAACCCTTTTTACATGCACGGGGTCGTCACACCGTTTGCTAGGTACGGATGTACTAAATAAGATAGCATTGAAGTCGTATTTTTAACAAAAATAGGCTTAGCCTCACGGCTCAAAGTCTGATTTATTGAGTAACTTTTGAAGCATAGAGGATGACTGGGCAAATACGCGGCTAGAATTTCACAGAATCAGACTGGACTTCTATATTGGTCGGTTCCTATTTTGTGCGTACTTTTTTAGCACTTTTCGGCAGATTGATACAGAAAAGAATTCAAAGCGCTTCTAGTTTACTGACAATGGGGAATTGAGCAAGACAAAATGAGATGAGCGATCGCGCCGCTGCAAAATGTCCACCGTGTGCTGTTGAATACTGGTCGTCGTGCCCCAATCCGCTACCGAACCGCTCTCTCAACCTGTGCTCTTGGGCTTTGACCCGGGGCGGATAAAATGCGGCTTAGCCATCGTCGGCCTTGACCGCGCCCTACACCATCATCAGGTTGTCTTAGCCGCAGAAGTGCTGAGCCAAATCGAGGCCCTGCGGCAAACCTACGCCATTTCTGCGATTGTGATGGGCGACCAAACCGGGGCGAAGGACTGGCAGGCCAAGCTGACGGCTCTGGCCGATACGCCTCGGATTAGCCTCATCGACGAGCGCCATAGCAGCCTAGAGGCGCGCGATCGCTACTGGCAAATGTATCCTCCCAAGGGCTTAACCCGGCTGGTCCCCCAAGGTATGCGCAGCATTCCTCGCCAGATTGACGACATCGTAGCGATTTTGCTGGTCGAGCGATACCTGGACCGGCTGACTGGCAATCGGTAGCAGCTGAGCGGCTCTTCAAATAGGGGCTCAGCTGCTCCCCAGCCAAGAGGCTAAAGCTGAGCTCGAATCGTAAAAGAATAGTCCCCGCCCGGCTCTAGCTGATAGTCAAAGCGTTCTAAAAACCGACCCAGCGGCTCCTGAATCAGGGCTCGACCCAAGGACGGCTCTACTGTCAGCTGCCCCTGACGAAAGCGCCATTTAAACTGCCAAGAAAATTCGTTGGCGCGGACTTCGCCTTCAATTTTGCCCTGGGGCCAGGACTGGTGGGTAATGCGAACGTGGGCAGTAGTTTCGGGCAACTGTTTAGATTTTTGAGTCACGAGCGGCAAATAGTCAGCAGGGAATCAGCCCTTAGCGGATCAACTTTCTTTCGCTAAGATAGCGACCTCCCCCAGTTTGGGTCTACCCCCAGGCAACCCATCAAAAGTTATATCCCGATTCCCCCCACTCCCCTTTGACCGAATAACCTTACTGCGCGGGCTGGGAAACCCATCCCCTACCC
>NZ_JADEXG010000002.1 GCF_015207255.1 Vasconcelosia minhoensis LEGE 07310
CCCCTACCCGATCACCCCGATCACCCCGATCACTCCCCCCTACCCATCCCCGCCAAAAGATGTACAATGGTATGTCTGAAAAAACGGAGACTCAATTTTCATGTCGCGATATCGAGGACCTCGCCTGAGAGTCGTGCGTCGTCTGGGAGATCTGCCGGGGCTTACCCGCAAATCTGCTCGCAAAGCCTATCCACCCGGGCAGCACGGCCAAGGTCGCAAGAAAAAATCTGAATACGCCATTCGGCTTGAAGAAAAGCAAAAGCTGCGGTTTAACTACGGCGTCACCGAGCGGCAGCTGCTGCGCTATGTAAAAAAAGCGCGTAAGGCGGGCGGTTCGACCGGTCAGGTGATCCTCCAGCAGCTGGAGATGCGTCTGGATAATACAATTTTCCGCATGGGGTTAGGCCCTACGATTCCGGCGGCGCGGCAGCTGGTGAACCACGGGCATATTACCGTTAACGGTCGCGTAGTGGATATTGCCAGCTACCAATGTCGGCCGGGCGACGTAATTGCGGTGCGAGATCGCGCGGCCTCTCGCACCCTGGCTGAGGCCAACCTAGAGTTTCCGGGCCTGGCCAACCTGCCGTCTCACCTGGAGTTTGACAAAAACAAGCTGGAAGGTAAGGTCAACGGCACGATCGAGCGCGAATGGGTGGCCCTGAACGTGAATGAGCTGCTGGTGGTGGAGTACTACTCCAGGAAGGCCTAATTCACTATTGGATGCAGTTGGCTTGGGGCTGGACTGCGATCGCGCTAGCTTTGTCATCCGAAGACCTCCTGGAGCATTGTTCAGGGGGTCTTTCACCTATTGCTTTTTGAATTTATCTCATTGCCGTCAGCCGCTGGCAGAGTGAGAAGGACCCGTATGGAACCTAGTGAGTAACCCCGTTAGCTTTGAGACGATCGATCAGCTGATGCACTGGTTAGAAAGTCAGGCTATCGACTTGCAAAGCTGGAATAGGGGTGGGGCTAAGTCGGTTGAGAATCTGTGGCAGGAGCTGGTCTCGGGGGAGGCAGTAATTCAGTCACCGCCGCCGATGCGAATAGTCTCGGTAGTCCATATTATTATTCGCCAGGGCGCAAAAATTCTGATTGAGGAAAAGCAGGAATACCACTCTGGCCGGATTCGCAGGCGCGGCATTCCGCCCGCCGAAAAAATGAAGCCCGGAGAAAGTGCGGCAGCGGCAGCGATTAGGGGCATTGAAGAGGAGCTTGGTGTCGATAGCCCCGAGGTCAAGATTCTGAAGTCCGCCCAGCAGCCGAGACAGGCGACCCGAGACTCTCAGTCCTATCCGGGCCTGCTGACTCAGTACTGGCTTTACGAGGTCGAGGCCGAGGTGCCGGGGCTGCCCGACGAACCCTTTTCGACGATTGAAACCTCGAAAACGCCTGCCGCGCAGATCCGAAAACACTACTGGCACTGGCAGCCTTGGCAGCCCTGAGGGAGCTGCGCATAGATAACATTCCAAAGACCCTCATCCCCCAGCCCCTTCTCCCCGGGGAGAAGGGGAACCAGATTCTAGAACCCTAACCTTAACCGATTGCTACATTGCTACGAAATTAACCAGTTTATTCGGGACGACGATCACCTTTTTGATTTGCTTGCCCTCCAGGTAGCGCTGCGCCACCTCCGATTCCCGAGCATAGTTCTCCAGGGCCGCCTTGTCGGCACCGGCGGGAACCTGGATGGTGCCGCGGGTCTTGCCCATAATCTGAATCACTAGGGTCATCTCATCGGCGACCAGTGCCGCTGCTTCCACCGTTGGCCAGGGCTGACGGTGCACCGAGTCGGACTGGCCCAGCTGTGACCACAGCTCCTCTGTAATATGGGGTGAAAACGGGGCCAGCAGCAGAATCAGCGTACGAATTCCTTCGGCGTAGGCTGGCGTAGTTGGGTCAGGCGCATCGCCGAGGGCATTGCTCAGCTTCATCAGCTCCGAAACCGCCGTATTGAACTGGTAGTCGCCTTCAATGTCTTCGGTGACTGCCTTAATCGCGGTGTGGACAGCGCGGCGCAGGTCTTTCTCCGCCTTACCGAGCTGGTCCTGCTGGATGGCGTCGCCCTTGAGCGACTGACCGGACTCGGCAAAGGCCGTCACCAGCCGCCAGACCCGATTCAAAAAGCGGAACTGGCCTTCCACGTCGGCATCGTCCCACTCCAGATCTTTCTCGGGCGGTGCTTTGAACAGGATAAACATGCGAGCCGTGTCGGCTCCATACTTAGCAATCACGTCACCCGGGGCGACGCCATTGCCCTTCGACTTGGACATGGTGGCATAGACCATTTCCAGCGGATCGCCGGTGGTGGGATCGCGGGGATCTTCCGGATCGACCGAACTTGCCGGCACCCATTTATCCTTATCGGCCTTTTTCGGATTTAGGTAGGTCAACCCCTGTACCATGCCCTGGGTGAGCAGCCGTTGGAAGGGTTCGTCAAAGTTGAGCAAGCCCCGGTCTCGCAGCACTTTAGTAAAAAAGCGCGAATAGAGCAGGTGTAAAATGGCATGCTCAATGCCGCCGACGTACTGATCAACCGGCAGCCAGTCATTGGCCTGATCGGAAGCGAAGGGCCTCGATTCATTCTGGGCATCGGCATAGCGCAGAAAGTACCAGGACGAGTCGATGAAAGTATCCATCGTGTCGGTCTCGCGCTTAGCGGCGGCACCGCACTGGGGACAGGGAACATTGACCCAATTCTCAATTTTTGCCAGCGGAGAAGCGCCGCGTCCGCTCAGGTCAACCTGCTCTGGTAGCGCTACCGGCAAGTCAGCCTCGGGCACGGGCACGCAGCCACAGTCAGCGCAGTAAATCACCGGGATCGGAGCGCCCCAGTAGCGCTGACGCGAAATCAGCCAGTCGCGTAGACGATAGTTGGTCGTCCCCTGCCCCTTGCCCTTTGCCTCCAGCCACTTCACCGCAGCTTCTACGCTCTGGCCCGGCCCTTTGCCCGCTGGTACGCTGTCCAGCGGTCCAGAGTTGACCATCACGCCTTCCCCGGCATAGGCTGCCGTCATGGTCGCGACGTCCAGGTCGCCTGCGGGCGACTGCACGACTAGGTCAATTGGCAGGTCAAACTTTTTCGCAAACTCAAAGTCGCGCTGGTCGTGGGCTGGAACGGCCATGATCGCCCCCGTCCCATAGTCCATCAGCACGTAGTCGGCCATCCAGATGGGGACTTTTTCGCCATTGACCGGGTTCACAGCCTGGCTGCCCGTCCAGACGCCGGTCTTCTCCCGACCCTCGGCGGTGCGGTCGATTTCACTCATGGCCGCGGCCTGGGTTTGGTAGGCTTTCACGGCCTCGGCCTGGGCTGCCGTCGTCAGCTTTTCTGCCAGCGGATGCTCGGGCGAAATCACCATGAAGGTAGCTCCCCACAGCGTGTCCGGGCGCGTAGTGTAAACAACCAGGTTGTCTCCCGCCTCAGTTTTGAACGTCACCTGGGCCCCGGTCGATTTGCCAATCCAGTTGGCCTGCATCAGCTTCACTCGCTCGGGCCAGCCGGTCAGCTGGTCGAGGTCCGCCAGTAGCTGCTCGGCATAGTCGGTAATTTTCAAGAACCACTGGCGCAGCAGCTTGCGCTCCACCTTGGCCCCTGATCGCCAGGAGCGGCCTTCGCTATCGACCTGCTCGTTAGCTAAGACAGTCTGGTCTACCGGATCCCAGTTGACGGCGGCTTCACGGCGGTAGGCTAGGCCCGCGTCGAAGAACTGGAGGAAAATCCACTGGGTCCAGCGGTAGTAGTCGGGCGAGCAGGTGGCGATTTCGCGGTCCCAGTCGTAGGATAGCCCCAGCGTCTGGAGCTGCTGGCGCATCTGGTCAATGTTTTGAAAGGTCCACTGGGCCGGGGGGACGCCCCGCTGAATCGCTGCATTCTCTGCCGGTAGGCCAAAGGCATCCCAGCCCATGGGGTGCAGCACACGGTAGCCCTGCATCCGCCGGACGCGGGCGATCACGTCGGTGATGGTGTAGTTGCGCACATGGCCCATGTGCAGATTGCCAGAGGGATAGGGAAACATCGACAGGGCATAGAACTTGGGCCGCTCCGCCCTTTCTAGGGTTTGATCCAGGCCCTGCTCAGTCCAGGTCTGCTGCCATTTCGATTCGATTTCTGCCGGATTGTATCGGGACTCCACGTCCAGACCCCTCTTACATAGTTCATTACCATTAGATAATTTTAATCGGCGCTTGCAAATCCGATGGCTTTACTCCGAGTTTTTGTCTACGGCACCCTCAAACCGGGGGGGCTTTACCATCAGCAGTACTGTGTGGCGCATTTGGTGGAGGCGGTGAGCGCGATCGCGCAGGGCACCCTCTACGACTTCCCCCAGCTCGGTTATCCCGCCATGACCGAAGGCGACGGCTGGGTGCAGGGTGACCTGCTGACCTTCTCAAACCGGCAAACCCTGGCCCATCTGGACTATCTGGAAGATTATGACGAGCATCGGCCCGACCATGAAAACGAGTATCAGCGTCAGGAGATTACCGTGTTTACTCCAGACCATCAGCCCCTAGGTCAAGCCTGGGCCTATTTTATGAAACCTCAGCGGGTAAAAGACTTGGGTGGAATCCTCCTGCCTTCCGGAAGCTGGCCATGAAAAAATGGCTTACTATGAACGCCCCGGCCCTCCAAATTCTAGACGCTCTGATCTATCAGGTTCAAGCAGATACGGTCATCGACCGAATCTACTGTGGGAACAAAAAATGATAGCGATGTAACAGACGTTCCTTCAATCAAAATTTTGCTTATGGTTGACCGCCTTCGTTAATTTCGAAATCTTTGTTATATCGACCAACGACAGTTATTGAATAGTTCGATATGTTGATTATGCTCGGAGGTCCCCACCTGAATATAAACTTGTTTTCATCTTCAATCAATTCGGGAGGTATTTCTTTAACGCCTTTCTCCTCTAAAAATGTCTTTAGCTCACTGTAGTCAGTCCCTGGAGGGAATTCCCTGCCTATACATGCTCTAAACTCGGTCACGTCTGCCTTACTACAGTTCCGATTCTCTTGCCACGGTTGACACTCCCGAAGAAGCAAAAAAGAAAGCAGCAAGCGCTCTCAAAATCTGCATTCTTCTGAAACCTTTAACCGCCATAGCTTTCACTAACTAAGAAAACAAACAAATTAACTGTTTGCACAGAGTGAACGATGTCAAAATGCTTGAAACTTGTTATGTACCCGTATCTTCTCAGAGATTGATGAATGAAGTCTATGGTGCTTGTGAGATTATTAGGAGTGGATATTCAAACAAACAGAGCCTAAATCATACTGCGTAAGCTTCCTTCATAACATAAGTAGATGGTACCCGCGATCGCCTTTCGATTAAAATCAAGTCAGCAAGGGTTACGCTTTACCTATGGAGATACCTGATGACCTCAATAGTGTTAAACCTGGAGCCGATCACCCGCTTCACCCGTGAACAGTTCTACACCCTCTGTCAGGCCAACCCCGACCTGCAAATGGAACGTACTGCGCAAGGAGACCTAGTAATCATGTCACCGGTCGGCGGCGAAAGTGGGAGACAAGAAGCCGGTCTAATCACTGATTTGAGCATTTGGAACCGGTTGACTGGTCTAGGACAGGTCTTTAGCTCCTCCACTATTTTTAGCCTACCCAACGGAGCCGATCGCTCGCCGGATGCGGCCTGGGTTTCCCAAGCACGCTGGGATGACCTGACGCCAGAGCAGCAGAAGGGCTTTCTCCCTCTGTGTCCAGACTTCGTGATTGAGCTGCGTTCACCTAGCGATCGCATCAGGCCCCTACAGGTGAAAATGCAGGAATATCTAGAAAATGGCCTGCGTTTAGGCTGGCTGATCGATCCACAAAACCGCCAAGTTGAGGTTTATCGCCCAAATCAGCCCGTAGAAGTCATTCCCTTCCCAGCAGCCTTGTCAGGTGAAGCCGTCCTGCCAAACTTCAGGCTTCAGATTGGAGAATAATTGTGTTTTTGAGAGCTGGTCATACGACACAATGTGACTGTCGGCATAGTCGAGCAGCCAGGTGATCTCGGCGTCTTAGATAACAATCAGAGCGTCAACGCCCCTCGCACTGCGCCACCTTACAAACCTGCATTCAGATCTTCTGGCGCTAGCGTAGTGAGGTCAATTCGCAACTTCAAACGCGGGCAACCCCCAGGGCTGCGGGTCAAACTTAGAGAGCATCGGCAAAATCAGGTCAGCTTCCTGGTAAGACTGCCAGTCCATATCTTTATCGGGGACCGCAACCACCGCCATGCCCGCTTGCTTTGCTGCCTCAATCCCGGCAGGCGCATCTTCAAACACCAGGCAGCGCTCCGGCGGTGCCCCTAGGCGACTAGCTGCCACCAGAAAGCTATCCGGCTCTGGCTTACTCTGCTTAACGGCAGGATCGTCACCTACGACAATGCAATCGAACAGGGCCAGCCAGTCCTGATAGCGGGCTGACTTACAGCCAAAGGAACGCCGGGCCGAGCTGGTGGCAATCGCCTGAGGAATGCCCTGTCGATGGAAATGCTGGGTGAGCGCGATCGCGCCTGGCATCGGCTCAGCGGTGGGAAACAGGTCATAGATCAGCTCGTCTCTTGCCGCGATGTACTCTTCTGGCGTTAGCGGCAGCGCCAGCTGCGTCGTGACAATTTCAGCGCAGACCAGCGCCTGCCGTCCCATGGTTTGGGCATGGAGCTGATCAGTAAAGTCTTTCCCATAGCGCTGGGCTAGGGTTTGATTGACCTGGCAGTAGATCGGTTCGGTATTGAGCAGGAGACCATCGAAATCGTAAATGAGATGAGTAATTTGGCGCATGGCGAGCCGGACTCCTGGAGGAATTCATATTGTAGGGCATTGCTCGACCGCGCTAGGCGACCCGGCGGCCCGCGCAGATCACACTGGTTAGGCGCGGCACGGTATCCTCCGCGCAGACGGTGAGCAGGTCGGCGCGCTTGCCCAATTCTAGACTGCCGCGATCGCGGTCGAGCTGGATTGCGATCGCGGGATTAATCGTCACCGGACGCATCGCTTCGTGAATCGGCTTCCCGGTGGCAGCGGCGATGATAAAGACGGACTGGAGCAGGCTGTGGGGCACGTAGTCAGAAGAAATAATATCCACCAGGTCAGCCATCACCAGCTCCATCGCCGACACATTGCCGGAATGGGAGCCCCCCAAGACCAAATTAGGCGCGCCCATCAGCACCTGTAGGCCGTGCTGATGCGACGCTTTGGCCGCTTCCAGGGTCGTCGGAAATTCGGCAATTGTTGCGCCCTCCGCGATGGCCTGCTGCACATGCTCGACTGTGGCGTCGTCGTGGCTGGCCCAGGCCAGGTTTTGGGACCGCGCTAGCTCAACCAGGGCCGTGCGGCTAATCACGGCAAAAGCTTTCTGAGCATCGAGCCGCTCTTGAATGAAATCATCAATTTCCGCTGCTGAGACCCCATGCTTGCCCATGTAGTATTCGCGAAACTTATCCAGCTTGGCAAACTGCCGCTGCCCGGGCGTGTGGTCCATCAGCGAAATTAGAGAAAGCAGCGGATGCTGGGCGTAGCGCTGGGCGATCTCAGCCACGGCATCGTAGGCCAGCTCGCAGCGCAGATGGAGACGATGCTCAATCGCAAACTGGCCCGATTCCTGCCGCTGGTGCAGCGCCTGAATCATCGGGTCGTACTGGGTCATCCGCAGTGAAGTTGGGGTTACGTCGCCGATGGCAATGGCATCGCAGACCGTAGTAATGCCTGCCGCCGCCAGGTCGCGATCGTGCTGTACGGTAGCGGCATCCAAGGGCCAGCGCACCTTGGGTCGGGGAGACAGGCACCGCTCTAGGTGATCGGTATGCAGCTCAACCAGCCCTGGCAGCAGATATTGCCCTTCACCATCCTGTCCGCTGGGCTGGATACCGGGTTGGATGTCCGCGATCGCTCCATCTCTCACAACCAGCGTTCCAAGCAGCTCCTGCTCAGGCAGCTGAAGCCGATAGTTGGTATAGACTTGTTCATTCATGGGATTCACCTAATGCGGTTTCATCTTCTCTGCCGAAGGTTAAGACACGGTTACCGACTCGCTGCCAGACCTGCTCATCGTGAAAAATCCCAATCAGGGCGCAGCCCCGGGCCTTTTTCTCCTCGATTAGCTCAATCACAACTTCTCGATTCGCCGCATCTAATGCCGCCGTGGGTTCATCCAACAGCAAAATCGGAAAGTCTACCGAGAAGGCCCGAGCAATGTTTAATCGCTGTTTTTCGCCCCCGGAGAACGTGGTTGGAGACAGGCTCCACAGCCGCTCGGGTAGATTCAATCGGCGAAATAATGATCTCACGTTGTCACGGGCAGCTGCTGCTTCTAAACCCAGCTCCATCAGCGGTTCTGCCGCCACTTCCAGCGCCGGAACGCGAGGAATCACCCGCAGAAACTGGCTGACGTAGCCAATTGTCTTTTGTCGAATCGCCATCAGCTCATGGGGCTGGCACTGCGTCAGATCGATCCGGTTCTCCCCGTGCTTTACCCAAATCGCGCCGCTGTCTACGCGGTAGTTGGCGTAGAGGGAGCGCATAAAAGTCGATTTGCCAGAGCCCGACGGTCCCTGAAGAATGACGCACTCACCGGGCTTAACCTTTAGTGAAGTCCCCTTGAGCACGGGCAGACAGATTCCGCCCTGGGCGTGTAGGATAAAGCGCTTATGGAGATTGTCGGCCCAGAGCAGGCTGTTGGTGGAGACGGGCGAAGGCGAGATCGCGGTAGAAGTCATTTTCTAAGACTGGGGTTAGGGAACAAGGGTGGCACTCACGAGCTGTTGCGTATAGGGATGCTGAGGATCGTCTAGCACCTGATCCGTCAGGCCCGCTTCAACCACCTGACCGCCCTGCATCACCAGCAGCCGATGGGCCAGCAGCCGCACCACGCCAATATCGTGGGTGACTAAAATGACGCTGAGCTGAAGCGTTCTGACCAGAGAGCGAATCAGGTCAAGCAGCTTGGCCTGAACAGAAACATCGAGTCCCCCCGTGGGCTCATCCATCAGCACCAACCGGGGACTCGTCACCAGCACCCGGGCTAACTGAAGCCGCTGCTGCATCCCGCCGGAGAACGTGTGGGGAAAATCGTCCATCCGCGCTTGGGAGATTTCAACCTGGTCTAGCCAGAGCCCCGCTGTCTGGCGAATCTGGCCATAGTGCCGTCCGCCCACCTCCATCAGCCGCTCACCGATATTGGCCCCCGCCGTCACATTCATCCGCAATCCATCGCGGGGATTCTGCTGGACAAAGCCCCATTCGGTGCGCATCAGCTGACGCCGTCGAGGCAGCGGTAGCTCGTGCAGGTCGAGCGCCTGACCCGCTGTAGAGGTATAGCAAACCCGTCCGCTATCAATCGGCAGATGAGTCGCGATCGCTTTCAGCAACGTCGTCTTCCCCGACCCCGACTCGCCAATAATGCCTAAAACCTGACCGGGGTAGAGCGAGAGAGAAACGCGATCGCAGGCCACCACCGCCCCATAAGCCTTACTCAGCCGCTCAACTGTCAGCAGCGGCACAAGCCGATCCTGCATTGTAATTAATCGAGCCTCATCACAATCTGTTATCATCCCTCTTTCCTCTTTCCTCTTCCCTTTTTACTCTTCCCTCTTCCCACGACTCCGGCAAAAATCCGTATCCGAACAAATCCACAGCCGCCCCCCATCATTGTCCGTCACCACCTCATCCAAATAACTCTCAGTCGAGCCGCAGAATTCACAGGCCTTATCCCAGGTTTCAACCTGAAAAGGGTAGTCTTCAAAATCTAGACTCTTAACTTCCGTATAGGGCGGTACGGCATAGATTCGCTTCTCTCGCCCCGCGCCAAACAGCTGGATTGCCGGGCTCATATTCAGCTTGGGATTGTCGAACCGAGGAATCGGGCTAGGTCGCATCAGGTAGCGCTGATTCACCATCACCGGATAGTCGTAGGCAGTCGCGATCTGCCCAAACTGGGTGATGTCTTCATAGAGCCGCACATACATTGGACCGTACTCTGACAGGGCGTGCATTTTGCGAGTTTCTACCTCAGAGGGCTCTAGCCAGCGCAGCGGTTCTGGAATCGGCACCTGGTAGACCATAATTTGTCCTTCCTGCAATGGCGTTTCAGGAATCCGATGGCGGGTTTGGATCAGGGTTGCGGCGGATGTACTCTCTGTTGTTTCAACCCCGCAGACTTTCTCAAAAAAGCGGCGAATGTTGACCGCGTTAGTCGTATCGTCGGCCCCTTGGTCAATCACTTTGAAAACGTCGTCTTGACCGATCACCGCTGCCGTCACCTGCATCCCGCCGGTTCCCCAACCGTAGGACAGGGGCATTTCGCGTGAGCCAAAAGGAATTTGATGGCCGGGAATCGCGATCGCCTTTAGCAAAGTTCGGCGAATGGTGCGCTTGGTCTGCTCGTCGAGGTAGGCGAAGTTGAAGTTTTGAGTTAGGGAAGTCATGGGGTGGGGGAGTGGTGGGGAGTGGTCGGGTGATCGAGTGGTGGGCTAATAGGCGTGGGCACGCTGTTATTTTCTATGTTGGCGCTGTCGAAGTTCTCCGCTTGTTTTATTTCGACTTCGGTCGATTGAGTCGCCTGATTGGACTGTTGATACTCTTGGCGCAGTTTGCGAACTAAATTCAGTTCGGCTTGGAAGTCGATGTAGTGGGGAAGCTTCAGATGTTGAACAAAGCCCTGGGCGGCGACGTTGTCGGAGTGGGAGAGCACAAATTCTTCGTCCTGGGCCGGTCCCTGGACAGTTTCGCCAAATTCTTCGGCGCGTAAGCACCGATCGACGAGTGCCATGGCCATCGCTTTGCGTTCGTTGTAGCCAAAGGTGAGGCCGTAGCCTCGCGTGAACTGCGGTGGGATGGCTGAGCTGCCTTTGAACTGGTTGACCATTTGGACTTCGGTCAGGGTGATGGACGCGATCGCGACCTCAAACCCCAGCTCTTCAGGACAAATCACCACTTCCACCTGACCGACGCGAATCTCGCCTGCAAAGGGGTGACTGTTGCCGTAGCCCCGCTGCGAGGAGTAGGCCAGACTGAGGAGAAAGCCCTCATCGGCCCGGGCCAAATTTTGCAGTCGGGCATCTCGCCCTGCCGGAAGCTGCTGTGGCTGTCGGGTCAGGTCAAAGACATTTTCTTCAGACTGGGTTGCGCCATTGTTCGGCTGCTGTATGGGATTCTCTGCTTGAATCAGACCTTCTTTACCTAAGACATCGACGACTCTCGGCACCGGCTGATTGTCGGTCTCGCTCTCTGGCGCTGGGAACTGATTGTCTTCAGCCGCCAGCTTAAAGTCCAACAGCCGATGGATGTAGTCAAAGCTCGCGCCGAGCTGCTGGCCGCCCGGCAAGTCCTTGAAGATGGAAGAGATTCGCCGCTGGAGCTGCATCTGCCCGGTATCTACCGGCTGGCTGTAGTAGAACCGGGGCAGGGTTGTCCGATAGGCCCGCAGTAAAAAGGCGGCTTCGACCAGATCTCCCCAGGACTGCTTAATCGCCAGGGCCGCCAAATCACGGTCATAGAGGCTGCCTTCGCTGATCACCCGGTCTACTGCCAGCGCCATCTGCTGCTTGATCTGCTCTAAACTCAGCTCCGGGACGGTCTGCTCGCCGCGTCGCTGGGCCTGAAGTAGGGCTTCGGAATTCGCGATCGCTTTCGCGCCCCCTTTAACCGCAACGTAGGACATCAGCGCACCTCCTGAGCTAACTCAACATTCACTGAGCGCGGCAACCCCAAAACGCCATCTGCCGTGAACAAAAAGACATCGATGCCTAAGGGATAGTCCTGATAGCGCTGCCACTGCTGCCAAAACTGGGCTGAAATTGCTGGTCGAATCTCTTCGCGGGTTTGAATTCCAGGTCCCCGTAACTCTACTTTTGGCCCCGAGGAAAAATCCGCAACCTGAATTAGTAGGGTCGCCGACGTTTCTGGATCGGTCGTGGTACCTCGGCTAAAGGCGTTGAGCTGGACTTGGTTAGCGTTAAGCAAGGCAAAGTCAGCCGATTTCGTTTCGGCCACAAACGAGCAGCCGGTGTGGAAGCGCAGCCAGGCTTCTACTTCAGCGGGCCAATCCGGCGGGAGCCATACCCGAGTTTCAAGATCGAGCAGCGTCAGGCTGGCCAAAGCGCAGGCTGGAGTCAGACCCGCGGGCGGCTGGAGTTTGGCGGGGATTGGGTAAAGGGTGCCGGGTCGCGCGATCGCGTCCAGCAAAGCCCGAAAGGTCTTCTGGGCGTCATATACCGGGTAACGAAAGCCGGGTAGCTGGGTTGTCTGCATCACTCACCTCGCTGCATCGTAAAGAAGTTCACCTGGGTGGCCGCCGTCTGTCGCTGCTGCTGGGTTTGCTGCTGTTCTGCTGAAGCCTGTAAGGGCTGAATCACCGTGTTCTGGACGGTTTCATACCAGGCGGGATGCTGCATCAGGGCATCGCAGAGGGCGGCCTGGGTGGCGTGGACGCGATCGCGCCCGGCCACATAGCCAAACCCGGCAATTTTCTCGGCCCCAGCTTCAATCTGCACCACGCAGCGGGTTAGGGTCATTTCTCCCAGATTAAACACCTGCCCGGTTCCCCCGGCTCGACCCCGCACCATCGTCAGGCCCATCTCGGGCGATCGCAGGAAAGTATGGTCTGGCAGCTCTCCTAAAGTAGCTAGATGCTCGGCTAGCTCAGTGGGCTCAGCCTGGGCAAGCGTCGCCATCCACACGGGCCTTGCTGTCAGGTCCACCATCACCTTAACCTGCTCTTAAATAAATCTAGATGTCTAGACAAATTATGCCGGGGTTTATCTTAGATGACAACCCCTATTTTGTGATAAAGCTGTCATTGATGACCCAAGCTGCTCTACCGCTTTACATTCAAATTGCTGAAGTCCTGCGCCGTAGTATCCGCGACCAGGTTTACCAGGCGGGCGATCGGCTGCCGACGGAGGCTCAGCTGGCGGAGCGCTTTGGCGTTAATCGGCACACGCTGCGCCAGGCGATCGCGCTGCTGCGGCAGGAGGGTCTGCTGCGGGTAGAGCGGGGGCGTGGGACCTTCGTCACGGCAGCCCCGATTCGCTATGCGATTGGCAAGCGCGTCCGCTACAACGAGGCGCTGAGAGCCCACGGCCACACGGCCGAGTTCACGCTGCTGAGAGCGTTAGAGATTCCCGCTGACCCATCCGTAGCCAAAGACTTGGCCCTGAAGCCGGGAGACCCGGTGGCGCTGATCGAGCGACTGGGTTCGGCCGATGGTCAGCCGATTAGTGTCGGGACAGGTTACTTTCCGCTGGGACTTTTCCCCGACCTGCTCTCTGACGCTAGCCTCGCTTTGCTACAGGAAACCGGCTCCATTTCCCAATGGCTCAGACAGCGCTATGACTGTGACCATATTCGCCGTAGCACCTGTGTTTCAGCTCGTCTGGTCAAACCCCATGACGCCAAGCTGCTGGAGTTGCCGCTGAATCAGCCGATTCTTCTCGCTGAGGCAATTAACGAAGACCAGCAGGGACGCTTAATTGAATATGGGGTCGCACGGTTTAGAGGCGATCGCATGGAGCTAGTATTTGAGCAGTTGTAAGAGCACCTATTGGCCCCAGCTGTCATCTCGGTTTCTAAATCAGACAGGCTCGACAAGCCGAACAGCGATTGACCCGAAGCCTCAAGCGGGTCAGTAGATAATGTGTCGGTATATGGCTTTAGCCTCCAGCCGATTCAAGCTAGTGAACCTGTACGCCTTACTCCTCATTGTCATCCCACGCTCAGTTTGATGTTGAAGACGGCAGCCTATATTTTCGGGGCGCTGCTAAACCGCGCTGAAACATCGTTATTTCGCATCCCACGGCTTTGGCATAGCGCTGATGGAAAAAGTACTGACCGTTTTTGCATTGCCACAGCCGGTCTTCTGCTTTCAGCCACTGCCGCCAGCGATCGCGCATCTCTTCAGCCACAATTATATCCTGCTGCCCGCAGCACACCAGCAGCGGCACCGAGACCCCGCCCGGCGCAATCTGCCCACGCTGATAGAGCGAATGCAGCGAAAGGCCAGCGTCTAGCTCTTTTTCTAGCAGCCTGGTGAGGTGTTTTGCGATCGCGAGGGGCTGTACACCAAACAGCAGCCGCACCATATGCGCCAGTAAAACCGTACGGCTACAGGGCAAAATCTGCCGCAGCTGATAATAATGTGCCTGCCAAGTGACGGCGGGTAGGCCAGCCACCGACAGCAGCGCCAGCGAGCTGACCCGCTCTGGATAGCGGCGGGCGTACAGCAACCCGATCACCCCGCTAATACCATGGCCAACCAGATGCATCGGCCGCTCGGTTTGGCTTAAATAGTCATGCAGCAGCGTCAGAGCAGTCTCCAGGCAGCAGGGCTCATCCATCGACTGAAAATAGTCCCAGCGGTAGACCTTGGAGCGCCGACAGAGCTCCTGTAAAAGCGGACGATCGAGACATTTGAGATAGGGGCTGGCGCTGAGCCAAAGCGTGTCTGGAGAATCGGCCATAGTATCCTCAACGGCGTCTAATGCTATTTAATGACTTTTATTGTCAATAACGGTAATGACAGCATAGCTCGGGTAAGGTCCCTTTGAAAACTTTTCGGGTCTGCTAGCCTCCGCCAGAACCCGATCAGGTCTGGTGTAGCGCTAATCGGTCTGACATTCTGGGCAAATGCCCGACAGTCTGAGCTGTTGTTCTAACAGCTGATAGCCCTGCAACACCGTCTGATGTCGGCTTAGATCGGTGATTAAATCGGAGGAAAACTCATAGGTTCGACTACAGCAGACGCAGGTCAAGCGACAATGAACGGCTGATCTAACTGGGGCAAACTGGGAGGGAGTTGAAAGCGACATCGTAAAGCCCTAATCTTGTTAAGAACTATTCTTAATTAAGTTTGAACAAAAATCAAGCGGACAAAGGCAGGCTCGGCCAAAATCCGTGCGGCAGGGAGTTTAGCGATAAAATGGACGCGATGGCCAAGCTCGATAACGAGTGGCCACAATCTAGGCGATGATAGCCCTAAAATGGCTGGTGAGACCCGGCGGGTTGGCGTGGATGATTGGTATCACGTGCCGGCGCAGGTCGTGCATTCGGCCCGGTTTGAGCAGGCGACATCAGAAATTGAGTTTTGGTTTGAGGCTTAGGGGGGCTTAGGATCAGTTGGGATTAACCATAGTTCAGGTGGACGCATTTGCGGCCCAACCGTTTGAGGGCAATCCAGCGGCGGTCTGCGTGGTGGCACAGCCGCTCGACGACGGGCTGATGCAGGCCATTGCGATGGAGATGAACCTGTCAGAAACGGCCTTTCTCTATCCACTCGAAGACGGCTATAGCCTGCGTTGGTTTACTCCAGCGGCAGAGGTTGACCTCTGTGGCCATGCCACCCTGGCCAGTGCCCACGTGCTCTGGAGCGACGGCCATCTGGCTGCCGACCAGGAGGCTCGGTTTCACACCCGCAGCGGTCTGCTGACCGCCCGGCGTCAGGGCGATTGGATTGAGCTCAATTTTCCAGCTCAGTCAGTTCACGCCACCCACGTGACGCCGCAGCTAATCGGGGCGCTTTGCTGCGGCGGCAACATTCGCTATGTCGCAAAAGATGAGTCTCACTACCTAATTGAGCTCCAGTCCGAAGCGGTAGTTCAAAAGCTAAAACCTGATTTTGCTAAGGTCGCAGCCCTGCCGGTCCAGGGCGTCATCGCGACGGCTCCAGCCGAGGCCGAGTCAGTCGATTTTGTCTCACGCTATTTTGCTCCGGCGGTCGGGATCAACGAAGACCCGGTTACCGGGTCCACCCACACAGTATTAGCACCCTACTGGCAGGAAAAGCTCGGTAAGTCCGAACTGGTCGCCCACCAGATTTCTGCCCGGGGCGGCGTTTTGCAGCTGCGCTGCGAGGGCGATCGCGTTTTCATCAGCGGTCAGGCGGTGACGACGCTGCGGGGTGAGCTGCTGGTAGGCTGAAACGGTATGTGAATTTTGTTCGTCTGCATGACCCATCTCAGCGTCAATCTCAATAAGGTCGCACTGCTACGCAATGCCCGGCCTCTAGATATTCCCAGCGTTACCCGCATGGCTCAGGTCTGTATAGAGGCGGGAGCCCACGGCATTACCGTCCATCCCCGGCCGGATGAACGCCATATTCGCCGCGCGGATGTCTACGCGCTGGCTGAGCTGCTGACGGATTTTCACGCGATTGAGTTCAACATTGAGGGCAACCCGCTGGAATCTCCCTGGATGGACATTGTCCGCCAGGTCAAACCCGCTCAGGCGACTCTGGTGCCGGATGCGCCCGGTCAGTCCACCTCAGACCACGGCTGGAACATTCGCCAGGATGGAGAACGGCTAAAGCCAATTATTCAGGAACTCCAGGCGCTGGGCTGTCGGGTTAGTTTGTTTATGGATCCCGACCCAGCTCAGATTGCCCGGCTCAAAGATCTGGGCTGCATGGGTGCAACAGCGCCGATGGAGACCCGGATAGAGCTCTACACCGAGCCCTATGCCACTGCCTATCGCCAGGGAAAAGCGGCGGCTAGCCTAGAGCGGTATGCCGCCGCCGCCAAAATGGCCCAATCGATTGGACTCGGCGTCAACGGCGGCCACGACCTGAATCTAGAAAATCTGCCTCAGTTCTGTACCATTCCCCATATTTTAGAAGTTTCAATTGGCCATGCCCTGACCGCAGACGCCTTGGAAATGGGCATGGCGAAAGCCGTTCAAGCCTATCTAGCGGTTCTGCATACTCAGATTACTCAATCTCCGTCGTAAACGGTAGTCGCGTATAGGCATGGTTGGGGTCGTTGAGCTGCTCGAGCACCTGGAGATTCTGGCGCAGCTCGATAATTTCGTCCGTCAGCGGGTCCTGCTTCCAGGGCAGTCGGGACGTGATTTCGCTGTTAAACAGGCGGCCGAAAATCTGTTCCTCTAGCGAAAGCGGTCTGGGATATTCTTCAACCTGCCAGTCTTCTAGCTCAGCCGCTTCCGCGGCAACCGCGATCGCGTCTCCCAATCCGCCCAGCTGATCGACCAGGTCGGCCTGTACGGCATCCATGCCGGTCCAAACTCGGCCCTGGGCCACCTGGTTGACCCGCTCTTTAGTCACGTCACGGCCTTCAGCCACCAGCGTTACGAAGCGGTCATAGAGGCTGTTGACATAGTCCTGCTGGATCTTCAGCTCGGCTTCAGACTGGGGCCGAGCAATGGTATCAATATCAGCGAACTGGGCCGTTTTGATCACATCCCAGGTAATGCCATTGCGGTTGGCAATCTCCTTAATATTGAGCAACAGGCCGAAGACCCCAATCGAGCCGGTAATCGTCGTCGGCTCTGCCAGGATTATGGTTCCTGGGGCCGAAATCATATAGCCGCCAGAGGCGGCAAAATCCCCCATCGAAATCACGACGGGCTTTTCCTGAGCTAGCAGCTCGACCTCGTGGGCAATAATTTCAGACGCCAGAGCGCTGCCGCCGGGGCTGTTAACCCGCAGTACCACCGCCCCTACGTCATCGTCTCGACGCATTCGACGCAGCGTTTCGGTCAGCCCCTGGTCAGTAATCACGTCGCTGACGCCCCCTTCACCGCTGATAATATTGCCCTCAGCGTAGACGATCGCGATCTCATCACCGCCGCCACCGGAGCTACGCTCATTCACTAGACGGCTATAGGCATAGAGCGTCGTTTGGGGAAAATCATCTTCATCGCGGGCCTCGGTCAGGTCTTGCAGCTCAGCCAGGACTTCGTCGTAGAAAGCCACCCGATCGACCAGCCCGGCGGCCTGAGCCTGCTCTGCTTCAACCAGGCCGCCCGCATCGGCAATCTGCTGGAGCTGCTGCGCCGTCAGTTCGCGGTCGGCAGACACGGTTTGGAGAAAATTTTGCCAGAGGCCGCTCAGCAGATCCTGGGTCTGCTGCCGCTCTTCCGGACTACTTTCCGTTCGAATGAAGGGCTCTACAGCTGACTTGAACCGCCCCACCCGCAGCACCTGAACCCCAATGCCGTACTTTTTCAGCGCGTTTGCTAGAAACTGAATTTCGGCGCGGAAGCCGTTTACCTCAATAATTCCAGCCGGGTTGAGCACCAGCGTATCGGCCGCTGAGGTGAGGTAGTAGTCCCGTTCGTTGAGGTCGGTTTCGTAGGCCCAGATCGGCTTGCCCGATTCCTTAAAGCTAGTCAGGGCCTGCCGCACCTCCTGTAGCGTGGCAAAGCCTTCGTCGGTATGGCCGGTCAGATAGAGGCCGACGACGTTGTCATCTTCAGCCGCCGCCGCTAGCGCTTGCAAGACCGAGTACAGCGAGACCGAGCGGTAGTCGCCGCCGCCCAAAGCCCCTTCAAACAGCGCCCCAGCCCCGTCGTAGGGGACGCTGTCAGTAATGTTAGTCGAAAGATCGAAGACCAGGATTGATTTCTCAGCGAGTTCTGGCTCTGCTTCCGAACTGCTGGTCGCAATCAGCACACTCACCAGCCCCACCGCTCCCATTCCCAGCAGCACGACCAGGGTAAATAGGCCAATCAGCGTCCCCAGGGCGCTCGCTGCCGCATATTTTAGAAAATCACGCATAGTCCCCACCTCGGCTGCCAGCCGACGCATTGTCACAAGCTCATCTGTTCCTATGGTATTCGCTGTAAGACCTGACTGTCGCGCAGTTCTCGCAAATTGGCCGTGCCGGTGCAGAAAAGGACGGTAACCATTTCGGCTATCAGTACGTCGGTCAGGGCGGCCAGGGCAGCTTCGGATTCGCTGGCCGCCCGTAAGAAGGGCATTGCCAGACCGGCCAGGTCAGCGCCCAGAGCCAAGGTTTTGGCGATTTCTAGGCCGTCGCGCAGGCCGCCGGAGGCAATCAGGGGAATGTGAGGCGCGATCGCGCGCACTTCTGTAATACAGTCTGCCGTCGGAATGCCCCAGTCAGCAAAGGTATTGCCCAGCCGCCGCTGCTTTTCGTCCGGGGCGCGCTCGCTTTCTACCCTGGCCCAGGAGGTGCCTCCCGCCCCGGCCACATCCAGCGCCGAGATACCCGCGTCGATGAGCCGCTGCGCCATCGACGCCGAGATGCCGTTGCCCACCTCCTTAGCGATCACAGGCACCGGCAAGGCGCGGCAGAGCTGCTCGATTTTTTGCAGCAGGCCCTTAAACTGCGTGTCGCCACTCGCCTGCACGCATTCCTGCAGCGGGTTCAGGTGCAGGATCAGGGCATCGGCCTCCAGCCAGTCTACGATTCGCTGGCACTGGGCTTGGCCATAGCGATAGTTCAGCTGCACCGCGCCGAGATTGGCCAGCAGGAGAATATCCGGCGCGCAGGACCGAACCGCAAAGGTCGGGCTCAGGTCTGGATTTTCCACTGCCACCCGCTGCGACCCGACCCCCATCGCCAGGCCGTACCGCTGTGCCGTCTGCGCCAGCCGCTGGTTGATCAGGCGGGCTTGCTCGGTGCCGCCGGTCATCGAGGAAATCAGCAGTGGGGCTGCGAGTGCCTTACCTAGAAACGTCGTGCTGAGGTCAATCTGGTCGCGGTCGAGCTCGGGCAGGCAGCAGTGGGTAAACCGATAGCGCTCCAGGCCGTTTGTCAGCTGGCTCTGCACGTTCTGCTCTAGGCAGATGCGCAGGTGGTCGGCCTTGCGTCCTTGAGTTTCGGCGCTGGGAGGGGACTGTGTCAAAACCGCTGGCCTCTCAATAGGGGGCATGAAATACAGAAATTTCACTGGAATACAGCGAAATAGACTTCTCTTTAGTAAAACCGAGTTCGGTATCGCACTTCAAGCACATCAGTAGGGGCTGACCAGCTCAATCGCATCCCTACTATCGGTGGCCTGTAAAAACACCTTGACGGTTTCTTCCTTCGCGGTCGGCAGCTGTTTCCCGACAAAATCGGGATGGATCGGCAGCTGCCGATGTCCCCGGTCAATCAGCACCGCCAGCCGAATCAGTTCTGGTCGGCCATAGTCGTTGACCGCGTTGAGGGCGGCTCGAATCGTTCTGCCGCTGTAGATGACGTCGTCAACTAGGACGACGGTTTTGGCCGCTAGCCCGCCGGGTGGAATGACGGTCTTGGCCGGGGTTCTCATGCCAATTTGGTCGAGGTCATCCCGATAAAACGTAATGTCAATTGCGCCCACCGGCACTTCCACCTGCTCTAGCCGCTGAATATAGTCCGCTAGGCTGTGGGCCAGGGGAACGCCGCGAGTATGGATGCCCAGCAGCACCAGGCTGCTCAGATCGCCAGTGCGCTCGACAATCTCTGAAGCGAGTCGGTTGATCGTCCGACGGATCTCTTCAGCCGATAGAATTTCGACAACTTTAGCAGTCATGGCCAGAGCTGGAAAATTACAGCATAGCGGATGGGGGCAGCGCGATTAGCCCTCCCAGGGCCAGGCTGAGCCAAAGCAAAAAGCTGTACCGAGTCAGCCGCAGCGCCTGGTGAACGACCTCAGGGGTGATGGGCCGGTCGGGATCGCCCAGCGCTGGCTTGTCCTTAACCTGACCGCGATAGTAGTTGACGCCGCCCAGCTGTACCCCCAGCGCGGCGGCGTAGGCGCACTCGCTCCAACCGGCATTGGGGCTCGGATCCTGAGGCGCATCTCGGCGACAGCGCTGCATCACCCGACCCGGTCGGCCAGAAAGCAGTGCGATCGTCAGCACGGTGAGCCGACAGGGCAGCCAGGTAAGGCCATCCTCCAGCCGGGCGCTGAACCAGCCCAGGTCGGTATAGGGCGGCTCGCGGTAGCCCACCATCGAATCAAGGGTGCTAGCGGCTTTATAAGCTAGGGCCAGCGGCACCGGCCCCAGGCCCAGCAGCGCTCCCAAAATGGCATAGAACAGCGGCGCCATGACGCCGTCCGTTGCGTTTTCACTGACGGTTTCCATCACCGCCCGTAGCATTTCTGTTGCTGAAAGCGCATCGGTATCTCGGCCCACGTAGCCCCGCAGCTGCTGCCGCGCTGAGGCCAGCTGTCCCTGGCTAAGCGGCGTTAGAACGGTCACCGCCGCCTGCCTGAGGCTGCGTCCGGCAAAGCAGCTGGCCAGCCAGACGATCGCCAGCCCCTGACTGAGTAAAGTCAGCCCGTCGCGATTCAAGGCTGTGAGAATACCCCAGCTCAGCAGCCCTGTCCCCCCGACCAGTATGAGCCCTAAGCCAATGCCCGCCAGTCGCATCCGCCAGCGCGGTACGAGCCTGTTCTGACCTTTGAGCAGCGGCTGGGTATAGGCCTGGATAACGGCTCCCATGATCTGGACCGGATGCAGCCAGTCCTGGGGGTCGCCGAGGCTATAGTCCAGCAGAGCTGCCGCACCCAAAACGAGCGCTGATGCCACAGGCGTCTCAGTCACCACCCGGAATAGCCAGTGGAGGGGTCATACAATGAAGCTGGCATCTTCCCCCTGTGCGGCCTGCCAGCTGCGGGCGTCAAAGTATAGATCTTCCAGCGAAATGCTGTAGAGCGCTTCTTTGAGTTTCTGATGCAGGCGCTGCCACAGGCTAAAGGTCACCCAGTCTTCGGCCTGGTTAGCCGCCTGATAGTCGCCCAAGGGCTGCACGGTCTCGCCCACGGCGGCTAAGATTTGGCCCAGCGAAATTTCAGCCGCGGGTCGAGCCAGTCGATACCCCCCGTGAGCCCCGCGCACCGCTTCAACCAGGCCGGCGCGCCGCAGCTCAATTAGCAGCTTTTCTAGGTAGGCGGCGGGTAGCGCCTGACGATCGGCGATCGCGCTGACTGAGGCCAGCCCTGGAGCAGGCTGCAAGCTTAGGTCTAGCAAGGCTTTTACGCTGTAATGGCCGCGGGTAGTCAGCTTCATCGGGAGGCAGTCGGAGTGGCGCGTTTGACAGTTAATGAGCCTGCGCTTAAGCCTTACATCATCTCATCAATTATTATCCTATCAATTTGCTTCACGGGGTTGGCTCATCCTATTAGCTAGCAGGATGAGTAGGCATCGTTAGCAACGCCATTCTTCTGCCTATCAAATATTGGCTTGCGCTGAAAAAATAGGATGAATTAGAAAAGATTTTATAAAAATGCAAAAAGCAGTTAGATGTAGTATCATTTTGCATGAAATTGTTTATGCTAGAAGGGGTGGTTCAAGACGACAAAGCGTTTAACAATATTTTGTTCCCGGTCCTTTGTCTCATGTCCATGGCATAGCAACCCCAAGTTCAGGCATATCTAGGAAAAGCAGAGAACTGAGTGAATGGCTAAAGATCTAAAGACAGACGTGCTAACAGGAAAAGCGCTGCTCAAGAAAGTCAAAGAGCTGGAGCATCTCTCCAAAGAGGAAAAGGCCAAGGCCTGTGGCTACTATACGCTAACCAAAGCTGGCGTTGTGCGAGTCAATATGATGAAGTTTCTGAATGCTCTGATTGACGCTGAGGGCATTCAGCTCGATAGTACCCAAAGCAGCAATGGTCGCGGTGGCCGCAGCGCTAGCTATCGAATTACGGTACAGTCCAACGGCAACCTGCTCATTGGTTCCGCCTATACCAAGCAAATGGGGCTAAAACCCGGAGATGAGTTTGAGATTTCCCTAGGGCGCAAGCATATTCGGCTGAAGCAGCTTGATTCTGACGATTCAGAGTTCGATGAGGAAGAGTAGCACCAATCTGCTCCACTGCTATTCAAACTTAAGCACTTAACCCCCGCGATGAAATTTTCATCGCGGGGGTTTGATTTGGGTGTCTCTGCCTAAAGAAATCGTTCTTTACCGCTTCAAATTCTCGGTTTCCAATCTTCATTTTGTCAGTTGAGAAATGTTTAGAGGGGCGAACAGCGCTAGCAGGGCTTCAGCAGAGCGCCTTTACCTATTCGAACGAACCGTTAGGTGCTACGGTGTAGCCTAATTCCAGCCCTATCTCCCATCGCCTCACAAAACTAGCCGAAAAGCCGCATCCGACATGAGCCTACCCGTCGTCCTGGAAATTGCCCTTGGGCTGATCTTCATCTATCTAATTCTCAGCCTGATTGCCAGCGAAATTCAAGAGTTGGTCAGTACGCTTCTTCAATGGCGAGCCGAGCATCTCAAACAGTCTATCGAGCAGCTGCTCGCCGGTGACCGCGAGCAGGATTGGCAGTCGGCTAGGCAGCTGGCCAACCAGCTGTACGATAGCCCGCTGATTCGTGACCTCAACTATGAGGCTCGGGGCCGAATTGCTAGGTTTTTTCGGGGATTGCTGCATGGGGTTGGCCGCGCCTATCGATTCCTGACGCGAACTCACAATGTTTTTGGGCAGAAGACCAGTGGCCCGTCCTATATTCCAGCTGAGACCTTCGCTACAAGTTTGCTGGAAGGACTCCAGCTGGAAAATTTGCAATATGTTCTATCGGAGTCACGGCTCCAGCAGTTTATCGAACAGCGCTTGAGCCGGCCTATTCACCGGATCGTCAGCGATCTGAAGGCTAGCTTAGCCAATGAAACCATCCTCGATGCCGAAATGCAGTATCTAGAGACGGCCATTGAGCAGATCGTGGGCGACTTCAAAGAACGGCGGGTCACCCTAGCGCGATCGCTCGACCGGCTCACAGCTCAGCTAGATGAATTCACTCAGATGGCACTGCTTTCTCTACCCGATTCTCATCTGACCCAGACCTTTCACAACCGGGTGAAATATCTCCGTGCCCAGCTGGTAGACCGCTTCGATGACGGTAGGGAGGGCGGCCAGCGAATTCAACCCACCCTTTCAGAGCTGCTGCTGCTGCTCGACAATCAGAGCATAATCTATCGCGAGGTGGTGAATATTGCGACTCAGAAAGGTGGCCCCGCCCAGCTAGCGCTGGCGCAGTTGCAACAGACGGTCTTTCCCGATCGTCTGCGCGAAAGCCTAGATACCTTAGCAATGCGAGCCCAGGCCAAAGTTGTGGCGACCGAGGCAGGCTTGCAGCAGTTGGAAGCGGAAATCGAAGCCTGGTTTGACCGAGCGATGGACCGGGCGAGTGGTGTATATCGTCGCAATGCCAAAGCGGTAGGAATATTGATTGGAATTGCGATCGCGGCCCTGATCAATGCCGATACGTTTCATATGGTCCATCGGCTCAGCGTTGACCAAGCGGTCCGCAGCAGCATTGTCCAAGCCGCTGAACAGTTAGAGACGCGAGGGATTAACAGTGCTGACGACCTGGCAGCCGACCTGGGGACAGACGAGATCTCAGAGCGTATCTCCATTGAGCTACAGTCCGTCGGCGCTGCCGTCAGCGAGACCTTAGAACAGTATCCTTTGCCTTTGGGCCGGAACCAGGCCACCTTAACTGCTCAGGCCGCTGCTGAAGCGAACTGGCCGCTGTTGCTACCGAGGTACTGGCTGGGCTGGATTCTGACGGGCATTGCCATTTCTATGGGCGCCAACTTCTGGTTTGACCTACTGCGGAAAGTAATTTCTGTCAGAACATCGGGCAATAAACCTGAATCTCTGCCTAGCGGCACGGTACTGCCTAGGCGGTCAACTCGGGCAGCCAAAGAATAAAGGCGGTCCCTGGACCCTGTTTTTGATGCCTATCCAACGCTAGCTGACGCTCGACCCGCTCGGGTATCCAGGGGGTACCGACCACCGGGCTGACGACGTCGATCGTTCCCTGCATCTGAGTCATCAGGTCCTTGACAATAGCCAGTCCCAGTCCAGTTCCTGGGATCCGTCCCTGGGCTTGGACGCCCCGATAGCTGCGCTGAAACAGCTGGCTGAGATCTCCCGAGGGAATCCCTGGCCCGGTGTCGCCGATCACGACACCCTGATAATGTCCCGCCTCCGTAGTCTGGCTCAAACCCGTCTGAACCCAAACCCAGGCACCGCAATCAGCATATTTCAGGGCATTGTCAATTAAATTGTTTAGCACTTCCTGCAGCGCTTCCGGATCCCCCATCACTGGGGGCGTATCGGCAGAAATTCGAGCCATTAAGGTAATCTGCTTTTCGGCTGCCATCATCTGTGCTACCGCCAGTAGAGGTTCCAAAACCTGGGGTAAAAACTGCGGTGATAGGCTAAGCGTCCGGCCCAGTCCCTTCATGGGCAGTAGCGGTGGGGAGCCGGCTGAGCTTTCAGCAGCAGGGAGTTCTAGATGATGGGCTAGGTCTTCTGCTGACGAGGTTGAGGTATCCGCTTCGCTGAGATTGACATCGCCTAGCCTGACCGTTGCGTCGAAGTCTGCTGCTAGCTCTCGTAGCCGCTGACTTTCACGCAATAGGCTAGTCGCGACCCCATAGTTGGGGTCTTCCTCATTCAGCCGTCGGGTTAGGAGCCGACCAAAGGTCGTTAGCGCCGTCAGCGGATTGCGAAACTGATGCAGCAGATTATGAAATACCTCAGACTGGCGGCTGCGGAAATCACGGTGACGTTGGAGCCGCTGCTGGAGCCACTGATTCCGCCGCTCTAGCACACAGCCAGCTGCTAGCGCTTCAGCAGCCTGCTCAACGAGCTGCTCCTCCTCGGGGCGCCACTGCCGGTCGTGACGAATCGCCACAAGCAGTCCAACCACTACATCGGTATAGACCAGCGGGACAACGAATTGGCGATCGCGAGAAAGCCTCGAAAACCGTTCAGTTGGATGCTGCCCTGAGTTAGACTTCCAGCCAGCCTGCTGAACGCTTGCGTCGGCCATCGACTTGGGCTGAGTCGGTCCGGACCCACTGGCGGGGAGTGCGACCGAACTCGTTCTAGATTCTGCCTGTGGAGCCGCCCAAGCCTCAAAAGAATCGGGATAGCTGACAAAGGGAACAAAGTTGGGCTGGGACTGTTCAGAAGACTGCTGGGCTAAATAGATTGCCGCCGTCGTCTGCTCAAATCGCTGGGCCAGCAGCGCTAGCTGAGCCTGGCAAAGGGCCATAAATTCTGGACTGGCGACTACTGTCATGCATAGCCTCTGAAAACACTGCTAGGGGAATACCTAGTTCGCGATGAAACTTGGACTTTTGTCAAGTATGGGGAACTGCTCAATCCATTTTAGACATCCCAAAAGCGGGATGAACAGCTCAGCCAAAAGGATTTCAGAATTTGTGTGTTTTCTTGAAGAAGGGTTGTAAATCAAAATTACAACCGATATACTTTTCAGGTTCACATTTTTTGTAGCTAATACTACACATAAATGGCGATCCGCAGGATACACAGGAGGTAGATAACTTGGCACGAAGACGTAAACGTAAGAGCCGCCGTCGCTTGGAGGGACGCCGCATCCTTGAAGCCGTTCCCCAGTACAGTATTGAAAGCGGCGATGAAAAACCGGTCACGGCCGCTCGCAATTACATTCATTCTGAGGGAATCCATCCGCCGGCCTTGCTGCTAGTCAAACGTAACGAGCATACCACCGACCGCTATTTTTGGGCCGAAAAGGGTCTGTTTGGCGCTCAGTATGTGGAAGAAAATCACTTTCTTTTTCCAAGTTTACGAGTCCTCTTAGGCGAAGAAGAAGTCGCTGCGGTTGGAGCAAGCAGATAGTGCTTTGGTACTAGTGCTTTAACACTCATATAGACAGACTAGCGACAGCCCAGCTACAGACTAAGCTTGCTCGATGAGAGGCAGCTCGGCCTGTAGCTGGGCAATCTCATCTCGATGTCCTTTGACTTTTAGGGACGACTGAGCCGAGCTTAGATCATCGGCTGGGCTGACCCGAAATGAAATTTCTTCAGGTCGTGCCGACCGACGCCAGTAAAAGAGGCCGGCTAGCGGCGACAGACCTAAGAGCCCCCAAAACAACCCCCTCCACTCGGAGAAAAGGGTTGATAGGACTAGGGCCAGGCAAAGCCAGCCGATTGCAGCCAATCCGGTCAGAAAGACGGCCAAGAAAAGGCTGGGCCGGACAAAGCCGACTAAAGTAACCGTCTCTCGCTCAGACGTTGCATCTGCTTTCAGGCGGTAGGCTCTAGATTGAAGATGATGTGCGACCGTTTGATACAGATCGGACGGAGTCTGCTGCGAAGTGAACTGAGCGGTCTGAATCCGGTCTTTGGTTGAGGCCCGGATAAAAAAGATTAGCCCGACCGTCAGCAGTCCGGTGAGCAGCAATGTAGAAGAGAGGACAGGAGGAGCCACGGCAGGTAGGGTAAGGTCAGAAAGGCAGCACGAAGAATCCGGCTACCGACAAACCAATTTTACCCCGGTCATGCTGTTTCCGGCCCCGCTTTAGACTTGCTCTGAACCTAGTCATCCAGTATCAGTTCTAATCTTCTGCAGCCATGCAGATACCGGCCAGGTGACAGTCGGCAGCAGCCCCAGCAGTCAAAAGGGCAGCGGTCAAGAGGACAGCATCCGCCTAGATTGGGGTTGAGAGGCTAGCTGACCGAGCATATAGCTTTGCCAAAGCGCCGATAGCTCTCGCGCTTTTGTCTGCCAGTCAGGACGTAGGCGATACATTCGCCGCGGGCGACCTCGGCCTTCGACCTTTTTCCAATAGCCCATGGTCGCGCCCTGATGCTCCAGAAACTTTAAGGCGCTGTACAAAACCGTATCCGACAGTCGGTAGTCAGGATAGTCTTGCTCAATCGCCTGAATTAGCTCAGTGCCATAGGAGTCACGTCGCACCAGCACCGAAAGTACATAGCAAACCGCAAGCTCTTTATTGAGATAGATCGGCGGCGGATCTTCAAAGAATTGATAAATATCTTCGAACTTCATAAAAGGGCTCCGTAGCGTATTGGTTTACTAAACCTGCCAACCGGTTGCTAAGAACATGAGAAACCAATTGCGACATCTAAATATATTGAGTTAGAAGCGATGGGGTCATTAACGCTGAGCATTGCCAGAAGCCTAGTTAAACCTTTTAGGAAACCCTATAGTTCTGCTAAAACTTGCTGTCGGGCTACATAAGCCATTAATGCTCCAATCCAATTGGCCTTACAGGCTAAGTTTCCGCAGCTATCAAAAATTCACAAATGTTCTTGATTAAGCTAACAAATAAATAGCGACCAAATTTATTCTAAACACTCCGCATTAGATTGGTTTAGTTTTTTTAGATTTAGTAACTATCCGAAAACCTTTTGTTGAACTTCTTAATCTTAGGCCTCTTTTAGTTCGACGTCGCTGGCTATGCGCATAGCCTAATCGTCCTGGCTCTGACGCGGCTGAATCAGCTCGTCTAACGAGGGGTTGGTCCTGGTGTCTGTCCCAAATAGAACCTGGCCGTCCTGGACCGCGATTAGCTCCAGGTTGATCGGGCCGGTTGTAAACACGGGCTGAGCCGCGATCGCTTGAATCTCTAACGCTTCACCAGAATTCTGAACCCGTTCTAGAAACTGGATTACAGGTTCGGTAAGGCCGCCTGCTACCAGCGGATCGGCAATGATCACCCCGGCTCGCCGAGCCTGAAACTGAGCCGTTGCGATCAGCAGCCGGAAACGCTCAATCAGCTGTTCATTTGTGGGGGAAGAGTCGAGCTGTACGCCAGCCAGCCGTTCACCTGGCCGGAACAGGACCTGATTCACGGCCGCCTCAATACTGACTTGAATGCAGGGCGGGTCTTCTATGAGTTGAACGCAAGGTTCGCCGACCACATAGTTGCCGGTCGAGGCGACTCGAATCACGTAATTCTGGCCATCCTGAATCCGCTCCACAACGCGCTCGACCGCTTCTGGGTCAACCCGCAGCGCCCGCTTCGTCACTTCAGAGGTACCCGGCAGAATCGTTTGAATCGCTACCCGATTGGCCTCACCCAGCGCCTGATCGACGGCCTGACGAGCCTCTTCCTCGGATGTGGGACTGGCCAATCGCAGCCACAGCGTCTGGTTGCGGCTGAGGGCGACATTGCCCTGGCGGAGGCTCTCAAATTCATCCTCTAGCCGCGTAATTTCCTGAGTTAAAAACGTCTGCTGGGTTTGGAGCCGGCTGAGTCGGTCTTCCCGTTCGGCGATTTCGAGATCGCGCTCTAACAGTTCCTGATTGAGCTGTGCTAGCTCTTGAGAGCGCTCCGTCAGCTCCTGGTTGCGCCGCTCAATCTGCCGGTCTCGTTCGGCAATCTGGGCCCTGATCTGGTTTTGGCGCTCGATCAGCGCCTGCCGTTCAGACCGCAGACCGCCAATTTCAGAGCGCAGGTTTTCGGCCTGCTGAGAAACGCCTGCGAGCTGCTGCTGGGTATTTTGCAATCGGGCCGTCGTTTCCTCTTCCCGCCCCACCGCAACCCGCAGCGATTCGTTGGTCTCCCGCAGTCGCGCCTGGGCCTCTTGCTGACGTTCAGTAGCGCTTTCTAGCTCGGTCTCAATCTCAGCCTTGGTCGCCTGAGCCTCGGTCAAATCGTCTCGGGCCTGAGCCAGATCCTCCTGAATATCGTCGAGCTCGAACAGGCCTTTACGCAGTTCGCTACTAACGCCTAGCAGCAGCGCCAATGTCGAAGCTGATACGACGCTACCGGTAAATACACTGACTAAGGTCGCCGTCTGGCGGGGACGAAGATTGAACAGGGTGAGCCGGGCCTTGCCCACTCGCATACCAATGCGATCGCCGACGGTCGCGATCACACCTCCCAACAGGAGGACTGCCACAATCAAAATGTATCCAGTCGGCATCAGCAGCTAAACGCAGTTTAGTTTCAAGGTTACTGCACGCTGCCAGGATTAGGTGAACTGCTGGCTCAGGCTGACCGGGTTGTGAACCGTGATTTTTTTCTTGTGGATTGAAATCATACCGTCCTGGCGCAGGTCGCCGAGCAGCCGGGTGACGGTGACGCGGGTCGAACCGATCGCTTCGGCGATCGCCTGGTGCGACAGCTTTAGGTCTACGGTGATGCCGTTCTGACCGGGCACGCCAAAGTCGCGGCAGAGAATAAGCAAAAAGCTGACCAGACGAGAGCCCATGTCCCGATGGGCCAGCGTCTCGATCATCATTTCGGTTTGCAGAATCCGCGATGACAGCCCCCGCAGCATCAGCATCGAAAGGTCGGGACTTTCTTCCAGCGCCTGTTCGACCTGATCGATCGGTACCGACAGCAGCTCTACCGGCGTAAAGGCAACGGCGTGGTAGAACCGGTCAGAGCGATGACCCGTAATCAACGAGAGGACGCCAAAAACGCTATTTTCCCGCAGCAGCGCTACGGTAATTTCTTCGCCCGCCTCATAGACACGAGATAGCTTGACGGCACCCTTGAGCAAAAAGTAAACCCGTTCCGCCGGATCTCCGGGGAAAAATATTGTTTTACCGCGATCGTAGGCTTCGACCACGGGCGGAAACGACCCTCCCGACAGGGTCCGAAACATTGTTGCTAGCGGCTTGTCCTGTGTGACTACCATACAGAGGGCTCAGAATTTGTGGTAAGCAAAAAATTGTGCAATTATGATGAGCGCTTGACTTTAAATCAATAAACCCGACTTGGCACGCTTTTTTTGTGTCCTCAGTTACATAATATGCTGAAAGCTGGGAAGGCGCTATTTTACTCATCGGATTGACTCATCTGGGGCCAGATAATCTAAACCTATGCTAGACCTGACTGGGAAACACGCTTTAGTCACCGGTATCGCCAATAATCGCTCCATTGCCTGGGGCATCGCTCAGCAGCTGCACGCTGCCGGAGCCGATATCGGCGTCACCTACCTGCCCGACCAGCGGGGGCGGATGGAGAAGAAGGTGCGCGAGCTGACGGAGCCGCTGAGTCCCAGCCTATTCCTGCCCTGCAATGTGCAGGACGAGGGGCAGGTCAGAGCTACGTTTGCCGCTGTGCAAGAGAAGTGGGGACGGCTCGATGTTCTGATTCACTGCCTGGCCTTTGCCAAGCGCGACGACCTCACCGGCGACTTTAGCGAGACCTCCCGCGACGGCTTTCAGACCGCCCTCGACATCAGCGCTTATTCCTTAGTGCGGCTCGCTCAGGCGGCCAAATCCCTGATGACAGAAGGCGGCAGCATGATCACGCTGACCTACCTGGGCGGGGCACGGGTAGTTCCCAACTACAACGTCATGGGCATTGCCAAAGCGGCCCTGGAGATGAACGTCCGCTATCTGGCCGCCGAGCTAGGGCCGCAGAAGATTCGCGTCAACGGCATCTCCGCTGGCCCGATCCGCACCCTGGCTTCTTCAGCCGTCGGCGGTATTTTAGATATGATCCATCACGTTGAGGAAGTTGCGCCGCTGCGGCGCACGGTCACTCAGGTCGAGGTCGGCAATGCCGCTGCTTTCTTAGCCAGCGACCTGGCTAGCGGCATTACCGGCCAGATCCTATACGTCGATGCGGGCTACGAAATTATGGGGATGTAGGACCCAACGGGCTCAGTCAGTGAACGCTAGGTCTACCGGTTTGCTAGCCGATGCAGTGCCGAATAGCGATCGCAGTGCCAAAGCCTGAGCCATCCCGTCCTGCCCATAGGTAAAAATGCCCGGCAGATCGGCTGGGATCATTGGCTGGAAGCGCTCCCAGACATAGGGGCTACCGTAGAGCACCAGTGCGGCCAAGCAGTCCAGCGCTAGCAAAATCTGCAAATAGTCCTGCGCCAGCTGGGTTAGCTGGGCGCTGCTGCGGAAAGGGTTGCCCCGGATAAACAGCTGTAGCAGCGTCGGCTGGGGATTGTCTTTGAGCAGTTTAGGCTCGGCCCAGTGCGGGTCTATCGGCCTGAGCTGGTAGCGATGCTGGGCGGGCAAAATGACGGCGGGCGCAGTCCGGACCAGCGCGGGGTTGTTCAGCATGTCATCGACAAGAATGAGATTGTGTCCGCCCGAACGGGCCGCTAGCGGCAAATTTTGCAGCCGCATCGAACTTTGAGTCAAATCTGCGGCAGCGGCACGGGCCGGAGCAGTCGCCAACTGGGTGAGCCGAACCGGCGGCGGCTCAATCTGCTCCCAGGCATGGCAGGTCTCGCCCTGGGGCAGCCGAACGGTAGAAGTTTTGAGCTTGGCTCGCCAGATGCGCTCAACGGCAGCGCGAACCTGCTCGGCGGCGATGCGACCGACCTGTACCGCTTCACAGACTGCCGCGATCGCACCTTCCACATCGGCGGGCATGAGCAAAATATCGGCTCCGGCTTCAACTGCCAGCACGGCGGCTTCGGAGGGGCCATAGTGCTGGGTGATGCTGCCCATCACCAGGGCATCGGTGACAATCAGGCCGTCAAAGCCCAGGTCGTGCCGCAGTAGGCCGGTCAAAATCGGTTTGGACAGGGTCGCGGGCCGCTGCGGATCGATGGCGGGCAGCCGCAGATGAGCCGTCATCACACTGTCAACCCCAGCCGCGATCGCGCCCACAAACGGCGCCAGCTCAATTTGCCTGAGCCGCTCATAGTCGTGGTTCAGCACGGGCAGGCTGAGGTGAGAATCGACCGCCGTATCGCCATGGCCAGGAAAATGCTTGGCTGTGGTGAGCACCGGGAAGTCCTGTGCTCCCCGAATAAAGGCCTGAATCAGCGGCGTCACCAGCTCCGGCGACTGGCCAAAGGCGCGGACATTAATCACCGGATTGGCCGAGTTATTATTGACATCGACGACCGGCGCCAGCAGCCAGTTGAGGCCAATCGCGGCGGCTTCCTGCGCGGTATAGCGACCCATCTGTTCGGCCGCGGCGATGCCTTCAGCCCAATCGCGCCGGGTCAGCTCACCCAGGGCCAGCGGCGGCGGAAACCGAGTAGCGCCGCTAAAGCGCTGGCCGACACCTTCTTCGATATCTGCCGCAATCAGTAGGGGATATTTGGCTAGGGACTGGAGCTGCTGCGATCGCAGACCCACCTCCGCCGCACTGCCGCCAAGTAGGATGACGCCGCCTATGCCCAGATCGCCTAGACAGCGCTCCAGGGTAGATTGGGTCGCTTCCCACTGGGGATATTCAATCTCGTGGTCGAACAGATGGCCGGTCGTCCGGGCGACTACCATTTGGGCCACCTGTTCAGAGAGCGATAGCTGATCTGGGCTGGGGAGCAGCGACATGTTCTAACCGCTAGCGCCCAGACTCAAATTCAGATTCAAGCTCGGACTCCGGCCCAGCTTGTTCTGATTCAGACGACTCAGTTCTCTCATCGTCCTGACGCTCCTGACTGAGCTGATTGATCAGCGACAGCACCCGGCTGCCGCGCTCGAAGGAGCGGTCTTCGCGGAAGCTTACCTCCGGCGTCCGGCGCAGCCGCATGCGCTGCCCCAGCTCGCTGCGGACATAGCCGGTAGCGGCAGCGAGCCCGGCCATGGTCTCAGCTCGGGCCTCCTCAGTGCCGTAGATGCTGACAAAAATTTTGGCATGTTGCAGATCGCCCGAAACGTCAACATCGGTGACGCTGACCATGCCAGCCCCGACCCGGTCGTCCTTGATCCCGTGGAGCAGCATCTGGCTAACTTCGCGCTTGACCATTGCCGATACCCGGGCGACTCTTCGATTGGTTGCCATAGCTGACCTCTATTAAACGTGCAAATAAATGTGGAAAGCGCTGAATGCGCTAGATTTGAGTTGGCCAAGTCAAACCGGGTCAGCTCCCGGCTAGTCCCAGCATCGCCCGCAGGGTAAAGCTGATAAACAAGAACCCGGCTATTACTGCGCCAACCAGAGCGATCGCGGTCGAGGGGCGCTTCAGCAGCGGCAGCAGCGGCTCAACTACGCCATATAAAATGCCGAGGGTAAAGCTGATTAGGTAGCGGGGGTAGCGCGAAACGTTGTCGAAAAATTCTTGCATAGTGGGCAGGGCCGAAGGCACGGCGAACAGATCGCAAAAGCTTGATTCAAGCTCCCCTCATCTTATCGCAGGCCCTCCTCAATCGAGTCTTACTGGCACTACCGAAATGACGCCCCCTTCTACTCTCAGTCCCCGCCCCTTTCTCAAATGGGCTGGGGGCAAGGCCAAACTGATCGCGCAGTATGCGGACTTTATTCCCCAAGAGTTCGTCACCTACCATGAGCCTTTTCTGGGCGGCGGCGCGCTATTTTTTTACCTGGCTCCCCGGCTGAAGTCTGCCTATCTTAGCGATCTCAATCCCGAGCTGGTGAATGTCTATCGGTGCGTGCGCGATCAGGTTGATGCGGTCTTAGATTGCTTAGCTGTCCATCAGCAGCGGCACCGTCCGGACTATTACTACGCCATGCGAGCGCAAACCGATCTAGCGCCGGCGCCCCGAGCCGCACGTTTGCTCTATTTAAATAGAACCTGCTACAACGGGCTCTACCGAGAAAATTCCAAAGGCCAGTTCAATGTTCCCATGGGCCGCTATAAAAATCCGAAAATCTGCAATCCGCCGCTGCTCAAGGCCGCTTCCCAAGCCTTGCAAATTGCTGAGATCGACGTGCGCCCCTTTACCAGAGTTTTAAACGATGCCCACAGCCGTCGGGATTTTGTCTATTTCGATCCGCCCTATTACCCCATCAGCCCCACCAGTAGCTTTACTGCCTACAGCCGCTATCGGTTTGCCGCCGATCAGCAGCGTCAGCTTCAGCAGGTTTTCGCATCCCTGGCCCAGCGGCAGGTGCAAATGCTGCTGTCCAATTCGGACTGTGATTTTATCCGGCAGCTCTATGCCGATTTTTCGATTCAGTCGATTACCGCTGCCCGAGCGATCAACTCCCATGCTGACAGGCGCGGCAAAATCAGCGAGGTTTTGGTGGTGTTTCCTGAACCTGCTGCCAGTGGTAGAAATCCGGCTGGGCCTCTCCTTCAATGACTAGCGCCCCGACGTAGCCGGGGGGCAGATTCAAGAGCTGGAGCTGCCAGGCGGCGGACTGGGGCACCTGGAGCAGCCGCGGCGGCGATAGCTGCACTTCAACGGCTTGCATAGACTGGGTGAGCCCCAGGCCGATGGCTTTTAGGTAAGCTTCTTTGCAGGTCCAGTATTGGAGAAAGGCGCGATCGCGCTCCGCCCCCGCTAGCTGGGACTGCTCCCGCTCGGTCAAGCAGCGATCGCAGAGCCCCGCTAGCTGCTTGAGCGACCGCACCTGTTCCAGGTCAATTCCCACCCGACCGCGTTCCGCTAGCACGCAGACGGCCAGGTCCTGCGAATGGGATAGGTTGAACTGCCAGGAACTCGTTTTAGAATCGGCGCTTAGACTGGGTTTGCCGCAGGGGCCATATTCAAAGCATAGGCTCTCAGGCGGCCGCTGTAGACAGCGGCCTAGCAGCTGCCTCAGGCGACCCCGAGCTGCGATAAAGCGCCGCCGATCGGCCTCAAACCGAAACTGCTGCGACCGGATTCGCTCATCGTCGGCAAGAATCTGTAAATATGCTTGTAACTCATGGGAAGAAACGGTCAGCGGTATTTGCCAAACCTGGACAGCGCCCATTGCGTTCTCCTTTACCCTAGGGCTATCATCCCTCAGAATCTACGCCCAGATTCCGTAGGCTAGATTCCGCAAGCTAAACGGTTGAATTTATGCTCTGGCGCAGGAGTTTGTATTTTGTGTAAAGAGACTCAAGCAGGCATTCAGACTCAGGAAAGGCTGTGCCAACATACACATTGAAGCGCTCCAACCGAATTTTCTTCACAGTTTGAATCTTTTCGGCTTCCGGCTTCTCGCCATAGTGCAGTCTGAACATCGGTATTTGAGTAGGTTTTATATTCAGCATGACTCCATCCCCTAGCTCAGCTCCCCGCTTCTCAACGCTGATCGAACTGCTGCGCTATCGAGCTCAGACCCAGCCTGATGACCTGGCCTATCAGTTTTTAATCGATGGCAAGCGCGAGGGTACGGCCTACACCTATGGAAAACTGGATCAGCTGGCTCAGGCGATCGCGGCTCAGCTACAGCAGCAGCAGGTCAAGGGCGAACGTGCCCTGCTCCTCTATCCCCAGGGGGTAGAAGTGGTTGCAGCCTTCTGCGGCTGTCTCTACGCTGGGGTAATTGCAATTCCCGTACCGCCCCCCGACGCCGGGCGGCTGAAGCGGACGCTGCCCCGCCTACGGGAGATCGTCAAAGACGCGGAAGCGACCCTGGTGCTGAGCAATGCCCGGATTATCGAGCTGATTCAAGGCTCTGATCTAGACTTTCCTGAATTTGAAGCCATGCGCTGGATCGATACCGAAGCAGTCGAGCCAGACCTGGCCGCGCAGTGGGAAGATCCCGGCGTCGATAAAGACGTCCTGGCCTACCTACAGTACACCTCCGGCTCGACTTCTACGCCTAAGGGGGTCATGCTCAGCCACTACAATCTGCTGCACCATTCGGCCTACCTCCAACGGGCCTGCGGCTACAGCACCGAGAGCGCGACCGTCACCTGGATGCCCTACTTTCACGACTATGGGCTGGTTGAAGGGCTGATTCAGCCGCTCTATAACGGCGCGCCCTGCTACATCATGGCTCCCCTGGCCTTTGTCAAACGACCCCTGCGCTGGCTAGAGGCGATCGCCCGGTACAGTGCGACCCATTCCCAAGCGCCCAACTTTGCCTACGATCTCTGCATCCGCCGGATTAAGCCTGCCCAGCGCGAAGGTCTTGACCTCAGCTGCTGGCAGAGTGCAGGTAACGCCGCCGAGCCGATCAATCCTCGCATCATGCAGGAGTTCTATGACGCCTTCAAAGATGTCGGCTTTCGCTGGGAGACGTTTTCACCCGCCTACGGGCTAGCCGAAGCAACGCTGCTGGTTTCGGCTACGCCGGTCGGTCGGGCCCCGGTGATTTTGTCTCTGGACGCCAATGCGCTAGAGCAGGGGCAGGTGCGCGAAAGCCCCGCGGATGGGGAGAGCAACGTTCGGCAGACGGTGAGCTGTGGCCCCTTGGTCTGCGAAACTGAGGTTGTGATTGTCGATCCCGAGCGAGCAACGCGCTGTCAGCCCAATCAAATTGGTGAGATCTGGGTGGCCGATGCGGGCGTCGCCCACGGCTACTGGCAGCGGTCAGCGGCCACTCAGGAAACCTTTGGTGCCCATCTCAAGGCAGCGGGCCCCTACCTGAGAACGGGGGATCTGGGATTCATGAAAGGCAGTGAGCTCTATATCACCGGACGGATTAAAGATCTGATCATCATCCGCGGTACCAATCACTATCCCCAGGATATTGAATGGACGGTGCAGCAAATTGATCCAGCGCTGCGGCCCGACTACGGTGCTTCCTTCTCTATCATCGAAGAGGGCGAAGAACGGCTGATCGTCGTGCAGGAAGTGGAGCGGCAGCATCAGCAATCCCTAGCCGCCGAGGAGCTAATTGCCGAAATTCGACAGGCCATTTCTGAGGCCCACGAGCTTCAGGTCTACGCGATCGCGCTGGTCAAGTCCGGCAATGTGCTGAAGACCTCCAGCGGTAAAATTCAGCGGCGGGGCTGCCGGGAGCGCTTCCTCAGCGGCAATCTGGAAGTGCTGGCTGACTGGAGTGAGAATCCTCGGCTTACCGCCAAGGTGCGCCATCTCCAGAGCGAGGTCGAGACCCTGGCCAAGCAGTTAGAAGTTTCCCAGTCGTAACCGTATCGGTCCTATGAAAGAACTCAAGCAGTACCAGCTGGCAGAACGACTAGAGCAGGCTTTGGGGAATCCCAGCGATCCAAAAAGCCGGATGTCCTTTCATCAGACGGCTCAGCTAGACGAAGCCGAAAGCTTTCCCGAACAGGAGATTGATTGGCTTTACAACTGGCAGCTCCAGCATTACTACATTCCTGAGGACTGCGGTGGCAGGTTCAAATCCTTTGAGGAGTTTGTGGCCTTTGTCCGAGTGCTGTCTCGCCGCGACTTGAATATTGCGATCGCGTTCACCACTCTATTCTGGTCTAATCTGGCTTGGATGGCTGGCACTGAAGCGCAAAAGCAGACGCTAGCTGAAGCGATGAAGAAAGAGCATGTGGCCATGTGTCTGGCCTACTCTGAGCGCGATCACGGTAGCGACCTTGTCGGAGGCTCAGTCACTGCCCAAAAAGTTGAAGGAGGCTATCTGCTCAACGGCGAAAAGTGGCCCATCAACCGCGCTACTATTTCGCAGTTTGTCTTCGTCCTGGGTCGGACCGATCCCGCTGGCGGAAACCGCGGGCTGACCCTGTTCATGGTGGACAAACGGCAGCTAGATCCCAGCCAGTATTACAACCTCCCCAAGATCAAAACCCTTGGGATTCGCGCTGCTGATATGAGTGGAATCGGCTTTAATAACTGCTTTATTCCTGAATCAGTACGTCTGGGAGAGGAGGGGCAGGGGTTGGAATTTGCGCTAGAGGGCTTCCAGATTACCCGGTCGCTCTGTGCGGCCTTTGCTCAGGGCGCTACCGATACAGCCCTGCGGACAACGTTGAATTTTGCATTGAGTCGCCGGCTATACAACAAGACCGTTGTTGAGATGCCTCACGCCCGTCGCACCTTGGCTAATGCTTTTATTGATATCCTCACCTGTGACTGTGTCAACATCGGTGCGGCCCGCGGGTTTCACGTCGCACCTGAGCAGTTCAGCGTTTGGTCCGCCGTCGATAAATACTTCGTGCCAGATACCTTAGAGCGGGCTGTGAATGATGTTTCAGTCGTGCTAGGAGCTCGCTTCTACATGCGGGATGAGCACGACTGGGGCGTTTTCCAAAAAATGCTGCGGGACAATGCCATTATCAGCATGTTCGACGGCAGCTCCGTCGTTAACCTGCACGCGCTCATTCTCCAGCGGCGTCAGCTAGCAAAAAAGCGGGCTCGACGTCAGCCTAAACAAATAGCAGCGATTCAAGCTCGCTTAGCTCAGAGCTTTTCTCTGACTCAGCCATTGCCAACCTTCGTCCCCCAAAAGCTTGAGCTCTTCAGTCGGGGCGCTGACGACGTTTTACAGGGTCTGGAAACCATGCTGGAAGAGCTAGGTCAGCTTCAGGCTGGCGGCGTAGCACCGGACATCCTAAATCAGCTGCGCTCATTCGGCCAGATTATTCTCGAAGAGCTAGATGCCCAAGATGCGCTGATTGCTGAATCTGCATTTGAGCATGGCCACGACCAGTCATTTGAAAGTTTTGAGCTAGCTAAGCAGTACTGCCGCCTGCATGCGGCAACGGCCTGCTTGCTCATGTGGTTGCATAACCGCCAAGTTTTGGGAGATTTCTTTGCTCAGGGTGAGTGGCTGGTGCTGGCTTTACACCGCCTGCTAGCCCCCCTACGCGCATCTCTCAAGCCAATGCCGCCGGTGTACTATGAGCACGCTGCTCAAGAGCTCCTGCGGCTTCATGCCGAGGACAAACTGTTCTCAATTGTTCCCTTTCAGCTCGCTAAATCGTCTACACAGGAGACCCACAATCATGCAACAGCTCCAGAACTCCAGCTCCTCTAATCAGACTGAGTCCCCAGTTACTGCAATTCAGTCCTGGCTGGTCAGCCAGCTCTCAGACGTCCTTTCCATCGATTCCAGCACGATTGACGTCAAGCAGCCGCTGACCCGCTATGGACTGGACTCAATCGATGCGGTAACGCTAGTCGGCGACCTTGAAGACTGGCTCGATCTTGAGCTACCCTCGACCCTGCTATGGGACTATCCCACCATCGAGAAGGCATCGACTTACCTGGTGCAGGAGTTTGACGTCTCGGTTTAGCCCTCGCAGATGAACTGATTTACGGCACCGGGCTAGATATAGGCCGATTTGAAATAGGACAGGACGTCGATCCTTGAACTTTTCTGAGTTTTCCTTTTGGTGGGTATTGTTGCTGACCAGCGTGCCGTTTTTTACGGCCCGCTATGTCAGCAGGTCCTTGAATCTCTGGCGTTCCAGCTTCGACACGGTAGGTTTAGCCGCGCTCTCCCTGTTTCTCTTCTCAAACGCCAGCCGCACCAGCTTTGCGGTCTTCGGATTTGAGATCCTCTTCAACTACCTGATGGTGAAGTGGATGCTGAGCCGTCAAGGGTGGCAGGCTCGCGCGATTGCGACAGCGCTGATCGTATTTGATATTGGCGTGCTGGCCTACTTTAAATATCTGACGTTCTTTATCGAGGACATGGTGGGCTTAGCGACAGGTGGCGCTCCTGAAAACTGGCAGGCGAGTTTTCCTCTACCCATTTTCAGGCAGATTCCGCCGGGCGTGTCTTTCTATACCTTTCAGATGGTGGCCTTTGTGGTGGACTCGTTCAAAGCCCGCCGGAAAAAGCCGATCAGGTTTATCGACTATATCAACTTCGTTTCTTTCTTCCCTCAGATTGTCGCCGGGCCAATCGAACGTCGCTCCGCCTTGCTGCCCCAATTGGAAGCTTTTCAATTTAAATTCACGCTGGAGAATTTAGATTTGGGGCTGCGCTGGCTGTCACTGGGACTATTTATGAAGTTCGTTCTAGCCGACAATATTGCCCCCTATATTCAGCTAGAGGAAATGGGAAATCCTTGGCTGGTTTGGTTTTATGCCTTTCTCTTTACCCTGCGGATCTATTTCGACTTTGCGGGCTACAGCTTCATCGCGCTGGGAATTGCCCAGATCATTGGCGTCCGGCTAACGGTCAATTTTCTCGCACCCTACACCTCGCAGAGCATCAATGAGTTTTGGCGACGCTGGCACGTGTCGCTGAGTACCTGGTTTAGGGACTATGTGTTTCTGCCGCTGATGGGCAAACGCAAGCAGTGGGCCGCCTTCTTTTTATTCATCACCTTTACCCTGTCGGGTTTCTGGCACGGGGCGGCGTGGAATTTTATGATCTGGGGGGCCTATCACGGGGCGCTGCTGCTGCTGCTGCGCTACGCCGGACGTCCCTTTTCCCGGCTGATAGGACAATACGTCAAACGACCTCAGTTCATCTCCTGGGCGCTGACCTTTGGTGCCGTCATTCTAGGTTGTCTATTCTTTATGGAGACGGATACGGGGCGGCTAGTCGCTAAGCTCAGAACGCTGGTCACGCCCTGGGCCTATTCTCCAGCAAATCTACTAGGGGCCTTCAGCATCTTTAGCGTGAACGAGGGGGTTGCATTGGGACTGGTGCTGCTGCTGGCGATCGCGTTTTTACTCCTGGAACATGTTGCCGTCTGGCAGGAGCGCCCGTCAGAATACGAGCTGCTGACGTCTCCCTGGATGTCTAAACTGCTGCTGGGTCTGACGATTCTGCTGGCGGCGAACCTGCCCTCTGAATTTATCTATTTCGACTTTTAGCGTATGACCAAACGACCCAAGTTTCTAACCTGGTTAGCGGTCGCCAGCCTAGCCTGGGGCGCTGGCGTCGTCTACAACGTCTACCTGGGCGGAGAGACCTACTGGCTGAAGGCGATGTATCAGCGCAAGATTGCCCTGGCTCAGCAGATCGACCAGCCCAAGCTAATCGTCACCGGCGGTTCGGGAGCTCACTACACGATTAATTCCGACCTGCTCTCCCGCGAGCTGGGGCAGCCGGTGATCAACCTGGGAATCGATGGTCCGGTGGGGCTGGATGTGATTTTGCCTAGCGTTTTGGACCAGGTGCAACCGGGAGATACGGTACTGCTGATTCCAGAATATCTGCTGCTGCTGGATGAGGATGGGCTAGGCGATCGCTCTGGTCCTTTTAGCCTCGCAATTGGTCGGCCTGGGCTGGGGCAGATTCCGGCGGAGCAGCTGGCCCTGGATACGCTTCAGCTGGGGATACCTTCGCTGCGGGGCATCGTCAAATCTTCGATGGACCTGATTGAAACCGGAAAGCTCACCGGCTATTATGACGATCCGCTGACCCAGAGTGGCGATCCGACCCTAGATAAGCCCCGGCTGGGCGAGTGGTGGCCACAGCAGATTCGAGAGCCGGTCTCGGCCCACTCGGTGCGGCGAATTCAGCAGTTTCGCGATCAGGTGGAGGCGCGCGGGGGCCAGCTGGTGCTGTCGCTACCCTGGGTCTATGCCGAGCCCAATCCAGAAACGGTCGAAAATGTTCGAAAAACAGTCGATGCCCTGAGCCCGATCGCGCCGCTGCTATACGATCCTGAAACGCTCAATATTCAGGCTAGCCCCGATCTGTTTGCCGATACCCACTACCATCTCCAGGCTGAAGGGCGACGGCTGCGATCGCAGCAGCTGGCCCTTCAGCTCGAAACCCTTCCCAATCTGCCTCAGCCAACCCCATAGGACCCGCCATGGTAACTGACCGAGCCACTACGACCCGCTGGGTAAAGCCCCTGTCGAAACGCTATGGGCTCGATCTGCGATCGCTGGCCCTGCTGCGGATGGGACTTGCGCTGGTCATCCTAGCCGATCTGGGAATTCGGTTTGGCGACGTCACCGCCCTCTACAGCGATGCGGGCGTTCTGCCCCGGCAGCTTTTACTAGAAGAGGTTTTACAGCCCTGGTACTGGTCTCTCCATCTGCTCAGCGGTCAGCCGCTGGTGCAGGGGCTGATGTTTGCGGCGGCGGCTTTCTTTGCCCTAGCCATGCTAGTCGGCTATCAGACGCGGCTGGCGACGATTGCCTCCTGGGCGCTGCTGGTGTCGCTGCACAACCGCAATCCGCTGCTGATTTTTGCCGCCGATGACGTGCTGCGGGCAGTGATGTTTTGGGCCATGTTTCTGCCCTTGGGGGCGGCCTACTCAATTGACCGGGCGATGAATACGTCGTCTCAGCCGCTGCCCAGGCGCATCTTCACGGCGGCGACGGTGGCGCTGATGGTGCAGCAGTGCTTCATCTATTGGTTCTCAGCCCTGTTTAAAACGACCAGTCCAGACTGGTGGCCAAGCGGCTCTGCCGTTTACTATTCCCTGAGCTATGACCAGTACGCAACGCCGCTGGGACATCTGCTGTTGGGGCTAGGGCCGCTGCTGACGGTGTTAACGCTGGTGACGCTGGTGGTTGAATGGGTTGGGCCGCTGCTGCTGTGGGTGCCGATCCGGACGGACTTCTTTCGGATGCTGGCGGTGATCCTATTTATTGCGCTGCACGCGGGCTTTGGCCTGACGCTGAATATTGGCATTTTTCCATTTTTGAGTATTGTCACCTGGCTAGCATTTATCCCGACTTCAGTCTGGGAAGGCTGGGCTCGAAAGGCTTATGGCCCCGCGCAGCAGGGGCTAACGATTTACTACGATGCCGACTGCGGCTTTTGTAAAAAAGTCGTGCATCTGATTCGCACCTTTCTGCTGCTGCCCCAGACGCCGCTCCAGACGGCTCAGAGCGATCCGGTGATCAACGCCGCCATGGAAACTCAGAATTCTTGGGTGGTGGTTGACTGGCAGCAGCGTCACCACTACAAGTTTGAGGGCATTGCCTATGTCGTTAGCCTGTCACCGGTGTTTTGCTTTTTGGCCCCGCTGCTGCGCTGGCGTCCGGTGATGGCGGTCGGTACGCGGTTCTATCAAATGATTGCTAACAATCGGCGGGCTGCCGGACGACTGACTCGTCCGTTTAGCTATCGGTCGTTTCAGGTGGGCTCTTCCTGGCTGCTCAACGGCGCTGTCATCGCGCTGCTGGGGCTGACCTTTTTATGGAATTTGCGCAGCATCGTTACCCACCGTGCCTTCGTTGATAGCCAAAACCCGGCGGCTAAGGTCGTTCGCAAGGTCACTAATAGCCGCACGCTGCAGCGGGTAGACTGGCTCAGCCGCCTGACCCGGCTGGATCAGTCCTGGAGTATTTTTGCCCCCGGTGCGCCCAAAGACGACGGCTGGCATGTGGCAGTGGGGCAGCTCGCGGACGGCCGCGAGGTTGACCTGCTGCGCGAAGGCCGCGAGGTCGGCTTTGAGAAACCTAGCCTGCGCGATCGCGGACGCCTCTATCGCAATATGCAATGGCGAACCCTCTTTATTAACCTCAATCGCAATGCGGGTCAGCGAATTCTGCCGGGCTATGGCCGCTATCTCTGCCGCCAGCAGCCTGAGCTGCCGCTAAAGTCGGTCACGCTTTACTTCATGGATGAGCAAACGGTACCGCCGGGGCAGGAGCAGACCGTCAGGCAAACTGAAATTTGGCAGCAGTCTTGCTCCGACGAGCCGTAGTCTAACTTGGGACAGGATTGGGATAATTAGCGCTAATCGGTCTAAATCAGCCTTGATAAGATAGGATTCGCCATCCAGAATAGATCAACATCATTTTTCCGACTCGCTTCATTGCTGTTTGGAGCGGGCTCCCTTTCAAAGGCTGACCCAGCAATGTCTAACTCAATCCGGCTCGGTGGGCTATTTCGCACGGCTCGGCAATGGTTTACCAAAACGCCGGAGCGAGCTCTCGATCAGGCCTATGAAGCAGCGCTAAAAATTCAGCAGATCGAGGTCGATTACTTTGACGGCAACCCGATCTCGGCAGACTATGGCGACTACGGACAGAGCGCCCAGGCTTACTTTGAGACCGAGCTGAAGAAATATCTCAATCTGATTCGGATGCGGATGGGCGAATTCCGCTCCAGCTCTTCCATCTTCCGCGTTGACAATGAGCGGGTCATGGAGGTGCAGCTTTCAGAGCATGTCGATGATGACTACGCCTTAGACCTCATCGACCGGCCAGCAGCGTTCTTTAGAAAGCTGCGAGTGATTGACGACGTCCTGGCGCGCTATGCCGATGCTCCCGGTTCTGCCAAGGCTGACTCTACCCTAGCGACTACGTCCAATCCTGTGCCCAACCCCACGTCCAACCGGGCTCTGAAGCGTTCCGAGATCGTCAAAGACAGCAGCCTGCGGGAAGTAGCAAGGACCCCGCAGGCTGACGCCGCCGCGCCGAGTAACGAAGGCCTATCTGCCCAGAGCAGCGTTTTGCCCCGGTCAATCCTGCGGACCGTCGATCGAATTCGGCAGGACCTCGACCCCGAGGCCGAAGACCAGGTTGTCCGTAACTTTCGCAGCTCCAAGACCAAGACAACGATGGCGCTGCGGTTTATTCTATTTCTGATCATCGTGCCGCTGATTACCCAGCAGGTGAGTAAAAACTTCATCGTTGGCCCGGTCGTCAACTATGTGCGAGACAGCACCAATGCCGAAGTTTTCCTAAATATGGAGATGGAGGAAGAAGCCCTGCACGAACTTCAGCAGTTTGAGGAGCGGCTGCGTTTCGAAGTCCTGATCGGCAAGGCACCGCCGCTGAATGAGCTGAGAATTGAGGAACAGGTGCGAGAAAAGGCATTCGAAATTGAGGAAGCCTACCGCCAGCGCAGCAGCGATGCGGTTAAAAATGTTTTCTCCGATATGATTGCGGCCCTGGCCTTTGGCTTGCTGCTGTCTGCCTGTGGGCGTCAGGTTGCCGCGCTCAAAGGCTTTATGGATGAGATTGTCTACGGGCTCAGCGATAGCGCCAAGGCGTTTATCATCATTTTATTCACTGACATGTTCGTCGGGTTTCACTCCCCCCACGGCTGGGAAGTTTTGCTAGAAGGGCTTTCCAGACATTTGGGGTTTTCGGCTAATCACAACTTCATCTTTTTGTTCATCGCCACGTTCCCGGTCATTCTCGATACGGTGTTTAAATATTGGATTTTCCGCTACCTCAACCGGATCTCGCCTTCCGCCGTCGCCACCTACAAAAATATGAACGAATAAGGGCCACAGTTGCAGGGGATTCTCAATACCTATACTTAACCCCTATGCTTAATAACTCTACTTATTTACCCTTGACCTTTTGAACAATTGACCTTCTGACCCTGCCGCGCTGTCCAATTCGTCGAATTTATGAAGCCAAGGCCGATTAAACCAAGCGCAAGCCCGGTTTTCCCCTAAAAAAATTTGCATCGCCCAGCATTCTGGGGACAAAATCGCCGAGTAAGCAAATTTTATAGCCAACTATTCTCAATAAGCCTTTCCTCTTGAAAATTGCAAGCTAAGTGCGCTAAGATTATTCGCATTAAGACAGCTTTATTGAGATAAGAATCATGGCGGCCTATACTCCATCCGCACTGAAGGCAGAGCTGCACGAGCGGGGCTGGCGCATGACGCCCCAGCGCGAGACAATCTTGACGACCTTTCAAAACTTAGAGAAAGGGGAGCATCTCAGCGCTGAAGACCTCCGTGATTTACTCGCTCAGGAAGATGACCGGGTCAGCCTTTCCACCATCTATCGAAACCTGAAGATGATGGCGCGGATGGGCATTCTGCGGGAGCTGGAGCTGGCAGAGGGCCACAAGCGCTACGAGCTAAACCAGCCTGCGCCCCACCATCATCACCATCTGATCTGCGTGCGCTGCAATAAAACGGTGGAGTTTAAGAACGATTCCGTCCTAAAAGCGGGCGCTAAGATGGCCGACAAGTCGGGATACCACCTGCTCGACTGCCAGCTTTTGATCCACGCGGTCTGTCCCACCTGCCAGCGATCGCTGCTGCCCAGCTAACGTCTGTCAGGCTCAGCCGGGCGCGGCCTGATGGGCCGACAGGGGCTGCCAAAGCAGACTTGCTGCGCTGGCATATCGCCAAACACACTGCTGCGAGCCCCAATCACCGCATTTGCACCAATCCGAACACCGGCGGCGATGAAGCAGTCAATCGCAACCCAAGCGCCGTTTTCAATCACGATGGGGGCCGTAATCAGACCAAATCGGCGATCGAGGATATCATGGCTGCCCGTACAGAGGTAGCTTTTCTGCGAGATCACGCAGTGCTGACCCACTCGAATCGGGGCCAGGCTGTAGAACACCACGTCATCGCCGACCCAGCTGTAGTCGCCAATTTCAACGTTCCAGGGGTAAGTAAACCGCGCCGTTGGGCGAATCATTACCTGCCGCCCAATCTTAGCCCCAAATAGCCGCAGTAGCGCCCGCCGAGGCGCGTGGGAAGCGTGTAGGGTGAGCGGAAAGACAACCGCCTGCACCAGCCACCAGAGCAGCATAATTGCCTTAGAGCGACCGGCCACATAGCCCGGCTGATGATACTGACGGAGGTCCATCAGCGGCTCGGTTCCTAGGTCTGGACTCAGCTCCAGTCCAGCATCAGAATCGAGGACCGGGCCAGCTACGACCGCAGTCTCTGGCTCAGACTCCGACGGGGGTAAACTATCCTTTGACATCGGCTGAACCGGCCAGCTGCGAGGCCAGTGGAGCCTGGATAGACTCTGGCTGACTGATGTTGAGGCGACCGCCGTGTTTGAGCTCGTAGAGCTTAACGCCGATCTGGTACTCGTACTGGCTCAGCAGCCGACCATAGATATAGCCAGCCTGGCCGTCTAAGAAGCCGAGCCGAATGAAATAGAAAAGAATGAACCGCAGCGTTGGTTTAAAGGGCAGCCGTACCCAGATTTTTTTCAAGAAGCGCTTGCGCTGCACCGAGTCGCCAAACAGGTTGGCCCCGATTGTGCCGTCGTCGCCCATACCGGTGAGGAGATTATAGTAGACCCGCGCCTCCCAGTTGGAATAGCGATTGTGACGCTCCAGCCAGTGAAACAGGTCGCGAAAGTCCTCGTGCAGCATGTCGTGCTTGAGATAGCCAACGCCCCCTTCGACAACGACATGCTCATGTACCTCATTGTCCCCGGTATTGCGAATTTCTTCGGTGTTGAGGTTTTCGTAACGGCCTTTGGCATGGCGAAACAGGCGCAGATTCCAGTCGGGGTATTTGCCCCCGTGGCGAATCCACTGACCGAGGAAAAAGACCCGTCGATTCAGATAGTAGCCGTCCTGGTCACCGCGCTCAATCACCTCAGCAATTTCGTCCCAGAGTTCAGGCGTGATCCGCTCGTCGCAGTCAACAATCAGCACCCAGTCGTTGCGAAAGGGCAGGTTATCGAGCGACCAGTTTTTCTTCTTAGGCCAGCGCCCGTTGAAATCAAACTGAACGACTTGAGCCCCCCGGCTTTCGGCAATCTCAACGGAGCGATCGCTGCTTTGAGAATCGACGACGAAGATTTCATCAGCCCGCTCTAGACTGGTGAGGCATGCGGGCAAATTTTCTTCTTCGTTCTTAGCTGGAATCAGCACGGAGACGGGAACGGTCGTAGAAGCAGTCATGGCTAAGGTCAGATTAAGGTGCAGTGGATAGAGTGGATCGGATGGATTAGATGAATTGGGCTGTACAAGGCTGAAACTCAACAACCACTAGGCCGGTTTGCTCGGTCGGACTAGATTGCCCAGGGCGCGGCCGAGGTAGCCAATCTGGCCGTAGGCGTAGACCAGATTCTCAAATCGCAGGGCCGGGTCACGAATGTACTTGACGGATTTATACAGCCCCCGCACCAGCCGTTCTCCGCCGCGACGGAACTGGCCGACGCCGGCGCGACCGCTAATCTGCTCGCCGTAATGCTCGCTGATGCCCTGCCACCAGCTGCGGCTGAGAAACCAGGTCGGCTTCAGGCGAGCTGGAGAAACGTTATGGGCAGCCAGGGCAGTAGGTTCGTAGACGACCTGCCAGCCTCGACCTAGGGCGAGCTGAGTCATGTAGAGCTCTTCGTTGGATAGCAAATTTTTGCCGACCCGGCCCAGGCTAGCGTCGAATCCGCCGACCTCGTCTAGAAACTGTTTGCGAATGGAATAGTTTAGCCCCCGGGGAGTCAGCTGAGGACGTTCAATATAGATTCGCTCTGGCCCCAGGTCATAGGCGCCTAAGCCGCTAGCCAATTCGGCCGACAGCCAGCGCGGCGGCTGGATTGCCGGGGGCCAGATCAGGGTGACCTTGCCACCCGCGATCGCAACTCGGTCATTGTCCTGATAGACCTCGTAGAGGGCCTGGAGCCAGCCCGGGCTAGCTTCGGCATCGTCATCTAAATAGGCTAAGATTTCGCCTTTAGCTTCGCGGGCTCCGGTGTTGCGAGCAACCGAGAGGCCCAGGGTGGGCTCGTAGAGATAGCGGACTTTTGGATGATGCGCTCTGGCTTTTGCCACCTCGGCCGTCTGATCGGTAGAGGCATTGTCTACAATGAGAACTTCATAGGCGTCGAAGGTCTGGGCCAGCAGGCTGTCGATGGCAGCTCCCAGATATTGCTCCCGATTGTGGGTGCAGATGATGGCTGAAATGAGCGGCTCGGCCATAGGGTTGGGTACCAGGAGGTCGCGTTTTTAAGATGCCCGCCTGACAGCGCGAAATTACGTTAGTGCACTAACGCGCGCTTTAGCCTCAGACGAACAGTTCAGGAAAAATGGGGAAGCAGCGCTGACTATCTTATCTCCGTACTCTATGTAACCCTACCCGTCCTGACAAGAACATCAAGTTTGGATAATCTCCCATAAAAACGTCATAAAAATATTTCTTTACGCATTATCCTATGGCCTCGACTGCTGACTCAATTGATTTAGCTCCCTTTATCGACCACGCGCTGCTGCTGCCGACGGCGACACCAGAGCAGGTGGCGCAGTGGTGTGGCGAGGCAGAGCGCTACGGCTTTGCCTCGGTCTGTGTCTATCCAGTCCATGTTCGCCAGGCCGCCGAATGCCTACAGGGTAAGTCGCCCCGAGTCTGTGCAGTAGTCGGCTTCCCTACTGGGGCAACGACCTCGGCGGTCAAGCGCTATGAAGCACAGGAGGCGGCTGACGGCGGCGCTACCGAACTCGACGTCGTGATCAATCTGGGCTGGCTCAAGACCGGTGAGACCTCACGCCTGCACCGAGAAATTGCAGAAATCTGCGAGGCCACCGGTCAGCCGGTGAAGGCGATTTTAGAAATGGCCTTGCTCACCCAGGCCGAGAAGCAGCTTGCAGCAGAGGTCTGCATCGATGCGGGCGTCACCTTTCTAAAAACGAGTACCGGCTGGAATGGAGGCGCTACCGTGGCCGATGTACAGCTGCTGCGAACGGCGGCCCGGGGCCAGGTTGGAATTAAAGCCTCGGGCGGCATTCGCACGCCGGAGCAGGCGATCGCTCTGATCGAGGCCGGGGCGATTCGCCTGGGCACCTCTCGCGGCCCCGAACTGCTGCGGCTGCAGGCCAGTCGGCCAGAAAACCCATCGCTATCCGTATGAGGCCGGTATGAGTCGCAGCTATAAAGCTACCGGCATTAACCTCAAGGCGATGCCGATGGGGGAAGCTGACCGTCTGGTGACGGTGCTGACAGCTGAACATGGGCTGGTGCGCGCGATCGCGCCCGGTGCTCGCAAGCACAGCTCCCGGCTAGCGGGGCGCAGCGGCCTGTTTGTGGTGAACGAGCTGCTGTTTGCCCAGGGTAAGTCTCTCGATAAGCTAGTCCAGGCCGAAACTATTCGCTCCTTTCCAGGACTCAGCCAGGATTTGGGCAAGCTCACCGCTAGCCAGTATCTAGCCGAAATTGTCCTGTCTCAGGCCCTGAGCGAGCAGCCCCAGCCCGACCTATTTCACCTGCTGCTGGAACACCTGACCCGACTGGAGACCGCCGCACCTGATACCGTATTGGCCCATCTGGCCCATGCCACCTTTCACCTGCTAGCGCTAGCCGGTGTTGCGCCAGAGCTATTTGTCTGCTGCCTGTCGCGATCGCCCCTACAGCTGGGCGGAGGCCATCCAGATGGGCAGGTCGGCTTTAGTATCGCGGCAGGCGGCACCGTAAATCTGTCGGAATTAGGAAGAAGCAGCCCCACGACTGCGGTAAAATTACAAAAAGCGAAGGGCCGAACTGCCGAGACTGCGCGCGATTGGAACCCTCATGCTGTAGCTCCAGAGCGGCCTGGGTCGGCAACGGCTCGGTGGGATCTCACCCTACCGCTCCAAGCTGCTGAGCTAAATCAATTGCAGCAGCTGAGCCAGCCTCAGCTTGAGCTGAGCCAGCCCAGCTCAGAGGCAGAAGTGGCCGACTCGCATATATGGCGTCGAATCGAGCGAATTTTGCGCCAGTATGCTCAGTATCATCTAGACCGTCCCATTCGCTCAGCCGCACTAATTGAGACCTGTTTTGCCCAGACCTATCCACGAGATTGAATCTGACCCGTCTGTACTCAGCGGCGAGAGCCGGGAGGATAGCGTCGCGCAAGAACCGTCCCCAGCGACTAACGGGGTCAATGCCGCTGAGGCTCAACCCGATGCCAGCGGTCCGGATGCTAACGCTTCAGATACGCACCGAGAAGCCGCGATCGCGAAGTCCTTTCGAGGGCTGGGGCCGATCTTTCGCAACCGTAACTTTCTGACCCTATGGAGCGGCCAGGTTTTTTCCCAGATCGCTGACAAAGTCTATCTGGTGCTCATGATCGCGATTATTTCCAGTCAGTTCGAGGCGCCAGGGCAGACCATCAGCGGCTGGGTTTCTGGGATTATGATTGCCTTCACGATTCCTGCGGTGCTCTTCGGCTCGCTGGCAGGGGTCTATATCGACCGTTGGCCAAAAAAGCCGGTGCTGGTGCTGACGAACCTGATTCGCGGCGGGCTGGTAGCTGGTCTGCCAGGGCTGCTGTGGCTGACGCAGGACAGCTTCACCCTGGCCGGTCTGCCGATTGGCTTTTGGATATTGCTGATTGTCACGTTTTTTATCTCTACCCTGACCCAGTTTTTTGCCCCAGCTGAGCAGGCAGCGCTGCCGCTGATTGTCAGTCAGCGAAATCTGCTTCCGGCAAATTCGCTCTATACCACCACCATGATGGCCTCGGTGATTGTAGGCTTTGCGGTGGGTGAACCTTTGCTCGCGATCGCGGACCGGCTGCTCGTCCCCCTCGACGGTGGTTCAGGCGTGGGCAAATGCGTCTTGGTCGGGGTCAGCTATGGAGTCGCTGGGCTGCTGCTGCTGCTGCTCAGAACGGATGAAACCTTGAGCGATGTACAGGAGCAAGCCCATGTCTGGCAGGACATCCGCGAAGGGTTGGCCTATTTGGGTCGTCAGGCCCAGGTGCGCAGCGCGGTGATTCAGCTGGTGGTGCTCTTTTCCGTATTCGCGGCCCTGGCGGTGCTAGCCGTACGCCTGGCTGAGGTCATGCCCCACCTCAAGTCGTCTCAGTTCGGCTTCTTGCTCGCCGCCGCTGGCGTAGGGATGGCCATCGGAGCAGTGTCGATTGGCCAGTTTGGCCAGCGCTTTTCTCGCTCTGTGCTGGGGTTAGGCGGTTCGTTGGGAATGGCGATCTCGCTGCTCGGGCTGTCGTTTTTTACCCAGCAGCTCTGGCCCAGCCTACTCTTAATTGGCGTTTTAGGGCTCTGCGCGGCGATCGTCGGCATTCCTATGCAGACGACGATTCAAGAAAAGACACCCGAGGAGATGCGTGGCAAGGTCTTTGGCCTGCAAAACAACGTGGTCAATATTGCCCTGAGCCTGCCGCTAGCCGTGGCCGGACTAGCCGAAGCGTTTTTAGGGCTACGGGTGGTCTTTGGGCTGCTGGCCGGGCTAGTAACCGCTGGCGGCCTACTGACCTGGTCGGTGGCAAATGCTACCGCTACTCCAGATGAAACTGCGGCGAAAACCGCCGGAACTGAGTCCGCTGGGGGTCAATAAATGCTGTTAAAGTCTTATAGTGCTCTAAAATCGCCGATTTATGAGCGCTATATCTTTAACTCGTTTGGTTATTGGCCTCTAAATGCATATTGCGTGGCTTGGTAAAAAATCGCCCTTTTGCGGCAACGTGACCTATGGTCGAGAGATTACCAATGCTCTACTAGACCGGGGTTACCGGGTCACCTTTTTACACTTTGCTCAGGCTGAAGATACCCCTGAAGATCACACGGCCTACGAAGAAGTTTCGCTACCCTTCATTTTCAAGTCTCAAATCTTAACCATTCCATCCTGGCGCTCGGGTCGGCTGCTGTTCGAGACTCTGCGCAAGCTCAAGCCCGACGTCGTCCATGCCTCGCTGATCCTATCGCCGCTCGATTTCAAGCTGCCCGAAATCTGTCAAGAGCTGGGGATTCCCCTCGTTGCCACCTTTCATCCCGCCTTCGATCGAAAGCGACGCAATCTGACTTCGAGCACCCAGCATCTCACCTATCAGCTCTATGCCTCCTGCCTGGCTCACTACGACCGCGTTATCGTCTTTTCGCAGCTTCAGCAGGATTTGCTGGTCAAACTCGGCGTTCCCAGCAGCCAGGTTGCCGTGATTCCCAACGGCGTTGACGCCGCCAAATATTCGCCCGGGCCTTCGCGTATTAAGGCCGAGCTCAAGGCCAGGCAGCTTTACCTCTATCAGGGACGGTTGGCCATTGAGAAGAATGTGGAGTCGCTGCTGAAAGGCTGGCGGCTAGCTAAAATGGGGTCTGAAGATAAGCTGGTCATTGTCGGTAGCGGTCCAATTCAGGCATCTCTACGGGCCTTTTATCCCGATAGCAATATTATCTGGCTGGGCTTTGTCGCGAATGAAGCCCGTCGCATCGAAATCTTGCGCGGCGCCGATGGTTTTATTCTGCCGTCGCTGGTCGAAGGACTATCGCTGTCACTCCTCGAAGCGATGGCCTGCGGCGTCGCCTGCGCTGCGACAGATGCCGGGGCCGATGGCGAAGTATTGGGTCAGGGGGCCGGCATCATCTTAGATACGCAGCATGTTTCTACTCGGCTTCAGACTATTCTGACCCTGTTTAGAGACCAGCCCGAACTCAGACTGCTGCTAGGCCAAAAAGCACGTGAGCGGGTGTTGGCTCGCTATACCCTCAGTAAAAACATCACGCAGCTAGAAAAACTCTATGACCAGGTGGTAACGCTAGTTGGCTCGCACTACTATATCGGCCGAGGAGCATAGGCTAAAGACCGAGCATTGCCAAAATTCTGGCGCAATTCCTAGTCTTCGTGCTCGTCTGTGCCAGAGGCGTCATACATCGCATCAAGCTGGTCGCGGGCATCTTTAATCGAGACAGAGCGCATCACCAGCAGCGGCTCGTCAATCACTCGACCAGCGTCGTCGAGCAGCTCAGGGTGGGGCACAGGCCGACTACTGTCGGATCGTCTGCTGCCAGACGTCCCGCTGGGTCGCCGAGCTTCGATACCCAGATTCACGAGATTGCGGATCAGGTTGGAGACGGCCAGAACCGCCAGAACCGTAAACGCGAGGATATAGAGCAGGTGTAGCATAGTCGCTGTGGGATAAAATAATCGGCCTTACGTTGGGACCCAGCCTTAAGTCAAAGCAGATAGCAATTGGTCTAGCAGACTTGCTGAGCTAGGTTTGCTGAGCTAACTGATAGCCAAAGCTCGAGAGCATCTAGACTGCTAAACAGTCGTTATCAGCTCCATTATTGCCTGAGCCACTATTTTGATTGTAATATGATCTCTCTATTTAGACCGTAACGTCGGCGTATTTGTTCGATGCACCTCATTCGGGCATGACTCGGGTATGACTTCTGAGGTCTCAAGATTCGCCAGCCTTTGCCAGCCCGCCTGCCAGAGCTGCCTGTTCTTGAGGATACTTGCATTGAGCCAGAAGCGGACCTGAGGATCGCAGGCCGCAACGAGTTCTGCAAAGACCCATTTTCCCTGATTTTTTCGATTGACAACCTGAAAGTGGCGCCAGCCCAGCGTCGTTTGCTGGGCAGTCCATTTAGACCCGACCAGGTGGGGAAACTTTTGCTTTTTGGCCATTTAAGATTGCGCAAGCGGCGATATAGCTATGCTAATATTAGAGACTGTAGTTTACCTAATTTATGAAATTAGGACATTTTGGAGGTTTTCGTTTGGAGCCCGTAGCACCTGTAGAGTCTGCAGAACCTCGGTTTATGCTAAAGGTTTTATGGCTGGATAAGGATGTCGCCCTGGCGGTTGACCAGGTGGTTGGGAAAGGAACCAGCCCTTTGACTTCTTACTACTTCTGGCCTCGCCATGATGCCTGGGAGCAGATGAAGACTGAGCTTGAGTCTAAGTCTTGGATTGCAGAAGCAGAGCGAGTAGAGCTGCTTAACAAGGCAACCGAAATTATCAACTATTGGCAGGAAGAGGGGAAAGGTCGCCCGATGACTGAAGCTCAGGCCAAGTTCCCTGAAGTTGCCTTTACCGGTAGCTCATAGCACCTATCTTGAAATAGCGGCCACGGCTGGAGAGTCTGAGCTTCTGCCCTATCCCCCATATAGAAATCCCCACCGTTCAAGATGGTGGGGATTTCTATATGGGTTTCTGTATTGGATAGGGTTTAGGCCATACCACCGGCAGCTTGGAAGCGAGCCCGCGCTCTTTTCAGGGCTTGGGTTGCCTGAATCACGGCCTGGCGATCGTCACCGGAAACGTTTTCCATCTTGGTTTGAGCCGACTGGTAGGCCGCTTCGGCCTGGCTGCGGTCAATGCTGTCACCGCGTTCGGCCCCGTTGACGAGGATAGTCACCTCATCGCTCTCCACTTCGGCAAAACCGCCCATCAGGGCAATCGGCGTCCAGTCTTTTTCCGCCCGGACTCGCATCACGCCGATATCCAGCGCTGTCAGCAGCGGCGCATGGCCACCCAAAATGCCGAGCTGGCCGGTCGTACTGGGCAAAATCACTTCTTCAGCCTGGGCGTCCCACACGGTTTTGTCGGGAGCGACCACGCGTACAGTTAGGGTCATCGTCTTGACTCAACACAATAGTTTGGCATCGTAAGGCGCTGGCCAGAGTCTGGACAGCAAGTTCCTTACTCTTCGCTCTTGAGCTTTTCGGCTGCGGCCATGACCTGGTCGATGCTGCCTTTGAGATAAAACGCCTGCTCAGGAATATCGTCGAGCTCACCGTTTAGGATCATATTGAAGCCCCGAATGCTCTCTTCTAATGTGACATATTCGCCGGACATGCCGGTAAAGACCTCAGCGACGAAAAAGGGCTGAGAGAGAAACTTCTCAATTTTGCGGGCTCGGGCTACGGTCTTACGATCATCCTCGGAGAGTTCATCCAGTCCCAGAATAGCAATGATGTCCTGCAGCTCTTTGTAACGCTGCAATGTGGACTGAATGTTTCGCGCCGTCTGATAGTGCTCTTCGCCCACAATGTCAGGCTGGAGCATGGTTGAAGCCGAGTCTAGCGGGTCAACCGCAGGATAGATGCCCTTAGAGGCAAGCCCCCGAGAGAGTACTGTGGTTGCATCCAGGTGGGCAAAGGTAGCAGCCGGGGCTGGGTCGGTAAGGTCGTCAGCGGGCACATAGACCGCTTGAATCGAAGTAATCGACCCCTCATTGGTCGAAGCAATCCGCTCCTGCAGGTCACCCATGTCCGTCCCCAGGGTCGGCTGGTAGCCCACCGCCGAGGGCATCCGCCCGAGCAGAGCCGACACCTCAGAACCGGCCTGCACAAAGCGAAAAATGTTGTCGATGAACAGCAGTACATCCTGCTTGTTGACATCGCGAAAATGCTCGGCCATGGTCAGCGCCGATAGCCCTACCCGCATTCGGGCTCCAGGGGGCTCGTTCATCTGCCCGTAGACCAGGGCAACTTTGGACTGGCCCAGGTCGTCGGCGTTAATCACGCCAGACTCAATAAACTCGTTGTAGAGGTCGTTGCCCTCGCGGGTGCGCTCGCCCACGCCGCCGAACACCGACACGCCGCCGTGCTCCTTAGCAATATTGTTGATCAGCTCCTGAATCAGCACCGTTTTGCCTACGCCGGCCCCGCCGAACAGGCCAACCTTACCGCCGCGTCGATAGGGCGCAAGCAGGTCAACCACCTTAATCCCGGTCTCAAAAACCGCAGGCTTGGTTTCCAGGTCAGTCAGGCTTGGGGCATCGCGGTGAATGGGCGAGGTACTTTCTTGATCAACCGGGCCTTTCTGGTCGATGGGTTCACCCAGTACGTTAAAAATTCGCCCTAGCGTTGCTTTGCCGACAGGGACACTGATCGGGGCACCGGAATCGATGGCTTCCATGCCACGGACCAGGCCGTCAGTAGAGCTCATCGAAACGGCGCGGACCTGGCCATCGCCGAGGAGCTGCTGAACCTCGCAGGTCACAGAAACATCTTGACCCGCAGGATTGGTCCCGGTAATCTTCAGTGCGTTGTAGATTTGGGGCAGATTGCCGCTCGGAAACTTAATGTCTAAAACCGGGCCGATGACTTGAGTGATGTAGCCAGTATTCGTCTTTTTTGCAGTGGTGACCATGCCTGCGCCTTGTCTTAAGATTGAGCAACGGTGGCTTGAGTTATGAACAAATGCCACATTCCAGAGTATCACTAGATGACCCTTTGCAGCGCAACGAGCGAGCCCTGAGTTTGGCCTGAGTGAACACCCGCTTTTATGGCAGAGGTAAAAGCGCTTGAGTTCGGGAACCCGTACTCGGCTAGCTGTTGCGATCGCGTCCCAGTTTCGATAAATTAGCACTCGTAGGCAGAGAGTGCTAACTCTGCCCGACGTTTCCTCAAATATCCCTTGGGAATTGCTGCGATCGCGGGTGTCTGAATTGGGGCCTGGCCAGGTCAGCAGACCGGGGGATGTTTTAGTGCCAGGCCAACCCGCGTCAGGCAGCGTCAGGTCTGGCACCCTGTGTGAACCTCTTTAGTTTTTAAAATTTCCGGAGAAGAAATTGTATGGCAGCCGTATCTTTGAGCGTTTCTAACGTCAAGCCCCTGGGCGATCGCGTCTTCGTTAAAGTCAGCGCGTCCGAAGAAATGACCGCTGGCGGAATCCTACTGCCGGACTCGGCTAAAGAAAAGCCGCAGGTCGGCGAAATCACCGCCGTTGGCCCTGGCAAGTTAAACGATGACGGCAGTCGTCAGAAGCCGGACATCAGCGTCGGTGACAAGGTGCTCTATTCCAAATACGCCGGTACCGACATCAAGCTCGGCAGCGACGAGTACGTCCTGCTGTCTGAGAAAGACATCCTGGCCATTGTGTCTTAACCCGCTGTTAACTCTATTCCGCTGTCCCTTCACCCTTTGCAATACCTATGGCTAAACGCATCATTTACAACGAAAACGCCCGCCGTGCGCTCGAAAGAGGCATGGACATTCTGACCGAGGCGGTCGCCGTGACGCTGGGTCCCAAAGGCCGCAACGTCGTTCTAGAGAAAAAGTTTGGCGCCCCTCAGATCATCAATGACGGCGTCACTATCGCCAAAGAGATCGAGCTCGAAGATAACGTTGAGAATACCGGCGTCGCGCTGATCCGCCAGGCCGCATCGAAGACGAACGACTCAGCCGGAGATGGAACGACGACGGCAACCGTGTTGGCCCACGCGATCGTCAAAGAAGGCATGCGCAATGTCGCCGCTGGCGCCAATGCCATTTCCCTCCGCCGGGGGATTGAAAAGGCTACCGCTTACCTGGTTGAGCGGATTGCTGAAAAAGCCCAGCCCGTTGGCGATTCAACCGCAATTTCCCAGGTGGGGACGATCTCTGCCGGTAACGACGCCGAAGTCGGCGAAATGATCGCCAGCGCCATGGAAAAAGTGGGCCGTGAAGGCGTCATTTCCCTAGAAGAAGGCAAGTCGATGACGACTGAGCTGGAAATTACCGAAGGGATGCGCTTCGACAAGGGCTACATCTCGCCCTACTTTGTCACCGACCCCGAGCGGATGGAAGCCGTTTTTGACGAGCCCTACATTCTGCTCACCGATAAGAAAATCGCCCTAGTTCAGGATCTGGTACCGGTGCTGGAGCAGGTCGCTCGCTCGGGCAAGCCGCTGCTGATTATTTCTGAAGACATTGAGAAAGAGGCGCTGGCCACCCTGGTGGTCAATCGCCTGCGCGGCGTGCTGAATGTTGCCGCCGTTAAAGCTCCTGGCTTTGGCGATCGGCGTAAGGCGATGCTGGAAGACATTGCCGTCCTCACCGGTGGTCAGGTGATTACCGAAGAAGCCGGTCTCAAGCTAGACACCGTGCGCCCGGAAATGCTCGGTCAGGCCCGGCGGATCACCATTACTAAGGACAACACCACCCTCGTTGCCGAAGGCAACGAAAGCGCGGTCAAGTCTCGCTGTGACCAAATTCGTCGCCAGATTGAGGAAACCGAGTCGAGTTACGACAAGGAAAAGCTGCAAGAGCGACTGGCCAAGCTCTCCGGTGGTGTAGCCGTGATCAAAGTCGGCGCAGCTACCGAGACCGAAATGAAGGACCGGAAGCTGCGGCTGGAAGATGCGATCAACGCGACGAAAGCGGCCGTGGAAGAAGGCATCGTCCCCGGCGGCGGCACCACGCTGGCCCACCTATCCCCTGGCCTAGAGGACTGGGCCACCAGCAACCTGGAAGGTGAAGAACTGGTCGGGGCGATGATCGTCACCCGGGCGCTGTCTGCACCGCTGCGGCGAATTGCCCAAAACGCTGGTCAAAACGGCGCGGTGATTGCCGAACGGGTGAAGGAGAAAGACTTCAACGTGGGCTACAACGCGGCTGACAATACCTTTGTCGATATGCTGGAAGCGGGGATCGTAGACCCGGCCAAAGTGACTCGTTCGGCGCTGCAAAATGCGGCTTCGATCGCGGCGATGGTGCTGACGACCGAGTGCATTGTGGTTGACAAGCCCGAGCCTGAAGCTGCCGGCGCTGGCGCTGGGGCTGGCATGGGCGACTTCGACTACTAACGCCCAGCTGACAAAGCTAACTAGGACGCTGTCATTTAAAAGGTGACAGACTTCCTGCCCTCATGCCAAAGGCGGATTGTTTAACGACAGTCCGCCTTTGCGCTTGGGGCCTGCTACGGTAAAGCTAGGCCCTTTGCCGCTCGCTTTTGAGCGTTCACGATGACTCCTGACGATATCAATCACTTTTTACAAACCCAGTTTGGCGATCGCTATGAGCAGCCCTCTGCCGATTCCTGGCAGGTGGAAACCGACGACTATCGGCTGCTGCTGCTGTCCGCCGACGGCAGCTGGCTACGGGCGCTGATCCCGATTACGCCCGCGGCTGACGCGCTGCCCTTTCTCAGCCAGATTTTAGAATCTAATTTTGACCTCACCCAGGAGACCCGCTATGCGCTCTACGAAGACTTGCTCTGGGGCGTTTTTCAGCACGACCTGGCAACGCTGCAACCGGCTCAGCTAGAAGCCGCGACGGCGCAGCTGCTGAAGCTGAAGCAGGGCGGAATTGAAATTTTCTTTAACCAGATGGTTGAGGGCCAAATCCGTAAGATCATCGTCGCGGCCAAGCTCCAGGGCCAGTCTCTAGAAACGACGATGCAAACGCTCGACCGCTTTTACGCCGAAGGGGTGATGGGCGAAATGGGCGAAGGCGAATATCAGCAGAACGCCCTCAGCGCCTGGCGGCGTCAGCTGGAGCGGCTCTGGCCCGAAGTTGACGTGGCTAATCCAGAGATTCTGTAGAGTACCAATATGGATATCGTCGAACAGCTCAGGCAAGACTACAGCCGCTTTCCCCAGAATCAGAGCTACGAACTCTACACCCCCGACGTGAAGTTCAAAGATCCGCTGAATCATTTTAAGGGGCGCGATCGCTACCGGCAGATGATCGGCTTTATCGAACAGTGGTTTATCGATACCCACATGGAGCTCCACGAGATCGAGCGCCCCGTCGCCGACCGGATTACGACTCGCTGGACGCTCCACTTCACCGCGCCGACCTTCTGGAAACCGCGCATTTCCATTCCCGGCAGGACTGAGCTCAGGCTGAATACGCAGGGGCTAGTGGAAGCCCATATTGACTATTGGGACTGCTCTCGCTGGGATGTAGTGAAGCAGCTTTGGGGTGGATGAAGTTATGGGATGCGTTTGCTTAGCAGCAACGCATCCTACAGGAACTAAGCTCCTTGGCGGAGTTTTTCCTTACGCCCCCTGGCGTAGTTTCTCCAGAACGCTCTGGTCCTCCATTGTCGTGGCATCGCCAACAACCGCTTCGCCGCTGGCTAGGTTGCGCAGGAAGCGGCGGATGATTTTGCCCGAGCGGGTTTTGGGTAGGGCGTCGGTGAACTGGATTTCGCCGGGACGCGCGATCGCGCCAATCTCATTCACCACATGCTGCTTCAGTTCGGCCTTGAGATCGTCGCTGGGAGAGTAAGTGCCCTCTAAGGTCACAAAAGCGTACACGTCCTCTCCCTTGACCTCATCCTTGCGCCCGACCACGGCTGCCTCAGCTACGGCTGGATGGGAGACTAGCGCCGACTCAATTTCCATGGTGCCCAGGCGGTGCCCCGAAACGTTCAGCACGTCGTCAGTCCGACCCATTACCCAAAAGTAACCATCTTTGTCCTTCCGGGCACCGTCCCCAGCAAAGTAGAGATACTGCCCATCCTTGGGTGGAATGTGCTCCCAGTAGGTGCGGCGAAAGCGGTCGTCGTCTCCGTAGACCGTTCGCATCATGCTGGGCCAGGGATGTCTGACGACGAGATAGCCGCCTTCGTTATCACCGACCGGATTGCCTTCGCTGTCTACAATATCGGCCTGAATGCCGGGAAAAGGTTTAGTAGCAGATCCAGGCTTGGTCGGCGTCGCGCCTGGCAGCGGCGTCAGCATGAAGCCGCCGGTCTCCGTTTGCCACCAGGTATCGACGATGGGGCAGCGACCGCCACCGATGACGCGGTGGTACCACATCCAGGCTTCGGGGTTGATTGGCTCGCCCACCGTGCCCAAAATCCGCAGGGAAGACAGATCCCGCGCCTGGGGCAGCTGGTCGCCCATTTTGATAAAGGCGCGAATGGCCGTCGGAGCCGTATAGAACAGGCTGACGCCGTATTTTTCCACCACGTCCCAGAAGCAGCCTGGATTGGACGGTCGCGGCGCACCTTCATACATCAGGCTGGTGGCCCCGTTTGACAGCGGCCCGTAGACAATGTAGCTGTGGCCGGTAATCCAGCCGACGTCGGCGGTGCACCAGTAGACGTCGGTGTCTTGAATGTCAAAGGTCCACTTAAAGGTGAGGTGGGTGTAGAGGTTGTAGCCGCCGGTGGTATGGACGACCCCCTTGGGCTTACCAGTGGTGCCGCTGGTGTAGAGGATAAATAACATATCTTCGCTGTCCATCGGCTCGGCGGGGCAGTTCGCAGAGACGGTGGGCTGCACCTCATGCCACCAGACATCGCGGCCTTCAGACCAGTCCACCTCAGCTCCGGTACGCTTCACGACCAGGACATGCTGCACCGAGGGCACGCTGTCATCTTCGAGCGCCTGATCGACGGCGGGCTTGAGCGCAACTGCTTTGTCCTTACGAAAGCCGCCATCCGCCGTAATCACCACTTTTGCTTCGGCATCGTTGAGCCGATCGCGCAGGGCCTCGGCGCTAAAGCCGCCAAAAATGACGGTATGCGGTGCGCCAATTCGAGCGCAGGCTAGCATCGCGATCGCGGCCTCCGGGATCATCGGCATGTAGAGACCGACGCGATCGCCCTTCTGCACGCCTAGCGACTTGAGCACGTTCGCCATCTGGCACACTTCGCGGTGCAGCTGAGCATAGGTCAGCGTGCGTGAGTCGCCGGGTTCGCCTTCCCAGATCAGCGCCGCTTTATTCCGCCGCCAGGTGGTCAGATGGCGGTCGAGGCAGTTATAGGAAATATTTAGCTGGCCGCCGACGAACCATTTGGCAAAGGGCGGCTGCCAGTCGAGCACTGTGTCCCACTTCTTAAACCAGTCGAGCTCCTGCTCCGCCAGCTCAGCCCAAAAAGCGGCGGGGTCGGCAGCGGCTTTGTCATAGAGGGCCTGATAGGCGGCCATACTCGATATGCGGGCCTGCTGAGCAAATTCTGCCGAAGGCGGAAAGACTCGCTGCTCTTGCAGGACCGATTCTATGCTGGAAGATTGTGCCATTTTAAGGAAGGTCAGCGACTGGGATCAAAAAAGCATACTTTTCAAAAAGATACTGCTTTTGCGACCGACCCGGGCAGTTCAGCCCGACATAGTCAGCTTTTTTAACGATCCCCAACTTCGACTATGCTAATAGATGCATAGTCACCTAGTCTCATCCTATGGCGCTTTCCCATGCAATATTGGCAGCACTGATCGAGTGCCCCTGCAGCGGCTATGACCTAGCCAAGCGGTTTGACGGCTCAGTGGGCTTTTTCTGGAACGCTAGCCATCAGCAGATCTACCGTGAGCTGTCCAGACTGGAAGCGGAGGGCCAGATCACGGCTGAAAAAATAGAGCAGGACGGTCGCCCGAATAAAAAGCTGTATTCCATTACCGCTACAGGCAAAGCGCTGCTCCAGGAGTGGATTGCTCAGCCAGCCGAGGTCAGCCCGGTCAAAGATGACCTGCTGGTAAAGCTGTTCTCCGGGCACATCGCACCGCGAGAAACGATTTTGCAAAAGCTGAAAGAGCACTATCAGCAGCACCGCGCCAAGCTCGAAGGCTATCAGGCCATTGCCCAGCAGCATTTTTCCGACCCCGCCCAGCTTTCAGAAGCCCGTCGGTTTCAGTTCCTAACTTTGAGAGCAGGCATCCGCCATGAGATGGCCTGGATGACCTGGTGCGGCGAGGCCATGAGTTTCCTAACCGAGCCAGCCGAGACTGAGAATACCTATCAATCCAGCTTGTATGTCAGGGATGACCTAGCTGAGTAGGATAGCATCTCGCTCATGTTCGACACCGTCTGTAAGTTCCTGGCCGAGACCTTTTCGGCAGACTTTGCCAGCTGGCTGCTCGGTGAGTCAGTCACTCTGAGCAAGCTCAGCCCTTCTGAGCTTTCCCTAGAGCCCATCTGAGCCGACGCGCTAATCCTGTGGGGCGACTTTAGCTGGGCTAGTATTGGACAAGGGGTTGATTCAGCAGGCTTTGAGGAAGGAAACGATGCAGGAGTCGGTAATCTATCAGGACATCATCGCTGAGGGGCGGCGCGCGGGACGCCAGGAGGGACGCCAGGAAGGCCGACGGCAGGAAGCGGTCGCGCTGATCCAGCGGCAGCTGACTCGGCGATTGGGAACTTTGCCTGAAGTCAGCCGAGCTCAGCTAGCGAGGCTTTCACTAGTACAGATAGAGGCGCTAGGAGAGGCGCTGCTGGACTTTGGAGCTTTGGCAGAGCTGGAATCCTGGCTGTCACATCAGCAGGCTGAGGGTGCCAGAGTTTTTCGAGAGCTGAGCGGACAGCTGGGTGAACTACCTGCTGAGATTAGTGAGCAGGTTCAGGCGCTATCCTTGGAGCAGTTGGCTTTATTGGAAACTGCTCTAGCAGAGGTTTCTGGGGTGAATGAGCTGAGGGTTTGGTTGCAGAACCAGAGCACTGCGGCTGAGAATTTTGATCAGCTTCAGTAACGTTGTTGGGGGCTTTGAGTCAGTGGGTGCGATCACGGCAACAACCGCAGCTACTGGATCAACCCTTCAGCTGCCTGCGCTGTTCGCTCAGTCCTGATCTCGGGGCTGCTTTCGCTTCAGCCAGATCAGGGCGACAGCAAAGACGCCTAATCCCAATAGCTGACCTGGCTCAGGCACGGACGCCGCTGAACTGAGCGGATTGCCGGGCTGGGTCAGATCGTCCTGGCCGTCTTCGACTTCTCGGTCAAAGCGATCGCGGCTGGCCTCAGCTTCACGCAACAGATCGCGCTGGCGGTCGTCCACCAATACCAGCATTGAAGAATAGGGCGTGACAATTTCGGTACGTTTTGCGATCGCGTGAATCTCATCCAGCGTCGCCAGCTGCGTCATATCGGCGCTGCGGCTCTGCTGCAACACCAGCTGCCGGGCGGCAAGTGGTTCAAAGGCATCAGCGTTGGAAGTCTCGACCGATTCTGCTGACGGTTTCACGGTTGTCACTGACCAGTCGTACCCATCAATTGCGTCGCCTGTCGAATCAGAAGAAACTCGCTGTAAAACCGACCCTATATCGGAGGCGATGCCGCCCCGGCTGGTCTGAATTGCCTCTAGCAGACTATCCTCATAGGCATTGGGAAGTTTCCCCCCTAGATGCACCAGCCATAGGGGCGCAGAAAGGGTAGGCAGGTCTGTTTCCTCGGCCAGCTCATAGCTGCCCTCATCGGTCATCAGCAGGACCGCATCGTAGGTCTGGCGGCGCTGCTGTGCGAACTGTTGCAATATCTCGGCGGGTTGCAAGCTGCCGTAAAATGTCGTCTGCTCAAACTGCTTTAGCGTCTGAGTCGGTGCAGACATTCCGGCTGTTGTCGCTTGGTAGAAATCAAGGGAATTATTGCCTGCGGTCTGCTTCAGGTCTCTAAAGGCTCTTTTCAGGTCTTGAGAATGAGCCGCCATGCTGTAAGAACCATCCAGAATCACCGCCAGACGCTGATTTTTTAGCTGCGCCGAATGGTCAGCCAGCGGCGTCGCCGTCACCCGATAGCCTTCGGCCAGATCTACAGTATGCGCGACTGCTGATTTCTTCCTAGCCGGTATCTGCTCTTCAAACCACTTATCCTCAGAGAGCTCGGCGGCTTTACCTGGCCGCAGGTGCTCAGTCTCCGCCGTCCAGAAGATATTGCGCTTCTCCGTCAGCTGAGGCAGGGGCCAGCCGCTATCCTTCTGCATCACCTGATAGGTCATCCACAGGTGCAGCTGCCCCGGCTCTTGAGCAGATACCGCCTGGGGAATAGGGAACACTCGCAGCCGATACTGGCGCGGTCCCACCTGCTCTAGCAGCGCTGGGTCGGTGGGGGCCGTCCATTTACTGCGCTCAACTTCTGCCTGGTAAACCTGCTGAGCTGCCCCTCGGGGAGAGACGACGAACTGAAACCGCGGCGACGTTGCGGTTTCGCCCAGCCAAAGGCCGGTAATCACCGCGCTCTCAGGCAGCGAAAAGCTGTAGAAAATCTCCTGCACCTGGTCAGTCTTATTCTCGTATTGCTCATGTAGCTCCACCGTGGCCCAGTCGCCCTGCTCCTGTACGGTGACAGACTGACTGGCTAGGCGCACCACTTTTTGATCTAAATTAAGCAATCCGGCCTGAGTCTCATCGCGGTTAGCGGTTGCCTGCAAGGCGCTGCGAATGGCCGGACGCTCTGCTTTCTGAATCGGTGCATCGAAGAACTGGGCATAGAGCTCTGCCGCTTTTTTCACATCACTGTCAGATCCGCGATAGAGGAAGGGGGACAGCAGCCCGTTGTGCAGATTTTGCCAGAACTGGGCGGCGGGCTTCGACAGGCTAAACACGCTCATGTACATCTGCCGCAGCTGGTTGCTGTCTTCCCAAGGGCTCAGGTAGCGATAGTTCGACAGGTAGGCATTGACCAGACCCGCGCGAATTTGGCCAGACTGATTGAGTAGAGCCTGACGCGCCTCGACCGTCTGCGGCGGTGAAGCCAGCAGGTCAAAGGCTTTGGCCTGAGGCTGAGGCTGTAAACCGAGAAAGATGACCGTGCTGAGCGTAAGCGCGATCGCGCTTGCCCCCCAGCTGCGCCCATAGCCATGCTGCCTGCCAAATGCGTTGAAAATCCGCAGCCACGAGCGCACGTAGAAATTTGCCATGACGTAGGGCATGGCAAAAAACAGCAGGCAGCTGAGGCCAAAGAGAAACAAGAAAAATAACTGAAAAGGATACCGAAATATTGCCCATCCGCCCCACAGCCACTGAAACTGGAAGAAGTGGTACAAAAAGACGCACAGCGCTGGAACGGTATACAGCAGCAGCAGCGCGCCGGCATACAGACCCATTACCAGAATCAGACTGTGGCTGACAATCTGCACCCAGGCCAGGCTGCGCCTGTAGGCCGCGTAGCCGGTGAGGATTTCGACCGCAAACATCAGCATGCTAAACGCCAGCAGCCCCATAAGGTAGCCGCTGGCCGGCGTCATTTCACGGACCAAAAACAGCCGCAGCAGACACAGGGCGAACAGTGGCGCTTCGACCCCATAAAACAGCCGCATCAGCAAAATGGGATGCTTCCGCAGCCGCAGCCCACCCACCAAGGTACATACCAATGGAATCACCAGAATACCAATCAGGCTAATCACTAAGGTGGGTGGAATCGTACCGTCCTGCAGGGCCTGAAAAATGGCAAAACCAGTCTCAGGCAAAACAAACAGGTAGACAAAGCCTAGAAATCCTAGATTCCAGGTCCAAAAAATAGCGTGAGAAAGGACATGAAGTGCGGTTTTCATGGAGAGAGTCCAGGGTGACGCAGTCGGTTTCTGGGTCCTACAGCGTTGAACAGCTGGATTCCCAAGGTTACGTCAGCACTGCGCCCGAGCCCGGCGCAAAACTGGTTAAAATGGCGGAGACCGACTGCGGAGACTGCCATGGGAATTGCCTTCAGAAAGTACCACGGGCTGGGAAACGACTTTATTTTGATCGATCATCGCCAGCAGGTCGAGCTGCAGGTGTCGCCGCAGCAGGCAATTGAGCTGTGCGATCGCAACTTTGGCATTGGCGCGGACGGTGTCATCCTCGCTTTACCCGGTCAGGGCGAAGCTGACTACGCCATGCGCATCCTTAACTCAGACGGGTCAGAGCCAGAGATGTGTGGCAACGGTATCCGCTGTTTGGCCCAGTTTCTGGCGGACCTGGAAACCCAGGACGGCCAGTCCCCAGAGCTGCCCCACACCTATCAGATTCATACGCTGGGCGGCATCATGCGGCCCCAGCTGCGGCCCGATGGTCAGGTTAGAGTCGATATGGGCGAACCTCGACTGCTGGCTCAGGATATTCCCACCACGCTGGCCACTGCCGATGATAAGGTCGTCGCTCAGCCCCTGACGGTGGCCGGTCAGGACTGGGCCGTCACCTGCGTTAACATGGGCAATCCCCACTGCATTACCTTTGTTGATGACGTGGAGCCTATCCCCCTGGCTGACCTGGGGCCACAGTTCGAGCACCATCCGGCCTTTCCCCAGCGGAGCAATACCGAATTTGTCCAGGTAGTGCGGCCAGACTATTTGAAAATGCGGGTGTGGGAGCGCGGAGCCGGGGCAACACTGGCCTGTGGGACGGGGGCCTGCGCGCTGCTGGTGGCGGCTGTGCTAAACGGTAAGGCTGACCGCGCCGCTACGGTAGAGCTACCCGGCGGCTGCCTCCAGATCGAATGGGGACAAGATAACCGAGTTTACATGACCGGCCCGGCGACGCTGGTCTTCAGCGGTGAGACAGCAGCTTAGATGATCATCCTGACCAACGATGACGGCATCGACGCCCCCGGCATTCGCGCTTTACAAGCCGCACTCAACGGCCAGCCCAGCCTGATCGTCGCCCCCGACGCGCCGCTTTCGGGCTGTAGCCATCAGATCAACCGGGGTGGGCCAATCGCGATCGCGCAGCGCAGCAAAACCGAATATGCCATTGGCGGCACTCCCGCCGACTGTACCCGGGTGGCCCTCAGCTATCTGCATCCTGAGGCCGACTGGGTGCTGTCTGGAATCAACGCCGGCGGAAATTTGGGCTCGGATATCTACGTTTCGGGGACGGTCGCCGCCGTTCGAGAGGCGGCTCTGCTCAGGGTGCCGGGAATTGCTCTGTCTCAATATATTGACCGCCGCCAGCCGATTGACTGGACGCGGGCCACTCGGCTGGCGGCTCGGGTGCTGGCAAAACTGATGGGTCAGCGGCCCCCGCCGGGTCGGTTTTGGAACGTCAACCTGCCCTGTCTGAGCGAGGCTGACCCTGAGCTGGTTTTTTGTCCCTGCTGTACCCAGCCGCTGCCGACCGACTACGTGGTGGAGGACAGTCAGTTTCGCTATGTCGGGGCCTATGCCAGTCGGCTGCGTGACGCCGGGGCCGATGTCGAAGTCTGTTTTGAAGGCAATATCAGCATTACTGAAATCTGCTTGTGGTAATCGCCAGGGGCCGGTAGAATATCGAATTCCCATGATCCCCAGGTTTGGATCGACTATGTTGACGACGGCTCAGCTGAATAACGTCTTTACGCTTTTTCTCAGCCTGCTCGTAGAAGCGATGCCCTTTTTACTGATTGGGGTCACTTTTTCCAGCCTGCTGATGTTTTTTGTGAATGAGCAAAAGCTGCTCAGCATTCTGCCCAAGAATGCGCTGGCCGGTTCGCTAGCGGGTAGCCTGATCGGATTTTTGTTCCCCGTCTGTGAATGTGGCAACGTGCCAGTCGCCCGACGGCTGCTAGTGCAGGGTGCTCCACCCGCCGTCGCTATTGGCTTTTTACTGGCGGCTCCCACCATTAATCCCGTCGTCTTCTGGGCGACCTGGGTGGCCTTTCGCGACCAGCCTGAAATCGTCTTCCTGCGGGTGGGCATGACGCTACTGATTGCCACCACCGTCGGCTGGATCTTCAGCCACCAGCGCGATCTGCGGCCGCTGCTCCAGCCGATGGTGGCCCGCAGTATGCTCACGGCCCCGGCCCGGCCCGCTAGCAGCAGCTCGCCGCTGCTGCAGTCGGGCACCTTTCTCACCACCGGCGGCAAGTCGGTCCAGCTGGATATCCCGGCTGCCCAAACGCTGATGGCCAATCCGGCTATGGACAAGCCCTGGCCAGCCAAGCTAAGGCTGGTGGCCGACAATATGGTGCAGGAGCTGCGGGAGCTCGGCGCTGTCCTGGTCTTGGGTAGCGCGATCGCGGCCACCGTACAGGTCGCCGCCCCCCGTGAGCTGATTCTCAGCCTGGGTCAGGGGGCGATCAGCTCCGTGGTGGCGATGATGGTGCTGGCGATGGTGGTCTCAATCTGCTCCACCGTCGATTCCTTTTTTGCCCTGTCTTTTGCCTCGACCTTTACCAGCGGCTCGCTGCTGGCCTTTCTGGTCTTCGGCCCGATGATCGACCTGAAGAATATCGGCCTGCTGCTGACGGTCTTCCGCGGTCGAGCGGTCTTTTACCTATTTGCCCTAGCAGCCCAGCTCTGTTTTGCGCTGACGCTGTTTGTCAACCTCTATATTATTTAGCGCCGTGAATCGCCCCGCTGCTGCCCGTCGCCGCCCACGCCTGCCCTGGCGAGATCTCCTAGACGTGATTGCCCTAGCCACCTGGAGCGCTATGCTTCTGCGCTACTGGATCACCGGTAAACTGCTGATACTGCTGCATCCAGACTATGCCTGGCTGTCCCACTCCGCCGCGATCGCGCTTTTGCTGCTGGCCGCCTTCAAGCTGTTCCAAGCAGTCCTGCGCCTGACCCAGCCCCTGGTGCAAACCCAGCCATCCCACGTCACCCTGCTGCCGCCCCAGCTCAGCAGTGCCCTGCTGCTCGCCGTTGCCGTCTTTGGCCTGATCTATACCCCCCGCGCCTTTGCCAGCGACACCGCCCTCCAGCGCGGCATTACCGACACGCTGACGATGACGCGATCGCAGCCCCAGCGCTTCGTCCGCCAGACTGCTTCAGAAGAGCGTACGATCATCGACTGGGTCCGTCAGCTCAACGTCTACCCCGAGCCCGATGCCTACACCAATCAGGACGTCCGGGTCCAAGGCTTCGTCATCCGTCCCCCCGACTGGCCGTCAGACTATTTGATGATCTCCCGATTTGTTCTCACCTGCTGCGCCGCCGATGCCTATCCGGTTGGGCTACCGGTCAAGCTAACCGCACCCCAAGCCGATTATAAAACCGATAGCTGGCTAGAAGTCACCGGCAAAATGGCCACCGACACGCTAGACGGCAAGCGCCAGCTGGTGATCGACCCTACCCAACTTACTCCCATTCCAGAACCCAAAAATCCTTACCAATACTAACGCTAAAACGACCTGGGCATGGCAACCATGCGCCTACCCTATAACCCGATCACTCCCCCACTCTTCGCTCTTCACTCTTCCCCTCCCCCATGTCCCGCCGCATCCAACCCCTAGACCGCGCCGCCGTCATTGCCATTGTCGTGCTCAGCCTCGCTATTGCCACCTTGCTATTGCTGGGCGACCATGCCCTAGCGCGGGTGCGAAACTTCTCTTGGCAGGGTGAAAAAGTGGGGGCTGAGGAAGTCGCATTTTTGCTCACTTTCAGCCGCCCGATGAAACCCGAGAGCGTTGAGCAAAACCTCACCATCGAGCCGCCGCTAGTTGGCAAGTTTAGCTGGGCCGGTCGCCGCATGGCCTATACGCTGGAAACACCAGCCCCCTATGGTCAGACCTTTCAGGTCTCACTGCCTCAGGCCCAAAGTCGTTTTAATGCTGCGGGCGATACCTCCTTTGAGCCCTTCACCGGCAGCTTTCAAAGTCGCGATCGCGGCTTTGTCTACATTGGCATCGACGGCGAGGAAGCGGGCCGTTTAGTCCTATACGATCTCACCCAGCAGGCCAAAACCATCCTCACGCCCAAAGAGCAGGTGGTACTCGACTTTGAGCCCTATCGAGCCGGCGATCGCATTCTATTTTCTGCTGTTAGCCGAGCCGACTACGAACAGGGTGAGCAAACCCAGCAGCTCTACACTGTCACGACTGGCATGGGCACGACTGGCATGGGCACGACCGGTATGGGTGAGCCCTCCCTGCTGCCGGGCTGGCGATTTTGGCAGCGACCCAGCGCTCTGCCTGCCGGTGAAACAGCGCTGGTTTTGGACAGCCAAGGCTATCAAAATCTTAAGTTTGACCTCTCCGCTGACGGTGAGACGGTGGTGATCCAGCGGGTCAATCGAACCAATCCTGCTGACTTTGGACCCTGGGTGCTCCACGCCGATCAGCCACCGCGACCGCTGGAGACTGACCCAGGTGGCGACTTTTTGATTGCCCCTGACAGCCAAACGCTGCTGCTTCAGCAGGGCGAAGGTACCGCCGTGATTGGATTGGATACGCTGACCACAGAGCAAGTGGGACCGGTAGAGCCCCTAGACTTTTTACCCGAGTATGGCCTAGTGCTCGATGTTGCCAGCAACGGTACCGCTGCTGCCTTGGTCAACTTCAACCAGAATGACCCAGAGCAACGCTATACCCAAACTCTCTTTTGGGTATCCAGCCAGGGAGAAGAAAAGCCATTACTCAACGCCACTGGCGCCATTTTAGACGCCCAGTTTGACCCCACCGATGAGCTACTTTACTGCCTGATTAGCCAGCTCTTACCTGGAGAAAACTATCAGGTACAGCCTTATCTGATGGTTGTGAATATTTCCACTGGGGAACTTCAGGAACTGCTGGCGATGCCGCCGCAGCCCAACGTCAGTATGAGCTTAGCCCCCGATGGCCTGGCTGTTCTATTCGATGAGGCTGTGACGGTCAGCGAGGGTTCTCAATCGACCGGAGGGGCGACCGGAGGGGCGACCGGAGGGGCGACCGGAGGGGGTCGAGCAGTTTCCTCCAGCCGACTTTGGCTATTGCCCCTCTTTGCTACCCCTGAGGAGCGGCTGGCCAACCAGCCCAGTCAGCTGCCGCCTCAGCAGCTACCGTTTACTGGGCTAAGACCAGTTTGGCTGCCCTAGCGACTAATCGGTTCAGCACCGATATTTCTCTGACGCTCCAGATAGAGCTGCAGAAAATTGTGCGCGGCCGTCGGTTCAAGCACCTCCAGCGCATTGATCACCTCTGGAATCGAATCGGCTAGCGGGTCGCTAACTTCGTTAACCCACTGATTGACGGTCGAACGGGCCACCCCCATGGTGACCGCTAGGCGGTTTTGGCTAATGCCGTACTGTTGAAGAACGTTCTTCAACGCTTTTCCTGCTCTTCCCATAACTAATATCTCAACGAGTGCATGAATCAGAGTGATAGCCCATAAGCTCAGCTGTCCCCTGTTTCTTAATACTGAGCCAGTACCCGTAATCCTGAAAAAATGCAGCTGCCCCCAAAGTGATACTGGCAAAATGATACTGAAGTTTCAGCATAGCTCAGGGAAATTACGGTCTCTTATTTTAGGACACTAGCACTTGGGCTAGCGCCGATCCTGACGGTAATGTTTGCGTGATGTTCGCTCGACGACTTCCCTAAGCAGGGCAAAAACGACTATAGATGCGGTTTGCAAGCGTTAGCTGCCCCCTGGGTTGTACCTTATTAGCCAAAGAACTACCGATATCCCCCGTATATCTTCGGAGTCAACCGCGCCGTTTGCTACAGGTATAATCCCTGAATCCATCATAGAACCTCAGCCGGCCTTGTCAAGAAGAACGAACTTTTTAACCCCCGTGATTCCGTAATATCCGTACCTATAAGATGGGGCTACCGGCGATTCGTAGTGAGCGTGACGGTCATCCGTCGGGTTTCTGAAGGCGCTAGCGTGAGCAGATCGGTGCCCGTGTTAAGCGCATTGCGGGGCGCGCTCCAGGGCTCTAGGCAAAAATAGTCTTTGCCAGAAACGGTCCAAAATACCACGGTGGAGTAAGCCTGATCCCAGCTCAGCACCAGCTGAAGCTGACGCTCCGGGTCGTAAGCCGCTGCCTGCTGAGCGTTGATGGGCCGAAAGGCAATGTCAATCTCATTCTGAGACCAGTCGAGCTCGCCGCTGTAGGCATGCCTCGTTTTTTCGATCTGATCCTGGTATTGGCTCGCCGGAATGTCGAGCTGGAGGCCGGGCTTGTGATTGACCCAAAAGTACGGATGAAGACCGGTTGAGAAGGGCATGGGCCGTTCCGAATGGTTGGTATAGCGCTGCTCAATTTCGAGCGTATTGCCCCGCAATCGGTAGGTAAAGACCAGTTCAAATTTGAAGGGATAGGCGGCGTAGGTCTGTTCGCTGTGGGTCAACGCCAAAGTCAGTTGAGCACTGTCTTCCAGATTTTGGTCGCGGACCTGCCAGGGCAGGTCACGGGCAAAGCCGTGCTGCTTTAAGGGATAGGTTTTGCCTGCGTAGCTGTACCGATCGTCGGGCAGGTTGCCGCAAATTGGGAAGAGGATAGGAATGCCGCCGCGTACCGAGCGAGACGGGTCGCGGAAGCGCTCAGCGTCAAAATATAGGATTTGCTGGTCTTGCAGCTGCCAGTGGGTGACTAGGCCACCGCGCTCGGGGACCAGCTTAAGGGTGGCATCGGCGTCGCGATCGCGCAGCACATAGGTCTCAAATTGCTCCGCTTGGGTGTCGATTGAGTACACAGCGCAACTCCTTTGGTAGGGGTCTGACCTATTGTAGGCGGGTTTAGGGTCGCCGCTTAAACAGGCCCCAGCCCGAGCGGGGCGGCTCCTCAAAGATGTCGGTTGAAATTTCTTCGGAAGGATCTTCTATCGCGTTGACTGCTGAGCCAGCTCCGCCGGTCGGTTCATCGATAGGGGAGTCTTCTGAAAGGCCATAGAGGGCAGGCGACGGTCCTCGTAAGGGACTGGTTTCAGGACTGATTTCGGGCCAGGTCTCGGGCAGATTATCCTGCCAGGCGTCTACTGCCGCCGGAGGGTAGGGCTCAGCCGTCGCCTCACCCTGGCCAGAAGGCTTAGGTCCCCAGTCTGGCAGTTCCGGATAAGCGTCTGCCAGCCCTGGCGCGGCAGTGCTAAATCCATCGGCGGATTCAGCTTGTGGAATAGCCTCTGTCTCTGGCTGAAAGTCAGGCCAGGATTCAGCCTGGCGTTCGGCCCCAGCTTCAGCCTGAGGCTCAGTTTGAAATTCGCTTTGGAACTCGCCGTCATCCCACGGTGAGGGAGTAGAAGCCCCCTGCTCCCAGGATGTTGAGGGCCATGAATCGGCCTCTGAGGGGGGTGTAAAGTCGCGTTCTGAAAAGCCTCGCGGAAAATCTTGGTTGTCAGGGTGTTCTGAAAAGTCGGTCGGTTCCTCTGACCAAACTGGCAGCTCGGCCGGCGCTGGGTAGGATTTAGCGTCGAATATTTTGGGGAAGGCCAGCGGCTGGGGAAACGACTCAGACGCCTGCCGAATCTGCTGGAGAATACCCTCTGCTTGCTTGCCAGTGGCGGTCTGAGGCTGAGCATCACGGACGCTGATTGGGATAAACTCAAGCTTCATTTGCCGGTGCCGCAGCAACACTTTGAGCGCGGCGGTATCGTGGTCATCTAGGGGCGCATCGGCAAAGATAAAGTCACCTAGGGAATAGACAATCGGCCGGTCCTGATAGATTTCTCCGCCCTGCAGCTGGCTGGCATGATAGCCCACCACTAGGTCAGCTCCAGCATCCACCGAGGCCCGCGCTAGGTCAGTTTGCCAGTCTGCCGGCGTCGCGGCTAGCTCGCCTCGCCAGCGATAGTTGACTATCACCCAGTCAACCTGATGACGCAGGGCCTGAATATCGGCTATCACCTGTGCCTGTGCTTGGTCATTGACGCCGCCTTTGCCCGCCTGGGCGGCGATGGGCGAATCCGGGCTGTAGCTCAGGTAGGCTACCCGCTGCCCCTTCACATCCAAGATTTCGGGCCGTCGAGCCTCACGCCCATCGCGGCCAGCCCCTACCCGGTAAATGCCCGCTTGGTCCAGCGTGTCTAGGGTTTCGGCTAGCCCTTGCTCGCCGTAGTCTAAAGCGCGATCGCCGTTGATTCCCACAATATCTACTCCCCCTGCTTTTAATGCGGTCACCGCCTGCGGCCGGCCCCGGTTATGAAACTCCTCTTGCAGAGACGTCCCCGCCGTCGCCAGCGGGTCGCCGAGGCCAACCATAGCCACATCGGCCAGCTGATAGGCTTCAATATTGGCCAGAATAGGAACGCGCTGACTGCGCGCTCGGCTAGGGGTGATCGAAGCCAGCTCTTCCAGACTGACTTCGCCCCCAAACAGCAGCGTTACCGTCGGGTCGTCTGGGTGCAGCACCTCGTCATAGGGAATAACGGCTACCGGCTCTAGGGCCGCTTCGACGATACTGCTGCGCTCAGCGGTCGGCTCTGAGCTGGCCGCAGCGTCGTGACTAAAGGCCACGTGGGTGGCGCGGGTCTCCTCGGTCGCCCAGTCTGTGACTGCTGGGGTAGCCTTCTCAGCCGTCGCCGCTGACTGCTCAGCCGACAGCATGAGCTCGGTCAGGCAGCCTAATAAAAAGGCCGTCGCTGCTGCTCCACTGAGGACAGCCGCTCGGAAAAATTTAAACTGGTCACGGACTAGCCGTCGGAACGCGGCGTAAAGGCTCGGCCCGGCTGGCCTATACTCAACCAGAGAGAGCCACGCTGACCTGGCTTTAGGGCGGGCGACTGTCGATCCGCCCGCGGGGTTAGCAGGCCGGGTCTGCTGGCGAATCCGCACCCGCCGCTGCCAGAGAATATCGGCCTGGCCCACGGGGCGGGCGATCACATGAATGCCCTCGATCAGCGCTGACTGAAGCTGGCAAATGCGGCTGCATAGAAACCTGACTAGCCGCTCGGGCTGAGGCGGGCGCTCAAACTCAACTAGAATCTGGAGGCAGCCTGGCCGACGGTCGGCCTGAACCTGCGCATAGACTTGCTGCGGCACCAGGGGCTGATTCAGCCAGAGCGCGATCGCGCGAAAATGGCCTGCAGCTGCCCGCTGCCTCACCGCTGAGTCAGTCGATTCTAGAACTGCGTTCATGCCGCCGTCATCCTGCTCGCGAGACAAAACCACCTCATTATTACCCAGGAGAACTCTGAACCCAAAATGCTGGCCCAATGGTATCAGCGCAGGCGGGCTTGGTCATGACGAGGCGATAACTTTCATCATAAGGGTTGCTTTCAGATTGTGACTGTGGTAAAGCGATTGAGAGTAGAACTGACTGGGTGAGAGGCGCTAATTTTCGGATTCGATAAAGGCTTCACCGGGCTCCTCTGCGGCGGCAGGCGTCGCCGGTAGGGGCTGGTTCACGGCTTGAAATACCTGCTGTGAGACCCGCTGAATCAGCTCGCGGGCGCGACCGTCATTGTCGGAGCGCTGGACTAAAACCGACAGGGCATAGCGTTTGCCATCGGGCAAGTCGATCAGGGCAGCATCGCCTAGGGCCAGGGCAATATCCCCAGTCTTGTTGTAAGTGATGGCCCCTTCAACCTCTACACCCGTTGGAATCAGCCGCTTACTCTCGGTGCGCTGCAAAATATTGAGGACGCGATCGCGGGCAGCTGTTGTCAGCGTTTTACCTTCGCTGATCACCGCTAGCGTCTGCACCAGGTCCTTAGGGCTGGTCGTGTTAGTGCCCTCCAAATCAGGCAGCGGATTCTGAATTTGGGTTGCTGTCAGGCCCTGGGCTTTGAATCGGGCGTTAAGTGCCTCGGCTCCTCCCAGCAGGTCAATGATCATATTCGTCGCGGTGTTATCGCTGGTGATGATCATCGCACTCGCCACTTCTAGCGCTGTGAACTCAGTGCCCGGCGACATATCCTGGATGTTGCCAGAGCCGCCGCCAATCTGAGACGCTTGCAAAACCAGCGTTTGGTTCAGGCTAATCCGTCCGGCGTCAACCTCTTCAAAGAAAGCGAGTAGAATCGGCAGCTTGATCGTGCTCGCCGCTGGCGTCGGTTTGGCCCCCGCAATATCGACATATTGACCGCTGTCCAGGTCGATGAAAAAGACTTCCTGCACCAAGCCGGGGAACAGGGCTGCTATCTCCTCAATGCTGGCTTTGAGCGACGTATCTGACTGAAGCAGGGGCAGCGTTTTCGGCTCCTGCACGGTGGGCTCAGGGGTGCTGAGCGCGGAGTCGGTACGAGAGGCCGTCTGGCCGTTAATAATGGCAGAATCGCTGGCCTCGGGTTCGAGCCATGAGAGCAGGGTACCGGCAATGACGGCGACGCCCATTCCTAGCACCATCAGCCAAATGGTATAGATCAGGGGGGCCGGCAGCTTCGGTAGGGATCGGCGCGAGCTGGCGCGGCTGGCGCGCTGACGCGGTGGCCTTACCAGGGCTGAAGGAGATGCCTGAGCGGCGCTACGGCTGAGCGCATGGGGTTCGGGTACCGACTTCAAATGAGTCCGCGATTGTCCTGCGGTTTTCGCAGCCCCCTTACGGCTGCGGCGGTCTGACCCCTGACGCTGCAGCAGCCCGGCGAAGAGCCCGCCGCCGCGGCCCGGAGCTGCCGCTGTAGCAGGTGTAGCCGCCCCAGGTGTCAGCCGTGACGAGCGGGACCGACGACCCTGGGCCTTAGATGGGGATCGAGAACTGCGCCGAGGATTGGCCTGAGAGCGAGCCTGAGGCCGGGCCGAAGCTGCGGACGGCTTAAGTTCGGGCTGCCCAGCCGCTGAGACCGGGCGTGGAGGAAACTGAGCCCCGCCGCGCTTAGAACGAGTAGACGCACTAGAAGAACTATTCGTGTCTGCCATCGATGAAATTTGTGAATCTGTTGGCATCTCGGTACTGTCCAATAGGTTAGGCCTGTCAAGGGGGCCGTGGATCAGGGCAAGTTAGGGCGGGTCAGGGGTTGTCGGGGCTGACTGGCTGGCCCATTCAACCTGGCGGAGGATACCCCGGAGGAGGGCGACTTCACCAGAGGAGGGGGCCGCTCGGTGGAGCAGCCGCCTGAATTTGCGCATTCGACTGGCGGCGGTATGGGGGTAGAGGTACCCAATTTTCAGCAGCACCGATTCGAGCTGCTGATAAAACCCTTCCAGCTCATCTAATACAGCGGTTGCTGATTGTTTATCAGAATTTGGCGAATTTGGCAAAGTTTTCGGCAAAAAAGATTCGATTTCGGCGGTTACGGCGTCAGGTGCACTGTCATCTTGAATCTGGGGAAGGGTCAGCCCATACAGCTCGTAGCAGCAAATCGCGACGGCCTGGGCCAGATTGAGTACGGGATACCCCTGATCCGACGGGATCCGGATAAACCGCTGGGCATAGACCAGCTCCTGATTGCTCAGACCCCGGTCTTCGGGACCAAAGATAATCGCAGCGCTCACGGCAGGCGTTGCCAGCAGCGGCGCTAGCCCAGCGGCGGGCGGCAGCAGCGGGGCTTCAAAATGACGACTGCGGGCAGTTGTCGCCACCGCCTGCTGGCAGCCCGCCAGCGCTTCAGGCAGGCTGCTGACCGATTGGGCCTGTACCAGCAGGTCGCTAGCGTGAACGGCCATCCGCCGAGCCTCCTCCCCCAGCGGGTCGCACTGGGGGTTGACTAACACCAGCTGGCTGAGGCCAAAATTTTTCATCACCCGCGCGATCGCGCCCACATTTAGCGGTCCCGCTGGCTCCACCAGCACAATCCGAATGGCATCAAAGGCATGTAAAGACATGATGACAGTCTACTGCAAGGCTTTCGCCCCAAACGCTAGCAGACCTTGTAACTTAGAAGGAGCAATTTCTTTAAGCAAGATTTAGCCCAGCTATGGCTCGCCAGCGCTCTAAATCGGATCTGCCCAGCAAAGTTTGTCCGGTTTGTCAGCGTCCGTTCACCTGGCGAAAAAAATGGGCGGGCTGCTGGGACGATGTAAAGTATTGTTCCGAGCGGTGCCGACGCCGTCGCGGAGAAGCAAGCGCAGAGTAGCTCTGCGGGAGAGGAATGTAGTGTCTACCAAAATGATTTGCCCCAAGCTGATTATCCATGGGGGAGCCGGACGCGCCATTCACGATCAGGCGGCAATTGAAATTGTCCGTGAGACGCTGCATGAAATCGTCATGGCAGTATACAGCAAGCTAGAGTCCGGAGCCGCCGCCCGGGAAGCGGTAATTTATGGCTGTCAGCTGCTAGAAGATCATCCCCGCTTCAATGCCGGGCGGGGGTCTGTACTCCAGTCAGACGGCCAGATTCGCATGAGTGCCGCCCTGATGGACGGCGCGGCCCAGCGGCTCAGCGGCGTGATCAACGTCTCGCGGATTAAGCATCCCATTGACCTGGCCGCGTTCTTGCAGGGCCAGAGCGATCGCATTCTCTCTGATCATGGGGCAGCCGAGCTGGCTCGCGAGCTGCAGCTGCCGATCTTCGACCCGCTGACGACGCGGCGCTTGCAGGAATGGATGCGGGAGCGCCAGGGCTATTTTCACCGAGAGATGGCCAGTGTCGTGGCCGAGACCGACCCGACTGAACCGCCCGAGCCCGACCGCCATGGCACCATCGGCGTAGTCGCCCTGGACAGCGCCGGTCAGCTGGCGGCGGGCACTTCGACCGGCGGTAAGGGACTAGAGCGAATTGGCCGAGTCAGTGACTCAGCAATGCCCGCCGGTAATTACGCCAACGCCGACGCGGGCATTAGCTGCACCGGCGTCGGCGAAGACATCATCGATGAGTGCCTGGCGGCCCGCATCGTGGTGCGGGTGACCGACGGTAGCAGCCTGCCCGAGGCGATGCAGCGTTCCTTTGCGGAAGCCCATCAGCGCCAGCGCGATTTCGGCGCGATTGGGATCGATCAGACGGGCGCGATCGCCTGGGGTAAAACCAGCGAGGTTTTACTGTCGGCCTACCATACGGGCACTAAGGTTGGCGATACGCTAGCGCTAGACCGCTCCTGGCAGACGGGCACTTCCAGCTGAGGCTGACCAAACAGGCCCAGATGCTCCAGCAGCCGCCCATCGGTGAAGTCGTCGATGGCCAAGCTGACGCCTCGCTTGAGCAAGGACGCAGCGCTGTGGGTGGTTGTCAGCCCGACGGTCGGAATGTCGGCCCCTAGCGCTGCCTGGATGCCTGCGGGGGAGTCTTCAAAGACGACGGCCTGGCTGGCTTTGATCTCCAACCTTCGCAGCGCCTGCCGATAGGCCATGGGGTCGGGCTTGGCCCGGGGCAGCTCACCGGCAATCACAATCGGGTCGAAGGCATCGGCCAGACCCAGTGCTTTTAGCATAAACAGGGCAGTGGGGCGCGGGGCATTGGTCACCAGCGCTAGCTTCAGCTGGTTGACTCGAATCCAGTCCAGCAGATCGAACAGCCCGGGTAAGGGCTTCAGCTGCCCAGCGGCCAGTTTGAAAAATATCGCTTCCTTATCTTCGCCAAACTGATGTCGCTCAGCGGCATTCAGGTGCGGGAAATACTCGGCAATAATATCGTCGTTCTGACGGCCGCTAATATTCTCCTCGAAGAAAGCATCGTCAATCGCCAGGCCATTCGACTTGAAAATCTGCTTCCAGATTTGGAGATGAATGGCGTCGCTCGTGGTCAAGGTGCCGTCGAGATCGAAAATCGCTGCTTTCAGCATAGAAAAACCTGGCTCGTGTGTTTTGCTTTAATTATCTTAATATTTTTGTAACACTTCGACACAAAACCCGCAAGTTTATGAGGAACCTTGCCTAAATTAGGCCTTGAAATTAGGCTCCCAGCCCTAGCTGCCGCAGTCTGGAATCGGTAAAATCCGCGATCGCAAATTTCACCCCTAGCGCTTCCAAGTCTGCGATTGCATGAGTCGAGGCAATGCCCACCGTCAGCAGCCCCGCCCCCAGCGCCGAGCGAATGCCGGCGGGCGAGTCTTCAAAGGCCACCGCCTGGTCAGCCGCGATCGCCAGCTGCCGCAGCGCCTCCTGATAGGGCAGCGGGTCGGGCTTGCCGCGCGGCAGGTCATCGGCGATGATCACGCGGTCGAAGGTCTGGCTAAAGCCCAGGGCTTGCAGCATAAACCGGGCATTGTCTGGCGGCGCATTCGTGACGACGGCGGTTTTAAGCCCCTCAGCCTGAATCCACTGAATTAAGTTTAAAACACCGGGCAGGGGCTGGAGCTGATCTGCCGCCAGCTGCCGAAAGGTTGCCTCTTTATCCTGACTGAGCTGTTCGCCCTCGGCCGGGCTGAGCTGGGGCAGCAGATCCGCCACAATCGCCGGATTTTGCCGGCCGCTAATCCGCTGGCGGTAGAGGTCTTCATCCAGGTCAATAGCGTAGTCTGCGAGGACCGCTTTCCAGACCTGAAAGTGAATGTTGTCGCTAGTGGTCAACGTCCCATCCAGATCAAAAATGACGGCTTGCAGCATGGACCTCTCCCAGCCAGCGGTGGCTTAATTTGCTTAAGACAACTCTACACAATCTCGCCCGGGCCCCATGTTACGATGAGCACCTCTGAGTCGGTTCTGGAGGGGTCAGCCTCTAGATTAAGGGGGAAAGTTCGGTGGAAGTCCGGCACTGTCCCGCAGCTGTAAAGTCAGAACGCCCGCCGTCTCATATTCATCAAAACATCCGCGCGGTACGGATGATTAAACCAATGCACAAGATTCCAGTTACGGTCATCACCGGCTTTCTCGGCGCGGGCAAGACGACGCTGGTGCGCCATCTGCTGCAAAATCAGCAGGGCCGCCGGATTGCGGTAATCGTCAACGAATTTGGTGAGGTCGGTATTGACGGCGAGCTGCTGCGAGACTGCCAGGTCTGCGACGATGCAGACACTGCTTCAACAGCGAGTGACAATATTGTTGAACTGACCAACGGCTGCCTCTGCTGCACTGTCCAGGAAGAATTTTTGCCTACCATGCAGGCGCTGATCCAGCGCCGCGACCAGATCGACTGCATCGTGATTGAGACCTCTGGCCTGGCCCTGCCCAAACCCCTGGTGCAGGCCTTTCGCTGGCCCGAAATCCGTACCAGCGCTACGGTAGACGGTGTCGTCACGGTAGTCGATGGAGCCGCCCTGGCCAACGGCGACCTGGTGGGTAACCTGGAAGCGCTGACAGCCCAGCGTCAGGCCGACGACAGCCTAGAGCATGAAACCCCGATTGAGGAACTGTTTGAAGATCAGCTCAGCTGCGCCGACCTGGTTTTGTTGACGAAGGCCGACCGGATGAGCCATGCGGACTTAGACCGGGTTAAAGCCTGGTTACAGCCCCAGCTACCCGCCAGCGTGAAGCTTGTGCCCTGTGAGAGTGGCGCGATCGCGCCTGACCTGCTGCTCGGCTTCAATGCCGCTGTAGAAGATGATCTGGAATCTCGTCCTAGCCACCACGACGATGTTGAGGAACACGAGCACGATGACGATATTACCTCAGTGCCGCTCACCTTCGATCGAGAGTTCGACCCTAAAAACCTGATCCAGCGGCTAAAGCAGCTGGTCACCGAGCAGGAAATCTACCGCATCAAAGGCTTCGTGGCCGTGCCAGAGAAGCCGATGCGGCTTGTGCTTCAGGGCGTCGGCCAGCGGTTTGACCAGTTCTACGATCGCCCCTGGCAGACCGACGAACCGCGTCAGACCAAGCTCGTCGTCATCGGTCACGCCCTCGACCCCGCTGCCATTCGCTCCGCCCTGTCTGAAAGCCTGAACTCAGCGCTTTGACACTGCGGCTGGGCAGCTGCTGACCTACAATTGAGCTATCGCATTCAGGGTCCGTTGACCGCTATGCCCTCCCCCTTTCCCGGTATGGATCCGTATCTTGAACATCCGGATTTTTGGCCGGAGGTGCATCACTGGCTGATTACGCTGATTGCCGAAACGCTGGTGCCCCAGGTCCGGCCTAAATATCGGGTTGCAATTGAAAAGCGAATCTATGAAATCAATTCGCTAGGTCAGGGCGGAAATGGCAATTCGCTGCTGGTCGGCATCCCTGACGTATCAATTCACCAACGGGCTGGACAACCCGAGGTCGCTACGCTAGCAGCAGATAAAGACTCAACCAGTCAGCCCCAAACAGTCACCTTGCCCAGATCAGAGCCGGTCAAGCAGGCTTATCTAGAAATCCGAGACCTGCAAACCGGGCAGGTAGTCACCGCAATTGAAATCCTGTCGCCAGTGAATAAACGCCCTGGCGAGGGGCGAACCACCTATATCCAAAAGCGGCAGCAAGTCTTAGCAAGCTTGACTCATCTCGTCGAGATCGATTTGCTCAGAGCCTGGCCGCCCATGCCCGTCTTGGACGCGGCAGCAGCAAGCGACTATCGCGTTCTGATCAGCAACAGCGAACGTCGCCCTAAGGCTGACTGGTACGCCATTGACCTACAGGAGCCGCTACCCACCCTACCGATTCCACTGCTCGGTCAAAATGAATCGGCCACGCTCAACTTACAGGCTTTGTTCGATGCCGTCTACCACCGCAGCGGGTTCGACTATGTCGTAGACTACAGCCGCGAGCCTAGCCCACCCCTGGCAAAACCAGAGCATGAATGGGCTACAGCACTACTCATCAACAAAAGTCTGAGAGATTGAAGGCTATGCCGTCATTAATTCTGAAAATTTACGCCTCACCCAAGGTTGCTCTCTGAATCTTTTGCTCCAAAGTATCCTCCCAATTGGGATCACTAGGATTGATAGTGATCATACGTCCCGATGATTTTGAGCGATCAACATAAAGACGAAAGGCGTTCATGTCATCCCGATGAGTCAGAATGTACTGACGTAGATCATCGCGTTCCATGGTATTAAAATTAACCTCTGTCATGGTTCAAACCCTCCAGTTGGTTTAACCTCTAAATCCAGGCTATCTCCAGCTAGCAGGTACAAGTTACCAGTCCGCTCATCAATCCTGACAAGCTCAATGGCTCTATACTACCAACCGGATAAATCGCGTTGGTCAATCGGTAGCAGAGTCTATAAAGTCCCTGAGCCTGTTCATCATTCGGTTCCATATCATTTTAGCTTAACTCGATTTGCTGACTCTTTACGGCCTAGAAAGTCGAGCAAGCTTGTACTGTCCAGGATCTAGATGAGCTAGATCTGGCTTGATGTTGCTAAGGTAATTCGCTGCTGGTTTGCATTCCTGACGGTTCAGCTCACCGTCGGGCGACTCAGAGCCTGGCAGCCTATGCCTGTCTTAGACGCAGCGGCGGCAGGCGACTATCACATTCTTATCAGTAACAGCGAACGATCCCTCAAGTCCGATTGGTACACCGTTAATTTACAAGAGCCGCTACACACCCTACCGATTCCACTGCTCGGTCACAATGAATCTACTACGCCGAGCCTAAAGGCCCTGTTCGATACTATACGGGCCTGGGGCTATTCAGCGTCATTCTCGTCCCGAGATAACCTGGTTTTAATCGGGTTTCTGCCAATTCTTAATTTGCCGCTATTGCTGTCTTAGCCCTGGCCGAATAGCCTGCATAGGGTTTCTGTGGGACGAGGAGCAGCGGCATGGGCATTCGGTTAGTGGGAATAGGATTGGGTCTAGGACTGCTGATTGCGAGTGGGAGCGGGGCCGCACCCACAGCGCCCAAAGCGCCAACAGCGCCCAAAGCGATAGAACTATCGCCGGTCGCATCCGTCAGCGATCGCCAGTCGGCCGAGGATGCTGACTCAACCGCGTCGGTCCCCGAACTTTGCCCGATGGCTCCCACCGATCCGCCCGGCGTGCAGCAGCAGCTTACCACCTGGATCAGGCAGCTCAGCCTCAGCAGCCAGGCCCAGATGTCGTTCTGGCAATCGACCCTGGCCGCCTACCTGCAGCCCGCCGTCTGGCCTGAACTGCACGCGCGATCGCGGCTGGCCAAAGTCCCCGTGATGATGTATCACGACGTTCTACCAGAGCAGGAAATCTTCTTCGACAGGACCCAGGCGCAGCTAGAAGCCGATTTCCGAATGATTCGAGACAATGGCCTGACGCCTATCAGCCTCGATCAGCTGGTGGCTCATCTCCGGACGGGCGTACCGCTGCCGCCCAAGCCAATCGTCCTGACCTTTGACGATGGCTACGCTAGCCATTACGACTACGTTTACCCATTGCTGAAGCGCTACCGCTACCCGGGTGCTTTTTCGGTCTTTACCGATAAGCTAGACGGCAAAATTATTGGGCGTTCCACCTTGACCTGGGAACAGCTGCAAGAAATGGCTGACCATCCGCTGATTACGGTTGTATCCCACAGCGTCACCCATCCCAGCGACCTCAGAACGCTCTCAGATACCGACCTGCGCTATGAGCTAGAAGCCTCTCAGCGACGGCTCAATAACAAGCTGGAAATGCCGATTCGCTATTTTACCTATCCCGAAGGCAACCACGATGAGCGCGTCGTGGCCGCCGCCGAAGCTGCGGATTATGTGGCCGGCTTTGTGATGAACAATGTTTCCGGCGACTATGCGGGTAGCTCAGCGGATCTGCTGGCGATTGAGCGCTTTGGTATGGATCGCCTGGCTGAGGTGGCCGAAGCGGCCTGGGGTGGGCCGCCGCTACCAGGAACAGCGCCTGCATTGACATTTGACGCCCCAATTCAGCGGATGGAGCTAGAGATAGACGACGTTCCGCTGACGCTGATAGCGGGCGGGCGGCCGCAGACGATTCATGCGAAGAGTCGCTATTCTGTGGCTGAGATTGTCGCTGATACCGAAGTGGTTGCCGCGGTAGATGGCGCCTTTTTCTCTTTGGAATATCTCGATTCAAACACAATGATTGGCCCCGTCATGAGTCAAAATACGGGAAAGTTTGTGCCCAGCGATCCGGGTGATGTCAACAAGCTGGAGGGACGACCCCTAGTTTTAATCGGCCCACAGACCGTCCAGTTCGTGGCCTTTGAACCGGCGAAGCACAATACGCTAGCAGGCATTCAACAGGTGATGCCCGAGGTTACCGATGTCTTTGTGGGAGCAGCCTGGCTCGTCCGTGAACAGGAGGCCCAAACGGCGGCAACCTTCAAAAATTTGTTTGCCTTTGACGCCCTTCGCCATCGCGCCTTCTGGGGAATAAACCAGTGGGGGCAGCCGGTGGTTGGGGTGAGCCACGCCCGAATTGACTCAGTCTCGCTCAGCCGAATGCTGGCACAGTTGGGCTTTCAAGCAGCCGTCATGCTAGATTCCGGAGCCAGCACCTCGCTGGTCTACAAGGGCGCATCTCTGATGGGCTTTGAGTCTCGACCCGTGCCCCACGTCGTCGCGCTGACGCCGCCAGATGCCTGTCAGACTGCTCAATAGGATACAGGAAGACTCAGCTGCTTTGCCCGAATGCAGCGCTCGTGGTCGAGCAGCCATCGCTTGCGTTCGATGCCGCCGCCATATCCGGTGAGGTTGCCGTTGGCCCCGATGATTCGATGGCAGGGTACGATAATCGAGACTGGATTGCGGCCATTGGCCAGCCCCACCGCACGGGAGGCGTTAGGCTGGCCAATGGACTGGGCTAGCTCGCCATAGGTCGCTGTTGTGCCATAGGGAATTGTGTTGAGCGCGTCCCAAACTCGCCGTTGAAAGGGCGTCCCCTGCATCCGTAAAGGCAGATCAAACTGAGTTAATCCACCCGCGAAATAGGCCGTCAGCTGCTGTTTAACCTCCGAGAAAGGAGCAGCAGATTCATCTTCTATCCAATCAGTTTGAGGAACAGAGTGATGCTTCTCAGACATCATGTATAGGCCGGTAAGCGATTGCCCATCGGAGACGAGGCGCAGCGTTTGAATCGGGCTTTCGTACAGCGTGAAATAAATCATGGGTCTATGCGGTAGCGCGAGCAGATTGAACAGGAACAGCGTCAGAAACTGGCTTGCGCTCCAGGGATTTCCACAGATGCATGACGGCGTAGGAACGCCAGGGCTGCCAGGGAGCCGCGATCGCTAATATTCGCTGCGGACTCGTCTCACCCAGCGCCTGCCGAATCCCTAAGTCGCTATAGGGAAAAGCATCCGGGTCAGCCAGCACTCGCATCGCAATGTACTGGGCCGTCCAGGGGCCGATTCCAGGAATCGTTTGTAGCTGGGAAACGGTTTTTTCGGTGGCGCCTCCCGGCACCAGCGAAAGTGTTTGATTAGCAATGGCCTGGGATAGGGCAATGATGGTCTTGGCGCGTTTTTCGACAATTCCCAAGGACGCGATCGCGCTGACCTTTACCTGAGCCACCCGCTCAGCCGTAGGCGTCAGCCGAGTGAGCTGGGCTGAGGGGGTAGACATCGGTTCCCCAAAACTTTCGACAAATCGACCCATCAGCGTGGTTGCTGCCTTAACGCTAATCTGCTGCCCAATGATCGTGCGAACGGCAATTTCAAAGCTGTCAAAGGCTCCCGGCACTCGCAGCCCCGGCTGCTGTTGCGCCATCGCTCCCAGATGGGCGGCAATCTGCTGGGGCTCAGCCGCCAGGTCAAACAGCGCCTTTACCTGAGACAGGACAGACAGCAGGACGGGAACCAGAGAGACCGAAATCGCAACTTTTAAGGCGGCTCGGTTGTTGGCGGGCTCAACCGAGAGCCAGCCGCGCTGCTGACCGATATGGACCGTACGGCAGTAGCGATTGGCTTCTACCGTTTCTACAGCCGCTATCGCGCGCCCAGCTAGATAACTCAACAAGGCTTGCCAGTCCAGCGGCGGGCGATAGGCCACTTCACTGACAATGCAGTCTTGCCCAACCGCTGATTTCTTTTTTCTCAGCTGGGTCGGCTGTAGCCGATAGCGCTCTTGAAACAGCCGATTAAACCGGCGCAGGCTGCCGAAACCGCTGGCGTAGGCAACATCCACGATCGATAGCGTAGTATCCGTCAGCAGCTGCTTGGCCAGCAGCAGCCGATGGGTTTGCAAGAGCTGGATCGGCGCAACGCCAAACTCCTGACGCACTACCCGGCGCAGGTGTCTCGGGCTGACCCCCAGTTCCTGAGCTAGCGTCTCAAACCGCTGCTCGACAAATGTGCCCGCCTCAATCCGCCGGGCGACAGCCGCAGCCAGCCGACCAGCCGCATCGATGCGGGCATGGCCAGGCGCTAGCTCTGGGCGGCAGAGCAAACAGGGTCGAAAGCCAGCCTGCTCAGCAGCGGCAGCACTGGGATAAAAGGTACAGTTTTTTCGCTGGGGCGTTCTCGCATGGCAGACCGTGCGGCAGTAAATGCCGGTACTGGCAACGCCGACGAAGAATACCCCGTCAAAGCGAGAATCTCGGGTGAGCACGGCCTGATAGCAGCAGTCGGCGTCCTGGGTAGCCATGTCGGCGGGTAGATATCACAACTCCCTGATTGTAGAAGCTGCCATGTCAGCCGTCTCGCCATTTTCGGACATGACTGTCAGGTAGAGTGAGCTAATTTTAGAGTTGATTTGAGCACAGCATAATGATGTAAAACCCCAGCGCTTGCCCTCACTCTAAATTTCTCTCCCAGAACGGGAGAGGAACTTTGAATCCGGCCCCCCTTCTCCCTTTTTGGGAGAAGGAGTTGAGGGATGAGGGCAAATAGGGTATCTGTAAAAATGAGATACATCCGGTGATTTCGATGGTAGGTCAAAAGGCGCATCGCTATTCAGTTCAGGTTGTGTGGACGGGCAATACGGGACAGGGGACGGCTAGCTACCGGGACTATGCGCGATCGCACGAAATTCGCATTGAAGGCAAGCCCGTCATTACCGGGTCGGCAGACCCCGCCTTTCGGGGCGACAAAACCAAGCACAATCCCGAGGAGCTGCTGGTTGCGTCTCTGTCGAGCTGCCACATGCTCTGGTATCTGCACCTTTGCGCAGAGGCATCCGTCATCGTTGTCGATTACCAGGATCAGGCCGTTGGCACAATGGTCGAAGTTGACAGCGGCAGCGGACGATTCAGCGAAGTCATACTCAGGCCAGCAGTAACCGTGTCATCTGGCAGTGAGCAGATAAAGGCAGAACGGCTCCACGAGCAGGCTCATCACCTTTGCTTCATTGCCAATTCAGTGAACTTTCCAGTCCGCTGCGAACCCACCATGCAGGCTGAGAACGCGGTTTAGGATCCGTAAACGATTATGAAACTTGATGAACTAGTGCCCTGGGGCAGATCGCTGGCCGAATACAGCAAGATGTTTGCCCTGTCTGAAGCAGACCTAAACACCAAAATCCTTGGCTGCGGTGACGGTCCGGCTAGCTTCAATGCTGAAATGACTGAGCAGGGCTATGCGGTGACGTCCATCGACCCGATTTACCAGTTTTCGGCTGAGCAAATCAGGCAGCGGGTCCAAGCCACCTATGAGCCCGTCATCTCTCAGGTCAAGCAGAATGCAGACCGCTACGTTTGGAAAGACTTTCGTGACGCCGATGAGCTGGGTCAGGTACGCCTGGCCACGATGGAAAAGTTTCTATCAGATTATGCAGTGGGCAAAGCCGCAGGGCGCTATCAATGTCAGGCTTTGCCCAGCCTAGCGTTCGCCGACGGACAGTTTGAGCTGTGTCTCTGTTCTCATCTGCTTTTTCTGTATTCGGAACTGCGATCGCTGAATTTCCACCTCGCCTCCATCCAAGAACTCCTCCGAGTCTCCCAGGAGCTCCGCATTTTTCCACTGGTAATGCTAAACAGTGAGCGATCGCCGTACCTTGAGCCCATTATTCAAGAATTCACGTTCCAAGGCTTTGACGCGCAAATACAGCCGGTGAGCTATGAGTTCCAAAAAGGCGGTCGCCAAATGCTAAAAATTAGTCAACCCGGAGCTTAGAATTTTTTCAAGCCCGCGCGATCGAATTAAGAATACTTATTAAATCTTCAGCGATTCCACGGTGCTTTTTACCTCAATCTGGGGTACATTAGCCATCAATGTTTACTCAGCCTCAGGTATGAAGCGCCCCTCCGACTGGCAGCGATATTCGGTCTATCAGACCTCTTCAGAACCGACTCCAACCCCTTCGCTGCCAGGTCTGCGAACCTTCTTCAGCGTCATGCTGGCGGGCGGACTGCTTTCCCTGGGCTCTTTGGGACTGAACCAGATAGCGCCTCAAGCCTTGCGTCTGGAAGCCGCCAAAGCCACGACCGAAACCCAGGTTGCGGCCCGTCCCGGTACGGCCTATTGGAGCTCAGCTTCTTTCCCCGTCGAAAATTTTCAAGCCTATACTTCGGCCTTTGGCTACCGGCAGTCGCCCTATGGCGGCGAGCAGTTCCACTACGGTTTGGATATTGCTGCGCCGCAGGGCAGCTATATTCGCAACTGGTGGGAGGGCCGCGTGGTTGAGGTCTCTGACGACAGCGCCTGCGGTACGTCGATAGTGATTGAGTCGGGTGACTGGACGCATATTTACTGCCATATGCAGGGCTACGTCACTCAGGAGGGCAGACGTCGGTCCTTTGTGGACCGGGAGGGTGGACTGCACATTGTGGAAGGGCAAGACATGCCTGCTGGGGCGCGGATTGGTCGAGTCGGGATGACCGGTCGGACCACCGGCCCACATCTGCACTGGGGGCTCAAGTATCAAAATGACTGGGTCGATCCCGGTATCATCCTCCAGGCGATGTACGACGACCAGGAAACGGCCTCCCGGTAGAACCGTCGGTTCACTCCAGCTGGGCGCGGAAGCGATTGATGCTGATCCCCAGCAGCAGCCCGGTTAAAAGCAGCCAGTACAACAGCTTCTGGCAATAGCACCTCTATGCCGACGCCTTTGAGGATGAGGCTGCGGGCGATGTTGACATCGTGCCGCAGCGGGTCGAAGAAGGACAGCAAGCGGAAGAAGGGCGGCATTCTCTCGATCGGTGCGATCGCGCCTGAAAGCTGAATAATCGGCACGTTAAAGAAAAATGACCGTCGAAGACGAGACCAGCGAACCGCTCAGCGTCAGCGCTTTGCTCTCGAAAAACTCGCTAAACAAATGCAGGGGGGCGCTGATGAAGCCCAATGCGTTTAAGAGCCTTGCTGTGACGACTTGCCCTGCACTCACATGCTGCAGGCAATGCGGCTCTATCAGCTCATCGGTGAGTTCGACTAGCCCTAGCTCATCTATCAGCCCAGCTACTAAGCCCAAATGGTCCAAATTCTCAATTCGCAATAGCTGACTCCATCCCTGAAAGCGCAATGCTTTAGCTTAGGCCATACCACTCATCTTTTATTCCCTGTCAACCTGCGGAATGTCTGTTTCACAGATGCGATCCAGAATTTCTAAAGAGTCCCGCTGGGGAGGACGTAAGCTGAGGCGACCTGCGATGGCATTAACATGACGATTCATAGGACTTATTCTCCTGCTTTCTGCTTTAGGAGGCGTATTAGATCGTCTGATAGCCACAGTCCAGCATTCCGTAGAGCCTGAACAGGCTCCATAACAGATGAAATTAAACCTCTCCGTTTAGCCAGCACGGTCAATCCAGCTGTGCCAAGAGTGGGGATATTACAGCTAACAGGGCAACGTCTTGCAGCGGCGTCATCAATCATGGCCGTAAAGGTAGGGTGCTCTATGGCATAGCTGAGAACTTCTGATTCTCCGGCTCCTAGATCCCAAGCCAACACTAGGGAGCTAATATTAACAGCTTCAGTTTGAGATATCCACGAAGTATGAGGCAGAGCTTGAGCTGCAATATCATTTTTGTAGGCAGTTACTTCCCGAAAAACTGCTGGAGGAACCCGGATTTGGTCAAACATCTGTGGTAACAGGTCAGCTAGCTGACTTTTAAAGAGCGCAATCAGCGGTGACGCATTCACTACCAAATCTTTAGTCTGCATAATTCAGCTCTCTATCAAGATCTGCCTCGGTATACTGAAAGGGAGAAACCTGATAGCGGGAGAGGGCCTGAATAAATTCAGCACGGGTCAATCCGGCAATTTCAGCAGCTTTGCCCTGCGATATTTGCTCCAGCTCATACCATTTGACAGCGGCAGCGACCCGCATTTCTTGAGCAAATTCATCTGGGGTTTTGCGCAGGGCTGAAAAAGCCGTATCGGGCAAGTTAAGGATAATGTTGGTCATGATTCCCGTAAGCAGGAGTAGATTACAATTGAACCTGTTTGGCAAAGGCTTAAAGCCGCTATCTAGGTCTATATCCTGCCTGCTCTCGTCCTCTAACTGGATTGAGATTGACAAAATAAATCTGCCCACGCTGAATACTCATTCAATATCAAGTCCATCCATTTGAGCGATCGCAAACTCAGTATTAATATCAGCTAGTTCTGCTTGAATATCGGGGTCTGCGGCCATTTGGGCGAGCTGAGCAGCGCGGACTTGCGGGTCTGGGGAAACGCCCGGCATTGGCAAGACAACAAAGATATCCACCTTTTGCCCTTCCGAACCGGATGGCAGCTGAACTTCGATACGATTTCCGGGTAGCACTTTGGTTGTGATGTGTAAGGCAGATTGCATGGTGGCTCCTTTGGGGGTGTCGATTGGGCAATAGCGGTTTTACAGGTCAAACTGCAATTGGCCGGGTTCGGGCGGGGCTTGGGGGAGGTTTTCAACTTTCAGGCTGTAGTCATCGTGCCCCCATTCGCAGCGGTAGAGAACATGTTTGGGAATTTTTTTGATGGTTAGGTTGGGAAAGTCGGCTTTGCTGCGAAAGGCCATGCAGAGGATGAGCAGGGTGAGATCGCTGCCAACTTCGTCGGCGAGCTGGGCGAGCTGGTCGTGGCTGAGATTTTGGGTAGTGACGTAGATGAAGTCGCGCTCGGTGGAGTAGCGGATAATCTCCAGGCGGTCTCTCATCATCGATAGCCAGATCGAATGCTCCAAGCCATCGTCATAGTGCTCAAATGCGCTTCCCGTGTTGTAGGGCGAGTCAATAAAACACATTTTATCTTGCCTGCAAACTCCGCCTCCAGCGCCTTCAGCGCCAGCAGATTGTCGCCAAAAATCAGCCGATTGTCAAAGCTGTCATTCTCTGATACTCGATGGGCCGCATGGTAAGACTTCTTCGGGTCTTCCAGCAAAATTCGCGGCCCTAGCTTAGGCCGATGGTCTTTGCCAATCCAGGTCAGTTCGAGTTTCTGCTTACGGGTCATCGTTGAGTTTATGTGTCGATCAATTCCTGTCACAAAACGTCAGCTGCGGTCTTTCCCATCTTTGGAACTTAGGTGGGCTTTGAGCCAAGGTCAGCAATTTTGAGAGCTTCGAATAGCCTGCGCTCAGCTGAGCTTATCCCATCGTTCAATTCTGCCAAAGTTAGCCGAAGCGCATAGGCCAGCCGGAGCAAATACAGCGCATCGGGCGAAAGTTGCTCCGGCTCTACTTCTGACAGAGATAAAAACTCTTGCTTAAAGTCGGGCTCCTGAGGAGGCTCAGGCAAAAAGAAAAGTGCTAGCGGACGTCTGTACAGCAGATAGGCAAGTTTTTCCAGTTGAGCATAGGTAGGGGCGGCTTTGCCCGTTTCCCAATTTATTAACTCAGTAGGGTCGCACTTGAGCTTTTTAGCAGCCTCGTCTACGGAATAGCCCGCCGTTGCCCTGGCCCACTTGAGCACCTCTGGTTGTATCCCTGCCACTGGCCCAGCCATCCCAGCGCATCTCCTGCTAACTCCTGTTAGTCTACCTCGTACTTACTAGTCCCCAATCTATGCAAAAATAAGTGGCGATTCACACTGTAAGTCGTAGGCAGATAATTTCTAACCTCAAAGGTTATCCAGAAAGCTGAGGAATTCGCCAGATGGCCGTAGCCTGTTTTGCCATCCAACTCTGGCGAGCGGCAACCCTTTCGGGAGTCCAGTCTGCGTTTTCGACCGCAATTTTTTGAGTCAGCAAAAAATTACTACGCTGGTAGCCTTCACGTTTTCTGCTGTAATCAGCATTGCTCAAATCCCGATTTAGCTTCGTTTCACACAGAGTCATATTTCCCAATCGATAAACCATCGCCTCGGCTTCATCATCGCTAAAAGCCTCCCAGCCCACCTCAGGGTTTTGCGGCAAAACATGCTCCAGGTTAAACCTATCGCTGTCGAAATCGTAAGTTGGTCCATTCACATGGCGCTCAATCTGGCAGAGCAGGTAGCGTACCAGGCGACGATTTCTGGACTGAGTCGTGCGGATAGTCTTATCGGCAAAGGCCGCCCGGAATGGCTCATCCGCCAGATAAATGCTAGTCAACGCTCCCAGAACGGCTGCCAGATTAGCGAACTCGCCTTTAGATAGCCTTTGAGCTACCTGATTGTAGACCCGTTCTTGCTCGCTCGGCGGTTGGCTACCAATCACGTTATACCGAAATGAAAACACGACGCCAGCCCGTAGTAATGTCTCAAAATCAGCCTCAGAAAACTGCCTACGCGCGGCTAGCAGCAACGGGAAAGGTTGCCGCACGCTAAACATCCGCAAATACCCCGCCGCGTCTTTAGCCTCGCGCGACCACGCGGAAAGCTCTGGCTCAGATAACCCGAGATAGGTATCAATATCCTCATCCATCTCCCGCAGTAGGTTAAAAACCTGCTCCCGCGTGGTTACCCGACTGCGAATCGTTTTGAACAGTTCTGCCTGCCGCACAAAACTATGACGGCTATTCCAATGAACCCGTAGAAAATCTGGAAAGCTTTCGCTGCCCAAACGCCCCACCATTGACTCCCAGCGATCTTCCAAAGTCTTTAGCTCGTGCTCATGCTGCTGACGGCGGTGCAGCACCGAAAACAGGTAGTTTTTTAGCAGGTCGGTCGAGGAAAGTCGCACCCCTCTAGCGTTCAAGGTTTCAAATACCCGATAGGCATTTAATTCATCCGTTACAGTAATCACCGTGAAAAACAACTTGTCGCTCATCTGATCAACAAACTGAGCGAGCACTCGTCCCTGATCGGTTTCACCTGATTTACGAAGATACTCTCCTAAACGTTTATCAAACCAGGAAAAAGCTTTGCGAAGACTATGCTCCGATGCCCGAAATCCGCGCTGCGGTAGCCGATCAACCAGAGGGATCAGGTAGGTTTGATAATAATTATCGTTATTGCGATTTAGGGTAAGCTTGGCGCGAGGGACCAGAGTCACCGGATCGAGATACCCTACATAGGTCTGTCTAAGTTGCTCAAGGCGCTGTTTTGTTCGCTCTGGCTCTATGGCAGCTTCAATCAGTCGCTGAAGGTGTTTCAACGTAGCCAGCACGATCAGACTGAGCGTCGTCAACCGCTGTTGCCCATCAATAACATCAAAAGTCTTATCGTCTTGCGATTGCAGCACCAGATAGCCCATATAGTGGGCGGGTTCTCCATCAGGCTCTAGCGTGCCTAAAATATCTAGCCAGAGATCTTCCCACTCCGCCTCTGTCCAACTATAGTCCCGCTGGAAGGGCGGAATACGGTAAGTTAACCCATTACCCATGAGCTTTCGGTAAGTGTCATTCTTGGTATTGAAATTAGTAGCAGCCATAGGTACCTCAGAGCCTTAAACTAATTTCCATTGGATTGTAAACAAAAACTGAAGCTCGCTTTTCTGCTCCAGTTTTCCTTCAATTTGGGCAATCAGCTCATCCCTGCGCTCATCGACCTGATCCTGAGCTTCAAATAGCGATTTTCGCTTTTGATTTCGCTGCTTTTCCAGATCCTTTACGTGCTTCTGTCCCTCAAGCGAGTCCCTAATGGTGTTGGCAATGACATTTGTAGGCTTGTACACATTTCGTAGCCGGTGGGCTTCATCAATCACGACCAGATCCCAAGGTGTACTCCTTACATCAACCTCCTTATTGCGAGCAAATTGGTACGAGCAGATAACAATTGACTCTCCACTATCAAACGGACGCGTATTACCTGCTTTTACCTTTGCCTTATATAGCTTCGTTTCTAAAATTGTGCAGGGCAGGAAAAACTTTTCAGTCAGCTCCTGATGCCACTGCTTACGCAGATTCGAAGGCGTAATCACTAAAATCCGCCGGGCGCGTTCAGCCCATTTTTGGGCAATTGCTAACCCTGCTTCGATAGTTTTACCCAACCCGACTTCATCAGCCAGCAGGGCTCCCTTGGACAAAGTCGAACTAAAGGCGAAAAGTGCTGCGTCAACCTGGTAGGGATTGATATCTACCTGCGCCCCTGCAAACGTCCCAGCCAATTTCTCTAGCCTGTCAGACGAGCAGCGTTTCGTTAATTCGTAAGCGAAATATTTGGCATGATAGTCCGTTAGATGCGTGGGCTGCCTTTCGGGGCGAGTTGAATCTAGCTGACTTACATCCACCATCCATCCACTCGATTTCAGCAATCGAAAGCCTACCTCAATCCCTAAGTAGCTTTCCGTAGTAAATTATGCCCAGACCAGGTTTCTGATTAGCATCTTTACACATGTCTATATTGTTCGCATGAATGAGAGCCATCTAGAACTGCAATCAGGCTATTGAAGTCTGGCAGTATTGCACTGGGTAATCAGCGACCCGTAGGCAATTCGCTCATCGAGGTTAATGATATAGATGGACGTAACTGGACTCGAACCAGTGACCCCTACGATGTCAACGTAGTGCTCTAACCAACTGAGCTATACGTCCGGGTGAGTTACTAGGTATAGCATAGATTGGGGTGAGGGGTGAAGGGGTGATGGAGTGATGGAGTGATGGGGTGGGGGAGTGAGTGTGGGCGGAGGGTAGTCAGTAGTGAGTAGAGGGTAGGGGGTAGGGCAGAGTCTTAGGGGGTTGGGGATTTGACCAGAGCGGCTAGGCGAAAGGCGGCGATTTGGTTGATTTCGGCTAGGGCCTTGAGGGTTTCTTCTTCTGGGGAATGGCTGAGGCGCTGCTCGAAGGCATGTAGGATGCTGTCTTTGGTGTGGTTCTTGACCGAGGCGATGAAGGGGAAGCCAAACTTGTCTTTATAGGCTCGGTTAAGGGCTTGGAAACGCTCGTACTCGCGTACGCTGAGGCGATTTAGGCCGAGTCCTGACTGCTCCTGGACTGATGCCGGCGCCATTTTGGCCTGGCTGCCCAGGTCGGGATGGGCTCGAATGAGGGCGAGCTGCTGTTTTAGGGGAAGGCGGTTAACGTGGGTGGCCATCTGCTGTTGCAGCGCACTGCCGTCAGCAAAGGGGCGCTTTGACCAGATCTGGCGCGCGATCGCGGGGGTCTCTTCATACACTGCCCCAAAAGCCGAGACGAACTCCGCCTGACTCATCTGGTTAATTTCATTGATTGAGTAGGCCATGGCCCTACCGCAGCGGACCTTTCAGAATGGTTCTAGAAATGGCGTCCATGATGGTGGTGCCGTCTTCATGCTCTAATTCTTTATACCACTGCTGGGTTTCCTGCGGCTCCTTGCCGTGGGTCATGTTTGAGCGCTCGCGAGCTTTTCGAATCACGTCGGCGGTGCGTTCTTTGCGGGCTGCCTCGTAGCGCTTGAGCGCATCTGCGACGCCGAGGTTAGTCGTCAGCAGGGCATTGCTCATCACCCAGGCATCCTCCATCGCCTGGCAGCCGCCCTGTCCCAAGTCGGGAGCAGTGCTGTGGCTGGCGTCCCCGAGAATGGCCACCCGTCCCCGAGCGAAGGCGGGCAGCGGTTCGATGTCGTGAATTTCAACCCGGTTGGTCTTAGCCGGGTCGAGCCGCTGGATCAGGGTTTGGACGGGATCGGCCCAGCCCTTGAAAAAGCCTGCCAGCTCTTCCCGGTAGGTTTCGGCCTGACTCTCAGTCCCCTTGGGCAGCGGCACGTCAAAGAAAAAGTAAAAGCGATCGCCCCCCACCGGCATCATCGAAGCCCGCTGATGATCGCCAACGTAGATGACCCAGCTATTTTTTGGCGCGAGGTCAGGGCTAGCGGGCACCAGCCCATTCCAGTTGACATAGCCCACGTAGCGCCGCTCAACCGATTGGCCCAGCACGTGACTGCGAATAATTGAATGGGTGCCATCGGCCCCAACCACGACATCGCCGGTCGCCCGCCGCCCGTCTTCAAAAATGGCGTTGGCGCTGTCGGCATCCTGCTCCACCGCGACGCATTTAGAGTTGAGCTGTACCTGGTCGGCTCCGTAGGCGTCCAACAGCATTTGCTGTAGGTCCGTCCGGGAGACCGGGTAGGGTCGCTGCCCCACCGTCTCAACAATCGGATGCAGGCTGAAGTCGGTCAGGGTTTCACCCGACTTGCTAACGTAGGTCATCCGGTCCATCTGACCGCCGATTTCGGCAATCTCTTTGCCCAGCTTCAGCCGGTTGAGCACCTTGACGCCGTTGGACCAGAGCGAGATGCCCGCCCCCGCTGGTCGCAGCTCGCTGACGCGATCGTAGATTTCGACCTCGTAGCCCGCCTGACGCATCGCGATCGCGGTCGTCAGGCCACCCATGCCCGCGCCTACAATCACAACCTTCAGATTGTCCATAGATACCCCTTGCCGCTCAACATTGGCGACTGCCCAGCCCGTCTCACTACAGAAGTTAGCATCTAAAAGAAGAGCTGCGTTTGTAAATTGAATACAAAAATGTCAGGATTGTCGCTGAAATTGTTGACATTGCGAATCAGGTAGAACGAGGGCACGATGGCGAAGTTTTGAGTCACCGGGTAGCGGTAGGAAATTTCCAGTTCCTCCTGGACGCCGCCATCGCCGCCGCCGGAAACTAAGAATCGGCGGCCGTCTAGCAGGGCAAAGGGCCGGACGTAGGAAATTGTGGCCAGCGCCCCTTCCTTCAGCAGGTCTGGCAAGGCCACGCCGAGCTGTAGGGCCTGCGCGTTGACATCGCCCGCTTCGCGCCCGGGTGTCGCCGCTGAAAGGTCGGTACTGCCGTAGCTGTAGCGGCCAAACAGCCCTAGCCAGTCCATCACCAGCCAGTCAAAGTTAAACAAAAAAGTATCAGCCGTCGCGCCATCTAACGGCCCGCCCAGGCCATCGTCTGCCAGGCCATAGAGCGGCTCACCGAGAGCCCCACCGACTAACCCAGACTGATTGGCTTCTAGCTCAGAGCGGGTGTAGAGAAATCTCAGGTTTAGTTCGTCTGTAGGATATAGGCCGATCTGGGCCGTTAACATATTTGTGCCGCCAAAGATGCCGCGACTGGGGTCGGCAGCGGCGCTGGTGCGTCGAATAAACTCGGTGGCCTCAGACAGATAGCCCACTCGCAGGTCGAGCCAGTCAGTAATGTCCAACTGGGCGATCACCCCTGAGCCGCGATCCAGCGTGTTGACCTGCGTGCCGCCGCTGGAGTTAAAGGTATTGGCCCCGGTCACTAGAAAGGTAAAGCGGTTGTTATCAAAATGCCGATACCAGTTAATTTTCGGCCCGATGACAATGGAGAGCCGATCGCCGACCGGAAAAGAGTAAAAGGCTTCCCGCAGCAGGACCGCGTCTTCTGCCTTGCCGCCCTGCTGAAGGGTAAAGGGCACCCCAAAGGTATTAAACAGACCCGCCGAAGCAAACGTATTGGCCGGGGCATTGCCGCTGCCCGCAGCCAGCTGTAGGGTGAGCCGGTCGGAGCCGGTGAAGGAGGTATCGAGATTCAGCCAGGTGAGGTAGCTAAAGGTAATTTCCGGATCGTCGGTAATTTCCCGGGTGCCGGGCGCTAGCGTAATCGGGTCGCGGGCGCCTGCGGCGAAGACATTGAGGCCCTCAGCAGTGACGTCGCCACCGGCAAAGGCACCATCGAGATGGGCGAATACGGTGCCGCTGAGCCGGGTGGTGGTCGAAAACTGGTTGGCCTCCAGCTCCGCTATGTCGGCTTCAACGATGTCTACCCGACCCCGGATATCAGCCAGCTCAGCCGCAAATTCTTCTTGCAGTCGGCGGATCGTATCCAGGTCGCCATCCGGACCGATCAGCTGAACGACTACGTCTAGACAGGCATTCAGCCCGGCGGCAAACTCATAGCGGGCTAAGGCGCGATCGCCGCGATAGGTGCGGTCTGGAAATCCCTCTAGGCAGCCGTATTCCTCAACCAGCCGCTGTAGGGCGGTGTAGACCCAGTCGCCGGGGGCCACGTCGCTCAGCTCGGAAAGGCTAGTAACCTGGGCCAGAGCACCGTCTAAAGACGAGGTGGCAGGTACCGCTTGAATGGGAGCATCGGTGGCTACTGTTAGAACTGGGACCGCAGTTTCGGTCGCCGCCGGTGCGGTGTTGGTCAGCGTTTCTGCAAAATCAGCTTCTGCATCAGCTTTTGTTGAATCATTCCCAGCCGCTGCTAGGGCAGCGTCCAGAGGAGACAGCTCGGTTCCAAAGGCAGTGCTGGCTGAATTTTCGAAGATGGGTTCAGCCGCGATCGCGCGCTCAGCTAAAGCTAGCCCAGCTGCTAAAATTACCCACGCTAAAGCGCTTGGCAGAGGCTTCAGCCGCTGCCCTACCGCTGTTATGGACATATTAAGTTTTCCTCACACCGTTTTAATGATCCTTTAATCGGGTTTTAAGCTACCAGGATAGAAAGCTTAAAAAAAGTAGCTGGGAGAACAGTTCCCAAAAATAAACAGGTCTTCATTTGTTCAGGACGAACAATCAGCGAAAATCCTTTCTTGGTAATTTGGCATACAGCTCTAGCTTCAGACTTTTTTGGCTCAACCATCGGGTTGCATAGCTAGATAGACCTGAATTTCGCTCCGAGGGGGAGGATGAGGCCGATGACAAATGAAGAACTCCGGTTAGAGGCAGTCGGGCAAACGAGCACGGCAACTGAGGAAAAGCCTTCCCCATCAGCCGTTTCTTCCGATTTGATTTATGGCTTAGACGCCAGACCGCCGTTGAGAGAGGCTATCTTTGCGGCTTTACAGCATGTGCTGGCGTCGTTTGTTGGCATTGTTACCCCATCGCTGATTGTGGGTGGAGCCCTGGGCCTGCAGCCGGCGACGACGGCCTATTTGGTCAGCATGTCGCTGTTTGTCTCAGGCATCGCCACCTTTATCCAGGCGAAGCGGATTGGGCCAGTGGGCTCTGGGCTGCTCAGCGTGCAGGGCACCAGTTTTGCCTTTATCGGACCGATTATTGGGGCGGGGAGTGCCGCGATCTCAGCGGGTGTGTCGCCAGAGGCTGCCTTGGGTACGGTGTTTGGGCTCTGCTTTTTTGGCTCCTTGATCGAAATGATTTTTAGCCAATTGATTCAGTTTGCCAGCCGGGTGATTACACCACTCGTCACCGGAACTGTCGTCTCGCTGATTGGCCTAACTTTAATCAACGTCGGCATCACGGCGATTGGCGGCGGCGCTCCGGCCCGCGAGGCAGGTACCTTTGGCAGCCCTCAGAATCTCTTTCTGGCCGGACTGGTGCTGGTGATTATCATCGTCCTCAACAGCGCTCGCAATCCGTTTCTGCGCATGGCTTCGATTGCGATTGGCCTGATTGTAGGCTACGTCGTCGCGCTGTTCATGGGTCTCGTGAACCTGAGCAGCCTCAGCAACCTGTCGTTCTTTGAATTTCCGATTCCCTTCAGCTTTGGCTTTGGCTTTAGTCCAGTTGCTTTTATCCCCTTTGCCTTTCTCTTTTTAATTACGACTATCGAATCGATTGGCGACCTGACGGCTACCTCGGCCATTACCGGCGAGCCGATTCAGGGCGAAACCTACTTCCGCCGGATTAAGGGCGGCGTCTTGGGAGATGGCGTCAATTCGCTGATTGCCGCCTGTTTCAACACTTTTCCCAACACGACCTTTAGCCAGAACAACGGGGTGATTCAGCTGACCGGCGTTGGCAGCCGCTACGTTGGCTTTTTTATCGCCGGAATTTTTCTGATCTCCGGCCTATTTCCCCTGATTGGCGGCGTTTTACAGGCCATTCCACAGCCGGTGCTGGGCGGTGCGACGATTATTATGTTCGGCAGCGTCGCGGCAGCTGGCGTCCGCATTCTCTCGACGGTTGACTTTAATAAGCGATCGTCAATTATCCTCGCCACGTCTCTCGGGCTGGGGCTGGGCGTTACCTTCGCGCCCGACGTGCTGGATAATATGCCCGAGCTCGTGAAAAGCATTTTCGCCTCGGGCATCGCCACCGGCGGCCTCTGCGCGCTAATTTTGAATATCCTGCTGCCGGGCCAGCGGGACTAAGCTTTGCCGCCTGAGTCAGGAAGTCTCTTCGTCATCTTCCCAAACTTCAAACGCTTCAATATCAATTGTTTCTTTAGCGTTTCCTTTTGCTTTTGAGGCTTTGGGAGAGAAGGGTTCTGGCCGCTGAAACGAACTGCTCTGCAAGCGATCTTTTGCCTCAGAAACCCGCTGCTGCATCTGGTCTTTGACCTGCTGAGTTTTCTCACGCAGCTGGTCTGCTAGTTCAGGCAGGTTCTGCTGGGAGAGTTTTTCGGTCTGAGCCTGGAGCTGCTCGGCCAGTGACTGAGCACCCTTGGCAAAGGAGCGCCAGTCGGTGGGGTCAAACTCGGACTGGGCAGTAGCTGGGTCGAGGCCATCGGCGTAGAGCTCGGCCTGCTCGATGGCTTCGGCCCCGACCATAATTCGCTTGCGACCAGCGCTAATCAAGGCCGCCGCCGAGAGGCCATAGACCCCTTCGATGGTGTCGCGCTCAGCGGCAAACAGGTAGCGAGTCACGGTTCCCGTGCGAATATCCAGACAAAAATCGATCAGGTGGCCGACTCGGTCACCGGCATCTGTCCAGACTTCCAGGCCAATCATGGGCTGGGCGGCGTCCAGGTCTGGGGTGTCACGCTCCCCCTCTACCAAAATTCCGTCATGGCCAATATTCTTCAGCTGCTCCCAGCTGAAGCGCTGCTGGCTGCGGCCCCAAAAGCCCGATTTGCAGGTTAGACCCTTCACCTGAGACGATTTAACCTCGACTAAAAGCTGCTCCACCTGGCCGACTTCTTCGGTGGTGTCATAGTCCATTACCAGGCGACCCAGCAGCTGGCTCTGACGAATAATGGTATCAGCGTCGTTCATAGCAGTTTTCCTTAACCCAGATGAGCTCTTATAATCAATTGCCTGATCTCCGCTCTATTTCAGTTTATCGAAGCCTAGATGTTTGAGGGGTTTATCAGCCAGCGGATTAAAACCGCTGAGGCGACCATCTTTGCGCGGGTAGGCGGCAGCGGCCCGCCGCTGCTGCTACTGCATGGCTATCCCCAAACCCATGTGATGTGGCATCGGGTCGCGCCTCAGCTCGCTCAGCGCTTCACCGTGGTCTGTACCGACCTGCGGGGCTACGGCGATAGCGACAAGCCACCCGCCGACTCGACCCATGCGGCCTATGGCAAGCGCAGGATGGCAGCGGATCAGGTGGCGGTGATGCAGCAGCTTGGCTTTGAGCAGTTTAGGGCAGTCGGCCACGATCGCGGCGGGCGGGTTCTGCATCGGCTGCTGCTTGACTATCCGCAGCGGGTCAGCCGAGCGGCGCTGCTGGATATTGTGCCGACTCGCCACGTTTTCAACACGATCGATCAGCAGATGGCGACGATCTATGAACATTGGTTTTTCCTGATCCAGCCCGATGGCTTTCCCGAATACCTGATTGGCCAGGACCCAGACTACTACCTGTCTGCCAAGCTGCGTCGCTGGAGTGCCCGCTTTGAAGCTTTTAGCCCCGAGGCCATGGCTGAGTATCAGCGCTGCTTTCGCCAGCCCGAGACGATCCACGCCACCTGCGAAGACTACCGGGCTGCTGCCACCATTGACCTAGCTCACGACGAAGCCGACCAGGATCAGAAAATTCAATGCCCGCTGCTGCTGCTTTGGGGGCAGGCCGGGGCGATGGAGCGCTGCTATGACGTACTGGAGGTATGGCGCGATCGCGCGTCCCAAGTTCAGGGTTACAGTATCCCCGGCGGCCATTTCCTCCCAGAAGAAGCCCCCGCCGAAACGCTCCAGGCGCTGCTGGCGTTCTTTCAGTAAAAATGTTTCGCTCAATACCATCGTCTGCCGCGACTCGATGGCTATGTCATGAACCTGGATCAAATCGTTCAATTCCATGCCCTGAGCTTTTTTCACCCCAGTATCTGCGGATCTGCGACTGGGCTGGGAAAGCGACCCGACCCAAGGCTTCATAAGATCCTCAGATCTACTTTTTATGCTGAAGCTGAAGACCGATTTCTCTAGGAGGCTTCTCATGCTCACTGCAATGCCTACTGCAACCGCTCAAGTTTCTACCCAATACCGCTTTCTGGTCATTGGCTACGGGAACGAGCAGCGCGGCGACGATGCCGTCGGTCCCAAGGTCGCCAAAGCTGTGGCCGACTGGCAGCTCCCATCGGTTAAGCCGATAGCGGTGCATCAGCTCACGCCAGCGCTCGCCGCCGACATTGCCGCAGCCGAATACGTGATTTTTGTCGATGCCTGCGGGGAGCGCTGTGCCCAAACGGTCCAACTTGATCCGATTGTAGTAGGCAGCCAGGTTCCCAACACGGTTTCTTCCAGCACCCACAGCTGTAGCCCCTGGGCCTTGCTGAATCTTACCCGCAGGATCTACGGACGTCATCCCCAGTCCTGGCTGCTGCAGGTTGCGACCGAACGTTACAACCTGGGCGACCCGCTTTCGAGCACCGCCGTGGATGGCTGCGATCGCGCCCTCAGAAAAATTGAGCAGTTCCTCAAAACCTACCAGCGACCCACCTGGCAACCTGCCTAAACTGGTCAAAGACTCACCTGCGCGACAGCCGGGGTCATAGAATTAGGGGGCAATCTTTTGAAGGTAGGCTATGAAATGGCAACGCTGGCTGGGGATGTTTGTGGGCGTTCTTTAGATTTGGAACTGCGGCCCACCGAGCTGATTGTTTTTGGCAATCCCGCCGTGGGAACGCCACTGATGCAGTGCCAGCAATCCGTCGCAATCGATCTGCCGCAGAAGGCCCTGATCTGGCAGGATGCTCAGGATCGCGTCTGGCTCGGTTATAACCAGCCTGCCTATTTGAAACAGCGCCACAGCGTCGAAGGCTGCGATGAGCTGCTCGACCGGATTGCCGGAGTCCTAGATGGGCTCGCCCAGGCAGCAACTGATCCTGGTGAATAATGCCCCTACCTGAGTTAGCATGGGCCTGTTGTTCTCCTACGCAATCTCAGATTGCGTAGGAAGGCGCTGTCTACAGCTATCTTGGCAGCATCAGGGCTGGGTCGGTAGTTTTGGGACTAGCGGTCTTAGTCCGCGATACACCGAAATAGCTCTGAACTGCTTGGTGAAGGGCGTCAGCCTCAACCGCGTTTGTTCTAAGGGCTAGGTAAGCATCAGGGCGAACGAGGTAGGCGGTGGAATTGCGTCCGTGAAACCTGGCGAGAGTTTTAGTGTCACAGCCTAGCGTGTTAGGCTGCGCGTTGGGCGTAACAATATGGACTTTGAGGCTAAAGGTCGCTTCGAGCGCTTCCCTAAGCTTGAGTAGAGGCTCAATATTGCCCTCACGAGTGCATACAAAAAGATGATGGTGGGCATAGTCGAGGAGCGTATAGCTGCTTACGGTTCTATCTTTTTGAACAAAGCTGACGTAGGGCCATCGCTTACCCGGTTCGGGGGCAGCCTTGGGAAACCCTTTAGTTTTGTCTTGAATTAACCAGCCGCGATCGTAGTCAATACCCGTTTGACTGACGATCCGAAAGAGCTGTTTCTGTGCGCCCGGCAGGCGAGTGACTAGCTTGATTAGAGGTGCAAACAGGTATGCTCGAATAAAGTTGGCCATTGGGGCCTGTTCACTAATCGTTTGAAAAATCTGGTCGGTTGTTTTGAGCAGCTTTTGGGCAACTGGGTGGCGCTCGGCATGGTACGAGTCGAGGGCCTTCTCGGACAGCTCACCTTTCACCACTAGCGCCAGCTTCCAGGCCAGATTGTGGGCATCTTGCAGGCCGGTGTTCATACCCTGGCCACCAACCGGGGTATGGATGTGGGCGGCATCACCAACAAAGAAAATACGGCCTTTGCTGAAATGTTCGACGCTACGGCTGTGGATGCGGTAGGACGTATACCAAGCCGGGTCGCTGACTTCAGGATGTCCCGGAAAATTGTTGTGCACAAAATCGCAGAAGTCCTCAGCGGTGGGGTCTTCCTCCCCGAATTCGGGCGGCAGGGTGCTGATCACTCGATAGCGCCGGTCGGCTGGCAGTGGGAAGAGAGCAATGTCTCCTTTGCGACTAAAGTTGAGCGCGATCGCGTCCCCCACCTCTCCGTTCACCGTGGCATCCATGACCATAAACCTTTCCTCGACCGTATTTCCGGTAAAGGGCATATTGACCTGCTTGCGAATTAGGCTGTGGGCACCGTCGGCGGCAATCACATAGCGGGCTTGGACGGTCTCCGTTTCCCCATCGAAGCGCGTTAGGTCGGCTCGGACGCCTGCCTCGTCCTGCTGCAGCGCTGTCAGCTCGGTTTCCCACTCCAGACTGCGACCCAAGCTCTGTAAGTGCTGATAGAGCAGCTTTTCCGTCTCGCTCTGCTCAAGCATGAGACCAAAGCTGTAGCGCGTTTTACCGTCCCCCGCGCCATAGATATTGATTTCGGTCTTGCCGCTGTGCTCGTGTAGCACTCCCCCCCGAACCCGGCGTCCTTGGGTCAGGAAGCTATCGACAATGGCCATCTGCTCTAGCAGCTCTAGCGAGCGGGGCTGAATGACTAGCGCCCTTGAGTTCTCCGAGAAAGCGGCTTTCTTGTCAATTAGCCGGATATTGATTCCGTAGTTTGCCAGCAGTGAGGCTGCCATCAGCCCTGAGGGACCACCGCCTACAATCAGGATGTCTATCTTGGCCATTTGTCTTTCCTCCAAAGCGGATTATTTCCCGAAATGACCGAACGGTTCAGTCATTTACTCTTGTGGTACCATTACTTTCAGATGTTGTCAAGGTGACCGAACGGTTCAGTTAGCTTTTATGATTGCCAAGACCCCGCTAGACCTGAAGAGTCCAAAGGCCCGTCAAATTTTAGAGGGGGCCAAGACCGCCTTTTTAGAGCTCGGCTATGAGGGTGCGAGTACCGATGAAATCGTCAGGCGGGCCGGGGTTTCTAAGGGAACGCTATATAACTACTTTCCCGATAAGCAGTCCCTATTCAGAGCGTTTGTCGAAGGCGAATGTCAGAGGCAAATCAGCCAGATCTTTGAAATCTCAAATCCTGAGGATACCGAGTCAACGCTGCGGGAAATTGCCCAGCATATTGCGAAGCTGCTGACGTCGCCCGCGATGCACAGCATTTTTCGACTGGTCGCCGCCGAAACGCCTCGCTTCCCGGATCTCGCCCGCACCTTTTTTGACTCCGGCCCAGACCTAGGCGTCCGCCGTCTGGCTCAGTTCTTAGCCGCCGCGGTGGCGCGGGGCGACCTAAAGATTGACGACATCGAGCTGGCGGCCAGTCAGTTTGAGCAGCTCTGCCGGGCCGATATTTTTCATAAGCAGCTGTTCCATATTCGCCAGTCGTTTACCCAGTCGGAAATCGACCGGGTAGCCGATGGTGCTGTGTACGTGTTTCTTAGGGCGTATCACCCGTAGCTGTTATCAAGGATGATTTAGCTGGTTGCGGGCTTGTTGAGAAGTCTAGAGGCTTTGCTTCCAGGCTTCTAAGGAATTAGCGATCGCGCCCTCATCCCACTGATCCAGGTCAAAAGCAACATAGCCGTCAGGCCGCAGCAGCAGCGCCCGCCCGGTTTTGGCTCCTAGCCGAGTCTCAAAATCACCGCGATAGTCTACCAGGGTGCTAGCCCCAAACTGGTGCAGCTCCGGCAGGCCATTATTTAGAACTATGTGCAGCCGCAGGCCATCATCGCTGTAGCCCGTGATGGTGTCAATAGCCCCACGCGTGGCCCGGGCCTGGTCTGGGTTAATGAACAGCAGTAGCGTATAGCCTGGAAAGCGCAGCAGCTCATAAAGCCGAACAATATCGTGCTCACCGGTCATCAGGGCCATATCAGGGATACGCTGACCTGTCATATCGCCATCGCCTGTGTCATATTGAATACCCAGCCCTGAGAGATTGAGCGCTAGGCTGCGCTGGACAAACGGCAGTGGAATCAGCAGGCGAAAGAGCAGCTCCCGCAGCGATCGCAGTATCGGCTGACGCAGCAGCAGGCTTCGTAAGAGAAAATCGCTCGTCCGCAATATCTTTTTGCCAATGGGATGCCGTTCGGCATTGTAGGTATCCAGCAGCGTAGCCGGAGCTTGACCTTTAACCACGAGGCCCAGCTTCCAGCCCAGGTTAAAGGCATCCTGGACGCCGGTATTCAATCCCTGACCGCCAGCCGGACTGTGGGTATGAGTAGCATCGCCGCCGAGGAAGACACGCCCGACTCGATACTGAGATGCCAGCCGCAGGGAAGAGCCCCAGCGGGTCAGCCACACTGGGTCACTGAGCTCAACGGGCTTCTCTAAAATAGCGCTGATCGATTCTTGCAGTTCTTCAAGGGAGAGATCGCTTTTTTTGGGGTCGCCCTGATATTTGCGGTCGATGGTAACAATGCGGTGAGAGCCGTCGTCGAAGGGGACAATAAAAGCTAAGCCGCGATCGTTGGAATGTTGCTCTGTACCGCCTTCAGCGTGATGCCCATGGAGATGAACATCGCCTAGAAACGCTGTCCAGTCATAGGAAGCACCTTCAAACGGCAGACCCAGGGTTTTACGGACGATGCTGTGAGCCCCGTCGGCTCCCACTAAATAGCGGGACTCAATCTCGAAGGAACTGCCGTCGGCGTTTTCAACCGTACTTCGGACGCCGTCCTGAGTTTCAGTAAACTGGGTCAGCTTGCAATTCCGCTCAACTTGAACACCCAGCTCATTCAAACGACGTTCGAGAATAGCTTCTGTCTCCGCCTGGGGCAGAATCAGGATAAACGGAAAGCGAGTATCGAGGCCATACATATTTGCTCGCAGTGGGTTTTGAGCGTTGGCACTGAAGTCAATGCCAGGGGACGTATACCCTCGACGCACCATGTCATCAGCCACGCCCAAAATATCCATAAATTCTAGAGTGCGGGCGTGAATCACGAGGGCTTTACTCCGAGTGGAAGGCTGGCTGCGGCGCTCGATAATGCGCACCTTAACGTCGCGTCGTACGAGTTCGACAGCAGCTGTGAGGCCGGTCGGTCCGGCTCCGGTCACGAGAACATCAGTTTGATTAGTCATGGATTTTCTCCTTGTGATACAACGTTTGTCTATAGGGAAAAGATTGACCTAGCAGCTGAGCCTGGCCGTCAAGCTATCTATGAATCGCGGTCAAAGAAAGAGATATCTTTGAGATAGCCATCTTCGAAGTAATCGGGATGATAGTAACGAGCTTGACTATGCCAGCAGCGCTCAATCAGCCAGACCGGATCTTCTTCTAGATGAGTGCGATCGCAAAAGCTGCGGTGAGCTTCTACAAACTTTTCGTAGTCAGTGTTCCAGCATTCTTCTAAATAAACATTGTTCAAGCAGCGCTTTAGATGCTGCAATTTGTAGGCCTGCCAGAATCGGCAAGGGTTCAAAGTGAACGGACGAGAGTCATTCCCGATGGGCTGACTCAGATAGCGCCAGAGTGAAAAATACAAGAGACTTTCTCCAAAGCAACGTCAATCAATTAGGCTGAAGTTTTTTTGCGATGGCACAGCAGCAGATAGGCTGCCGGCACGAAGTACAGTGCCAGCAGCGAGGAACCCCCAATGCCGCCGGCGATCGCGATCGCCAGGGGTCGCCAAAAAGGGTCGCCACCCATCAATAGAGGAATGAAGCCCGTTATCGTGGTCACGGTGGTGGTGAGAACATGGCGAGTCGCCTTGAGCAGCACCTGCTGCACCGCTCTAGGGTCACCTTGGCTCGCTGCTGGGTCTTCATTGAAGGCGCTCAACACGACGATGGAGTCGTTGATAGCGATGCCCACTAGGCCCATCGTGCCAACGATGGCCATAAAGCCCAGCAGCGAGTCGAAGATTTTCAGCGAAAACAGTGCCATGCCGATGGCAGCCACGGCCACCGCAGCAATGATGCCCGCCTGTCGAAAGGAACCCAGGGACAGCACCAAAGCCGTTACCATAATGAGCGCCAGAATCGGCACGTACAGCAGCAGGTTGCCTACCGCCGTTTGACGCTCGGCATATTCGCCGCCAAACTCATAGCGATAGCCGGAGGGAAGTTGGAAATTCTCGGCTTCCAGCTTTTCTTGCAGGGCGGTGAGCACCGTATCGGGTAGCACCCCAGAAGTGACGAACGCCTGTACCGTGTTGACCCGCTGCTCTTCGCGGCGGGCAATGCTGGCGAGTTGGGGCAACAGGTCAAATTCGCCGAGGGCAGAAGTCGGGCGAAATTCACGGTCCTGAGCCTGATCGGGACGCAGATCGAGGGAAGCTAGGGCCTGCAGGCTGGCGCGATCGCGGTTAGAGAGCCGTATCCGCACCGGCAAGTTTTCGGTAGATTCGAGAATAGCACCGCCGGTAACCCCCTCAGAATAGGCGGCGAGCTGCTGGGCAATGGCTGTATTGCTCAGCCCGGCCTGCTGCACCTGTTCGTTGTCCACCGATAGGCTCAGCGTCGGGCGACCTTCCGTTAGATCATCTCGCACTGATATCACGTCGGGAATTGTGGTCATCATCTTTCGGACTTCCATGCCGAGACGACGTAGCTCGGTGAGGTCCGGGCCATAGATACGCATTTCTACGGGCGCATTAAACGGCGGTCCCTGCTGGAATTTTTGCACGATGATCCGGGCCGCAGGCAGCAGCGTATCCAGCTCTTCCTGAAGCTCCCGTACCAGGGCCTGCACGCCGTCTTCGGACTTTAGCTGCACCATGGCCTGGGCATAGTAGGGCTGGTTTTGGCGACTGCCCGTCAGGTTGTAGTAAAACTTGGGAACGCTCTCGCCCACGAACCAGTGGACATTTTGCACGTTTTTATGCGCCAAAATTGCCTGCCGCGCCTGCATCACCTTGGCTTCGGTTTGTTCAATGGCAGTTTGCGAAGACAGCTCTACTTCGATGTGAAACTGATCGCGATCCAGCAGCGGGAAGAACTGGTTGTCTATTGTTTGTGCCAGAATGAAGCCCAGCAGCGGAATAGAGAGGGAAAGCGCGATCGCCAGCCGGGGTCGTGCGACAGCTCGTCCGATCGACCAGCGGTAGGGCCGACCCGGCAGCGAAATCCCCTCATTCCACCAGGCACCTGGCTTCATTAACGTCATCACGATTTGGTCGCGCCAGCTTTTCTGAGATTTTTGGCGGGCTGCTTCATAGTGATGCGTGCTATTGCCCAGCATGCGCCCCGCTAGGGCAGCAATCACCGTTAAGGAGATGACTAGCGAAGAAACCAGTGACAGAATCACGCTTAAGGCAATAGAGCCGACAAACTCGCCTGCACCCCCTGGCAGGAGGTAAATCGGTAAAAACGTCATTACCGTTGTCAGCGTTGAGGCAAACAGCGGCACCTGTAGATACTTCACCGTTTTGGTGACGGCATGGCGCGGGTCCTCACCGTGCTGCATCTCCGTCTGAATCTCATCGACAACAACGATCGCGTTGTCAATCAGCAGACCCAAGGCGATGATCAGCCCGGTGACCGACATTTGGTGAATGGGCAAGCCAAAGACGCTCATCCAGCCAAACACGGCGAAGATGCTTAACGGTAAGGCAGCGCCTACCACAATCGCCGATCGCCAGCCCATCGACACCAGCGTCACGCCGACCACCAGCCCGGCACCCATCACCAAGTTCGACAGCAGGGTGCTGATCCGGTCTGCCACATAGCCACTCTGGTCAAAGATGATATCGAGACTGACGCCCTGAGGAACGCGATCGCGAAACGCCTCAATTTCGCCCCGCATTTCTGCCGCCCACTGGTCAATGCGCAATCCCGATTTCATCATCACGCCGACTACTACCGCAGGCTTGCCGCTGATGATTGCCCGATCGGTCAGGGGATAGCGGACACCGCGCTCTACCCGGGCGATATCGCTAAGCCGGGTGAACTGTCCATTGCCAGTTTGAATGGGGATTTGGCGAATCTGTTCTAGGGTTTCTAGCTCACTCTCCACCTCCATGGCAATGTTCCGATCCGGGCTGCGCAGCTGTCCAGCGCTGACTTTGGCATCGCTGAGGCTGACCTGATTTGCCAGCTGCTGCGGCGACAGTCCGACGCCCACCAGCTCTGCCGCGTCAATTTCTACCAGAATCTCTTCATCGGGGCTGCCAAAAAATTCCACCTCTTCGGTGCCCTCTACGCCCCGCATGATTACCGCTAGCTCCTCGGCGTAGCGGCGCAGCACGGCGTAGTTGGGCGCGTCGGGTAGATTCCAGGTGAGCGACGTGATGATGGTGTACGCCTTCATATTGGTTTCTTCCAGCTCCGGTTCTGCTGCCCCTGGTGGAAACCGAGCTGCCGCATCATCCATCTGATCGCGCACCTTCGACCAGATCGGCTGGGCGTTCTCGACAGCGTCAACCAGTTCGACGGAGACGATAGAGAAGCCTACCCGCGAAGTAGAAGACAGTACGTCAACCTCTTCAATTTCGGCGATTTCTGCTTCCAGCACGGTCGTGACCAGAGCCTCGACCCGCTCAGCACTCGCCCCTGGAAAGGCGGTTGTCACGACAGCCGTGCGGGCCACTAGCTCAGGGTCTTCTTGACGGGGCAGTCCCTGGTAGGAGGAGAGTCCCCAGCCGAGGATGAGGATGATGGTGAGGATGAGGAGGCGGATGTTTTGGTAGAAGGGGCGGACCATGGGGAGGGGAGGGGAGTGATGGGGTGATGGGAAGGCAATAGGGTAGGGGCATGGTTGCCATGCCCTATGGCTTAGGGGTGGAGGGGGATGACTTGTTGGTTGGGGACCAGGCGGTGGACGCCGGTGGCGACAATGCGTTCGCCGGGCTGTAGAGTGCCGCGAACGAGTACGCGGTTGTCGGCTTGGTGTAGAATCTCGACGGATTTGGGCTCTGCGGTGTAGATGTCTTCGTCAGCATTTTCTGAAGGGACTATCACGTAGCTGGTCCAGAGTCCGCGAATGCCCTGGGTTAGGGCCTCTGAGGGGAGCCAAACGCCGTCGGTGGGAATGGTTTCAGTTAGCTCAACCCGAGCAGTCTGGCCTGGGCTGAGGCTGGGAATGGCCGATGATTCCAGGGTAAAAACAACGACCTGGGTGCGCGTGTCCGGGTCTACCTCTGGCAGGATAGAGTTCACGGTTGCCTGGTAGGTTTTGCCGCCCAGCCTAAGGGTCTGCTCCAGCCCGATCTGGAGCCGGTTGACAGCGGTGCTAGGCATACCGATACGGGCCTCCGGGGCTGCGTTTTCGACCAGACGGATGACGGACTGGCCCGCGTTAACGACCGTGCCTTCGTCTACCTGGCGAGTCGATATCACGCCGTCAAAGGGGGCAGTCAGGGTGCTTTTGCGGATATTGACATCGACATCGGCAATTTGGGCGTCGAACTGTCGAACCAGGGCCTGCTGGGCAACAATTTGCTCCTGGCGAGTGCCGTTTTGCAGCTCTTGAAGATTGCTGCGGGCCTGATCTAGGCGCGCTTCCAGAGATTCTGCCCCGAAGGAAAATTCGTCTAGCTGCTCTCTCGAAATCGCGCCCTCCTGATAGAGAAATTCCCGGCGATTGCGCTGGGTTTGCTGGAGCGCCAGCTGCTGCTCCAGGTCGCGTACGGCGGCGGCAGCAGCGGCAATGTCTTCCGCTCTGGGTCCGGCCTGGAGTTCGGTCAGCTGAGCTAGCGCCTGAGCTTTTTGGGCCTCTAGCTGCCGTCGCTGGGTTTGCAGATTGCGGGTATCGAGCTGGGCTAGGGACTGCCCGGCAGAAACGCGATCGCCCTCTTCTGCCAAAACGTCAGTCAGCTGACCGCTGCGCTCAAACCCTAGCTCGCTGGTGCGCAGAGCGACAATCTCACCCGTATACGACCGCGACACCTGATAGCTAGAGACAGGCTCAACAGTCAGAACATCCACTGGCAAAGCTTCTGTGGCTTCAGTCGCGCTTGTCGGCAGGGCCGTAAGCTGCTTTCTGACAGCTGGTACGCCAATCAGCAGCAGACTGCCTATCCCTAGACCGATGAGCAGCCGAGCATGACGGCTAACCTGATTTTGCAGCCTATCCTTGATTTTGGGTGAAGTACTGACAGAGTTAGGGTTTAGAGAAGGGGGATGGGATTGCATTGCGAGTCAGATTGAGGATGATAGCATTCAAACGTTTGTTTGATAAGATTAAAACGTACGTTTGAACAAATTGCAAGGCTAATTTCGATTTTCCTGGCTTTGCTCCTTCTAGTTTTGCCTAAAGGCAGCTCCCGAACCGTCTTCGCTTAGGATGGTATTCACACGACCGAATCACTATGAGCAATGCCGCTTCTACCGACACCAAAACCCAGCTGCTGGATGTGGCTGAGAAAATGTTTGCAGAACGGGGCTTTGCCAGCACCACCCTACGCAGCGTCGTGAACGAAGCCGGGGCGAATTTAGCCGCTGTCCACTATCATTTCGGCTCTAAGGAGGAGCTACTGCGGGCCGTCGTCGCCCGGATTTCCCAGCCCGTCGTAAAGCAACAGCTGCGGCGGCTGTCTGAGCTGGAAGGTCAGTCTGAGTCGCCTTCGGTGGAAGCCATCCTGACGGCCTTTTTGGCTCCCTGTTTGGAGTTCATCGTCCAGGATGAGGGCTCTAGGATGGTTCGAGCCCAGTTTATGGGCCGCTGTCGAACGGAGCCTGAGCCGATTCAAAGCATTGCTAATAGCGAGTTCGGAGCGATTGAAGAAGCTTCTCTAGATGCGCTGCAAAGAGCCTTGCCGGAACAGTCGCGATCGCGGCTCCGCTGGAAGCTCGACCTCGTAGTCGCAGCCTTAGTGCGCGTCCAAACCGAGGCTGGTAAGCCTAACGCGCTATTGCAGAGCAGCGCCCCAAAAGATGTTCAGCAAACCATTTCGCAGCTCGTAAACTTCATGGCCGCTGGAATGCGGGAGTGAGCTAGGTCCAACCTGATAGAACTTTCCCCAAGGGCGTGGTGAACATTGACGGACAGAGCCGCGATCGCTAACATCTGCAAGCCCATCATTACCCGACGGATGGCATCGTCGGTATCAAATCGGTTGGCGTACCTGTTAGTTTTATCAGGGAGTTAGCTGATGGCGTCTTAGGACTAGGAAGCCCTGCTACGGCTGCGAATACGCCGCAGATCTAACCACATTTTGCCGCCGGTGATGGCCATAAACAACAGACCTAAGGCATTTAGAAAGGGATAGATAACGTCTAAGTGGAGAGGGCCGAAGTTTCCCTTGTGAATGCTCAGCAGCCAGCCTGCATCACCAGCCCGCCCTAGCAGAGCGAAAGCCTGATAGAGTGAGCCCGTGATCAGAGTCAGGATGATTGGGATAACGACGAAAGGGGCGACAAAAGCATGGACCTGCTTAAGCTTCTGCAACTGTCGCTTTACCGTCTGGAGATTTGGCATGAATAAGGCCTTCAACATATTTTAGATAGAGATTTGAACAGTTTAAGACCAGCCTCTTCAACTTGTCCATGATTAGGAAGCTACATACGGGTAACCTCATATACCGACCTGCTTCAGCCATTCTATTTTGAGCTTGGAGGCTTTGGCTGAGGCCGTAGAGTGACCAGCTGTTGGCCGGGTAAGCGGCGAGGTCGGCACAGAAAGCCGCCTCTGCCTCATTTGGGCGGTCAGCCGCGAGTAAGACCTGACCCCAGCAGATTGCGAGTGGGAGAGTACCAGTCGGGCGGCTCGGTGTAAACCAGCCGACCTTCCAGCGCGACTAAAGATGCGACTTCAAAAGCTGTACCTTTTAGCCTGTTGACTATTTTTAGGGATGTCGTTCTGACCTAACGCATCCTCTGCCATACGCTGAATAATCTGTACTAGGTCGCGGTCAGCAGAGAAGGCCAGAATTGGCAATAGGATAGGGCTTAGAAAGCGCGGCTTGGGCGCAAGCTCCCACCACACCATCACATCAGAACCGGTGCCAGCCGAGATGACCTCCCATCCGCCGACCATAGTGCTGACTGGGAACGGAAAATTTGGGGCCTCAGAGACAAAACGGACTGTGAATGAATGGCCTACCTCAAAATCAATACACTCCTCAGCCCAGCGCCTGCCGGCTCGATCGGTGCAGCGCCGGACCGCACCAACACCGGGTGACTTGCCATCAAGCATCTCCGACCTGACCAGCGATGATGTGTAGTTTTGAATATCGCCCATCCGCCCAATCACATCCCACATGTCAGTCGCTGGGGCTTTGGTGCGTACAACCAGACAGTGTCGATATAGTGCTGAGTCTTCTGCTCGGTGAGTCCGATCAATCCCCCACAGCTGCCAAATCCCAAAGGTCAGTACGATCAGGGCAACTGTCAGCAGCGTCGCGGTCCCAGTCGCAGAAAGCAGGCGATGAAACAGCAGTAGCCCTAGCACGGAACCAAGCACCCAGAGAAAATCCCCAGCACAGGCATACAGAGCACGCCAGGTCGCCAGGCGTGGCCGCGTAGCCTGATGCAGCAGGTCAATCGCAAAGAGCAGCAGGCCTAAGCCCACCAGTGGCAAAATCAAGGGTGCCTGTATGCCCAGCAGACCTTCGATAAGCGAAGGCCAAGCCAGCAGCAGTAGACCACAGGTCACAGAAAAAACGGCATTGGCCAATAGTGCGGTACGCAGGGGACGGGTATTGTTCATGGCAGCCTCCAGCATGGAATAAATAAGCGTGAAAACCCAACGGCGCGGTTGTAAACTAAGTTGACATAAGCATAAGGGAGTGATTACTTCGTGTCAACCGAGTTTACAAAGCGTGGCATTTCCATGGCCGATAGCCAATCTCTAAGGTTAGTATTCGCTTCTGCCACCCTCCACAGTCGGTTTACCGAGTACGTGGCCGAATGCCTCCACTCAAGAGGTTTTAGTGCTATTTCCCCTTCCACGCTCGATTTTCTCAGCGCTCTGGATTGTGGTATTAACTATGGTGCCGAGATTGCCCGCCGGTTGCAGGTGTCACGGCAGATGGTTTCTAAAACGGTCAAGGAGCTTTGTCAGGTTGGTTATTTGGAACAAAGGGAAGGTGTCGGCAAGCAGAAGCAGATTCTGTTTACTGAACAAGGTGAGCGGCTGATGTCTATGGCGAGATTGGTGCTGGCAGATTTAGATCAGGTGTTTATCGAACGCTTTAGTGAAGCGCAGGTAGGAGAGATAATTTCACAACTCGAAGCATTGACGAGCCTGCTGACGACGGACAAAGAGCTGGGCTAACGGTTGAGTTTAGCAAAATCCAGGGTTTCAGCGATCGCAAAACCTTTTCTAGGCAGCCGCAACACCTTGTGTGGCTTGTTTTAGCGAGAGTTACCGAGCGCGTCCGGCTTTTGCTTGGGGTGGGTCAATAGCGTTGGCCAACATTGCCATTGGCACCATCAGGACCATTGGGAGTAGGCAAACAAGCCACTGATTCCCGGTGAGCGGTGCCGTCTCGAACAGTGTGTTCATCACCGACCACTGGCTAAACACAATCTGTAGAATAATGGCAGCAACAATTCCCACAATTAGAATGGGAGCATTCGTCACAGCGGGGGAGCGGCGGCGAATGTAGTTGAGCAAACTCATCCCCAGCTGGCTAATGCTCAGAAGGTAGATAATGCGAGCCGCAACGAGCGCTTGAATCGCCATAGTTCGAGCTACGGCAACGTCCCCGGTGGTCGTTTTTGCCCACTCAAAGATGCCAAAAATAAGAATCCAGTTGAAGACTGAAACCGCTAAAATTCTATGTAATAATTTTCGGGTCACCAACGGTTCGGAAGGATTGCGTGGCGGCTGCTGCATGGTGCCCTTTGACTTGGGCTCAAAGGCCAAAGGAACGGTCATCGTGAGGGAATTGATCATGTTCAACCATAGGACCTGTAGCGAGAGAATCGGCAAATCTCGGGCAAGTAGAGCGCTGATGAGAATCGTCATCGACTCGCCGCCGTTGACGGGTAAGAGAAACGCGATCGCTTTCCGCAGATTTTGATAGACGGTGCGTCCCTCTTCCACAGCCGCAGCAATGGAGGCAAAGTTGTCGTCTGTGAGGAGCATGTCGGCGGCTTCGCGGGCAACTTCGGTGCCGCCTTTTCCCATAGCAATGCCAATGTCAGCCTGTTTGAGGGCTGGGGCGTCATTCACCCCATCGCCGGTCATCGCTACGACTTCTCCTTTAGACTGGAGCGCTTCGACCAGGCGCAGCTTTTGGGCGGGGGCAACGCGGGCAAAGACATCCCCGGCTTCGATCGCCTGAGCGAGCTGACCATCGTCCATCTGGGCGAGCTGCCTGCCCTCAAACGCCAGCACCCGCTCTGCTTTGGGGATATCCATGCGCTGAGCAATGACCTGGGCGGTAGCAATGTGGTCTCCAGTAATCATCTTGACCTGAATGCCAGCCGTCCGACAGGCGTGAACCGCCGCGATCGCCTCCGGGCGGGGTGGGTCAATCATGCCCTGTAGTCCCAAAAACACGAGTCCCGTCGCGATGTCGCTATGGTCTAGCGAATGCTGGTGGGCAGCCACCGCTTTTTTCGCGAACGCCAGAACGCGCAGTGCCCCCGCTGTCATCGCTTCAACGGCCTGCTCAATCGGCGATCGCGCCAGCGGAATTTCCTGACCTTGGCTGTCTACCATCTGAGTGCAGCGGCTCAATAGCGCTTCAACCGATCCTTTGACGTAGACGACCCGATACTCAGTATCGTGCAGCGTCGCCATATATTGATACTGGGATTCAAACGGAATAGAGTCTAATCGGGGTCTGGCAGCAACTAGCCCAGACTGGCTGAGATCGGCTTTAGCTGCCGCGGTCAGTAAGGCCCCTTCGGTCGGATCGCCGACGACAGACCAATGTTCTCCGTCCTGCTTGAGCTGAGCGTCATTACACAGGGCACCAGCGATTAGACATTCCTCCAGCGCTGGCGGTAAGCCATCCTCAAACGGCTGTTCTATAGCGTCGGGATTCGAGCCGCTGTGAACCAAGCGGCTGATTTCGCCTTTGGGACTGTAGCCACTACCGCTAGCCCGATAAAGCTGCCCCCCAGCATAAATGGTCTGTACCGTCATCTGGTTTTCTGTAAGCGTTCCAGTTTTGTCGGAACAAACGACGGTAGCGCTCCCTAAAGCTTCGACTGCGGGCAGTTTGCGGATAATGGCATGACGCCGAGCCATGCGGTTGACCCCAATCGCCAGCGTGATTGTGACTACGGCGGGCAACCCTTCTGGAATGGCACTCACCGCCAGGGCCACGGCGGCTTCAAACATGTAAACCCATGACTCTCCCTGTCCCAGCCCGATGGCAAAGGTCAAGCTTGCCAGCGTCAAAATGACATAGAGCAAAAGGCGGCTGAACTTGGCGAACTTGCGGGTTAGCGGCGTACTCAGGTTAATTCGGCGCGCCATCGATTGGGAAATCTGCCCGACCTCCGTGGCGTCTGCCGTGGCAATGACAATGCCCGTGCCCTGTCCAAAGGTGACGAAGCTGCCTGCGTAGGCCATGTTGGTGCGTTCTGCTAGGGGAGTCTCCGGCGGCAGGGGTTGAATGGTTTTTTCGACGGGAACGGATTCGCCGGTCAGGGCAGACTCATCCACTTGCAGGCTGCGAGCCTTCAGCAGCCTCAGGTCTGCGGGCACTTTATCCCCCGAGGCCAGCAGCACGATGTCGCCCGGAACCAGGTCTTGCGACGGCACCTGCAATAGCTGTCCTCCTCGCAGCACTGTAGTTTCTGTGGTTACGGCTTTGGCTAGGGACGCGATCGCGCCCTCTGCTTTGGCTTCTTGCACATAGCCAATCACCGCATTGATCAGCATAACTCCCCAGATCACGGCGGCATTTGTCCAAGACCCTAAAAACGCTTTGACTCCTCCAGCGAGCAGCAGGATGTAGAGCAGCGGCTGATGAAACTGCAATAGAAACTTCAGCCAGCCTGGCTTTCCTGGATGGCTTGGCAGCTGGTTCCAACCATAGGTTTCATAGCGACTCGCAACCGCTTCGGCAGTCAGACCTTTTTCTAAATTACTATTGAACTTTTTAATCGCTTCTTGATTAGAAAGCTCATGCCAAAAAAAAGATTTTGTTTGAGTTTGTGCCATGACTGCTATGATAATTAAGCAAAGACTCGGTGCCCTGTTAAGCGTTTATCAGAGACTCTCTAGGTCTACTTTGATCTCTAGGTCTGCTTTCTTTAAAGAGTGATTGAGTTCGGCAAAGGTAGCCTGGCTAAGTTCTTTACGTCTCATGGAGCGATCCTAGCAAAGACGATCGTCCATGGTTATAAAATTTCTTCATCATGACGATAGAAAGACACCAGTTGCTATCTTGATTTTTTTGGGATAAAGACAAGAAAAGACAATTAGATGTTTTTTCTTCGACATCAACATATTATACCAGCTCTTTCAAGGTACTTTATTGTTTTCTTTAGCATTAGCGGGCAAACGGACCGTTGAGACATGAGGTCTTTTTTCTGAGGTTTCGGCTTCGGCATCTTCTTTTTTTGCCTCAGGGATGAGAGCGAAACTGAGATAGCTCTACCTGCCCAGCCAGCTGTTTAAGCAGCTCACCGGTCGTTCCCAAATCGAGCTGTGCAAGCAGCAACCACTGAGCCGGTGGAATCGCAATCATCATGCCGTCATGAACGCGGCGGATTTCATCAGCCAGATAATAATCAGGCAAACCCGCTTCAATTTTGCCGACCCCATGCACACTGCGTAGAGCCGCATTGACCGACGGGCTGATACCGCACACCACCAGACTCATCAGCGTCACCACACGCGAAAACAGCATGTCGCTAGCGTCAAATAAAGCCATAGGAGTCTCCTGAGTGATCCTCAACTGCCAAAGGTTAAAGATCAATCGAGAAGAAAACGGGAAGGCGCGGCCTTTACGGCTACTGGCAGTCTCAGAGTCCCTACCTCATATAGACCAGAAGCCTGCTCCGGGATGACAAACTCCGTTATCCCATTTTCTAAGCCTATCATTCGTACAGAATAAGAACCGGGTTTGAACCCAAATAGGGCAAATCGTCCAACCCGATTCGTAAAGAGTTCCACATCGGGCCAGTCTGGGTCTGAGAGCGATTCAACTACGCCTCGTTGCAGGGATACTGGATGACCTTCGACACCCACCAGTACACCGCGAATAAACACCGTCGCTTCAGTCCCAGCAGCAATGACGGTGCCGCTTCGGTAGGAGGGTAGCAGGGTATAACTGCTGGCACCCAGGTCGTAGCCAACGGGTAAATCTGGAGCATCTAGAGACAGCGTAGTCAATGTATAAGGTTGAATTGGCAGCACCGCTGGTCCGCTCCCGTTAGCTCTTCCCTGGTCACCCGTTTGACTGGGATTGACCCGAACAAGCCGACCTTCAGCCGTGCCCTGGCGGGTAACAATGGCAAAGCTGTTGTCAATGGGCCGAGACCAGCCGAAGATGCCATCGGCAAAGACTAGAGCCGTTCCCCAGGTCAGGCGGGAGCTTGTTTCCCGTGAATGACCCGGGGTAATCCTATGATCCAAATTCAATAAGGCTCGGTAGCCTTGATATCGGGTCTGGTTAGTGACACCTATATCATTGGCATTGAGCGAAAGGCTTAGAGTGTTGCTGATGCTGTTGAGAGCGCGGGGAGAGCTGTAGTTCCAGTTCATCCGACTGGTGGTTCTCCCGGATGGGTCCAAGGTAGTGGTGCTGGTGATCCTTTGCCGTTGTCCTGGCAGAGATGAGGTTAAGCCTACACTAATTCGCTGGATCGGCTCGCCATCGGTATCTACCCCATAGCTGCCATTGAGGGAAAGGTTGAAGCCCTGTCTCAACGGCTGAGTGATAGATAGCCCAAGGTCGTAGGCATTCGCTGTATTATTGCGAGTCATTTGATAACGGCTACTGAGAGTCGCCCGCATATTGCCAAAAATCAGCTGGCTATAGGACGCCGTCAAATCCAGACTGTTAGGATTAGATGGGTCTTCTTCGCCAAGGGAGACAAAGTCTTCACCTCGGTATTCCAGACCGATTCTCAGAGATTTCTGATTATCGCCGGAAACTCCTCCCTGCAGAAGATCATAGAAGACTCGCATCGCAAAATCATTGCCAAAGCTAGAATCGCGGCTGAACGCTGCATCCCAGGTCCAGTTCCCAAAAGATGTGGCCCAGGTTCCTTCAACACCCAGCAGCTGCCGTTCTAAATTTCCTTGAAAATATCCCCCAAGAGTCAGCTGGTCGGTAATTCCAATCCGATGGGATAGCGTGAGCACCGTTTTACTAGCGTCGTATTGGCGCTCGAACCCTGACTGTTCTGAAGGCAAGCCCAGGCTATAGGCAAACTGCTGGACTCCTGAAGCTAGCAGATCGCTGGAGACACCGGTAGCAAAGTCGAGTCGCTGTACCTGGCCGACAGAATCGGTAATGACGAGCTGTACTCCGTTAATGCCCGCGTTCAACGGCAGGTTTCGCACATCCTGTGGACCAGCCTCAAGCTGCAGGGTCTGCACCAGTCGGCCATTAACAAAGACCTCGACGGTGGCCTCACGTTCCAGGAAAAACTCAAATCGGCTAATGGGTCGAGTGACTCGGAAAGGCTGTAAAGAAAAGTTGCGCGCGACAGTAATGCCACCCATCGGGATACTACTCTGATAGCCGCGAGTGGGCACCGACAGATCGCCGATTCGATATCGGACGGCTTGGGAAATATCATCATGCACCAGGCTGAAGTTGCCTAGCTGCCAGGCAGAGCTGTTCCCTTCGGTAAAATCGACCTGGCCCTCTAAAACCCAACCGCCAATGTTAAGGGCACCGTCGAAGTTCAGCAGCACCGGCTGCCGACCTGTTTCACTGGCATCGCCAGACCAGACCACTGCTTGGCCGCCGCGGACATTGACGTAGGCACTGGTCCGGCTAGGTCGCAGTGCGGTGTCATAGCCCATAGGCAGGTCGCGGCTATTCACGTCTAATACATGAGTCGCCCTGAGGGCGGCAGGTACCTGCATCTGCAGTTCCAGCCGACGCTCATCAACATTGACTTCCAAGCCCATCTGACGAATATCGCGGAGGTTGATTTGGCCGGTTTCGTCTACAGCCGCTGATAGCTGAGCTTGAATATCAGGCCGCACCAGGTTCGCAGTAGCTTCAAGCAGATCGCTGCCGTCGATCAAAATGTCTGCTTGATTGCCCCCTGGCAGTTGCAAAAAGACCTGTCCCCGTTGCTGCTGATCGATGAATAGAGGCACCACAACCGGTTGGGGGGTGAGATTGCGAGGGCGACCAAAAACGTCCTCAAACACTTGATCGGTCTCTGGGCTGTTAGCCGACTCAGCTGTAGGGAAGTGCTCGGGGGAAGCGTCCGTCGCCGGGTCGATCGCGCTAGCAGCAGGATACTCGTCTGAAGCTGGAGCGGGGCTGGCAGGCTCCTCCTCAGGAGCATCGGTTGCCTGGCTAGGAGGAGACTGGGCAGAGGCCAACGAGGGCGATTGATAGAGTTGGGGTGCAGGCATGGTTGGTTGCGGCGTCCATACCCCGCTCCTGGCCTGTAAATCAGCGGCTTGAGTACTGTCGGCTGAGGCAGGCGAAAACGCAGGAGCAGCTGGAGCAGTCACTCGGGGAGACTCCGCCATTGAAAAGCCGGGGGCTGACTCGATTGGTTCTGGCTCGGGAGCCGTATGAGCGATCTCATGAGTCTCCTCTATCGGTATGCGCTCTGCCTGAACGGGCGCTGGAGCCATCACTCGGGACCCCTCTGCCGTTGACAATCGGGGAGTTGGCTTGATTGGTTCTGGCTCGGGAGCTACATCAGCGACCTCACAAATGTCCCCCATTGTCCTGCGCTTCGCCTGAACGGGCGATAAATCATCTGGCAGCAGATTTGGCGGTGCTGCCACCGCGCAGCCATGCGCTGTTAAAACAATGGGTAACATACAGTCCCTCCAACCGGCTCGAAGCGATCGGGTTGGTCAATCCAAAAGGCCTAGGACGTGATTGAAATAGTTATATTCGTGGGCAACAGTCAATCTTCCAGTGCCAGAGCCGACGATCGCCTATTCGCGCGGTTGGTACTGAAATGTTGCGCTAATCGGACCGTTCGGTAGATTAGCGGGGCGCGGTATCACAAAGCGTCGTTGATGTCCTGCGAGAATCACCTGGCCGACCATTCCCTCCAACTGATCGGGTCCTAGAGTGACCGGGGTCTCCTGAGCAGTTAGAGTCACCTGCAGGTTTCGTAAATGGGTGCTGGCGGTGCCCTGGTTCGACAGCGTGATCGCCACCTGAGCCTCTCCCCCGGCGTTAGTAATCGCCTCTACCGAATCGAGTTGGACATTTGCCGTAGCCCCTGTCGGGCGAATGTAGAAAGAGCCTAGATAGCGCAGCAAAATTTGCACCGAACCCGTCGGCCGCGCTGCCTGCTGATCCGGCGCGACTAAGCTAATCGGCAACTGCTCAGCCACCAGGCGGTAGGCTAGCTCCTGGGACGGCTCGGGGTCACCCAGCCAGGTGACTCGAACCGTTTGCACAGTTTGAGGCTCCAAAATCATTTGGGGGGGATAAATCAAAAAGTCTTCGTCGGCCAGATTGTAAGTCTCCTGCCCGTCAATTGCCATGCTACGTTCTACTACCGAGACTTCCACCGCAATCCGTTCGTCGCTATCGTTGATCACTGTGTAGGACCGGGTCGCCTCATTGCCAATGGGGGCAAACACCTGAGAGATTGGTTTAAGCTGAAACGCTAAGGTGGGATTGACATACGCTAATGTCAGGAAAAGCGCAGCGATCGCAGTCTGAAATAATCCTTTCATAGGAGCCATCCTGATTAAGTACTTGCTCAATAGAGAAGCTGCTACATCCGAAAAATAGGTCCAGCTGCTTGCCCTCTATTTCGCCTAATATTCCCAATAGCGCCTCAAGCAGCACACAGATGCTAAAAGGGGCCTTGAATTCAACATAAATACCTCAACAATGAAATTTACATAGAAGGAATTGTCATTCCGAGCAGAGCGAGGAATCTCTCAGCTACTGATGATTCTGAGCGAGATGCCTCGACGGACTCGGCATGACATCAGGCTTTGTTTCACTAAATTTCGCAATTAACCTTGCTTTACTACTTGTAAGCAAGTTTTAGTTATTATCGTCAACCCAGACATCGATCGTACTGGCGTAGTTTCCTGGATCCTGTAGAGCTGCTGGGCGGTATAGGATATAGAGATCCCGGCTATGATTTCCAGCGCCGCTCGTGGTGTAGGTGTATACTGACCCGGATGGCACTGAAAAGTCTCCCTCTGAAGGCGCTACATCATTATCGAGGACGGTGACCACCTGAAAATCAATATCTACCCCATCAGGCTTGGTGAGCGAGCCAGAAGTTACAGAAAGCGTTAAGCCCAGGGCACTATCCGTGGAAAAGGATAGGTCGGCCACTTTAACAATATGGGTTGTCGCTGTTCCCTCTCCGTCCAGGTCCAGAGAACTGACGACAGCAGTTGGACTGGTCGCGAGTGTAGGTAGCGCTAGAGCAGGAGTGGGGATTGCAGATAGGAAGAGAATCAGAAACCCCAGTTTCATGAGTTTGATACGAATCACCCCCTAAGTCAGGGATTTCCCATAATGATCAGGAAAGGCTATTTCGGCACAATAGTTTTTATTAATACGATTGGAGAATTAAGTACCTGAGCATTGAAATTTACATAAAAGAACTTGTCATTCCGAGCAGAGCGTAGACGCTTGCGGCTTCCCGCAGGGTGGAATCTCTCGAACGCTGATGCTTCTGGGTGAGATGCCTCGACCAGTTACGCTTTCAGCGTCGCTCCGCGAACGGCATGACATCAGGTTTTGCTCTGCAAAAGGCATGTAATTAATTTTGATTGACTACTTAGCATTGTAATACTTAAGCGATTCAGTCTTAGCTTAGAAAACAAAAGGGCGGGGGTCATTTCCCCGCCCTTTTGTTCTTCAGCTATAGACACAAGTCAGATACAGGGGATCAAGGTAGGATGACCTAGATGTCGGTCACAGTCACAGTGATGGTGCTGGTATAAGTGCCTGGATCTAAAAGAGCAGGGGCGTCATACTCAATATAAAGATCTCGGGCAGCTACACCGCTAGCGAAATCAGTCACTGACTTGCTGTCGCTCGTAGCCGTGAAGTCAGTCGCGACTGGAGTCGCAGCCCCATCCGCAACAATTAGAACTTGGTAAGCTAAACTACCAGTACCATTGGTCAAACTGCCACCGGCGGCAGCGGCCAGCGTGACACCTTGACTATTATTGGATGAGAGGGCCATATCGGCTACCTTAACTACCGTGTCAGCGGCGGCAGTGCCTTGGCCCGCCAGGCTCAGAGTAGTCGCCCCTGCTGTAGCGGTTGAGGTGACGCTGCTAGTACTCGCGACAGTGCCACTGAGGTTAACGGTATCGGCAAAGGCCGGGGCGCTGAATGCGATCGCGCCCACTAGAGCACCGGCAGTGATTGCAAAACGACGTAATAACATAGTAATTCTCCTAAAGGCTTATGGACTGGGCTTATGGACTGGGCTTATGGACTAGATTTTTTGGGTTGAAGGAATCACCGCTTGAATAGGGAATCTCATCTCGTCTCCGGAAAGTGAGTCTTTTTCAGGCTGTCCCAAGGGTTTTCCTCTACTCCCATAATAGGAAGTATGCCTATCTAACCTCTCAGAGAAGGTACGGAACTTGGGCCGGGAAAGTCAATCAAATCTCTCGTGGAAGTACGGAGCAGTTGCTGTTAACCCCAGTCGAAAGTTGATTAACTCAGGAGATTCTGGTCTTAAAGACAAAAGGGGATGGCAATGGATTTGCCTACCCCCGGTTTCAGAAAATGGGTTAGCTGGTCAGCTTACTGAGCTATTGACGGGCGTAAACTCAAACCATCGTAAAGTCTGCTGCGCTCAAGTCAGCAGTCGATACGTTTAGCAGGGCTAGAACCTCGTCGTTGAAGCTAATTTCGCTGCCCGTCAGGGTTAGCTGGCCGAAGGACAGGCCGTCTGCTAAACCAATTAGGTCGATTCCTATCTCAAAATCCACAATGGTATCGGTGCCTTCGCCTGCCGCTAAGACAAAGGTATCGCTGCCCTGACCGCCGGAGAAATCGTCGCCAGTCAGGGTGTCGTTGCCGAGGCCGCCGCGCAGCAGGTCATCACCGTCGTCACCCCAGATCAGATCATCGCCGGCATCACCAAACAGCATGTCGTTGCCGCCTTTGCCGCCGATGCGATCGTTGCCATCGCCGCCGCGTATGATGTCATTACCGCCCGAGCTGCCCTGGGGACTGCGGTCGTTTAGGTCGCCCCGCAGAATGTCATCGCCCGCTTCACCAAAAATCTGGTCGTCGCCCAGGCCGCCAGCGATGGTGTCATCGCCGTCGCCGCCGAAGAGAAATTCATCCCCGGCAGCGCCAATCAGCATATTGGCATCGCGATCGCCCTGAAGAATATTGCGCTCCAGGCCAGCAATCCCTAGGCGCGGATCGACGTTCAAAGGCTGATCTAGGCCCAGCAGGATAATCTCGTTATTGTCAATTTCCTCACCCGAGAAATCGCGACCCACAGAGAAGGGATAGTTGTTATCATTGGCGACCAGGATCGTGCTTTCATCGATCACCAAGACATCTTCGATCGTGACGAAGGGGAAGGTAAAGCTATCATCCCCATCGCCATCGAGGTCGTTGGGATCGGCGATATCGAGCAGGTCAGCAATCTCAGTTTTTTCAACAAACCCGTCGAAGTCTAATTTCGACAGGTCTACCTTGAAGACCTTCTTGAACTCAGCCGCTGCGGCCTGGCCGCCGTCGCGTTCGATCACCAGGTACTCGTCTTCATTCACCGGGGTGAAATCGCCGATAGCGTGGTTGGGCTGAGCCAGCTGATAGCGGCCCAGGATTCCGGCGAACTCGCTGCTGGCCACGTCGAATTCATAAATCCGCAGGGAGCCCTCAGGATCGCCAAAAACGGTACCCTCTAGCATCGGATAAAGGGTCTGGCGGTCAGGGCTAAAGGCCATGCCTTCGTAGCCGCGAGAGCCGCGCAGGTTGGCGAATTCTTCCGCCGTTTCAAACTGTTCGATTACAATCCGCCCGGTTTCGGGGTAGTCGGTGAAAAAGCCATCGACGCCCAGCTCAATCAGCTGGCGGAATTCTTCGCCTGGGGTCTGGGGGTTGCCTTCAGCATCTAGGGTCAGATAGCGCTCCTCATCCCGCAGGGTGTAGGGATGCACCTGCAAACCGGCGCTGTGGGCAAAGTCAATCAGCGGAAAGACTTCGCCCGTCAGCTGGCTGGTAATTTGGGCCGCGCCGTCGCCGTCCCCATCGACCGGCTTTTCTAAGGCCTTCCGCAGTAGAATGCTGTTCTTCCAAGGGCCAGCGCCGTCGGCATAGGTGCTGATAACGTCAAAGGCGGCTTGGTTGGCTAGGTTCTGATAGGTGGGGGCGGCAGCAAAGTCGATCAGGTCGGCCAGGCCGCCGTAGATTTCCTTCAGCTCTGCTTCAGATTTGTCTGCGTTGACGACAAAATCGTAGGGTACCGAGAAGCCGCCGCCGCCCGCGTTGATAAAGGCGCTTTCGATATCGCCAAACAGCTGCACCAGCTGGAGATTGTCGAGTCCGGCAGCCGGAAGAATTTTATCCCGCAGCTCGATCAGGTTAGCAACCTCAAAGGACTGAATAAAAATACGACTGCGATTGGTAAAGCCGGTTTCAACCAGGGTCTCGACCAGGGGTTCTTCTAGAGAGAGTCCCTGCTGGTTGAAGAAGGTCGGATGCTTGGTTTCAGGATAGATGCCGATCGGGCGGCCTACCTCAGCGCTGACTTCCTGGACCAGCTCAATTACTTCCTGGAAGGTCGGAATTTCAAACAGGCCATTGTATTCCTGATTGCGGAAGCTCAGCGGCTGAATCGCCCGCACCTGCTTAATTTCTTCCAGGGTAAAGTCTTCGGCAAACCAGCCGCCGACCAGGGCACCGTCCAAATTTTTGACGGTCAGCTTATCGGCAAACTGTTCTAGAGAGGCAATGTTAGTTGTCGCGGAGGTAACAATTGGGTTGCCGTTGTCATCGAAAACAATCTCGCCATTTTCATCCAGCCGTACAACGCCAATCATCGGCTCATGCCGGGCAATCAGCACGCCGTCACGGGTAGAAACCAGGTCGGGCTCGACAAAGTCTGCGCCCTGGTAAATCGCTAGCCGATAGCCTTCCAGGGTATGCTCTGGGAAGTCGCCGCTCGCGCCTCGATGGCCGACAATAATTGGGGTCTGGCCGTTAAGCGAGTTGAAGTCGAAGTCAGGATTCTGGGGCGATCGCACTTGATCAGAAACCAGCTTATCGCGCACCGGGTCGCCCGTGCGGGCAAAGTCAGTAAAGAAGCCGTCTGCGCCGATGTCGATCAGCTGCTCAAACTCTGCTTCGGGGGTTTGGGGCGTGCCGTCGGGCGTTAGGGTAAGATAGCGCTCTTCATTGCGCAGGGTGTAGGGGTGAACCTGCAATCCTGCCGCGTGGGCATCTGTGATAAAGGGCGTAATTTCGCCAGTGAGCTGAGTGGTAATTTGAGCTTCGCCATCGCCGTTGCCATCGACAGGCTCTTCTAGCGCTTCCCGCAGCAGAATATTGTTCTTCCAGGGGCCAGCGCCTTCGGCATAAAGATTGCTGATGGTCTTTAGAAACTCTGGGCTGTCCAGGTCGCTGTAAACCGTAGTCGCTGACAGCGGATTTTCGACAGCAGCTAAGAACTCTGCACCATAGATCGCTTCCAGGTCATTACCCTGGGCGACGTTGAAGCGAATGTCATAGGGCGCAGAAAACCCTGAACCTACGGGCGCGTCGGGTAGGGTGTTGCCATAGAGCTGCACCAGGGGTAGGTCACCCAGTCCCGCCTCATCGAGCTGACCCTGAAGCGCAATGAGATTTTGGAATTCAAAAGATTGAATAAAAATGCGGCTGGGGTCTGTGAAGCCGGTTTTTTGGAGAACTTCAATCAAAGGATCTTCTAAGGAGAGACCCTGCTCATCAAAGAAGATGGGATGCTTGGTCTCAGGATAGATGCCGACTTTGACGCCGGTGTCGGCTTCGACCTGCTGCACCAGCTCGATCACTTCCTCAAAAGTGGGAATCTCAAACAGGCCATCAAAGGCTGAGTCGCGGAAGCCCAAAGCCTGTACCGCTCGGATTTGCTTAATTTCCTCCAGGGTGAAGTCTTCGGCAAACCAGCCGCCGACTAAGGAACCATCCAGCTCTTTAACGGTGAGCCTATCGGCAAACTGCTCCAGCTCCGCGACGTTGGTGGTGGCGGAGGTGACGACCGGGTCGCCGTTTTCATCTAAGACAATCTCGCCCGCTTCATCCAGCTGGACGACGCCAATCATCGGCTCATGCCGGGCGATCAGCACGCCGTCTTGGGTGCTTACCAGGTCGGGTTCGATGAAGTCAGCCCCAGCCGCGATCGCGGCCCGATAGCTTTCCAGCGTATGCTCGGGAAAGTCGCCGCTCGCGCCCCGATGACCGATCACGAGTGGCTCCTGGCCGTTGAGCGTATCCAGCTCTACCGGGTTTGGCGTTGGAATCGGCGCTTCCAGCAGCTCACCCTGGCTGTTGAAATGCAGCAGGAAGGGGCCAAACTCTTCGCCCACCCAAATATCGCCGCTGCCGTCAATCACAAAGGACTCAATATCGAAATCGGCCCCGGTCAGAAATCGCTCTGGGCTGTCCTGGTTTTGAATCTCAAAGGGAATCAGGCCGTTCGGGTCGGAGAGCTGGACAAAGGCCTGAACCTCGACGCTGGTGTCGCCGTCTTCCGTACCGGCAAAGCTCGGGTCTACCTGGTAAAGGCGCAGCAGATAGTCGGTGCTATTGGCCTGACCGCCAAAGCCGTTGTCTGAAAGGAACCAAAAGGTGTCGCCGTCGCTGCCGGAGGCGAACTGGACGCCGCTGAAGCCCTGCACGGGCTGACCGTCGAAGGGGCCGGTGCGCCCGTTGGCAGAGATGGGTTGGATACGCGCGATCGCGTCAATCAGGCCGTTATCTGAGCCAGACGGCGGGCCTTCAGCAAAGGTATCGGCGGGCAGAGAAGCAAACCCTTTTAAGGTAACCATTTACACCTCTAATTCAATTGATTGCGAACAACAAAGCAGAGAATATGGGTCAGGCAAAGTAGAGGTCTGAGAATCTTTTCAGAGGATTCTCAGACCTGATAAACGTCTAGGTAAACCGTCTCATCCAGAGATTAAATGGACATTGTGAGGACGTTAAACTCAGTAATTTTGATTTGAGGCAGGTCTGTGGTAGTCAGATTGCTGAAGGCCCTATACCGACACAAAGCTAGCCTCAGTCAGCTCAGACGCGGCCACCCCATTCTCAAAAGTCGCCAGGGTTTCATCTTCGAAGACGATAGCGTTACCGCTCAAGGTCAGTGCGCCAAAGCTGAGGCCATCGACTAGACCGATGAAATCAGTGCCGACTTCAAAGTCCATAATCATGTCGGTGCCTTCGCCTGCGGCTAGGACAAAGGTATCGCTGCCGCTACCGCCAGAGAAGTCATCCCCGGTGAGGGTGTCGTTGCCCAGGCCGCCGCGCAGCAAGTCGTCGCCGTCGTCACCCCAGATCAGGTCGTCGCCATTGCCGCCGATCAGGGTGTCGTTGCCCGACTTACCTCCAATACGGTCGTTACCCGCACCGCCATCGATGAAATCGTCACCGCCAGGTTCACCCACTTGAGGAGAGCGGGAGTTGCGATCGCCGCGAGCGATATCATCGCCAGCACCGCCGCTGATGTAGTCATTGCCGAGGCCACCTGCTAAAACGTCAGCGCCTTCACGGCCCATAATCATGTCGCCTTCGTCACCACCGACAAGCTCTTCGTCAGCGTCGTAGCCGTTAATGAAGTTCTCGGTTCCCGTCAGCGACATCCCCATCGTTTGGGCAATGTGCACCTGGTCTACAAAGTTGGCAATGCCGGGGACTTCCTTGCCATAGCTGGTAAAGCCTTCGCCCTCAAAACCGGCGAGCAGGTCAGAGCCATCGCCTTCGTAATAGACCGGAACGGGTATGGTGGTGTGGGTGCCCCAGCCGTATTTCACAGCGGGATCAGAGCCCCAGTAGTGGCCAGAGCTAGGAACATCGGTGTTATCTGTTTTAACCAGAACTTCGCGTCCGTCTTCATCGAGGATAGGCGCGCCTTCCTCATCGACGTTGACCTCAACGATTGCCTCACCGGTTTCGCTATCCACCGCTGTCGTCAGCGCCTCAGCACCAAACTCGCGCAGTAGAGCAGGGAAGTCTTCATTCAGGGTGAAGTAGTGGTCGTGGTCGGCGGTGACGATGAGCAGGTTCTCTTCAAAGCCGCCGTTCTCACCGATCCAGTCGATCACGGTCTGCGCCGACTCCTCAAAGTCGAAGGTGGTGCCGATGTTGTTATCCAGGTTGTTGTCATGGGCCGACCAGTCGATATCGCCGCCTTCGATGGTGACCCAGAAGCCATCCGGGTCGTCTCCCAAGACGTCCAGGGCGGCAGTGGTCATCTCGTTCAGGTTGGCGTTGACATTGACCTCGCTGGCAATGAATTCCTCAACCGTTTCACCCTCTTTCAGCGGGCGAGTGGCATCGGTGCGGCTGCTCAGGCCGGTGTTGCTATAGTCGCTGTCGGCGGTGCGCCAGGGCAGGTTTCCACTCTGACCGCGAGCGCCATAGAGGCCAAACAGCTTTTCACCCGCGTTGACGTCAACGGTAGAAGCCACATCCAGCAGGGTTGCCCCGGCGTCTTCTCCGCGCTCCAAAAAGGTATAGCCGGTTTCACCACTGCGAAGGGACTCTAGCTGCTCTTCGCTGATGTATCGGAAGTCGCCGCGACCGTCGGGGTGACCGCCGCCCAGTACGAGCTCAGGCTGAGTTTCGTTGAGCAAATCGTAAACAATGTTGTCATCGGCAATCAGGTCGCCGTTTTCATCCAGGTTCTCAGCCCGCTCAGTCGGCGTGTACTTGTTGCGCTGGCTCACGTGGGCGACGGCAGCCGCAGGAGTCGCATGGCTGAAGGGCACTGAGCTGACCGTACCGAAGGACTTACCCAGCTCGCGAGCAGTTTCGCCCAGAGTTTCGAGGTCGTGCTCGTGAATTTCGACGCCGATCGCCCCGACGTAGGTCTTCTCACCCGCGTAGAGCGCCGTGGCCGTACCCGCAGAGTCTGGATAGAGGTTCTTGACGTATTCCGGATCGGGGTCAGGCAGCCAGGGTAGGGCGCGTCCTTTTTCTAGGTTATAAATCGGCAGGTTGCCACCCAGGGCTTCACCTACGGGAGTTTCCAGGTCAAAGCTAACGGTGCCGGAGTGCTCAATGGAGCCAGAAACTGGTGCAAAGCCATCTTCCAGGCTGAAGGTGAAGTCGGTAGCGTCAACGATATTGAAGCCCACTTGAAACTCGCCTTCAGCGGGAGACGCATCGCTGTCAGCACCGGTAAGCTCTAAGCCAGCTTCGTCACCCAGCAGCTCGGTATCTAGGAAAACGCTGGTCACGCCAGAGTCGATCGTGGTGGCAGCAGCATCGCCTGAGACAGCAGCATCGATGCGAGCATCCCCAACATCGGCACCCGCCAGGTCCTCGTCTCCGAGCAGGGCGGCCAGCTCAGGGGAAACTAGCAGGTCTGCGCCGCTGATCTCTAATACGCCGTCTTCGGTCTCAAATACTTCAGGGTTGCTGAGATCGAACAGGGGTACATCCAGGTCTACCGTGTCGGCTACGAAGAAACCGCTAGCGGTGTCGCTAACCCGGGCTGCGTCAAAGCCGACGGTGAAATTGCCGACATCTAGCGGGGTCGTTTCAGTATTGAAAACCGGGTCTTCGTCAAAACCGTCTGAATCCCGCAGCTCAGGGAAGAAGCCTTCTACCAGCGCGGGGTCGGTACTGAACTCGAAACCTTCACGAGGAGGCGCATCGCCGGTTTCATGGAGTAGCGGATCACCCTGTAGGGCAGAGTTGCCCTTATCACCGTCGATATAGGTATTGCTAGTGGTGGCAATAGAGTAACCTTCTAAGTTCTGAAAGCTGAGGCCAGTCCCTTTGCCTTCGGTGTAGAAGTCGCTGAGGGTATCGCCCGTGGCACCCTCGTTAATTGCTTTCTGAATTGCAGCGGCTCGGGCCATCTCCCAGCCCATACCGTCGCCGATCATAATGATTACGTTCTTAGCCATGATGTATTAAGCCCAATGGGAAAACTGAATGAGTCTGAGAAGCACTATCAGGAGCAGAGCGTTTCTGTCCCTAAAATCACCAAGGCCTATGCTTTCACGGCCAAATTAACTTTTCATGATGCAAGGGTTAAGATGGCTATTAACCTAGAAAAGTCTTTAATTACTTGACTTTTTACAATATCTAGTGAATGCCAAAGCTCGTGAACGCTAATTTCAGTCAAAGGAAGCTGTGTAGGAAACTTGCGGTTTGCATGCTTCAGTCATCTATCAAATGGTCTATTCAATTAGAGCTTGGCATCTTCAACAAAATGGTCTTTAGACATCGTCAGCTCGTCTACTCGCTTAATCGAACGGTGCCTTTAATTTTTATTAAACGCCGTTCAATAATCAGCTAACACACCTGGTTTTTGGAGGTTCGAATGTCTACCTTAGCTGCACCAATGTCTCTCAACGGGACAGTGGCGACCTATTGCTGGCATTGGCAAGGGCAGCCGATCACCTGCATCTATGAAACCCTGGGCTCGGGCCAGCCGGTTTTGCTGCTGCCCGCCTTCAGTACGGTCTCTACCCGGGCTGAAATGGCGGCTTTGGCGACTCGGCTGGCTTCGACTCATCAGGTGACGGCGCTGGACTGGCCCGGTTTTGGCGAATCCGACCGGCCCCGGGTAGACTATCGGCCAGAGTTTTATCGGCAGTTTTTGCAAGACTTTGTCAGCGCCCGGTTCGACCAGCCGGTTGCCGTCGTTGCGGCGGGTCATGCGGCGGGGTATGCCCTGGCACTGCCGGACGCCTGGTCAAAGCTGGTGCTGGTGGCCCCTACCTGGCGCGGGCCGCTGACGGTGATGGGGGCACCGGAGGCCGTGCGCGGCGGGGTGAGGGAGCTGGTGCGATCGCCCCTAATTGGCCAGGCCCTCTACGGCCTGAACACCCAGCCCGCCTTTCTCAAATGGATGTACAGCCGCCATGTGTTTGTGGACGAATCCAAGCTGACGCCCGACTACATTGCCCGGCGCCACCAGAGCACCCAGCAGCCCGGTGCCCGCTATGCACCCGCCGCGTTCGTCACCGGCGGCCTCGATCCGGTGCAAAGTCGGGCCAATATGCTGGCCTATTTTGAAAAACTAGCGGTGCCGGTAATGGTGATTGTGGCAGAGCAGGCTCCCTCCGCTTCGCGGGCCGAGATGGAGGCAATGGCCGACCAGCCCCAGGTACAGTCCGCTCGGCTGCCGGGCAGCTTAGGCCTGGCAGAAGAATATGGAAATGAGGTCGCCGCAGCCATTCTGCCCTTTTTGTCGGCTGTGTCAGAATAATCACAGTTTGGAGAGTAGCCATGCCCACCCCGATTAAGCCCTCAATACCGCTGCTGGAAAACGGTGACTGCCTGACCCAGGCCGAGTTTGAGCGCCGCTACAGGGCCATGCCCCAGCTGAAAAAAGCAGAACTGATCGAAGGTATGGTTTTTATGGCAGCCGCGCTTCGGGCAAACAGCCATGGCAACCCCCACGCGCTGGTAATCGCCTGGCTTGGGGTCTACTATGCGGCAACCCCCGGCACCTATCTCGCGGACAACACCACGGTGCGGTTGGACATGGACAATGAGCCGCAGCCAGATGCCCTTTTGCGGATTGAGCCAGCGGCTGGGGGACGGTCTCGAATTACTGAAGATGACTATATCCAGGGTGCACCGGAGCTGATTGTGGAGATTGCGGCGAGCAGCGCTGCCTACGACATGAATGTCAAGCTAAACGCGTATCGCCGTAACGCGGTGCAGGACTATATCGTCTGGCAAATGGTCGAAAATCGGATTCTCTGGCTTCATCTGGTCGAGGGGCAGTACGAGCGCTTGGAACCGTCGCAGGGACTGATTGAGAGTCCGACGTTTCCGGGATTGGTGCTGGCAGTAGAGGCAATGCAGCAGCGAGAGCTGGGAATCGTCCTGGCTCAGCTGCAGAAGAGTTTGGGGACAGCTGCTCACCAAGCCTATATTCAGAGGCTAGCTAGCTATGGACGTGCATGTTAATAACGTACCAGCCATCAGCACCGGAGCCCACTCTTCGAGAAGAGCAAGCTCTACATCCCCAGCCCTTCTCCCGAGGGGAGAAGGGAGCCGGATTCAAAGTCCCTCTCCCCCGGGCTACTGTGTATACATAAATCGGAGCATGGCAGAGTATCGCGGATGGCCCACCCTTCGGGAAGAGCAAGCTCTACATCCCCCAGCCCCTTCTCCCAAATTTGGGAGAAGGGGAGCAAGAGCTTTTGGACTGCAAGGCTTTCACGGATTATAAAGTTTATTTGGTTACGAGCAGCTGACCAACTCAAAGTCCTTCTCCCAGTTTTGGGAGAAGGATTTAGGATGAGGGCTAAACACAGGCAGGAAAAGGGTTTCAGGGGTTGTGTATACACAGTAGCTCCCCCGGGAGAGGGATTTAGGGTGAGGGCGAACCGCTACGCTATTTAATTGCCAGTCTCCCAGGGCATGGTCAGCGAATCCCCTTCAGCTGCTGATTGGTTTCCTCCAGGTCAAAATGCTCTGGGTCAAACTCACCATCGACCCATTCCAGCATGGACTCGTGCTCGGGGTGATCGGGCGTTTGGATCGCTTCTAAAAATTCGGCGTAGCCCCAAATGCCGCCGCAGTCCTCTGGGGGGCAGGCCCGCTTACCCTTGATACAGATGGGATAGCGCACTTCAGGGTCCGCTGGCAGCACCTTCTCGACCAAGATTTTATGATCCCAGCCGTCGCCCATATCGTAGATGTAGGAGAACTTAAACTTTTCGCCGGTGACAACCTGATTCAATCGCACATTGCGCTCGCTGCGGATATCGAGATCGTATTCTGGCATCGGTTCGCCATAAGCTTCACCAAAAATGTCAAACTCATGCATGTGGCATTCATACCAGCCCATGGCCCGCTGGATAATTTTGTGTAGCTTACCCAAGGTAATGTCGCTGGCGACCTGCACCCGCCGCCAGATCGGCGGTCGTGCGCCGCTGAGGGTGATTTTGAGCTGATAAACCGTTGACGTCGCTTTTTTGGCGGGAGGCATGGTTAGGAGGGTGACGCTATCTGTACTCAAATTCAGTGTAGGGGAGACGATGCTCAACGGATCGCTATGTCGATTTTCTTATCCTTGGCAGCCGGAGATGAAAATTCCAGCCTAAGATGTGCGTAGCCCGCTCTCTAGGACCTAGTCTTATGTCTATAGAATCCATTGGCAACCCGCCGCCAGCAGCCGACGAGCTGCGCGCCGAGATCGAAAAGCAGCTGCCGGATATCATCGCTAGCTTCAATCAGGTTTTGCAAGAGCAGTTTAGTTTTGAAGGCATCCGAGTAGGGGGATTCTCCGTCGTTCCTGCCGAAAACGCGACTGACGCGATCGCATGTGATGAAGAAAGCTGTTCTATTACCTGATCTGCATGGCCAGACAGCATAAAAGCCTGCTCAACGAGCAGGCTTTTATCAATCGGAGCGGCGGGATTTGAACCCACGACCCCCACTACCCCAAAGTGGTGCGCTACCAAGCTGCGCTACGCCCCGGTACGCTTTCGCGCTTACCTAGGATAGCATGTTCAGCCGGAGGCGTAAGGGGGTTTTACCGTTCGGGCGACATCAGCTGGATATTAGAAAATTGGTATACCTGCTCCGAGCCATCCTCTGAGCGGATTACCCGCTCGGTCAGGATGAAATAGTCGCCCACTTTTTCGTACTCATCCCGGTATTCGCTGCGGCCCTGCTTGAGCTCGCCGGTCTTGGGGTCGTGGTAGACCGAGTCATAGGTGTGGGATAGGTAGCCCGCGCCGGTATCGTGGGAGTCAAAGGTGTTGATCGTTACGACGACGCCGTGGATATGGCGATGGACTAGCACAACTTCGTCATTGCGGACCTTATACCGGTCGCCTTCGGACTTGCCGCTGACCAAAATTTCGACGGCGCCGCTGTCGTCTACTTCGCCCAGCTCGAACTTATTTTTGCCATGGGTATCTTCAAACTCGCGGCGGACCCGGTGGATGGCGACTTCCCACAGCTGGCCCTTGACCATTTTGTGGGCTTCTTCATCGTCGATTCCGGCCACTTCAGCAGAGAGATCTGGGTTGACCTGGGCCTTGCCGGTGAAGGTCTGGTCGCCGCGCCGGAAGGTGACGTCGGAGGTATAGCCGGGGAAGCTGCTATCCCAGGTATAGCGGTTTTCGTAGGCGGCCCGTAGCAATTCGCGGGCAGAGGTTTTAATGGCAGTCATACTAATTTTCTCAAATAGCGTTCTCTCTACTGTAAAAGGTCTGGCGGGGTTCTGCTGCTTTTAACGCCTCAGCTGGCAAGTTCGGGGAATCGCAATCTGGGCCACGCTGACCCGCAGGTGAACGTTAGGTCCCCAGTCCCGCTGATAAATCCAGCAGTACCCATCCTGATATTTTTCCAGGATGAAATCGGGTAAGTCGTGGGGCTGCTCTTTCAAGCGGAGCGATATGCCGGGTCGAAGGGTGAGGCAGGCCATGGAAAACACCTGATAACGCTGCGGTGGGCCTATAGTACCGCAAAGTAGTACGTTTGAACTGTATTATTCGCAACCTCATCCTCTCTGCGCTGGCAGCTGCTCCGGTCGCACCGTCACTTCCACGGCCTGATCCTGCCGCATCAGCTTAATCAGCAGCGGATTACCGACGCCGCTTTGGTCTAGGATTTGCTGAATTTTTTCGGCCTTGGTAACGGGCTGCTGCGCGATCGCTTGGATCACATCCCCCGGCCTCAGCCCGGCCCGCGCCGCGGGCGAATTGCGGATCACTTCCATCACCAGCACGCCGGTTTGGGCCTCAATGCTGATATTCAACCGGGACATGCGGCTGATCTGCTGCTGGATGGCCGGGTTCAGCGTCAGCATCTGGACGCCGATGTAGGGATGCTCCACCGGTTTACCGGCAATCAGCTGCTCGGCAATCCGCCGGGCCGTATTGATCGGGATGGCAAACCCCAGCCCCTGAGTGCCGCCGATGATGGCGGTGTTGACGCCGATGACTTCGCCTTGCTGGTTCAGCAGCGGGCCGCCGGAGTTGCCGGGGTTGATCGCCGCATCGGTTTGGATGAAGCCGACCCGGCGGTCGGGGACGCCAATGGCGCTGCTGGAGCGTTCCGTGGCGCTGATTACGCCGACGGTTACGGTTTCCTGGAGGCCTAGGGGATTGCCAATCGCGATCGCCCACTGCCCCCGCTGCAGTTCGTCGGAGTCGCCCACCTGCACCACCGGCAGATTGATGTCAGAGCGCACCTGCACGACGGCGACGTCGGTAACCGGGTCCTTCCCTAAAACGCTGCCCTCCAGGAACTGGCCGTCTGGAAATAGCACCATCACCTGGTCGGCATTAGCGACGACGTGGGCATTAGTCAGCACATAGCCGCGCTCGTCAATCACAAAGCCGGAGCCAATCCCCTGCATCATGCCGCCCGGTGGGGCAGAGCGCGGACCGCCAAAGGGATTGAAAAAGCGCGGGACATTGCCCCCCAGGCCGCGGGAAACGTTGATCTGAACGACTGCGGGCTCAGCCGCCTCCACTGCCGAGGTGACAAAGTTGGGTTCGGCAGCCAGCGCAGCCGGCATCCAGCCCAGAAGGCAGCCTAAACAAAGGCCGATAGCGGCAACGCAGCGGATAATTAGTAGGCGAGTCATCGGGAATCTATAAAAACGTTCTGCTGTTAGGCATACCAGGTTTTAGCTGTGCTTTGCGTCTGCCTTTGGAGGCGACACAGTCAATAGGATTCAGAGTCGCTCTTTGCAAAACGGTTAGCCGACAAGTTGAAGCTTGAGCTATATTGACGGATGCTTCTATCAAGCTATAGGGTGGCAGCCCCAACTAGGTTACCGCCGCTGCCGAAGCTGCCAGCAAAGCCATTACATGCCACAACCTGATTGACTGACAAATCTCTATCCCCTCATTCCCCCAGCCCCTTCTCCCACGCGGGAGAAGAAGGGGAGCTAGAGACCAAAGTCCTTCTCCCCTCTACCAATGGCCTAATCGTGAACCGGAGCCTCGTCGCCCCACAGCTCAGACAGGCGCTGGTCCCGACCGCAGCCAAAGCGATAGACCTTATAGCGGACGGGGTGGGTTTGATAGTAGTTTTGGTGGTAGTCTTCCGCCGGGTAGAATTCCGACGCAGGTAGCAGGTCGGTGGCAATTGGCTGGTCAAATTTATTAGAGGCTTTTAGCGATCGCTTAGACGCTTCGGCCAGCTGCCGCTGCTCCTCGTTCTGGTAGAAAATTGCTGAACGATACTGGCTGCCCTTATCGCAAAACTGGCCCTGGTCGTCCACCGGGTCGATGTTGTGCCAGAACACCGGCAGCAGCTCTTCGTAGCTGATCTGCTCGGGGTCATAGCGAACTTGAAGCGCTTCTACATGGCCCGTCGTGCCGGCGGAAACCTGCTGATAGCTGGGATTTTCCACCTCACCGCCGGTATAGCCCGAGATAGTAGAAACCACGCCGGGCAGCTGGTCGTAGGGCTTTTCCATACACCAGAAGCAGCCGCCTGCGAAAACAGCCTCGGCCAGCTGGCTATCGTCAGCGCTGATTAGCTGAGCCGTCTCTGATGCTGACTCTGCCGGCACAGATGCACTGGGCTCGGCGCTGGAGCAGCTCAGCAGAGCCGTACTCAGAAGCAGTACGCTCAGCCAGGTGAAAACTTGTTTAATCCTCATTTATCCCGCAAGATCGGTTCATCTGCACCGATCTTAGCTTTTTTGCGACCTATCCTGTGACCTCTCTTCCCCTCCCCCCCGGACAGCTCGGGCTGCCCCTGATTGGCGAAACGCCCAGCTTTCTACTCGATCCGCGCTTTGCTGCTAAACGTCAGCGGCGCTATGGCAATTTCTTCAAAACCCATATCCTCGGTTCGCCAACGGTAGTCTTTATTGGTCCAGAAGGCTGCGAATTTTTGCTCTCCAGCCACATGCAGCATTTTGCCTGGAAGGGGGGCTGGCCGCAGAATTTTCAGGAACTGCTGGGCGAATCGCTATTTTTGCAGGATGGCGAAACCCACCGGCGCAATCGGCGGCTGATGATGCCCGCCTTTCACGGTAAGGCGCTGGAGGGCTACTTTTCGACAATGATGAATCTAGCTGAGCAATATCAGCAGGACTGGGCGCAGCAGGACGAGCTGACCGTCTTTCCGGCGATGAAGCAGTTCACCTTCGAAGTGGCCAGCGTACTGCTCGTCGGCAGCCCGCCCGGAGCGCCGATTGACCAGCTGTCGCAGTGGTTTACCGACCTGACCAACGGCCTGTTTGCCCCGCCGCTACGCTGGCGCTGGCTGCCCTATGGTCGAGCCCTGCGCGCCCGCGATCGCTTACTCACCTACATCGAAGAAATGATCCAAACTCGGCAGGCCAACCCCACCCAGGACGTGCTGGGGCTGCTGCTGCAAACTGAAGATGAGGCGGGCAATCGCCTCAGTCAGGAAGAGATTAAGGTGCAGACGCTGCTGATGCTGTTTGCCGGTCACGAGACCACGACCTCGCTGCTGACATCGCTGATGATGATGCTGGGTCAGCATCCCGCTGTGCTCCAGCAGGCCCGAGAAGAGCAGGATGCACTAGCGGCTACCGGCACCCTGACGCTCGATCAGCTGAAGCAAATGCCCTACCTCGACCAGGTGCTGAAAGAAACTGAGCGGCTGTATCCGCCGGTAGGAGGCGGCTTCCGGCAGGTAATCAAGCCGTTTGAGTTCAAGGGCTACCGCGTCCCGGCTGGCTGGCTGGCGCTCTATCGGATCAATGAAACCAACAGAGCCGCTTATGCTGCGCCAGACCGGTTTGACCCGGATCGCTTTAGCCCGGGCCGGGCCGAACATAGGCCGTCAGACTACAGCCTGGTGTCCTTTGGCGGTGGCCCCCGGGTCTGCCTGGGCCTGGCCTTTGCCAAAATGGAGATGAAAATTTTTGCGGCCCTGCTGCTGCGGCGCTATACCTGGAGGCTTGCCGCCAACCAGGACCTGAGCATGAAGCCGATTCCCACCCTGCGACCGGCCTCGGGGCTAAAGCTCAGCCTGGCGCGACGCTAGAGCAAAACATCCGGCCAGTTTTCATCGGCATCGGCGATATTGTCGGGAACGTCCTTCAGCCAGCGCTCCTGAATCTTTTGGTTGAAATTGAGATAAAGCCGATTATCTACCACCGTCCAGGCTTCGGGGTCGATTGGCGCGATGTAACCCTGACTCACCGCCCAGGCGCAGAAGCCGCCGTACTGGGGCGCGTACTGCTCGGGACTGCTGGCAAAGCGATCGCGATTTTCGGCACTGGCAAACTGCCAGGTCACGCCTTCCCAGTCGTGGGTAAATTCTGAGCTACCGGGGACGTATTCGGCATCTGTGAAATAGGCGACGGGGTCGGCTCCCTTAATGGCCACGCCGTCTTCCTCGTAGACAACGTAGGGCTCAGTCTGCTCGGACGGCTCTGCTACCGCAGAAACGCCGTCTGCGGCGGCGGCGACATCGGCCTCAGCGGCGGACTCTGAAGAAAAGACTCGAGTGCTGGTCTTATTGCAGGCAAAGGTGCCCAAACTCAGAAAGAGCAGCGCTGCTAGCGATCGCTGGGTGAGAGAAAGACGGGGAATCATAGGCCGACGGGCAAACATCCAAATACAGCCTATCGGAAAAGCTGCTCAGCGAAGATTAGAAATTGCTGGCTGAGCTGCCGTGGCGGGCACCTGATCGAAGTACAGACGGCGAAATTGCTCTTCTCGCAGGGCATCCAGAAACTGTTGTAGCTCGGCTCGGGGTAACTGGGGGGCTGGAGTCAGGCTGTGCGACGGCAGGCTGAAGCTCACCGCGTCTGACGTTTGGGTCAGCTCAAAGCCCAGCTGCGCGATCGCGCTCAGTCCCAAAGTTAAAGTGCGATCGCCAATCCCCAGCTTTGCACAGAGCTGCTCGCGGCTGGCCGTCTCACCGGTACGGCTAAGATACTTGGCCAAACCCACCAGCGTTTCCCAGGTCTGGAGGGGGTCTCCCACCGCTGACGGGGCCAGTTCTAAGAACGGCTGGAGCTGGGGAAGATTCGCAACCTCTGTCTCCGCCGAACGCAGGTCAATCAGCCGAACTTCGTAGCGGCTGGCTTTGGCATGGCTGTTGTAGTCCAGCTCGACCACGACAGCGCAGCGACCGGGCGGCAGCTCGTCTTTGTAATGCTCCCACCAGATGCCCGCAAAGCCCTCGGGCTGGGTCTCGTCGCAAAGTCGAAATTCGGTTTTGATGTAGCTCAGCTTGCGGCCCGCGCGATCGCGCAAATTCTGATGCCAGGTGCGCTCAAACCAGGCGTCTTTAATCAGCAGCTTGGGCGCGGGATTGCCCATGCCGCAGGGTTCTAGCAGGCTAAGCTGGCGGAATAGGTCTGCTCCTAGGTCGGCGACGGTGACGGTCAGGTCTACTGCTAGGGTGGGACCGCGATCGCCCTGTAGAGCCTGAGTCTGGCGCAGCTGACGGTTGACGGCTTCGGTAAACAGAGGCAGATTTTCCACCGGCAGGCTGAGCCCGGCGGCGAAGGGATGGCCGCCAAAGCTGTGCAGCAGATGGGCCTGGGCCTGCACCAGCTGATAGAGGTCGATTTTGTTCACCGAGCGGGCCGACCCCCGGACCAGGCGAGGCCCACCTGAATTCGCCGACTCGGCGTCCAGGGTCAGCAAAATTGTCGGCTTGCCGTACTGCTGTGCAATCTGCCCCGCCACCAGGCCCAATATACCGACGGGCCACTGGGGGTCGGTCAGCACAATCACGCCGGTGGTAGACAGGTCGAGGCTGGCGAGCTGCTGGGTCACCTGGTACAGCACGTCTTTCTGCAACGCTTTGCGGCGGGCGTTGGCGTCCTCGGTCTGCTCGGCTAGCACTTTACAGCGCTCGGCATCCTGGCTGGTCAGCAGCTCCACGCAGAATCCGGCGTCGCCGTGAATCCGGCTGACGGCGTTGATCCGCGGACCAATGCCGAAGGAAATATCGGTGGGGCGATCGCCGGTGCGACGGCAGAGCTGGAGCAGCCGGGTGACGCCGGGACGGCGGGTCGCGATCGCGGGGTCGCTGGCCCGCTTCAGCTGCTGGATACCCACCTGGGCCAGATAGCGGCAGTCGCCAGTGAGCGCCACTAGGTCGGCGATCAGGCCAATCGCCACCAGGTCTAGCAGTTCTGCCAAGGGCCGCTCGGGGATGTCGGGCAGGCGCTGGTACAGGGCTTCGACTAGCTTGTAGGCGGTGGCGACGCCTGAGAGGTCGGCTAGGGGATGATCTGGGGGGAGCGATCGCGGGTTAATAATCGCCTCAACCGGCGGTCGCTCCGGCGGCAGGGTGTGATGGTCGGTGATAATCAGCGATAGCCCCAGCTGCTGCGCATGGTCAATTTCGGCCAGGTTAGTGCTGCCGGTGTCGCAGGTGACGACCAGCGAAAAGCCCTGGGCGGCGAGCTGCTCTAGTCCGACCCGGGCCAGGCCATGGGATTCCTTCAGCCGGTTGGGGATGAAGTAGGTCAGCTGCTCTGGGGCGAAAAACTGGCCGAGTCCATCCCACAGAACGGCGGTTGAGGTAATCCCATCGGCGTCGAAGTCACCCCAGATTGCGACTTTTTCGCCCTGCTCGCGGGCCTGGATCAGCCGCGCGACGGCCTGCTCCATCTCTGTGCCAAAGTTAAACGGGCTGGCAGGCTGATAGTCTGCTGGATTGAGAAATCTCCGCAGCTGTTCAACAGTCCGAACACCGCGCTGCCACAGCAGCTGAGCGCCAAACTGGGGCCTGTGTTCAAGCCTGGCCACCTGCCGCACCGCTTCGGGCCAGTCGGGCGGAAGCTCCGGCGGTGGTTGAATCTGCCAGGATGCCTGGGGTTGGACCATAGTCGAGGGGGATGCTCCGTCTTTCTTAAGCTAGCATTTTGGCTTGGGGATTGAGTTTAGCCCGGTTAAGGAGCTGCGCGTAAGAAAAACCCTAGAGGCCCTCACCCCAACCTCTCTCCCAAACTTGCGAAAGGGATTCCGGAATCTAGTGCCCCTTCTCCCCCGGGGAGAAGGGGCTAGGGGATGAGGGCAATCGGGACTTCATTGGTCTTCCTATCCCTTAGGATTCATATCGCCCAGGCAGGCCGTTCCGATAGAATAGGCAGCAGGCTTTACCTGGGAAGACTGTGAAACTAGGAGAATGGCTGGGGCTGATTTGCCTGGCAGCGGCGCTGTATATCCTCTGGCAGATTCGACCGCTGCTGCTGCTGCTGTTTGCAGCGGTGGTGATCGCGATCGCGCTTAACAGCCTGGCCCTCCAGGTGCAGCGGCTGGGCCTGTCGCGGCGGGCAGCGCTGCCGATTGTGATTATCGGCTCCATGCTGGTCGGGGCGCTGTTTGGTTTGGGGATTGTGCCGCCATTCATTGAGCAGTTTAGCCTGCTAATCGATCTGGTACTGAACGGGATTGATACCCTGCCTTCGCGGCTGGAGATGCTGGCCGAGTCGCTGCCGGAGCCATTGCAGCTGCCAGAACAGCTGCGGTTCCCAGACCTGAGCGACTTTTTCGCCTGGCTAACCGCGCCGGACTCGGCGGCTCTGGACGTGTTTAGCAACTTCTTTTCGTTTTTTAATTCCTCGCTCCAGGTGCTGCTTCAGCTGCTGCTGGTGAGCGTACTAGCGCTGATGCTGCTGTTCAATCCCGAAGCCTACCGCAGCGCCATACTGCGGATGTTTCCTGCCTTTTATCGGCATCGCGCCGATGTGATTTTCGGTCAGTGCGAAGTCGCTTTGGGAAACTGGCTAGGCGGTATTCTAATTAGCTCTCTGTTTGTCTTTGCCCTGAGCTTTTTAGGCCTGTCGCTGCTAGGAATTAATCTTGTCCTAGCCCATGCCCTGCTGGCGGGCATTTTGAACTTCATTCCCAACATTGGCCCGACCCTGAGCGTTGCTTTTCCAATGATGGTGGCGCTGCTCTCGCCGGAGCCTTGGAAAGCGATCGCGGTTTTTATTCTCTATCTGATCATTCAGCAAATTGAAGCCTACCTGCTGACGCCCACCGTCATGGCCCGTCAGGTGAATCTGCTGCCTGCGTTCACCCTGGCAGCGCAGATTTTCTTTGCCTCGATATTTGGCTTTTTAGGGCTGCTGCTGGCCCTGCCGCTGACCGTTGTTGCGAAGATCTGGATTCAAGAGCTGGTGATTCAAGATATTCTGGACGGCTGGAAAATGTCCTCCCGCCGACGACTGCTGACGGCTCCCAGACTGCCCGCCGCGCTGCCAAAGCCGGACGCCGACGCGAAGAACGGGCCAGAGGGGAATGGGCCAGAGGGTACATCGGAAGAAATTTGATTCAGACTGCTCCATCGGGCAGAAATTGTCTATCAGCACGTCGGTGCTGCCTCCGGGCGCACTGCTGCTGGGTGAGATGGTGCAGCTGGGCTACAACGTCATCACCAAGGACTCGGCTGACTTTACCCAAGCTGACGCCAGCGGCATGGAGCTGATTGTCGCAGCGGACTATAGCGACCCGATCAAGTGCGTAGGCTTTGTCTTCTCAAAGAGTCACCCAACGCCGGTGAAGATTGTTGGGTTTCACTGGTGTTGGGTACTCCGTAAGAAAACAACATTAATGCTCGCTCAACCCAAAAAGGTTAGGCGGCCATGTTGAAGATGAGAACTTCGGTGTCGGCGGCGGTGCTGACTAGCGACAGGTTCGGTTCCCCAGTTAGGGCGGCCCCGTCGCCTGCCGTCAGCGGCAGGCCGTTGACCTCAGCCGCGCCGCGAGCGACCTGCACCCAGAGGGCGCGATCGCGCACCCCGTCCAACCCCGCCCTATCGCCAGACCGCAGCGACCCCAGATAGAGATCCACGTCCTGGTGAATCGTCACCGCGCCGTCGCGGCCATCCGCTGCGCCAACTAGGCGCAGCTGGCCCTGCCGTTCAGCGGCGGCAAAGTGGGTTTGCTCGTAGCTGGGCTCCAGCCCTTTGCGGTCGGGCAAAAGCCAGATTTGCAGAAAGTGGACGGGCTCAGTTCTGGAGGCATTGTACTCGCTGTGGGTGATGCCGGTGCCCGCCGACATCCGCTGCACGTCGCCGGGGCGAATCACCGAGCCGGTGCCGATGCTGTCTTTATGCTCCAGCGCCCCGTCCAGCACGTAGGAAATAATTTCCATATCGCGGTGGCCGTGGGTACCAAAGCCCTGGCCAGGCTTAACTTTATCTTCGTTGATCACGCGCAGGCTGGCAAAGCCCATGTGGTTGGGGTCGTAGTAATGGCCAAAGGAAAAGCTATGGCGGCTGTCTAACCAGCCAAAGTTGGCATTGCCGCGATCGCTAGCGGGTCTTAGGGTAATCATGGATGACACCTCCTGGGATGACTCATTCCTCGCTACAGGTTCCATTATGAATTAGATTAAAATAAAAGACAATAATCAATTTAGTCTACATATTGTCCTTATTTAAGCGACAATTAAGCCTCCCCTATGGACAAGTTTGAAAGCATCCGGGCCTTTACCCAGGTGGTCGAAGCGGGCGGATTTGCGGCGGCGGCGCGGCAGATGGCGCTCTCCCGCTCGGCGGTGAATAAGCTGGTGCTCAACCTAGAAAATTCGCTCGGGGTGCAGCTCTTACACCGCAGCACCCGGCGGGTGACCCCGACCGCCAGCGGTCTGGCCTTTTACGAGCGCTGCCTGAATCTGCTGGCCGACCTAGAAGAGGCTGAGCGAGCGGTGTCTCAACTCCAGGCCGAGCCCAGGGGACCGTTCAAAATCAACGCGCCGATGACCTTTGGCACAGTGCATGTGGGCCCCACCGTCGCCGACTTCAGGCAGCAGTATCCCGACCTCCAGATACAGCTCACCCTGGAAGACCGGTTTATCGACCCGATTGCCGAAGGATACGACGTGACATTGCGAATCGCCGCGCCCGAGGAGACCGCCAGCCTAATTGTGCATCCGATTGCCCCTATGCCGATGACCATCTGCGCCGCGCCTGCCCATCTGGCGGCCCAAGGCGTGCCGCAGCATCCCACCGAGCTCAGGGAGCGGGCCTGTCTGCACTATGGCTATCTGTCCAGCGGCAACGCCTGGCAGCTGACCGGGCCGGAGGGAGAGCTGACTATCCCAATTAATAGCGTCCTCTGCTCCAACAATGGTGAAGTGCTGCGGCTGGCGGCGCTCAAGGGGATTGGCCTGACCCTGCTGCCGGAGTTTATCGTGGCGGATGATTTACAGGCGGGGACGCTGGCAGCGGTGCTGACCGACTATCGACCCGCCGCGATCTCGCTCTGCATCATCTACCCGGTGAACCGACATCTGTCGGCCAAGGTGCGGCTGTTCACCGAGTTCATTACCGCCCGCTTCGGTCGGCCCGCTCCGCCATCGGGGGCTGCGACTCGCTAAAATCGTGAGGTTCCGAACCTGGCCGCGCTCACTCCCCCGTGACTGAATGAACCTTGCCGAGCGCATCACGCCCCCGCCCACTGGCCTAGTGCTGCTGTCGATTGCTTCGACCCAGATTGGGTCTGCCTTTGCCAAAACCCTATTTCCCCAGGTCGGAGCGGCCGGCATGGTGTTTCTGCGGGTGGGCTTTGCGGCGCTGATTTTGTTTGCCCTCTGGCGGCCCCGCTGGTCTGCCGAGGTGCGGCGACACTTCAAGACCATCCTGGGATTTGGCCTAGCCCTATCGCTGATGAATTTTGCCTTCTACGAAGCCATCGACCGGATTCCGCTGGGCATCGCCGTGACGCTGGAGTTTATCGGGCCGCTGGGGCTGGCAGTGCTGAAGTCGCAGCGCTGGCTGGACCTGCTCTGGGTGGGGCTAGCCGGGGTGGGCATCCTGATGCTCACCCCGGTGGGCGGCCTAGCGCTAGACCCCTGGGGCGTTGCCCTGGCACTGCTGGCGGCCTGCTTCTGGGCTGCCTATATTCTGATGTCGGCTAAAACCGGTCAGGCGCTGCCGGGGATTGAGGGGCTGGCCTGGGCCATGCTGGTGGGCAGCGTGGTGCTGGCGCCGATTGGAATTACCTCGGCGGGCTCAGCGCTGCTCCAGCCGCCGCTGCTGCTGATGGGGCTGGGGGTGGCGCTGCTGTCTTCGGTAGTGCCCTATTCGTTTGAGCTGATGGCGCTGCGATCGCTGCCGGTGAACGTCTTTGGCGTGCTGCTTAGCCTGGAGCCGATGGCGGCCGCGATCGCGGGTCTGTTCGTTCTAGGGGAAACGCTAACGCTGCGATCGCTGCTGGCGGTGATGCTGGTTTCCCTAGCAGCGGCGGGGGCCTCACGGTTTCGCGTCGGCACCCCGCCGCCGTAGCTGGGAGGCTAGCGGGCCAGGGTTTGGGTGAGCAATTCCGCGATCGCCTTGTGCTCCAGCGGCGGCTCGGCCAGAACGGCCTGTCGGGTATCGTTGATCAGCCAGTCCAGCGCGGCGGCCCGCATGTCGATTGAAGCGCCGGTCTTATCGACGCAGTAGCGACCAAACACTAGCTTATCCACTAGCCGCACGCCCTGGCCGATGTGAGAATATTCAAAAATGACGCTCTTGTCGACGGTGGCACCAGCGCAGATCCGGCAGTTGGGTCCGATCATGGTGGGGCCGACGATGGTGGCACCGTCTTCAATCTGGGTCATCGCGCCGATGTAGACTGGGCCTTCAATATTGACCGTATCCCAGTTAGCGTTGACGTTGAGCCCGGTAAAGACGCCCGGCTTGACCTCATTGCCGGGGATGCCGACGCCCTTCACCTGGCCGGTCAGCACGTCCTGAATCGCCTGCCAGTAGTCGGGCACCTTACCGATATCGACCCACTCGAAGTCCATCCGAATGCCGTAGAAGGGCGCCCCCATTTCAACCAGCTTGGGGAACAGGTCGCCGCCGATGTCAAACTTTTGCCCGGAGGGAATGTGGTCGAAAATTTCGGGCTCAAAAATATAGATGCCGGTGTTGATGTCGGTGCTCAGCGCCTCTTCGACCGACGGCTTTTCTTGGAACGACTGGATCCGGCCCTCATCGTCGGTGACGACGACGCCGTAGCTGGGCACCTGCATCAGCGGTACGGACTTCATCACAATCGTTGCCAGTGCGCCCTTTTCCCGATGCTGCCGCACTGCCTCGGTCAGGTCCAGGTCAATCAGCGCATCGCCGCAGAGCACGATGAAGGTATCGTCGAAAAACGGTGAGAAATCCTGAATCTTGCGCATTCCCCCGGCGGAACCGATGGCTTCTCCGACCAGCTCACCGTCGATAATCCGGCCTTCAAACGAATAGGCTAGCTCGACGCCAAAGCGCTGGCCATCGCGGAAATAGCCTTCGATCTCATTTGCCAGGTGGCTGACGTTGACCATGATCTGGTCGAAGCCGTGGTGGCGCAGCAGCTCTAGTAAAAACTCCATGACTGGCTTTTGCAGAATCGGGATCATCGGTTTGGGGATCGTGTAGGTGATCGGACGCACCCGAGTTCCCTTCCCCGCAGCCAGAATCATCGCTTTCATAGATGTATGCCCGTGATTGTTTACGATGTATGTATGAGACCTACCAAAAAGGTAGAGTTTGTGTAGAGTGGCTCAATTCTACACAAGTTAACCTATTCAGGCTAACCAGGGCAGGTTGAGGCCCGCTAGCCCTGATTACTAGATTTCATTCTGGCCTTACAAGTTCCCCCCAAACGCTTGCGGAAACTACATAGACTCGACTAAATCATCCCAAGGTTTTTTAGTCATTCAGTCCTAAGGTTGTTTCCAAATTGGCCTCAAGCTCTGCTACGTCTGTGAGCTGGCGTACCTTTAAGTCTTGATAAAAGGCGTCCTGATGCAGCTCTACTTTGGACTGCGCCGATAGAAATAGCAGCCCCCAGAAGACGCCGACCCGCTCGTGCTTATCTTCGGCTACCGAAAGCTCGCCCTCGATTGCACCGCCCAAAACTTCAGGGCGAAAGTGCGCCCAGTGCGCCAGCAGCCGGTCAAAGTCCATCCACTCGGCGTCGCCTAGCCGGTCCCAGTGCTGATCTAAAAAGGTTTCCAGGGCGGCGGCAATCTCAGACAGGTTTTCCTGGTGGGCCAGCTGCGCGATCGCACGTACCGCCTGCCGCCTGGACTGGGGCTGGGGCCGACGGCTGCGGCTGCGCGGGGTGGCGTCAGCCATGGCGGCGGCGATTAGCTCCAGCTGGCCGATCAGCTCATCTAGCGTCACCTTGCGCTTTTCCGGCGGCGGCGCGACGGCCCGGCGGTGGATATGGCGCTCCAGATGGCGCGGCAGCTCCACCGGCACAAAGTCGGCGGGCTCAAAAAAGTCTTCCTCAAAGCCTTCTTCCTCGGCTTCAACCTCCGTGCGGATTAGGGTATCGGCCTTGAGCAGCACCAGCATGGAGGCATAGAGAAAGGCCTGGCCCGACTCTGACAGGCTGGTCTCGTAGGGTGAGCGACCGGTTTTAGTGGGGTCGGCGGCAGGCTGCGTTTTAAGGCTGGTGAGAAAGCGGTCGATCACGTCAATCACGTTGACGTTCCAGGGATCGATTTCGCCCTGTTCAGCCAGGTCGATTAAAAACGCGATCGCGCTTTCGGCTAGTCGGGCCATGCCGCTCCAGATGTCAGGTCCAGCGAGAGATTACTGGGCATAGACCTGTCCCTTATCTCCCTCATCTTTTACTTTAGACGCTGGCAGCATCGGCTGCTGCTCCAGCTCGACCCGATAGCGTTCGACGTCTTCTTCCAGCTGCTGAATCCGCAGCTCCCGCTGCTCAACTTCAGGATTTTTCTTGATAATGCCCTGCACCTGCACCCAGACGCTGAATACCCAGGCCAGGACTGCGCCAATCCCCATCGCAATAATCAGCTCAATGCAGAGCGGGGCCTGCACTTGCACATCGCGGATGATGTGGATTGGCGTGGGGTCGGTATTCTCAATTCCGAATAGGACGAGCGCCAGGCAAATGACGAAAATCACCACAAAATTGACTTGTCGCATAGATCTACGCCTCCATGAATCGGGGAATGTGTCCAGATTACTATAGGTTGGCCTGGGTTGACCCCGATGGCGGCTGAGGCGACTCAGGCGAAATGTTTTGCTTGGGCAAACCGTATTTGGCAATATAGCCCAGCGCTGTGACCAAGATCACCACCAGCGCCCCGATCCCAATTGGGCTGGGCACCCAGAAGACGGCTTCGATGTGGTTGGGCTGGTCTAGGGAAAGTGGCCAATGGGTTGCATTGCCTTCCTGACGCGGCGCGGTACCGATAGCGGCTATCGGGCGTACCCCCCAGGGGCCAATCACGGCAAAGTCTAGCTTGATCAGCTCGAGGATAGGATCGGCGGCGGTGCTGAGGGCGGAGAGATCGAGGTCGTAGGTGAGGTGGTTGCGCTGGGCAACTAGCCGGTTGTTCTGAGAGAGTTCAAGCCGGGAAACCACCCGATTGCTGCCTGGCAGTTCGTTAAACAGACTAGTTTCGTCAGGGCTAAACAGGGTATTGAAGCGGTCTACCAGTTCGGACCCGTTGGCGAAGGGCAGCCTCACCTGGAGGGTGTCGCGGTCGATCCGGCGGGTTTTGCCAGAGAGCCGCCGGGCGCGGGCGGCAAACCGGTCGAGCCACTGATCGCTAGAGCTGGGGCTGAGGGTGAGCAGGCGATCGCTGACGTGCAGCGTCTGGGTAATCACGCCGTGATTTTGGCTGTCGAATCGGATGCCGATGTCGTAGTCCACACAGCCGCTGAGCAGCAGCGCCGCCAGGACTACGACCAGGAGCCTCAGCTTAGCCACAGCAGCCCTCCTAAAACGATGGCCGCGCCGACCAGGGCAACCCAGACGAACTGATTGTCTGCCGTATTCACCTGGTTCAGGTCCACCGGCTCGGGTTCGGCAACGCGGGCGCGGCGCGATCGCTTAGGCTTTTGTGAATAGGGGCTCTCCAGGGTTGTCTGACCGTCCGCTAGGCCGCTCAGGTCGGGAATCTGAGTCACCCACTCGGGCTTAAGCGCCAGCCGGGGCGCTTCTAGTATATAGAGCAGCCGCTTGCTCTGCTGCTTGGTCTCGGTGTCGGGATGGCGGGTCAGCCGCCGACAGAGCGCGATCGCGTCTGCCTGCCTGCCGCCCGCGGCATAGGCGTTGACCAGCCACATCTGAATTTCGCCCCCCAGCACCGTATTTTTGCTGGCTAGCTCCAGGGCCTGTTCAAAGGCCGCGATCGCCTCCCGATAGCGCCCCCGCTCAAAGGCTGCTTGCCCCAGCCGATAAACCGTTTGGACCTGCTCCCGCTCCGAACCCATCTCACGCCATCTACGCAATAATCTTTAGCATAATGGCAGGATTTTGATTTTGAGGCAGCTTTGCAGGATATCCGTATGGGGTTGAAGGGGCTGAAGAAGCGGTAGAGTTAGTCGCTACAATTACCTACAGCTTCCAGGAACGATGTATTGAGAATAGATGAAACCATTGATGCAGTGGCTTGGCAGCAACAGGTAAGACAGTAGAATTGGCGGCTCAGATTGCTGGGATTTTGAGGGGCTGAGAAAATGAGTGTAGTGAAACCTGAACGTCGGCGAAAGTTGTTACGGCTGAAAGGATACGATTACGGCCGCTCAGGGGCCTATTTTGTCACCATTTGCGTTAATGATCGGGTTTGTCTGTTTGGAGAGGTGGTAGAAGGGGTTATGCGATTGAATGCCTATGGTGAAATTGTGCAGGCGGTGTGGGATGGTTTGCCGAATCATTACGGTCATGTGCTGTTAGATGCGTTTGTGATCATGCCCAACCATATCCACGCCATCATTATGTTGGATGTCGCCACACCCGTAGGGGCCGGTTTCAAACCGGCCCCTACGGCCACCGCCACCAAAAAACGACATGGATTACCGGAAATTGTGCGGGCGTTCAAAACGTTTTCGGCCCGGCGAATTAATGAATTACGCAACAGCCCTGGTGTATCGATATGGCAACGCAATTATTACGAACATATTATCCGCAGCGAATCATCGCTAGATTGTATCAGGGGATATATTGCCAATAATCCGATGCGGTGGGCAGACGATAGGAAAATCCAAATGGTGGAAATCATACCCGGTAGGGCCGGTTTCAAACCGGCTTCTACCGCCTAGCAATGGCCTACATAAACTCGTCATTTGCATGGCCGATAAGGTTGCACAGTTTGTAGACGATGCGATCGGGGTGCCTGCGTATCGGGCCTGTCTCAGGTGGCTGTCGAAGTGAGCAACGACCCGTCTGTTGTCAGCGGCGATCGCGGCTGCCTTCTCCTGAGCCATTGCGCTTCAAAACTCGAATAGTGTGAGATTACGCCGGGTCGGCTGCTACCCGGCTGCAGCGAGCGCGAATCAGGAAGGCGTTGGCCTTTTCGTAATTGGGGCGCTCGGGCAGGGGGATGTTTTCAAAGGCTTGGTTGAACTGATGATGTAGGTCTAACCGCCAGACGTTGATCTCATCCAAGGCATCTCCTGATTGCGGATGGCCAGCAGCTGCGGACGATAGGCCTCAATCCGCACGGGGACAAACCCATCTTTGAGCACGGTAATCCCCGACAGCAGCAGGCGAATCAGGTGCATGGCGTGTTTCCAGCGAATGTCGTCCTTCGACCGCAGATCCTGCTCCAGCTTTTTGAACTGGGAGAAGACATAGCCGCTATAGGTTTGATAGACCAGCTGGGAGAGAAAGATTTCTCGCATCTTCTGAAAAGCTTCCTTAACTTCCTCAGCTTCTGAAACTTTTGGTTCCTTAATGACTATCTTTTCGAGAGACATCCTGACTTCATCGCTAACCCGAATGATACGTTGAGCTTCTTCGTGAGCATCGCCGTAGAGTTCGCTGTCTCCATCCCGCTCTATGAGAATACCCATTTCATTGTTGTTGACCTGGCTAAACTCATAGAGATTTAGGCTAGTGATAATAGCCATGCTCTCGTTGAGATAGCATTTCGCATGCAGGTTCTTGCAAAAGCTGGTCCGCACATAGTCTAGCTCTTTGAGCCAGTTGATCTCTTCCGGCTGTAATTCAGCTTTTCCGTAGACAATCCGCACGTCAATCTTGAGCCGGTCTTTGTCTTCTAGCAGCTCTTTAATCCGATCGTTTAACTTGAGATAGGGGCTAATCAATATCAGCCTTTCTCGTGCTGCCTTGATCAGCTCCTCTAGAAAATAGTTAGTCGCACTCGTGTTAAGGAACTTAGCCACTGTATTTTCTTCGCTGTCTGAATTGCGGATACGGACCTATTTCACAGTAGTTTTCCCGCATCAGGCTGAAGAAAACAACACGGATCAAAAAAAAATTTTAGATTTCAGCATAAAAACTAACCTTTGCGGTATGTCTGTCCTGCTTGAGTGAGACCTGACCTAAGGTTGCTGTGGCTACCGGATTTACACAATTCGATAGGCGGAGGGGTCTACCGTGGTTTCTAGCGGCAGAAAGACGGTCCAGGTGGCTTCTTGGGCAGAGCGATCGCGCACAATCAGCTTGGCCCCAAGGGCGTGGAACAGATTCTTAGTAGCCTTGAGATTCAAACTCACACCGCCGGTTTCGGGTTGGAACATCAGCAGATTGCCTAGGGCCTGGAGCGGCGGCGGAATGCAGGCGTTGGCGGGGCTGGCGAGCTGGGACTGAAACTGGAGCTTGAGCTGATGGCCCGCTAGCATCACCTGCATTTGAATGTGGCTATTGGCGGGGATGCTGTGGGTAAACAGCTCCACTAAACCGGTGAGCACCTGGCGCAGCAGGGCCGGATCGCTAGCAACGCTGGGCAGCTGCGACGGCAGTTCGACATCCAGGCTGAGGTTGCGACGCTGGGCAGCGTGTTGCCATTGGGGGATGGCATCTTGGAAAATCTGGCTGAGGGAGATGGCGGTGAGGGGCGATCGCGGTCGGTTGGTCGCCTCTAGCTCGACGGCGTGAAAGATCAGGTTAAAGCGGTCGATCTGCCGGGTACATTCCCGGTCGATTTGCTGGAGCCGATGTTTAACATTGGCCTGGAGGTCTTTACGCTTGAGCAGCGATCGCGTAAAGGTGCGAATCGTCGTCAGCGGCGTGCGAATTTCGTGAGCCATTGCCTTGAGCAGCTCGGTGTCAGTGCCGTCGGTCGGCTCATGATAGGCGTACTGCACCGCTGGCGCGGCCTCAGCGGCATCGGCCCGCTGGGGCGGCTGGGAGCGGGGTAGCTGGGTTAGCAGCAGGCGGCTAAAGTGGCTGACCAGGCGGTAGTCTGGCTCCCTCGGAGCAAAGGTTTCGACCAGTGGCTCTAGCCGTTCAAGCTGCTGCGGGCGAACCAAATGAACCCGCGATCGCAGCTGCTGCCAGACCGACTCGACGATCCGGGGGGTAAAGGAAAACTGAAAGTGGATTTCGCCATTGGCGTCTTTGCCCAGCACCAAAATCAGGCTGAAGGACTGGGTCAGCACCAGACAGAACCGCTCTGCCGCTAGCGGGTCGTCCTCGATGAGTGGCAGCAGCCGGTCTGATAGCTGCTCTTTGCTCGCCGGATATTCCGCTGGCATCAGCTGGGTAAAGGTTAGGGCCAGCTGCTCTAGCGTCTGCGGGATAAACGTCCAGCTCGACAGCTGAGCCATCAGGTCGGTGTTTTCTAAAACGGGGAAAGGGCCTGACAGGAGGACGCCTTGAGTGGAGGTCGCTCTCGACTGTGGAGGGAGCTGCTGGGTGAGCAGGTGACTGAGGGCCGCGATCGCGGCCTGCCATTCGGCCTCTGCCTGCTGCTGCTGGATTTCGGTGGAGCGGGCGGCGGTCGCGGTTTGCTCGTCTAGGGGAGCAGTCTGGGCAAATTCGCCCAGTGCCACCAGGCTGCTGATTGTCGGTAAAAACTCTTTAGATCCGGCCATCACTCTTTCGCACTTTGCGCCCCAGCAGGCAGCAAGGTTTGATTAGACTGCCTTACTATGAGCCTACCGGCAGTATGCCCGTCGAGCTATGGGTAGAACCGAACGCCTAGAGTACAGTTTCCCTCTGGATGCCGCGCTGCTTCTTTTTTGCCCCCGCTGATTCCTTGCTGATGACAAAACCAATGCCCCTTTTGATTTGCCCGGGAATGCACCCGCCCCGCTATACCCAGGCATTTCTTCGCACGCTGCCAGACGGGCTGGCGGCCCGCAGCTGGGTTTTTCCCGGTCAGGTCCTGCCGGTTTGCCCGGTGAGCGTTTTAAATTCCTGGGTGGCTTCGGGCTTTAAACCAGAAGGTGAGCCGCTGACGATTATCGCCTTTAGCGCTGGGGTCGTCGGCGCTGGGGGAGCCGCCTGGATGTGGCAGCAGCTCGGCGGCCGGATCGCTCACTTTTTTGCCCTAGACGGCTGGGGCGTGCCGATTGTCGGCATCCCGGCCTATCGGCTCAGCCATGACAAGTTTACCCACGACAGCAGCCTGCCACTGGGCCATGGCCCCATCAGTTTTTACGCCGACCCGCCAGTGCCCCACCTGACCCTTTGGCATGGTCCCGACCAGGTCACCGGCTGGCGGATTGAGCAGACCGAGCTCGGAGAACTGCGATCGCGCACCACCGCAGCGGCTTTCATCGGCTCAGAACTAGGGCGCTGAATTTTCGCGGTCTCCCCTAGACGGCACTGTCGGCAAGGGCTGGCTCGGACAGTGCGCCCTGCATTTGACCGAGCCAGTCAATCAGATTTTCGAGCTGCTTGGTCGGATTGAGGATGCCCAGACCGCGGACGGTGACCTTGCCGGGGGCGTAGACGAAGCGAGACTGGAGGTGGCTGGGCAGCTTGTCTTTGAGCAGATTCCAGGCCGGGCCTTCCATCGGGGTTTCCATAATCACATGCTGCTTGCCTTCCAGCTTGATGCGTGAGAAGCCCAGGGGTTGGGCGATCTGCTTCAGCTCCAGGACGCGGATTAGCTGGTCTACGGCGGGGGGAATGGGGCCGTAGCGATCGCTCAAGTCTGCCGCAATCTGCAACAGCTCGCGCTTGCTGTTAGCGGCCATCAGCGAGCGGTAGAGGGTCATCTTCTGGTCCAGGTCGGGAATGTAGTCAGTCGGAATAAAGGCCGTCACCTTCAGGTCGATCTGGGTATCTTCGACCTGGGGAATCTCCTGGCCGCGAATTTCGGCAATCGATTCTTCTAGCATGTCCATGTAGAGGTCAAAGCCGATCGCCTCCATCTGGCCCGACTGCTCCACCCCAAGCAGGTTGCCGATGCCGCGAATTTCCATGTCGCGCATCGCCAGCTGATAGCCCGAGCCCAGCTGGGTAAACTCCTGAATTGCCCGCAGCCGCTTGCGGGCCTTTTCGCTGAGCTGGTTTTGCTTCGGGAAAAATAGCCAGGCGTGGGCCTGCACCCCCGAGCGGCCCACCCGTCCGCGCAGCTGGTAGAGCTGGGATAGGCCAAAGCGATGGGCGTCTTCGATCAAAATGGTGTTGACTCGGGGAATGTCCAGACCCGATTCAATAATGGTGGTGCAGACCATTAGGTCGGCCTCGCCGCTGCTAAAGCCGAGCATGGTGGATTCCAGCTCGCCCTCGGGCATCTGACCGTGAGCGATCGCGAGTCGGATACTCGGAATCATCGTCCGCAGCCGCGCCGCGATTTCCTCAATTCCCTCAACCCTGGGCACCACGTAAAAAATCTGGCCGCCCCGGTCCAGCTCCTGACGGATGGCGGTGCGAATTTTTTCGTCATCGTAGGGCGCGAGGTGAGTTTTGATTGCCCGGCGCGAGGGCGGTGGGGTGGTGATCAGGCTCATCTCCCGGACGCCTGACAGGGCCATGTAAAGCGTCCGGGGAATCGGCGTGGCGCTGAGGGTGAGCACGTCTACCTGGGTTTTCAATGCCTTAATTTTCTCTTTTTGGTTCACCCCAAACCGCTGTTCTTCATCCACCACCAGCAGGCCCAGGTCTTTGAATTTGACTGCTTTCCCCAATAGCTGATGGGTGCCCACCACCGCGTCTAGCTCCCCCGTCGCCAGCCGCTGCAAAATCTCCTTGCGCTCGGTCGCCGTGCGAAAGCGGTTGAGCAAACCCACCTGAATCGGGTAGGGGGCAAAGCGCTCCTTCAGGGTATGGTAGTGCTGCTGGGTAAGAATCGTGGTCGGGGCCAGCAGCGCCACCTGTTTGCCTGCGGTCACCGCCTTGAACATGGCCCGTAGCGCCACCTCGGTTTTGCCAAAGCCGACGTCGCCGCAGACCAGCCGGTCCATCGGGCGGTCGCCTTCCATGTCTCGCTTCACGTCCTGCACGGCCTTGAGCTGGTCGGGCGTCGGCTGGTAGGGAAAGGAATCTTCTAGCTCCTGCTGCCAGGGCATATCGGTGGGGAAGGTGTAGCCTTCCAGCTGCGATCGCTGGGCGTACAGCTTCAGCAGATCGACCGCGACTTTTTGGATGGCTTTACGGGCGCGGCCCTTGGTCTTCTCCCAGACCTTGCCCGTCATTTTGTTCAGCTCGGGCTGGCGCTCGGCTGAGGTGCGATAGCGAGACAGCGATCCCATCTGGTCTGCTGCCACCCGCAGCAGGCCGTCGGCGTATTGGATAGCCAAATATTCGCGGGTCTCGCTGTCAATGGTGAGGCTTTCTAGCTTCAGGAAGCGCCCGATGCCGTAGTTGCGATGCACCACGTAATCACCGGGGCGCAGCTTGTTGGGATCGACCTGCTTGGAGACCGACCGCCGCCGCTTGCGGACATAGCTGGGCGTGGTCAGCGTATGCTGGCCAAAAAATTCGCGGTCGGTGACCACGACAATCCGAAAGGTCGGCAGGACAAAGCCTTCTAGCTCGGCCAGGCCCGAATATTTGAGCGCGACCGGCGTATGCTGACCCTGGAGCTTGTCGATTGCCGGGTAGTCTTTGGGGTTAGGGATGAACTGGGCCGGGCAGTCGTGCTCTTGCAGCAGGGCGACCGAGCGCGAGGGCTGGGCGGAGATCAGCCAGATGGAAAAGTTGCGATCGCGCTCCTCCCTCAGCGTCTCGGCCAGCCGCCCAAACTGATGGGGAATCGCCGGGACGGGACGGCTGGCCAGATTCATCCCCTGGCCTTCTTCAGCCAGCTCAGTGAGCTCAACCCGCTGAAAGCCTTCGAGGGCTTCTAGGGCATCAGAGAGAGGGCGATGCAATTTGGGCAGCGTTCCTGACGGCAGCTGAATTTCAGCATGGTTGGTCAGCATTTCGCTGGCTTCGCGCCACTGCTCCTCCACATGCTCATACCAGCGATCGCCATGGGCGCGGCACTGGTCGGGCTCGTCTAGCACCACCAACGTATTTTCGGGCAGGTAGTCCAACAGGCTAGCGGGCTGGTCAAAGGCCAGGCCCATAAAGCGGCGCAGCCCTTCCACCGGCTGGCCATTCTCCCAGTTCTCTCGCAGCTCGGTGGGCAGCAGGTCGTTCAGCAGCCCCTTTTGCTCCAGCTCCGCCGCCAGAATCGGGCTGTAGTCAGTCGTGGTCAGCAGCAGGGTGTCAATCCGGTCGAGCGAACGCTGTGTGGTCGGGTCAAATTCCCGCAGCCGCTCTAGCTCATCACCGAATAATTCCAGCCGCACCGGCAGTTCCGAAGCTACGGGAAACACGTCAATGATGTCGCCGCGTTGGCTCCACTGACCTTCGGCTTCTACGGTGGGGACGCGGTCGTAGCCCAGCTTAGCCAGGGTATGGCTAAGGATCTTCAGGTTAATTTCCATCCCCTGCTGGAGTTCCAGGCAGTAGGGCTGAAACCGATCGGGCGGCGGTAGGTGGGGCTGGAGCGATCGCTCCGTCGCCACGATTGCCATCGACCCCAAGGCTTTGCCGCTAGCGGCGGGCAGCGCCTTACCGGAGGTCAGGTCGGCCAGCACCTGGAGCTGTCCCCAGGTCATCTCCGATTCCTGGTCAAAGGGGTCGTAGGGCGAGGCTTCCGAGGTGGGATAAAACGAAACGGTAGCCCAGCCCATCGCTTCTAGCTGGGCCGTCCAGCGACCGGCTTCTTCCAGGGTGGCGGTGACCACGAGCAGGGGCTGCTGCTGCGCCTGGGCCAGGGCTGAGGCGACTAATCCCTTGGGCAGACGGGGCAAACCGCTGAAGCTAAGCCAGCTTTGCTGCTTTAGCTTGGCCAGCAGCTCGGTGGCTAAAGCGGAACGTTGGAGGGCACGCGTAATCGAAGAAAAGGCCATGGTGCGGCGGCGGAGCTACCTGTGGGAAACCATTTGACCATTGTAAAAGGATTGTAAAGAACTGACAGCCCAATCCAAGCTCTGAGCAGGGTATCGTCAGGGCATTGGCGCCAAGCGGGTATAGCCGGTTTCTTCTCAGGTCGGCGGCTTCAACGTCCCAGGCCACACAGGCAGACTGGCGCTGCTCAATGGAAATGTAGTTTTGCAGCGTAACCTCGGGGCTGTCGCGAGAATCTTCAGGCAGCGATTCAGAAATACCGACATATTGTTCATTACCCAGATGGTCGTTGACTAGCTCGTTGACCAAAACTAATGGGATTCAAGCCCCGCCCTTTCAGGGCGGCTTTGAGTTTGGATGTATTGCTTCAGGATCTCCAAAGGAGCACCGCCTACAGAGCCAGCTGAATAGCTTGGACTCCACAGCGCCTTATTGCCCTTGGGCTTGGGTAAGCCTGCCTGGCCATAGTGCCGACTGGAAACCCCTTTCAAGGCATTCAGGATCTGCGAAATTGATAGCTTCGGCGGGTACTCAATCAGTGCGTGGACATGATCGGCTTCCCCGTTGAATTCCAGGATCTCAAAGTCCATCTTCTGGGCCACTGTCCGAAAGGCCGACTCCAGTACCGTCAGCCCTTCGTCGGTCAAGACGGCTTCCCGATACTTGGTCACGCAGACCAAATGGGCCTTAAGGTCAGTAACGCTGTGTCGCTGCTTTCTGTACTGATGCTTCAACGTGCAGACCAATGGTACAATATACCCATGAAAGCACGATATCAGTACAGAATCTACCCTACTGAGCAACAGCAGACCAAATTGGCTCAGCTGTTTGGCTGCTGTCGGGTCGTTTGGAATGATGCCCTA